>CACYJV010000013.1 GCA_902774815.1 uncultured Prevotellaceae bacterium | reverse complement strand
TCGAAGATGTCGCACGTAATGAAGACTTAGATAGGGGCGACTTCTCCGAAGTCGTCTTCCCCCACACGAGATTTCTATCCCCAGGTCATAGACCTGGGGGTTCTAATATTTGGACCTCTCCGAGGTCCCATAGCATCCTATTGCTGGGTAAGTTTTCTGTTCTTCTCCGTTTTTTCAAGTTCTACCTCCTATAGGTCAACTGAAATATTATTCCCCGACGAAAAAGCTGCTCTCCAAAGTCGCAACTCAAGACTCGAGCAACGAAAAAGGCTGCTTCCAAAGTCGCAACCTGCACACTTGAGGTCTGCCATCAGCAAATCGGGAGGTCTGCCATCAGCAAATCGGGAGGACTGGAGTGGTTGCCGGGCTTCGCCACGGAAACTGCGGCGTAGGCATCGTTGAGGTGGACATTTTTCAAAAACAGGGCATCAAAGTGGAAAAATGCGCACCCGAATCGTTTTGTCCACCTTTTATGTCTTTTTGTCCACCTCCCTATATATATTATGTCGTAATTTTGTAATCTCAAAGTAGCAAAATGCCGTAATAACTAACATATCATACATTTTTCTTAACTTAAAATCAATTAACAAAATGAGAAAAGAAGTATTATTCTCAGTGATGCTGGGTTTGGGCATCATGGGTACGATGACGGTATATCCGTCGGAGGCTCAGGCTGCAGTGACCCAGAATCAGACCATTAAAGTGAGTGGTCAGGTAGTTGATCCCGATGGAGAGCCACTCATTGGTGCAACCGTCAGGGTGAAAGACGCTGCCGGTGGTGTTGTGACCGACTTGGATGGAAACTTCCAGATTGACGCACCTGCACAGGGTACACTCGTGATCAGCTATGTTGGTTTCCAAGACATGGAAGTGGCCATTCGCGGTCGCGCCGTGATTGAGGCTATCACCATGCAGGCTGACGCCCACACGCTCGAACAAGTTGTCGTGGTGGGTTATGGTACACAGAAGAAGGCCGACCTGACAGGTTCCGTTTCGATTGTGAACGCTGAAGAAATGAAGAAGGTGTCGAACTCGAACATCTCGACCATGCTCGAAGGTAAGGTTGCCGGTGTGCAGATTACCTCTGACGGTCAGCCTGGTGCTGATCCTTCAGTGCGTATTCGTGGTATCGGTTCGTTCGGCAGCACGGCTCCTCTGTACGTCATCGATGGTGTCCCCATGGGAACAACCATTCGTGACTTCTCGCCTAACGACATCGAGACCATCCAGGTGCTGAAGGACGCATCGGCAGGTGCCATCTACGGTTCACGTGCTGCTAACGGTGTGGTCATCATCACGACGAAGAATGGTAAGAAAGACCAGCCTCTGAAGGTTGACTACAAGGGCTACTTCGGTATTGACCAGATTCCCAGCAGCACTTACGACCTGATGAATGCCGACCAGTACAGCAACTACCTCGGTCAGGCTTGCCTGAACAGCGGCACGCCGCTTCCTGGTGGCTACAGCCTGGGCGAAGACGGCAAGTACCACTTCATGGACGGTACGAACACCAACTGGTTCGACGAAGTGTTCAAGACGGGTATCCGCCAGAACCACAACGTGAACCTGAGCGGTGGCGGTGCCAACAATACTTATAACATCGGCCTCGACTACTTCAACCAGAAGGGAACCCTCGAGGGTGCAGGTCCTAACTACCAGCGCTTCACAGCACGTGTGAACAACACCATGGACACAAAGTTCATCAAGTTCCGCACAAGCCTCGTCTATTCGCACTCCTCACAGGACGGTCTTGGCATTTCCAACGCCCAGGAGTACATTCAGGGTCTGTACGGTATGACGGGCTACAACGTGCTCGGTGGTACCCTGTCGATGCAACCCACCATCAAGGCTTACGACGATGGCACTTGGGTGCTTGACGACAAAGTAGGTTCGGCCAGCAGCTACAACTACGATGCCTACGGCTATGGCGTCTACTACGACACCATCCACGGCGACATCTCGGCTTCTAACCCCTTGCTGGTCAACAACCTCGTAACGCGTAACACCATCGTTGACCGCGTCGTAGCCACCGGTTCGGCTGAGGTCGACCTGCTGAAGATGATTGGCGTGGAAAGCAAGAACCACAAGCTGAACTACAAGCTGAACCTTTCGTACAGCAAGACCCACGCTCAGGACAGAACATGGGTTTCGGCCTGGATTCAGAGCAACCGTGTCTATCTGGACAAGAGCAACGAGCGCCTTGACAAGAACAAGCGTACCTACGCCGACTTCCTCGTTGAGAACACGCTGAACTACGACGCCACCTTCGGTCTGCACCATCTGAACCTGCTGGGTGGTATCACCTATGAAGAAGAAAACACTGACATACTGAACGGCTGGGGTGTGAACTTCCCCGAGCCTTACTTCCTGCAGCTGCAACACGCAGGCACGCGCAATGCGTCTTCCTATGAATATACGCACGCCATGAACTCGTTCATCGGACGTCTCATCTACGACTACGACGGCAAGTACCTGCTCTCGGCCATCGTCCGTCGCGACGGTAGCTCGCGTCTGACCAAGCACATCCGCTGGGGTACGTTCCCCTCTGTTTCAGTCGGTTGGCGTCTGGACAAGGAGAAGTTCTTCCCTGTGAGCTCCGACGTCATCAACATGTTCAAACTGCGCGCCAGCTATGGTGAACTCGGTAACGAGAACATCGGCGAGTATCAGTTCCAGGCCACGATGAACCGCAACAACATGACCTATTCGTTTGGCAATCAGCCCATTACGGGTTCGGCCATCTCGACCTTCGTGAACGAGAACATCGCTTGGGAGAAGAAGAAGACCATGAACGTGGGTCTGGACGTTGCCATGTTCAACAACCGACTGGAGTTCACCGCCGAGTGGTACAAGAACATCTCGACCGACCTGCTCTACAACGTGCCCGTTCCTGCCAATGCAGGTGTTGCCAACACGAGCGTGACCATGAACGCTGCTGAGATGGAGAACAGTGGTTTCGAATTCTCGGCTACCTATCGCAACCACGACCACCCGCTGAAGTACGACATCTCGGCCAACCTGAGCACCCTGAAGAACAAGGTGACCTCGCTGGGCTTCGGTACCAAGAGCTACATCTCCGGTGCCTACAAGACCGAAGTTGGTCAGGAAGTCGGTAAGTTCTACGGTTGGGTTTACGAAGGCATCGCACGCACACAGGCTGACCTCGACGACCACGCCATTCAGAATGGCGCCAACGTCGGCGACTGCCTCTACAAGGACGTGAGCGGCCCCGATGGCACTCCCGACGGTGTTGTCGATGCTTACGACCAGGTGGTGCTCGGCAGCGGTCTGCCCAAGATCAGCTTCGGTCTGAGCGGACGCCTCGAGTACAAAGGCTTCGACCTGAGCATCTCGACCTTCGGTGCACTGAACTATCACGTTTCCGACGGTATCTACAACAACCTGAACTCATGCTATGGCCCGTCCAACAAGGCTGTTGCCCTGCTCGATGCCAACCGCTGGTCGGACGATGGCCTGACGTACATCTCCAGCGTACCGCGCACTTACTATGCTAACAACGCTACACTGGCTTGGAACGACCTGTTCTCGGATCGTCAGATTCAGAACGCCGCTTACTGGAAGATTGCCAACATCGAGTTGGGATACAACATTCCTGACAAGCTGTTCAATGGTGTCATCTCGGGTGCTCGCATCTACGTGTCGGCCCAAAACCTCTACACCTTCACGGGCTATCATGGCTATAACGTTGACTTCGCCGGCGGCACGTTCTCACCAGGCTACAACTGGTGCTCCTATCCCAGTGCCCGCACCTTCATGGCCGGTATCCTCTTCTCGTTCTAAAGAATTGATAATTGATAATTGAAAATAGAATATTATATTATGAAACTATATAAGATTTCACTTGCCCTGTTGCTGGGTCTCGGCACGATGACATCGTGCAGCGACAAGCTCGAACTGACCAACCCCAACGAGCAGACATCAGGTACCTTCGGCTACACGGCCAACGATCTGGAGGAGAGTGTGATTGCCTGCTATAACCACATCCGCATGGAAGGCACTTACGCCCGTGTTGGCTATAACATCGACGTGATGCGCGGCGACGAGGCCTGGAACTCATCACAGGTATGGTACATGCCTTTCGACGACCTCAACGAACCTATCACCGATGAAATCGGACAGTGGTCATGGCGCGACTGGTACTACACCATCAACGTCTGCAACTTCGTGCTCTCACGTACGAACGAAGAGAACCTCTCCGAGCAGATGAACCGCATCAAGGGTCAGGCTCTGTTCATCCGCGGCCTGGCTTACTACAACCTGGCAGGTTACTACCAGAACCCTGCCCTCATTACCGACTACAGTCAGTATTCCACGCTCGACGGACTCTATGCCTCCAACAAGGCTGAGGGCGACGAGGATACCTTCGCTCAGTACGACCGTGTGCTTGATCAGGTCGAGAGCGACTTTGCAGAAGCTATGGCACTGCTTCCTTCGCGCGATGAAGGTGGCGAGTGGGCCAAGGGACGTGCCACCTGCGGTGCTGCTGCCGGCTACCTGGCTCGCACCTACATGCAGCGCCACAAGTACAGCGAGGCACTCAACGTGCTGAAGAGCATCATCGCCGGTAACTACGGCCACTACGAGCTCATGAAGAACTATGGCGACAACTTCCGCGAAGGTTCTGCCTACGAGAACAATGCCGAGAGCCTGTTCGAAATCCAGTTCCTCGACTACGGTTCACAGGGTACCGACGACGAGTGGACACCCGTGAACACCAGTGCCAACGCTAC
This sequence comes from uncultured Prevotellaceae bacterium, assembly GCA_902774815.1. Classification (GTDB taxonomy): domain Bacteria; phylum Bacteroidota; class Bacteroidia; order Bacteroidales; family Bacteroidaceae; genus Prevotella. The sequence goes on along the minus strand of CACYJV010000013.1, from coordinate 89,707 downwards.
GCAGGGACACGCCATCGAGAGCAACTACGGTCCTGGCGACTGTGGCGGTTGGGCCGACATTTCGGCTTCGCCATGGCTCTACAACCTGTTCAAGCAGGAGCGCACCACCGAGGGTAAGCTTGACCCGCGCCTCTACTGGACCATCGGTACGTTCGAGAACGACTGGGAAGGCTTCGAATATGGAAATGTTGCCTACACGCAGCAGCTGAAGGCCAACGAATATCTCGTGACCAACAACAACTACGGTGGACTGCCCATTGCCAAGAACACCAACCTGCGCACAGGTCTCTATGAGAAGGTCGTCACCGGTCTGCACTGCGGTATCAACCTCCGACTGATGCGCTACAGCGACGTGCTGCTGCGTGCCGCCGAGTGCGAGAACGAGGTCAACGGACCCACCCAGCAGGCCATTGACTGGATCAATCAGGTGCGCGCACGCGCCAATCTGGCTGGCCTGAAGCTTGCCGATTTCAACACGAAGGACAAGCTGTTCGAGCAGATTGCCAACGTCGAGCGCCCGAAGGAATTCGGTTGCGAGTTCGGCCGTGGCTTCGACCTCATCCGCTGGGGATTCTTCTACAGCGCTGACCGTCTGCAGCAGCTCAAGGAGCATGGTGCCTTCAATTTCTGGACCAAGGGCAACTACGAGGCAGGTAACTACACCTACACTCCGAAGGATGCCGTCGACTACGCTTCGTGCAGCAAGAGCTCGTACGACACCTATGTGGCCGGTCACGAATTCCTGCCCATCTTCCAGGGAACCCTCAACGACAACCCCAACCTGACGGGTAACTCTGCCAACAACAACAGCGACAACTCGAGCTACTTCGCCAAGAAGGGCTGGACCGTTCATCCCGTTGTGAAATAATAGATAATTGAAAATTGAAAATCGATAAGTATTATGAAATATATGAGAAAATTCGCAATGGCCTTCTGCGCAGCAGCACTGGGAATGTTCACACTGACCAGCTGCGAGGGTGGCGACCTCTACAATGTGGACTCCCCCGACTGGCTCTCCCAAGTGATTGACTCGATCAATGCCAACAAGGGTAGCGACGAAGAAGAACTCGAAGGCATGATGGAAGATGTCTACACCATCGGTGCTACCGACTTTAGCACTGGTTGGTGGGCTCAGTTCTCCAAGTACTATCAGATCAGTAATGAAGGCATCTGGCACGGACTGTTCAACCTGAACATCAACCCTAACGCCTCCAATACCTATAAGAACTTCGCACTCATCATCTGCAACGATGAGGATCGCGGTGCCGCCAACTACAAGGAATATGGCGCCATCCGCTTCGACAACCAGCCCAGCGGCAACTCCGAGTGGGGCGACTACATCGACCGTTCGCTCGTAATGAGCACGCTCACCTTCGAGACCGACACCGACAACGGCGTTGACAAGCTCGGCGGTCGCGTCGTGCTGACCATCGATCGCACCGGAGGCGGACTCTACGTGAAGATTTCGAATGGTACCGTCGTCAAGGAGTACAAGCAGACCTCACCGCTGCCCAACCTCAATGCCGATCCTTTGAACAACACCATCCGTGCCTTCCTCGTGCCCGAGGGTTCGTACATCAACTTCCTCGCAACCGACATCGAGCCTATAGGAGGTTGCACCTCGGCTGAGGACAAGCTGCCCCTGTCGATGGAGCTGAAGGGCGCACCCCGCAAGGTGCTCCAGGGCACCGACCTGGCTGCCATCACAGCCAATGTCACTGCCGTCGTACAGTTCGAGCAGGGCGTGTCGAAGACTGTCACCGCTCAGGAGCTGACCTTCCAGGCCGTTCCCGACCTGAACTCGCTCGGAACCAAGAACCTCGTAGCCGTCTACAACAAGACCTACAAGGGCGAGAGCTGTGACCCCGTCATCGCTACGGCTCAGTTCGAGGTCGTCGACAAGATGTACACCTGCATTGGTAATACCGACAACAGTTCTCCCTGGTGGAGTGCCCACTCCGAGAACATCAAGGTCGGCCCCAACGAGACCTTCGTCACCACCTTCACCAACTACACTAGCGGTGCCAACAATTGGAACAACTTCTGCGTCGTGCTCTGCAACTCCGACGGTTCCACTGAGTATGCCGTCGTACGTGCCGACAACTACGGTTGGGGTTCTGGCTACGACGCCTGCACACCGAGCGGTGGTCAGGCCGACTGGGCTGCTTGGCTGAAGGCTATGGACGGCGCCAAGGTTACTACCTACGTGACCAACAACGGCAATGGAACTGCCGACGTGAAGGCTGTCATGGTAGGCAACGATGGCCAGACCTATACGCAGAGCTACACCGGCATCAACACAGTTGATCCCGACAACTTCTACTTCAACTTCACGATTGACAACAGCCACATCGAGTTCGATGAGGTGATCGGCGAGGAAGACAACTCTACACCTTGGTGGACGGCCCATTCGCAGATGATTCAGGTGCCCGTAGGCAAGACCTACACGACACGCTTTAAGAACTTCACCAGCGGTGCCAACAACTGGAACAACTTCGTCGTGGTGCTCACCCGTGAGGACAACAGCGAATATGCCGTCGTACGTGCCGACAACTACGGCTGGGGCGACAGCTACGCTGCTTGCACACCGAGCGGTGGCCAGAGCGACTGGGCACAGTGGCTCGCTGCCATGGACGAGGCAATGGTGACCGTCAGCGTGACCAACAACGGCGGCTCGGCCGATGTAAAGTGCACGATGGTGGGCAACGATGGCAACACTTACTATCAGAACTACAATGGCATCAGTCCCACCGACGGTGATAATCTCTACTTCCGCTTCACCGTGGATGGCAGCCATCTCGTGTTTGAATAATTAGGAGTCTCTCCCCTACCCTCCCCTGAAGGGAAGTGAACCCAAACATTCGGCTTTACTGCGAAGTTGGGTTCCCTCCCCTTTGGGGGAAGGCTTTGGGAGGGCTTTTACTCATTTTTACTCCTACACTACACAACTTCACATATTTAAGAAAAAATCATGAAAATCCTTTCAAGACTATTCTTTGGATTACTCCTTGGTTGCGGCATTGCCACTGCACTCACCGCCTGTGGCGGCAGCGACGATCCCGACGATGGCGGCGGCTCCGGTGGTGGTGGAAACCTGACCGTGTCGAAGCCCACTGTGTCGTCCATCACGTTCTCTACAGCTGTGGTCAGCGCCACAGCCACAGGATCGGGCATCACCAGTCGCGGCGTGTGCTACAGCACCTCAGCTAATCCAACTATCAACGACACGAAGGTGACAGCCAATTCCAGCAACATGACCGTCACACTGGCCGGCCTCACTGCCAACACTACGTATCACGTGCGCGCGTACGCACAAAATATGAATGGTGTTGTCTATAGTGCCGACGTGACCTTCACCACCGAACAGGATTCATCGTCCGACCTCGACAGCTGGAAGGCACCCACCTATGCCGACGATTACCGCAACATCTCGCAGTGGAGTCAGCGTAGCAAGTGGAATCTTGCCAACGTTCACGACCCCTCCGTCGTGCTTGCCGACGATGGCTACTACTACATGTACCAGACCGACGCATCCTATGGCAACGCACATACCTCTGGCGGCCACTTCCATGCCCGCCGTTCTGCCGATCTCGTCAACTGGGAGTACCTCGGCGGTACCATGCAGAACGCCCCCTCGTGGGTGAAGACCAAGCTCAACGAGATTCGTGCTGACCAAGGTCTGGACCCCATCAATGACCCACAACTGGGTTACTGGGCTCCTTGCGTGCGCAAAGTACGCTCAGGTCTCTACCGTATGTACTATTGCATCGTCGTCGATAACTACATCAAGTCGGGTAAGCCCAACACCGCCGCCAACTTCGACAACTCCTGGACCGAGCGTGCCTTTATCGGCATGATGGAGACCACCGATCCCGGTAGCAACAAGTGGGAGGACAAAGGCTTCGTCATCTGCTCGTCGTCCGACAAGGGCAAGGACGGGTGGAAACGCGCAAGCCTGGATAACTGGGAAGCCTACTTCTACTTCAACGCCATTGATCCCACCTTCGTCATCACGCCCGAGGGTCAGCACTGGCTCATCTACGGCTCATGGCACTCAGGCTTCGCTGCCGTGCAGCTCAACCCCGAAACCGGTAAGACCATCACCGAACTTGGCAAGCCTTGGGCTACATCAGCTGCCGGACTGGCCAACAACGGCTATGGCAAGCGCATCTGGAGCCGTGGCAACAGCCGCTGGCAAGGTTCCGAGGCACCCGAGATTGTCTACCACGACGGCTACTACTACCTGTTCATGGCTTACGACGGCCTGGACGTTCCTTACAACACCCGCATCGCCCGTTCAAAGACCATCGACGGCAACTACACTGGTAACGAGACCGTACTCACCCACCCATACAAGTTCGAAGGTTCACAAGGCTGGGTAGGCATCGCTCACTGCGCCGTGTTCGACGATGGCAAGGGCAACTGGTTCTATGCCTCGCAGCAGCGATTCCCCACCACGGCAGGCGGCAATGCGCCCAACGCTGTTATGATGGGTGGTGTACGTAGCATCCAGTGGCTCTCCTCGGGTTGGCCCGTGGTCATGCCCGAACGCTATGCTGCTGTTCCGCAGGTGGCCATCACCGCTGACGAGATTGCTGGTACGTGGGAGCACATCGACCTTGGCTACAAGTACGGCGAGATGAAAACTTCCTCCACCATGACCTTCGCTGCCGATGGTACCATCACCGAAGGCCCGTGGAAGGGTGCCAAGTGGACTTTCAACGCCTCCACCAACACGCTCACCGCCAACGGCGTTGAGCTGAAGGTGCAGCGCGAGTGCGACTGGGAAGCTAATCCCCGCAAGCACACCTTGGTCTACGCCGGCATCAACGGTGCCAAGAGCTATTGGGGCAAGAAGAAGTAAGCCCTACGCTTATAGCTTATAGTGTATAGTGAATAGTGAATAGTGAATAGTTTATGATTTGCTTTTCCGTTGGCGAAATTGCTGAAGAAAGAGTAATCACACGCTATTCACTATTTACTTTTCACTATTCACTATAAACTTTTCACTCTAAACTCTTCACTCTTCACTGTTTTTTTGTACCTTTGCACCCATGAAACACATATTACTTTTGCTTATCATGACCTGTTGGCTCCCTTCGGTATCAGTAACGATGGCTGCAGAGAAAGTAGTGTGGGTGGCTGCAGGCGACCTGCAGGACTTGTTTGACGAATACGAACTGCAGTACGTGAAGGAACTGACCTTGAAAGGTTCCATCAATGGCAGCGATATCAAAGTGCTACGCGACTGGGCTTCCGAGTACAAGACGCTGAACCTGGAGGATTGCCGCATCGTGTCCGGCGGCGAACCCTACTACGAGAACTATACTACCGAGAACGACGTGATTGGTTCCTACATGTTTGCCGACAAGGAGTTCAAGAAACTTGTGCTGCCGAACACGCTGAAGAAGATTGGCGACTATGCCTTGTCGTTCTGCGGCGAGGCCATCGACTTCCCTGAGACGCTGACCTGGCTGGGCGACCACGCTTTCACCCACAACCAGTTTTCCTCCCTGCACATTCCTGCTACGCTGGAGCACATCGGCAATGGCGCCTTGAACGGCAACATCTCGCTGTGCGACGTGACCATCGACGAGGACCATCCAAACTACGTGTTGGAGGACGGCTACCTCTATACACGCGACCACAGCCGCCTGTTGGCCTATTTCGCACCTACCAGCTCACGGGCAGAGACGTTCACCATTGCACCCGAGACGAAGATCATCGACGACAAGGCTTTCAACTTTCACCGCACTTACAACATCACGCTCAACGACAGCCTGGAGCGCATCGGCGACGCAGCTTTCAAATATGCGCTTGAAAACATTGCACCGCACCAGAAGAAACTGGTCATTCCCAACACCGTCACTCACATCGGTGAGAGTGCCTTCGAGAAATGCTACATCGACGAAGTCATTATCTCCGACAACGTGGAGCGCCTGAGCGACTACTGCTTCGGCGACTGCTCCATTCTGAACATTCATCTGCCGACACGGCTGAAGCACATCGGATATGCGGCGCTGAACAACAACACATTGAGAAACCTGGAACTGCCAAACTCTCTGGAAACCATCGAGGGCAAGGCTTTCCACGGACTGAGCAAGAAAAGTCTGGTCATTCCCGAGAGCGTGCGCCGCATCGACCCATTTGCTTTCGAATTCATCCTCGTCGATACGCTAGACATCAGACCACGGCTCGACAGCATTCCTCGCGCCGCATTCTACAGCAGTCAGAGCCTCGTGAAGCTCATCCTGCCACCAACCATCAAGCGCATCGGACGCTCAGCTTTCTACGAGTGCTACCGGCTGAAGGAATGCCAACTGCCCGAGGGGCTGGAGGAAATCGAGGCATGGGCTCTGGCTGGTGCCGACAATATGAAGGAATGGCATATTCCCGCATCGGTGCGAAAGATTGAATGGGCTGCCTTCAGCGTTCCTAACTTCTCGTCGCACACCGTCTATATGTACGCCGAGGAACCTCCCGCCGACACCCATCTGGAAGCCTTCGCCGACTGGACAATGGAAAAATCGGTGCTCTATGTGCCTGAGGGCAGTCTGGAAGTCTATCGGCAGACGGCCCCCTGGAGTTATTTTGGCACCATTCTTGAGTTCCAGCCCACTAGCATCAACACCCCGCAACGTCCTTTCGAGGACATGGATGTTCGCTATTACGACCTCCAAGGGCGCCCAACCGCGCCAGAGGCTCACGGAGTTTGCATCATGCGAACTCCCGACGGAGTCAGAAAAGTCATCAGATAGGGTGCATTTCCCTACGATGGCATTCCAAAATTGGGGAACAGACAAAGAGTCATCGCAGGTCGCTGCGATGACTCTTATTATAAAGATATACTCGAAAAGCATTGGTTTTGACCCGATAACCCATTGATTTCGCCCTGCCATAGGATTGGGTTTGTCCCTTCAAAGCATATCATTCATGCGAAATAAGCCCGATGACAAATAGGAAAGCTCTGGGATTGCAAGTGCAAAGCAACTACGAGCGGCTGACTTCGAGTCCGGTTTCGCTGAGTGTCATATCAACAAAGCGGGCTCGATCGTTAAGAGGATGCTGCCGGAGTGTCTGGCGGATGCGCGTAGCGGCATCGGGATCCTTTGCAATCATGTAGAGATAGCCACCGCCACCTGCACCTGGCAGCTTATAGCCGAGGCAGAGATCGTCGATGAGACTGGTGAGTTGCTGCACTTCGGGTGGATTGGTACCTCTATCGAGGAGCTGGTTCTGCTGCCACGTGCGGCGCACAAGCTGTCCCATGAGCTGGAAATCCTCGCGCTGCAGGGCTTCGAACATGAGTTGCGTATGGTCCTTCATCTGCCGGAGCAGGGCGAGCTCGTCGTGCTGATTGAGGAACATACGGCGGACGATTTGGCTGAGTATCTGCTTGGCTGTGCGCGTGATGCCAGTATAGTAGAGCAGATGGCAGGCGCGGTAGTCGCTTTGCGTGAACAGTCGTGTGGGCAACCAACGCACTTGTGGCTGCTGAACGAGTCCACGTTGCGTCTCAAGGAGTTTCACACCTGGCAGCAATCCGCCATATTGGTCTTGCCAGCCACCACCCGTGGTGAGCAGTTGTTCAAGCTGCAGTGTGCGACGACCTATCTCAGCCTTGTCCCACGACAGTCCGCAGAAGTCGCTCAGGGCAGCCAGCACGGTAGCGGCGAGGATGCTGCTGGTACCGAGTCCGCTGCCGGCAGGGATGGCTGAGAGCATGGTGAGTTCAATGCCGCAACCAAACTGCCGCAGTTGGTCGGCAAGAGTATTGTAGCCACGACCGGCACCGAAGCCGGCGAGGGTGAGCGCTGCCTTGGGAATGGAGAACGGACTGCCCACACGGTTGTAGTCGGCCAGTTGCTGGTAGGAATCCACCACCTCAGCGGCACCCAGATCTATGCTTCGGAGTACGATGTGATGGTCGGCGCAGGGCTTCACATAGGCCTGTAACGGCTGTTGGCCGTTGAGGTTAATGGCGAAGTTGACGACGCATCCGCCTTCCATGAGGCTATAGGGTGGCGTGTCAGTCCAACCTCCGGCAATGTCGATGCGCACAGGGGAGCGGGCCCAGACGATTTGATCGGGGTAAACGGAAGCCCCAACAGCCCCACCCTGGCCCCATCCATCTCCCATTGTGGAGGGGGTATTGGGTGCGGAGGTATTGGAGGTGCCCTGCAATAAGGCCTCACGGAGGAGGGAGAATGCTGAGGGAGCTGCAGGCTGAGGAGATGTGGGGGCGGATTCGGCGTTTGCAGGTTCAGCTTGGGGGGTTGCTGTTTCGGGCTTAGCCTCTTGCTCCAAAGAGTTACTACTCCCCTCCCTGCAGGGGAAGGCTACGGGGGGGCGAGCTCCGCTCGGGATGGGGGCTGAGGGGAGAGTCTGTAGGGGCTGTGGCTCAGTCCCCCCTATCCGAGTCTTCAGGAGCATGTTGGGGTTGCAATGACGAAGAAGTTCATTATTTTCATATTCTTCGCGGAACATGGCGTCGTGCATACGGATGAGGATGGGCTCGGTGTCGGGGAGTGGCGGGGGCAGGGGCACTCGGCCTTCGACAAACTCGCGGGCGGCATCTTCGAGGTCGAGCTGGTAGAACACGCTGCGGCGATAGTTGGCTGCCAGGGCAGGCCAGTTGCGCATGCGGAACTTGCGCCGTTGGGCGGTGAGGCGCAGCAGATTGGCCTCGTTGCAGATGTCTTCGGCGCTGAGGTGACGGCTCTGCTCCCACACGCGGCGTCCCTCGACACACTGCTCGTCGCCTAGCATCCACAGGAGGGCCTTGCCCATGTCGTTGATATTCGAGACTACGGGGTAGCGGGGTTCGAACTGCTCGTCACCGCTGAAGGTGTCGTCCATCATATACGGCCGCACTACCCACTGGGCACCGCCGATGGGTACGATGTCGACGCACTGCCCGGGCTTCAGGTGGACGGTCCAGTCGTTGTCGGGCACGCCTGTGACGATGTGGTCGGAGGTGAATGTCCATCCATCGCCCACGCAGCTGTTCTCTATCCAGATGTTGCGGTTGTCGGACGTGAACTTACGGCTCATCACGGCATTCTGCAGGAAGATGGAGGGGTGCGGCTTGATGCCGTGGTGGAGTATCTCGCGCTGGTCGTTGACAAGGTTTTGGATGGCCAGCATGGAGGTGATGATCTGTCGGGATGTGCCGAAGTGGTAGAACTCGCCACCGGGCAACGGGAGGATGGCCACGCTGAGCTGCTGCAGCTCGTCGTCGTGGAAGGTGGGATCGGTGCCGAGGCAGCCGCCGAAGTCGGTGTAGAGGTCGTAGTAGCGGATGCCCACTCCGTTGCCACCATCGTGAGCGGTGCCGGCATCGCCGGTGCCTTCGTCGGCAGGGAGCTGGGCCTTCTTCATGAGCAACTCGATGGCACGGTCGCTCAGCAGCCAAACGCCGATGTCAGTCAGGTAGAGGTGGTCGCGCAGGAGTCCGTTGAGCGTCTCGACGGAGGGTTTCTGCAACATACACTTCAGCACCGACGGGTTATCGCGTGTAGATACGAAGACTCCATGGTTCTTGGCAGTCTCGGCGTTCAGCCATAGGCCATAGCATACCACATCGACATCAGGAATGGGTTGCAGTGGTTTTGTGGCACGGATAAACACATCGCCACTGACGACCATCGTGCGTAGCCGCTCAGGGGCTTTCTCCATAATGCGCTCATAGAGGGGCATCTGCAGGGAGAGAAGGTCCTGTGACAGTCGCTGTCCACGCTCCCAACGGAAGATGGGGATGGGCGTCAGAATCTTTCCTGATGGCGCATAGGCAGGCAGACGACGGCTCTGGCCACCGGCATGGAGGATAATGCGAGGGGAGGCCCCACCCCTTCCCTCCCCGACTGGGGAGGGAGTACTGCCGGGGCGAGTAATATTGGTTGGTACCCTTACCACTCTGGGGGTGGCCGAGGTGGTACTGCCGGGACGCGTAATCGTGGTTGGTCTCTCTACCACTCTGGGGGTGGCCGGGCAGGCATTGATTGGTCGCGTAAAATTTGGTCCCCCTCCCTCTTCGGAGTTGGCCGGGCAGGCACTGATTGGTCGCGTAAAATTTGGTTCCCCTCCCTCTTCGGAGTTGGCCGAGGTGGGGCTCTGAGTGGGGCTAACACCTGCTTGTTGCAATAGCCATGCCGTTCCCCCACCCGACCCGAGCTTGCTGCCTATGGGGTCGTTGGTACAGAAGAATTCATCACGGGAGTAACCGGTTATCTGGTGGAAACATCCCACAAGATTGGGGGGAAGGGACAAGAGCTTTTTCATATTGATTTATTTTTGGGAAGTCAAGGAAGTTAAAGAAGTCAAAGAAGTCAAAGGAGGGAGATCCCTGGAACCCACAAGAACCCACCCGAAAGGAGGGGAGCCACGTCCACGCATAGGGGCAGACTCCCGTGTCTGCCCGCAAATGGGAATAGTTTCGTGCGACATCTTCGAAGTCGGTGCCTTGTATTAGTCCGCTTGTCCCCAGGTCAGTAGACCTGGATTTCTTGCTCCGACAAGCTACGCAAGCGTCCCAAAGGGCCGAGCGCTGATATTAGGACCTCTCCGAGGTCCCGAGATCGCGCGCCACGTGTAGGGGCAGACTCCCGTGTCTGCCCGCTCTCTGGTGGCAGGTGTTTTGCTTGGGGACAGGCGGGCAGACACGGGAGTCTGCCCCTACACGTGGCGCGGGTCGCCCCTACGTTGGTGCTGCCCCTGCAGGGCGCAATTTCCTTTTATGTCACCCCATCTCCCAGGGCGACGCCCTGGGCTGTGTGGTGCTGGCCTTGCAGGCCGATTCTGTGCCACCTGCTATATTATTCCCTAATCTATTTGCAGCCCCTACACGTTGCTCCCTCCAAGGCTATTCAAAGCACCCTCCCTTTGGGAGGGAAGGGGTGGGCTTTACTTCGTCACGATTACCTTGCGGAAGCTGCCATCGGGCTGGCGATTGATGACCACACCGTTAGGTGACGGGGTGACGATGCGACGACCTTGCAAGTCGTAGGTTACCGAAGCATTGGACTCGGCAGCGACTTCTTCGGGCAGTTCGATGCCATTGGCGACCTCCTCCTTGACAGCCTTTACCTCGTCGGCAGTGAGTGCATAGTTGTATAAGCGAACATCGTCGACATAGCCCTGCAACTTCGAGGCGGTGGTGGACTGGCCACGACCTAGGTAGCTCATCGCCGTGAGCAGGTCGCTTGGCTTGAAGCCGATTTCTGATGACGACGCTACTTCCTCGCCATTGATATAGAGGACGACACGATCGCTGCTGATGGTTGCTGCCAGATGGGTCCACTTGCGCAACGAGATGCGCGTCGTGCTGGCAACGGACTGCTCGCCAGTTCCGTCGTTGACGACCAATGCGGGATAGCGACTGGCATTCGGCGTCAGGAAGAAGTACTGGCCGCCAGGATTGCCAAAGTTCAGGAACTGCTGCGTGGCATTGACAGAACTCGTCCAATAGAGCCAACCGGAGATGGTCATCTCGTCCGTTGCAGCGATGTCGGTTGGCAGTTGCACATATTGCGTGCTGCCATCAAGACGCAAGGCTTTCTCGCCAGAGGCATGTTCAGTGACGAACGTCATGCCAGCCTTTCCGGCGAGACCATCGAGCAGGTTGTCGGTAGCATCGGCAAAGTCATCCTCAAACTCCCAACGAGCCAGCAGGCCCTTCTCAGCGGCCGTGGCTGCAGTGACCGAAGCGGTGCGCTCCGACTGGTTCTCTGAACGGTCAATGGCCTTGAGCTGGTATTCGTATTCGACACCTTTCTGCAAGGCATTGTCCAGATAGGCAGTACCCTTCACCTTGCGAGCGATGGTGTTCCACTCATTGGTGCCTTTGCGAGCGCGCAGCACCATGTAACCATCGAGGTCGTCTTCGGTGTTGGCCGTCCACGTGAGCAGCACGCCACCAATCTGGGGCTGCGCCGAAAGTCCTGTGGGCACAGCAGGAGCATCGAGTTCGCACTCGCTCTCAAGAGGCAGGATGCGCCACATCTGGAGGAGTCGGCCTTCGTCGGTGGTTGCCTTGAAGTTCTGTTGGACGTTGACGCCTACGTTTGCCGAATTAGACTGCATCTCCAGATAGAGTGCGGACAGGCAGTTGCGAATGTAGTAGCAACCATTGCCGGCATACTCAAGGTACCACTGCTCGTTGTCGGCCATGCCGGCATCGTAGCTGATGATGTTGGCACGGGAAGTCGAGTTGTTGAGCACGTTCATGTACTTGTTGTTCATGACGTTGGTAATCTTATAGAAGCTGTAGTCGCCGGGGGTGGTGATAGGCACCCGCTCGAAGTTCCACTTCTGGGCATCCAGCCCGGAGTAGGTCATCTGCGAAATGTTGGGGTTACCGCCAGAGGTACCATTGACGGCAACGACGCCTTTCGTGGCATAGTTCATGATTTTGAAGGTGCCAGAGACGATAGGCGATGGCGGTACGTCGGCACCAAAGTCGACGTTGATGACGCGCTCGGCGTTGGTCTGACCGTCCTGATAGCCCTTGCCGCCAGGAATCTGCATGATATAAGCACGCAGAGGACCTTCGGTGTCGAAGTAGACATCGCGGTCGTTGGAGACGAAGGTGTAGGTGGCATTGGTGGCCTGACGCTCGGACGAGCCGATGAAGGCACGAACGGCCTGCGTCTCGTTGTCGCGATAGACGGCTGCTGCGGTCCACGAATTGCGATTCTCGCCATAGCCGATGCGCGAGCCGTGGTTGCTGATGGCGCAAAACTCGCCACGTGCACGGCTCTCGAAGCCCCACCAGACACCTGCTTCCATGCCGTATTCGACGCCCACGATGGCCTCGCCCACGTTGTGGAGTTCGTCGGCATAGCCGTACTTACCATCGTCCTTCACGAGTTTGAAGAAGTTGGCATAGGTGTCGAATGAGCCTGCCAGCTGGTGTGTGTTGCCCCAGTCGACATAAGGCTTTGTGGAGTTGTACCACAGGGCTGCCTGGTCGCAGTTGAGCGTGTTGCCTGCTGTGATGGCGATGTCGGGGAACATTTCCTTCAATCGGCGCGATATCTCTTTGAGGTCGCTCCTGCTGCCCTGGTTCCACGGAGTGTAGTCGGGCTCGTTGAAGGGCGAGAGTGCGATGACCTTATGATTGGGATAATGCTCCTGGATGTACTTCGTCGTGGCAGCGATGGTAGCCACCCAGTGGTCGATGTTGGCTTTGTTGTTGGTGCAATAGTAGTCGCTGATGCCTGCCTCCTGATCACTGTTCAGGATGATGTCGCAGTTGGGGCTCAGGATGTTGGCAAAGCGTATGCGACGGCTGAGAATGCTGATTTGCGAATTGGTCATGGCAGTGTCGCCCGTCAAAGGGGCATCGGTACGGAAGCAGGCGCGAACCATCGAGAGGTTTTCGGCACCGATGTGGTTGATGCCACGCCGCATGTTGCTTTCGTTGGCCCATGCCGTGTCCATGCCCCAGCGGACAGGCAGTTTCTGGCCCTCGGCGCTGATGGTGAAGGGCACATAGGTGCCAGGCGAGGCTATGGTCTGCAGATAGTCGGTTGACGATGCAGGCCTCAGTATCTGTGCCTGTGCCGAAGTGGCGCAGAGCAGGCACGCGAGTAGGAGTTGTTTAGTCTTGAACATAGGTCATATAGTTTTTGGTGATAGAATCGGTTTTACTGTTCATCTTGACTGAATAGGTTTTTACTGTTCATCTTTCTTGCGCAGGGCCACCACGATGCCGCCGACGACCACCAAAAGTAGCAGGGCCGAGGCAGCATAGGCGATGCTCTCGGTGCGATGGATGGACTTCGGCTTGAACGTCAGCACGACCTTGTGCTCGCCTGGCGTCAGGTTCATGGCGCGAAGAATGTAGTTGACGCGGCCCAACTCGGCAGGCTGCCCATCGACGGTGGCGGTCCAGCCGGGATAGTAAATCTCTGAGAACACCACGACGCCACCCTTGCCCGAGCGGACATCGTAAGCCAACTCGTTGGGTTCGTAGGCAGTGAGCGTGACCACCGAGGCGGTGTCCTGCAACTGAGCTTCGCCCAGCTGTTCACGGAATTTTGCATCAGCAACAGCTTCGTGACGCAGGTCAATCTTGCCTACGCGGTCAATCTCCTCGTTGGCATTCTGCGCATAAGTCAGACGGTCAACAAACCATGCGTTGCCATAGGCATAGGGATTCATGATGGGCACCGTCTGTCCGCCCTGCAGCGGCATGATGACATATTTCATGTTGAGCATGTTCAGCACGGGATAGATGCTGTCGCCAGCCACCTGCGTCATGTCGCCCTGTGCTTCGGCAATGGCGGGCATGAGCTTCTGCATTTCGGGGGCGATGTAGGCCTCGATCATCTCCTGATAGCGGCGCAGCTTGGCTGCGTGATAGCCGCCAATGGACTTGTGATAGTAGCTGGTTTCGTTCTCGTTGAACGTGTTGGAAGCCAGGTTTAGCACACGATAGTCAAGGCTCTGGTCCTCGAGAATCATCTTATCGGTGTTGGTCATCTGCTGCGGCATCTCACGGGCGCTCTTCTCGACGAACATCGAATCGTTCAGATAGCGCTTGTTCACGGTCCACATATCGATGAGACAAAGCAGCGCAATGCCACAGACAGCATAGAGTTGCGAGCTCTTCTGCTTGCTACGCATAGCCCAAAGCAACAGGGCCGTGCCTATGGTAATGACGAAGAACGAACGCCAGCAGTCAGACGTGAAGATGCCTTGGCGCACGGCACGCAGGTTGGCAAGCAGCGGGTTAAGCTGGTCGGCAGGCCACTGCGACAGCGCATTCATTTCCTGCGACGACACGAAGTCGCTGAAGAACATTGTGGGCATCAGTGCAAAGAGCACGCAGAAGCCAGCCGTCAGCGCATAGCTGATGAGCACAGCCTTGGTGTACTTCGAACTTGAACCTTGAACCTTTGAACCTTGAACGCCCGAGGAGGCCTTACCCCACCAGTCGTTGCCAAGCACCTTGCCCAGTGCCATCATAGCCAGCAAGGGTATCGTAAATTCAGCGATGACAAGGATGGAGGCCACCGTGCGGAACTTGGCATACATTGGCACGTGATCGATGAAGAAGTCGGTCAGCCCCATGAAGTTCTTACCCCACGAGAGCATGATGGAGAGGATGGTGGCAGCCAGCAGGGCCCACTTCATGGGACCCTTGACCACTAGCAAGCCAAGCACGAACAGCATCAGTACGAAGGCACCCACATAGACGGGACCACTGGTCATGGGCTGTTCGCCCCAATACTGGCCTATCTGCTGATAGATGGGCAGGTAGTTGGGGTCAGCCTTCTTCATGGCTTTTTGGTTCAGTGCCATAGGCACCGAGGCACCGCCCTTTGTGTTGGGCACGAGCAGCGTCCAAGTCTCGCCGATGCCATACGACCACTGCGTGATATAGTCGCGCTCGAGGCCGCTCGAGGTCTGGTTGCCTGTGTTGGGCTTTACGAGTTCGCTCTTGCCGCGCATTGTTTCCTTTGAATACTCCCACGTATGGTAAAGATTGGAAATGTTCATGCAGATGCCCACCGCAGCAGCAGCCAGACAGACTGCCGTTGCCTTCAGCACATGCTTCCAGCCATGAGCCTCGGCATAGCGCTTGGTGAGGCTTTGTATGATGAAGGCGATGACCATCAACGCAATGATAAACAGATAGTAATAGGTCATCTGAACGTGGTTAGCGTTCACCTCGAAGGCCGCAAACAAGGCCGTCACAATGAATCCCAGCAGATACTTGCCACGATAGGCCAACACCACACCGGCTATCATCGGCGGCAGATAGGCCAGCGCCCACACTTTCCAAATATGGCCTGCGGCAATGATGATGAAGAAATAGCTGGAGAATGCCCACACAATACTGCCAAGAACGGCCAGCTCGCGCCGGAAGTTGAATGCCCGCATCAGGATGTAGAAGCCCAGCAGATAGACAAACACGTACCATACGTTGTCAGGCAGCCACAGATGGTAGGCGTTGATGACTTTCGTGAGGAGGTTGGTGCTGTTGTACGAGGGCGAGGTCTGATAAGTAGGCATACCACTGAACGTAGAGTTGGTCCAACGAGTACGCTCGCCCGTCTTCTGCAGATACTCCAGGGCCTCCTGACCTGCACCGCGTCCGGCCGAGGTATCGTGCTGATAGAGGATGCGACCCTCCAAATCGGCCGGCATGAAATAAGCGAATGCAATCAACGCAAACAACACTACCACCAGAACTTCTGGCAGATACTTCTTCAATTTCTCCATAAATAGCTATAAACGTTTATATATTTGCGCACAAAGTTACGAAGAAAAGTTCAAAGTTCAAAAGTTAAGCCTTCAATTTTTAAGATGAAAGCTGTTAAATCGAAACTTTTTTGTATCTTTGCAGCACGATTAACTTCTGACGCCAACCTTTTTACAAGACAAAAACATGAATATAGGAATCATCGTAGCCATGGACAAAGAGTTGCAGGCACTTCGCAATGTGTTTGGCAACGACCCACGATACATCATCGCGAAATGCGGTATCGGAAAGGTAAATGCTGCCATCGGTGCCGCCGAGATGATTCGCCAGCACCAGCCTGACGCCATCATCTCCAGTGGTTGTGCAGGCGGCAACGGCGAAGGGCTGCACGTGAAGGACATCGTGGCAAGCGAGGAACTCGTCTATCACGACGTGTATTGCGGACGTGCCATCGACGACAACACGCAGTTCGGACAGGTGCAGGGCATGCCTGCGCGCTACAAGGCCGATGCGAAGCTGCTCGCCGTAGCACGTGAACTGGCGGCGGAGAAACCTGAGCTGTCCATACAGACGGGGCTCATCGTCACCGGCGACTGGTTTGTTGACTCGAAAGAGAAGATGCAGCAAATCGTCGATTTGTTCCCAGAGGCACGTGCCGTAGATATGGAGTCGTGCGCCATCGCACAGACCTGCTACACGTATCAGGTGCCGTTCATCTCGTTCCGCGTCATCAGCGACATCCCATTGCAGGACACCGATGCATCGCAATACCACAACTTCTGGGCGGAGGTGGCCGACCTCTCCTTCCAAACTACCCGCACCTACGTTGAGGCACTGCTAAATAGTGAAGAGTGAAGAGTGAGTAGTGAATAGCGAACAGTGAACAGTGAAGAGTGAAGAGTGAAGAGCTCATGATTACTCTTTCTATTGCAAATTCGCCAGCTGAAAAGCAAATCATAAACTATTCACTACTCACTATTCACTATTCACTCTCTAAACTATCAACTGTCTCTAAACTCTAAACTCTCAACTATACAGAATGGACAAAATCCCATCCTTCACCATCGACCACTGCCGCCTGCTACGCGGTATCTACGTATCGCGCAAAGATGCGGTAGGCGGCGAGGTCGTAACAACCTTCGACATTCGCATGAAGGAACCCAACCGCGAACCGGCCCTGCACAATGGGGCCATACATACCATCGAACACCTGGCTGCCACCTACCTGCGCAACGACCCTGAGTGGCGCGACCGCATTGTCTATTGGGGACCGATGGGGTGCCTGACGGGCAACTATCTGCTGGTGCGGGGCGACCTGGAGTCGAAAGACATCGTACCACTCATGCAGCGCACGTTCCGCTTTGTCGCCGAATACGGGCTCGACCAGCCCGACAAGAGCCAGTTCGAACTCATTCCAGGTGCTGCACCCCGCGACTGCGGCAACTACCTGCTGCACGACCTGCCCATGGCACGCCTCGAAGCCCGCCGATTCCTCGAAGAAGTGCTCGAGAACATAAAACCCGAAAACCTCCATTACCCAACATAAAACCACCCTTTCCTATGCTCCAGATTCGCTGTAAGAACATCAACATCACCAAGAGCTTCACCGAGGGAACATCACTCCTCGACGTCTATCAAGAGTTTGCCGACGAACTGAAGATGCCCTACCCCGTCGTTGCGGCATTGGTCAACAACACCGCGCAGGGACTGAAGTTCCGGCTCTTCCAAAACCGCGACGTGGAGTTCCTTGATGCACGTGAAGGACCTGGTCACCGCGCCTATGTGCGCTCGCTCTGCTTCGTGCTCTACAAGGCTACGCAGGATCTCTTCCCTGGTTCGAAACTCTTCATCGAGCACACCATCTCGCGCGGCTACTACTGCAATTTCAAGAAGCGCAACAACGAGGCTCTGACCGATACCGATATTGAGAACATCAAGGTGCGCATGCAGGAAATCATCAACCTCGACATGCCATTTCGACGCAATGAGGCCACCACAGAGGAAGCCGTTCGCGTGTTTGCCGAGCGTGGTTTCTCCGACAAGGTGAAGCTTCTAGAGACGAGCGGGCAAATCTACAGCGACTACTATATGCTGGGCGATACGGCCGATTTCTTCTATGGCCCGTTGGTGCCATCGGCCAGCTACCTGACCGTTTGGGGGCTGGAGTCTTATCACGATGGTATGCTGCTGCGTGTGCCCGATTGGAACGACCCGTCGCGACTGGCCGAGAAGGTGGATATGCCGAAGACCTACGAGATGTTTGCCGAAAAAACCCGATGGGACATCATCATGCGACTTTCAAACGCCGGCGACGTGAACAAGGCCATCCTGAAAGGCTACGCCTCGGAACTCATTCAGGTCAGCGAAGCCCTGCAGGAGAAGAAAATCGTGCAGATAGCCGAAGAAATTGAACGCCGCTTCCATCGCGAGAAAGATCCCGTGCGCATGGTGCTCATCACGGGTCCGAGCAGCTCGGGTAAGACCACGTTCTGCAAACGACTCTCCGTGCAACTCTTGGCATGTGGACTGCGCCCCTACTCCGTGTCGACCGACGACTACTTCGTCAACCGTGTGGACACGCCCAAACTGCCCAATGGCGATTACGATTTCGACAATATTGAAACCGTTGAATACCACCTGCTCGAAGACCACCTCTCGCGCCTGATGAAAGGTGAACGTGTGGAGGTTCCAGAGTATAACTTTACCACTGGAAAACGCGAGTGGAACGGCAAGAAACTGAAGCTATCCAACGACACCGTACTGATCATCGAAGGCATCCATGCGCTGAATCCACTGCTGACGAAATCCATTCCTGACTCGGCAAAGTTCAAAATCTACATATCGGCACTCACCAGCATCTCCCTGGACGACCACAACTGGATTCCGGTGCGCGACAATCGTCTGCTTCGTCGTATCATTCGCGATTACAACAAGGGGGCCTTCACCGCCCAGCAGACCATCAGCCAATGGGGAAACGTCTGCGAGGCTGAAGACCAATGGATTTTCCCTTATCAGGAAACGGCCGATGTGATGTTCAACTCGGCTCTCAACATCGAGTTTGCCGTATTGCGACCACATGCTGAAATCATCCTTGCAAGCGTGCCGAAGAACTGTCCTGAATACACCGATGCCCATCGTCTGCTGAAGTTCCTCCACTACTTCATCCCTGTAAGCGACAAGGAAATTCCGCCAACTAGCATCATGCGCGAGTTTGTCGGTGGAAGTAGTTTCAAGTATTAAACCCATCCCCCTCCCTTTGGGAGGGGAGTTTTTTATACTCTTACCCATGAAACCTCTATCAACAATGGCGGTGGGGATTATCCTCCTTCTCACCTCCTGCGCCCAGACTACATTAAATACGGCTACTCCCGTATCGGCCGTTGTGGATGTATGCATTGAAAATGCTACGGCAGCCGACGTGTTGGCCCATTCGCGTTCCACCTTCAAGGAGGGCAGCGCATCCTATTTGGACAGCGACGTGTTTCGGCAGCTGCGTAGCACGGCGTTAGATCACGGTTATCGCAACGACCAACCTAACACATTTACCGTCAACTTTGCCCGGAAAGGATCGAAGCGCGCCGAGGTAACCATGGCCACCGATCCACACTTTACACACGTGGTGCTGAGCAACGAGGTGGCACTTGCCAACGGGCATGGCTCCTTTAGGTTAGGCAACTTTGTGCCACGACATACTTATTATTATAAGGTGACCGACGGCAAACACCTTCTTGCCAGTGGTGCCATCCAGACAACAGGACAGCTGCGCATGATACGAATCGACAATAGTTGGAACATCCGCGACCTGGGTGGCTGGAAGGGATGGGGCGGCAATGCCGTGCGCTATGAATGGATCTATCGCGGGGGGAGTCTTGGCGGACAAGATATGAACCACCAAACCTACTTTCTGCCCACGGCTGACATCGACGAACTCCATAGGCTGGGCATTCGAGCCCACCTCGACCTGCGGGCTGAACCTGGACAAGGCGCATGGCCTACGGATGAGAAGATCAATGCCTACACGCTGGGGTACACGCCGTTGCGCGATGCCGAGTTTGCCAATATCACCACCGACTTCGCGCTATACGATGCCACGGCGAACACGGCAGCTGTCGACGATGTGGCTTGGGTAATCCAACAGGTGCGAAAGGGCAATCCCGTCTACTTCCACTGCCGTACGGGTGCCGATCGGACGGGCGTCGTTGGAATGACGCTGCTCACGTTGCTAGGTTGCGACGAACAGCCTAGTGCGAGTGGTGGCAATCAGGTGGCCATAGACTACGAACTGACTTCGCTGGGTATGGACGAACAAGGCACCATCGCCTATAACACCACTGGCATCCATCCCTACTACTATAGCAACCGCTATGCCAACACCATCGCAACGTCGTCTTACAACTATTTCCGTACGCTACGCTCGCTGCAACCCGATAACATAGCCCTCACCGATATGCAGCAACGTAGCTATTACTATCTGAACCGCTTTTTCCTCGACAACGACGTGCCAGGCGCCAGTCGCGCCAGCATCAGCAAGGAAGACCTTGACTGGTTCATCAATTTCATGCTGGGCATTACCGACCACAGCGGTCAGCTGCTCCCCGGTCACACCACCCGCTTCGTCGGTCCTGAGTGGGGAGTGGTTCGAATGGAGGATAAAAGATGAAGGAGGAGGGGCCTATAAAAAACATAAGGAAATCGTCAGACGACGGTTTCCTTATGCTTTTATTGGGATTGGGTGAGGCTTCTTTTACTCACTCATCATCTTATTGAACTCGTCGAGCGAGACCTTCTTCTCATTCAGCTTCACGACGTTCTTCATCGTGGCGATGAGCTTCTGGTCAATGGCACGATCAACAAAGCCCTGAACGTTGTCTTCCTTCTTCAGCATTTCCTGAACATAGTTGTCGAGATACTCATCGGGAACGTTCGACATGCCATACTGGGCGAACTGGGCACGGGCAGCCTCGCGAGCGGCACCCTTAACCTCGTCGTCGTTGATCTTGATGTCGTGGGCAGCCACGAGCTGCTCCTTGATCAGGTGCCAAGTCAACTCCTTGATGCTACCCTCGTAGTTCTTCTCCACATAGTCGTCGCCCTTGTCCTGATTGTTCTGCTTCATGATGCGCTTCAGCAGCTCATCGGGCCATGTCAGCTTACCGGCCTTCTTCTCGCAGTGTGCACGCAGGTCCTGCAGGAACTTCCAATCGCTGTTCTGCTGCAGCTGAGCCTGAATCTCGGCAGCCACGCGCTCACGGAACTCTTTCTCGTCCTTCACAGCATCCTTGCCATAGACCTGGTCGAACAGCTCCTGATTGACCTCTGCAGGAGTGAAACGGCTGATTTCGGTAATCTGATAGGTGAAGTCGCCCGTGTGGAAACCAAGGTCGGCCTTGTCGACCTTCAGGAACGAAGCCAGCTCAGCGTCGCTCTGGTAAGCCTTGCGGGGATTGAAGGTGATGATGTCGCCCAGACGTGAGCCCTCGAAGAGCTTCTTCTGGTCTTCGTCCTTGATGTAGGTTGGCATCACGATAGCCTCAGCGAGCACAATACCATCTTCCTTGTCGAGCTCACGAAGGTCACCCTTCAGCATATCGTTGTCCTTGTAGTCTTCAGCCTTCTGGTAGCTGCCGCCACGCGAAGCATACATCTGCACCTGCTGGTCGATAAGCTTGTCGTCAACATCGATTGTCACGTAGTCAATCTTGTCATGACCACTCAGCTTCACGTCAATCTCGGGAGCCACGGCCAGATCAAACTGGAACGTGTAGGGGGCTGGCTTCTCAATGTCAACAGCCTCGTTGCCCTCGTGCGGCAGGGGCTCGCCCAGCATCTGGATCTTGTTTTCCTGCACATACTTGTACATCTCCTGACCCACAACGCGATTGATGACGTCCATCTTCACGGCGTTGCCGTACATACGCTTAATCATTCCCATGGGCACCATACCCGGACGGAAACCCGGCACGTTGGCCTTCTTACGATAGTCTTTCAGTGTCTTCTCGACATTCTCCTTGTAGTCGTTTTCCTCGACAGTGATGGTCATCAACCCATTCACCTTGTCGGCATTCTCAAATGTAATATTCATCTTTTTTATTTACGATTTACTGATTTACGAGTTACGATTTTATCCATGCAACGCAACTTGCACTTCATTTTGGGGTGCAAAGGTACTCATTTTTCTTCGAAACACCTAATATAATGAAAAAATAATTGCTTTTTTAACCTAAAAATCTATGCTTTCATCGTTTTTGTTCGTCTCGATGCAGCATTTGAATGAAAAGGCAAAGCGCCTTCCGCCACTCAGAACCCTTAGCCCTCCAAACCACTACTCTATGCAATAAGATCCTTACAACGCATCGGTAAAGGTCACGCCACAAAGTGGTAAAGGCAACACCACACATCGGTAACGACGACACCGCATCATGGTAACAGCACTACCACATAGTGGTAACGGCTCTACCACATGCTGGTAACGACATTACCACATAGCGGTAACGGCATTACCAGATTGCGGAAACAATTCTGGTAATGAAGCAATCCTTTTTTCCTTGCCTACGGCGCAACGTGAATAGGCGAAAAAAGAATCATCTTTTCCCTACATTTTCTTCTTCGGTTCCAGTTTGTATCTGAACGTGAGAGTGGCGTAGTGATGAAGGAAACTCCGTCCTGACTCAGTATGACTGGTGGCGGTGATGACGGAGCTATAGTCAGTTTCCTTGTTCAAAAGGTCGCGGACGGCGAAGATAAGTTCGGCGCGGTTCTTCAGAACCTTATAGCTCACTTCACCGTTCAGGACGAACAGGTTATTGTTCATCGCTTCGGAGAGATAGCCACGATTCAGGTAGAAGTGCGAATCGAGCGTAAAAGTCCACTGCTTGAGGTGATAGTGGGCAGTCAATTGCGTTGCGTAGCGAAAGATGTTTTCCGTCTCCTGCGCTGCGTCGCTGTAAGCATAGCGTTCCCAATTGAAATCGTGGAAGGAAGATATGGTCAGGTGGTCTATCTCATAAATAAGCCCCAGTCTCTCCCTCAAGTGCGAGGACTGTTGGCGGTTGTAGCTGATACCTGTCTGGTCATCAACCATCGTCAGGATTCCGTATGACGCATTCCAGTGTTCGGAGAGTGTGTTCTGGAATTGCAGGTTCTTAGCCAGCGTGCGGTCGTAGCTTAGTGATACGCCCCAACTACCAGCGCCACGGACGTTCTGCTTCTGCGCCCTGTAGCCGCCCGACTGCGAATTGTAATGCAGTACGGTGCCGATAGGGGCGTAGTTCTTAGCAAAGTTCACGACGATGCCGAAGGCCTGACTGCCACGGGTAAGCATGAAGTTATAGCGGAGACTGGCATTGAGCGTGCTGGTGGTTGTGAGGTTTGGATTTCCTTCGTAAATAAACAGCGGATTGGTGTCGTCGGTATAGGCGATGCAGTCTATAAGGTCGGCGGGGCGCTCGTCGTAGGAGAGGTTTCCTTTCAGGCTCATCTGCTTGCGGATGCGGTAGGTCAGTTCCAGCGAGGGATGCAGGAGCAGGAGGCTGCGGCGGGCGATGGTGTCGAGGGCTGCACGGCGGTAGGAGGTGCGTTGCGATAATATCGCAACAGACAGAACGGGTTTCAGGGAAAACTTTCGGAGCGTAAGGTTTGCGTCGGTTTTCAGTTCGTTGTGCCATTGGTTGTCAACTCTGCGGAAGCTGTTGCTCGTGTCAAGCTTATCAGCCCGCCAGCGTTGCTCATTGCGAAAACTCTGGTCGTAGGCTGTTTTCCATTGGGCGTGAAACATGGTCTGCCTCGTGAAGGCATGACTGAGGGCAAACTGCATGGCGGCGGCCAGGTGTCGATGGGGTGCCTCATAGCGTTGGCGGTCGGTGGTCTGCGTGGAGGTCTGCTGGTAGTGGTATTCTCCCAACGAGTTGCCATGCGCCTTCATGTCTGAATAGTTGAAGTTGAACTTCGTGCCGAGCGCGCCTTTGGGAGTGTAGTGGGTGAGCTGTGCTTCTGCGGAAGTGGCCAGCCCACGTAAGAAGTCGAGAGAATGGTAATGTTGGGTGTTGACGAGGACAGCGTTTTCAAACGTTTGACGTTCCGTACTGTTGCTCGTTTCGCTTTGTCCGTAGTCAGCATGAGCAGTAAGGAAAAGCGTGTTCTTGGGACTCAGGTTGAGGAATGCCGAGAAGTCGAGCGGAGCCTTGAACTGATGCTCGTAGCTGTCACGCTGGCTGTCGGTCTGCGTGGGCGTGATGCCTGGAAGGAAGGTCTGCACGTTCTCCCAACTGCTTTGTGGGCGGTCGGTATGGTTGGCACTGGCGCTGAGGGTCAGATAGTTCTCGCGCTTCACCTTGAAAGACGGCCGCCAAACATGCTTGTAGCCAGTGGCACCCATCTGCTGGCGCACAGCGGTGCCTCCGCTCTCACTTCCGAAACTGCCCATGGTATGTACCATTTCCCTTCTTGG
Source organism: uncultured Prevotellaceae bacterium (assembly GCA_902774815.1). Taxonomy (GTDB): domain Bacteria; phylum Bacteroidota; class Bacteroidia; order Bacteroidales; family Bacteroidaceae; genus Prevotella. Next base: position 65,051 of record CACYJV010000013.1, on the reverse strand, counting down.
CTCGTCGCCCACGCGGCCGAAGGCCATGACGGGATCTGTGTCGCTCAGGCGCATTCCGTCGAGTTGAGTGCCATAGTTCCTGCCGGTATAAGCTGTTGCCTCGACACTGCCATACCAGTTATCCATGAATCCCGGCTTGATAGTCACGTCGAGCACCTGCTGCTGATTGCCGTCTGCCACGCCCGTTCGTTCTTCCTGTTCACTCTTGCGCTCATAAGCTTTCACGTCTGCTACAGCCTCCACGGGTAAGCGCTTCAACAGAAGGTCCTCGCTCAAAGCCTCGCGACCATTCATCATCATCTTCAACGGTTCGCCGTTCCAAAGCAGCCGACCGTCTTTGATGCTCACGCCTGGCAGTTTCCGCACTAAGTCCAGCAGACGGTCGCCGTCTTCCATTTGGAATGCACCAGGGTTGAAGATCACGGTGTCGCCGCGCATGTAGAAGCGCCGCTGACGAGCCGTCACCTTCACCTCTTCCAATAGCACCTCGCTGGGCTTCAGCAGAATGTCGTCGATGCGGATGGTGTCGCCGCCATCGCTTCCTACCATTCGGACTCTGCCCTGTTTGTATCCAAAGAAGTCGGCACGAATGGTGATGCGCGTCATGCCAGAGCAATGGTATTGAAAGCATCCGAGCGAGTCGGTATGCAGGACTCTGCTGAAGGTGCAAACATCTGGAACCACTTCTTCAATGCTCACCTTGGCACCGTCAAGCGGTTCACGGGTTTCAGCATCAAGCACGCGGCCCAGTAGAATGTCGGCCTGTGCGGTCTGCGTGCCAAGAAAAAGGCACAGCAAGGGCAGGATGCGGAGCATTCCGCATCGAACAAAGTTGAATGTCATAAGAAAATGATGGTTTAGAAGTTCGCTATCACCTGGTCAAGGGTCACAGTGGGGTCGGTGACTCCGAAGCCTTCCTTTTTTAACTTCTGCTTTCGGTGTTGCACGGCAGAGACAGAAACGACATAGATGGCTGAAAGAGCCGTATTCGAAAGGCGTAGCCGTGTGAGCATGCAAAGGCGGATGTCCTCTTCTGTGAACTGAGGGTGCTCTGCCCGCAGTCGACTGACGAAATTGCCGTCGGCGGTGTCGAGTGTCATCTCAATCTCTCGCCAGTTGCGGGCGTTGATGATGGTGCGCTTGCCAGCCTTGGGTTCCAACATGTCGAGGATTTCGCTCTTGTCCATGAGATGCCCGCGTAGCATCGTAATCATCGTGTCCTTCTGTCGCAGGCGCTCAGCCAGTTGTTCGGCTTCACGTTGGTGGGCGATGTGCTCAGCCTCATGACGTTGTTTCGTCTTGATGCGCCAACTGCGGAAGAGAAGAACAAGGAGTAGCAGACCGAGCAAAAGAATGACGATGACAGCCGTCATCAAGCGTCGCTGCAAAGAAGCGGCTTTCATCGCATAGCCAGCAGCCAGATAGGTGTCCTGCAAGGTATTGAAGCCGTCCATGGCGTTCTTCCATGCTGTTTCAAAATCGGGATTTCGCTTACGGTTCTCGTCGTTTTCGTCGAACAGGCGCCGTGCCTCTTCATACATGTCTGCCGGCACAAAGATTTCCGAAGTACTCGTGTATGTCGTGTCACTCTCATCGTAATTGCCATGACTCATGATGGTGGCCGACATGAATTTCGGAGCTGGCAAAGCCAGAAGGCTGTCCAGGCATTGAAAAAGGGAATCAACAGGGGCTAACTGTCTCTGCATACCACCTTGGCGGATTGACACTTTGTTACCATGAGCTACAGTGGCGGCCAAGTGCTCCACGGCAGGGAAGTGAGCAAGGTCGAAAGGCGCATAGTGGAGGACGGCACTGCCATAGTCGTTTATCAAGGTCAACAACCAACGCCCGTAACCCATTGAACCGTCGCGCAGCAATATTGAACCCATAGCCGACTGGCGGTAGTGCTCCAGCGCACGGGTCGCGTATAGGAGTTGCGAGAAATTGTCAGTGTTTTGTCCAAGGAGCCGATAGGCGCGAAATGCCAAAGCATGGTCTTCGCTCGCCTCACTACAGTGAATGGCCAAGTGCAGAAGTTTGTCAGCGTTCAAAAGTGGCTCTTTCTCGCTATCGTTGCGACTCATTGCATAACATATACGTCCAAAGCGGCGAAGGTCATCCCTGTCATCAGTCGTGCCACCAAGACTCACGTTTTCAAAATATTGATACACGCGCAGGAGCACGCTATCTGCAAAACGTGGCTTGTCGTCCGCCTTCCAGTGTGTAGTTGTGCGCTTAAAACTCCACGTATTGCCAGACGACAGACAGGAAGAAGTGTCTGCGTAGTGCTGCTGCCACTGCTCTTCATGAACCAAGGCCTGCATTAAGTCGTACAACATTTGCGAATGTTCCGTCAGTCGTGATGTATCGACTTGCAATAACAATCGTTCTGCGCTATCTACGTCTGCGAAAACCATGTCTTCAGCAGTACGAAGCAGGCGTCTCTGCGACAAGTCCCGCATACTCCATCCAATGCCACCTGCCATGGTCAGCACCAGCACTGCAACGATGAGCCCAATAGTCTTTCTTTTCATGCCGTTTATATTTTAACACTGCAAAGGTACGGCATTTTTGAGAGGTCCACAAGAAAATAGGGTGGAAAACATTTTTCACATGCTATGATTTGATAATCAATGGCTTAAGATGCAATTTTCCATCCCTTTTCCATCACATGGAATGGAGAATATTATAGGTCAATCACTCCTGTTCCTCGCGCTGGCGCCGCTCCTCGTCGATGAGCTGGAAGTCCTTCTTGCGGAGAACAAAGGAGTTGGTGAGGTACTTTTCGCGTACGATTTTGTTTTCGGCCAGTTCTTCGGGGCTTCCCTGGAAAAGAATTCTGCCTTCAAAGAGCAAGTAGGCACGGTCGGTGATGGTTAACGTTTCATCGACGTTATGGTCGGTAATGAGGATGCCGATGTTGCGGTATTTCAGTTGCCAGACGATGTGTTGGATGTCTTCAACGGCAATGGGGTCGACGCCAGCGAAGGGCTCGTCGAGCATGATGAACTTCGGTTCGATGGCCAAACAGCGGGCTATCTCGGTGCGGCGTCGCTCACCACCAGAGAGCTGGTCACCCTTGTTCTTACGAACCTTTTGCAGGCGGAACTCGCTGATGAGACTTTCAAGTTTCTCGAGTTGATATTGATGAGGTTTGCCGGTCATCTCGAGCACAGACATGATATTGTCCTCCACCGACATCTTACGGAACACCGACGCTTCCTGTGGCAGATAGCCGATGCCAGCACGTGCACGCTTATAAACAGGATAGGTAGTGATTTCTTCGTCACCCAAAAAGACGTGTCCGCCATTAGGTATTACAAGGCCAGTGGTCATGTAGAATGAAGTGGTCTTACCGGCACCATTGGGGCCGAGAAGTCCTACAATCTCGCCACGCTTCACGTCGAAACTGACGTCGTTTACCACTGTTCTCTTGCCGTAGCGCTTCACAAGTCCTTCGGTACGCAGCACGAGGCGATCGGCCTTAGAACCGTCGTCCTGCGCTTCGTTCTGGGCGTTTCCCGTTGTGCCGAGTGCATCGTTCGTCCTCAATTCTTCATCCATCATCGTTGAGCCTTCATCCATAATAATGTACTATTTTTCGGCAAAATTACAAAAAAGATGAAAGAAGAAAGATGAAAGATGAAAGTTTTTTGTAATTTTGCAATGAAATAAGGATTTTTTATGTTTATCGTCAACTCACTACACACTTTCGGACGCTATCTGCTGCTCATGGGGCGTACGTTCTCCGTGCCGGAACGACTGCGTATGTTCTGGAAACAGTATGTGAAGGAGATGTCGCAACTGGGTGTCGACTCCATTGGCATCGTGCTGCTGATATCGTTCTTCATTGGTGCCGTGATCTGCATCCAGATGAAGGTGAACATCGAGAGCCCGTGGATGCCGCGATGGGTGGCCGGCTACACAACGCGAGAGATTATGCTGCTGGAATTCTCATCGTCAATTATGTGTCTGATCCTGGCTGGAAAGGTGGGGTCGAACATCGCTTCGGAGCTGGGCACAATGCGCGTTACGCAACAGATTGACGCACTGGAGATTATGGGTGTAAACTCGGCATCGTACCTGATATTGCCAAAGATACTCGGACTCATCACCATCATGCCGTTCCTCGTCATCTTCTCGTCGGCAACGGGCATCATCGGTGCTTATGGAACGGCCTACATCGGCCACATCCTTACGCCCGAAGACCTGACGGAAGGCTTGCAGCACTCGTTTGTACCATGGTTCATGTATATGTCAATCATCAAGAGCCTGTTCTTCGCGTTCATCATCTCGAGCGTGTCGTCGTTCTACGGCTACACCGTTGATGGCGGTTCCGTGGAAGTGGGAAAGGCTTCTACTAACGCAGTTGTCAGTTCGTCTGTACTCATCCTGTTCAGCGACGTGTTCCTAACCCAGATTCTCAGTTAAAGGCGCCTATGATAGAAGTAAGAAACCTATACAAGCGATTCGAGGACAAAGAGGTGCTGAAAAATATCAACACGATCTTTGAAGATGGCAAGACAAACCTCATCATCGGTCAGTCGGGCTCTGGTAAGACGGTGCTCATGAAGAACCTCGTGGGCCTGCTGGAGCCAACAAGCGGGCAGGTGCTATACGATGGACGTGACTTCGTGAAGATGTCGAAAATGGAAAAGGTGATGATGCGCCGCGAGATGGGCATGATATTCCAGTCAGCGGCACTGTTTGACTCGCTATCGGTACTGGAGAACGTGATGTTCCCGCTCGATATGTTCTCGCCGATGACGTATCGCGATAGGCAGAAGCGTGCGATGGAATGCCTGGAACGCGTGAACCTCGTCGGAGCCGAGAAAAAATTCCCCTCTGAGATATCGGGTGGCATGCAGAAGCGTGTTGCCATTGCCCGCGCCATCGTGCTGAACCCGAAATATCTGTTCTGCGACGAGCCGAATAGCGGACTGGATCCGAAGACATCGCTCGTGATTGACGACCTGCTTTCGTCCATTACTCACGATCTGAACATCACCACGATCATCAATACCCACGACATGAACTCGGTGATGGGTATTGGCGAAAACATCATCTTTATCTACAAAGGTGAGAAGGAGTGGCAAGGGGTATCGTCGCAGGTGATGAACTCCGATAACAAAAGGCTGACCGACTTCATCTTTGCCTCCGACCTATTGAAAAACATGCGCGAACTGGTGATTGCAAACAACAAGTACGAGCATAAGAGGAGGGATGAGTAAGGGGCAAGAAGGAAGGGGCAAGAAGGAAGGGGCAAGGGGTAAGAAAAGCCTTTAGCGAACTGAAAAAGAAAATGGATTGTGGCTTAACGCAACTGCCACAATCCATTTTGTTCTACCATAGGAACACACACTTCTTCTGTTGTAGAGTCGCCATAGCAGAACACCAGAAAAACATTGGCCTCATGACGTGCCGTATCAGCAACGGCATTCACGATGCGCGTCTCCTTAATACCACGATGCTCGCGTTGTTGCTGACCCATGAACATCTTCGCATTCATGATAAGCTGGGCGCGATAGCTTTCGGGAATGCTGTCGGGCCGATATTGCCCGTCGACATAGGCATCGTACTTGCCCTCAAGAAGATAGTCATAGTACTGCTTGGCCGCCTGTGCCGCCACAGAAGCCGGATCAGGGCGCGAACAACCCCACCCCAGCCCTCCCCAAAAGGGAAAGGTGAGCAGTGCAAACCATATCTTACGTATCCCTGTCATACTTACTTTTGCCTGATAAACACGTTGATTGGCGTACCCGTCATCTGCCAGTTTTCGCGTATCTTGTTCTCCAAGAAACGGCGATAGGGTTCCTTCACATACTGCGGCAGATTGGCATAGAACACGAAGGTTGGGATTTGCGTATTCGGAACCTGCGAGCAATACTTGATCTTGATGTACTTTCCTTTAGTTGATGGCGGCGGCGTGGCTTCGATAATGGGCAGCAACACCTCGTTGAGTTTTGTCGTTCCCACCTTCTGTGTGCGGTTCAGGTAGACCTGCTTGGCCATCTCCAGCACCTTGAAAATACGCTGCTTGGTCAATGCCGAGGCAAAGATTATCGGGAAATCGACAAATGGAGCCATACGATCGCGGATGGCGTTCTCGAAAGTCTTGATGACAATCTGACTCTTATCTTCGACGAGGTCCCACTTGTTCACCACAACCACAAGCGACTTCTGATTCTTCTGTATGAGTTGGAAGATGTTCATGTCTTGTGCTTCGATGCCACGCGTGGCATCGATCATCAAGATGCAGACATCGCTGTTCTCAATAGCACGGATGGAACGCATCACGCTGTAGAACTCCAAATCTTCAGTGACCTTATTCTTACGGCGAATACCAGCAGTATCGACCAGATAGAAATCGAACCCGAACTTGTCGTAGCGGGTGTAGATGGAATCACGTGTCGTTCCTGCAATCTCGGTGACAATGTTACGGTCCTCGCCAATGAAGGCATTGATAATGCTCGACTTACCTGCATTGGGGCGTCCCACGACGGCAAAGCGAGGAATACCATCTTCCAGGTCATCGGCCTTCGTATTCGGCAGCTTTTCGATGACCATATCAAGAAGGTCGCCCGTACCGCTGCCCGTTGCTGAACTGATGCATACAGGGTCGCCCAGACCAAGCTTGTAGAACTCATAGGAGTCGTATAGCTGGATGTTGTTGTCGGCCTTGTTGGCTACAAGGATGACAGGAATTTTCGTACGGCGCAGGATCTGTGCCACATCGGAATCGAGATCGGTCAGACCAGTGGTCACATCGACAAGGAAAAGCACCAGATCGGCTTCTTCCGTGGCCACCATCACTTGCTTTCTAATCTCCTCCTCGAAGACGTCGTCGCTATTGACCACCCAGCCACCCGTATCGACAACGGAAAACTCATTGCCGCACCACTCGCATTTACCGTACTGACGGTCGCGAGTCGTGCCTGCTTCGTCGCTTACGATGGCCCGACGAGTCTTGGTCAACCTATTGAAAAGAGTGGACTTGCCAACATTCGGGCGTCCCACTATTGCTACTAAACTTGCCATAATCTATTCCTTTTTGTTTGCAAAGGTACTAAAAAAAACGAAGAACGAAGCATGAAGCATGAAAAAACATCTATCTTCACTTATAAAAACGCCATGTTAACCAAACCAATGGACAAGAAAAAAAACTCAAAACCTGATGCCTAACTGCAAACAAGCCAGCCAGTCGTGCAACTGGCCATGGCTGTTATCAGCACTGTAGCGGAAGTGGTTGTAGCATCCATAGGCATTCAAATACCAGCGCTCACGCTGATACGTCACCGACAGACGGGTATCTGAATTCAACGTAAGGTTGCTGTTTCGGCGGTACTCAGCCATCTCGCTGATGCGATAGTCCGATTCGGGCAGTTCGTCGTCGTCATGATCGATGTCGTCAATAGCCAACTGGCGATAGTTGGAATCGTAGGCAGTCACCTTTAATCGGTTGATGAAAGTGACTAACGGCATAAAAGCGGCACTAACCAGCCATCCCCGAGCAGGTACCCAGTTGTAGGCATAGCCCAACCCAACACCTACCTGCCACTGCCGCACATGGCCGATGTTGTTCATCAGCAAGATGAAGTCAGCATTCTGGTCGTCGGCATAATTAACATGTGAATAATAATACATGGCACCTACCATCAGCGAACCTGCCGACCGCAACTGAATGGCCGACTGGTCGTAGGCAGCCGAATAGGAAAAGTGGCGGCCGTTCAGCAGGTAGTAGCCGTCTGCTATGAGTGTGTGCACTCGGATGGGGCTCAGAAGCTCGCGCTGAAAAGTTTCGCACTCGTGAACTATCTGGCCATCGTCCTGGATGAAATCGCCTTCGTAATGCACCTTAGGGTTATCGGTCTGGAATCGGTGAAAGCGCACGTTCAGTCCATAGTTGCCACCAGTGGCACCAAGCGAGAGAGTACTTCCCTTATCGCCTGCCACATTACTTTGGTAGCCTATGCCATAGCCTCGATAGCCGCCCCACACGCCGACGGAAAAAGACGGCTCGGTCGTGATGCGTGGCTCCCACAAGAAGTTTCCCTTTACATTTGAGAAGAAAGCCTCAGCATCAACAGTCGAGTTCATCCTGAGGATCGACTGGCTGACATTGCTTCGCGCCACCACATGCCAAGGACGCTCAGGCACACGGATGTAGCTGGGATCTATGCCTCTGACAGCTGATGAGTCAATGTAGTTCTTAACGGCATAAACCATACGCATCAGTCCACGATGATGATCACGAGCTGATGTTTGAGCACTGACAGCAGCGGCACACCAAAGGGCGAAAAGGACAAAAAACAGTTTCTGTTTCACTATACGCAATACTTTATGGCTTCCTTCCTTTTGCTTGCAAAGATACAAAAAAAAGACGAAACCACAAACCTTCGCCTTGAAAATACTTCATCTACTGTTTTCCAAGGATGATGTTCACGAGCGTCGTTACATCGGCTATGGTTATCTGCCCATCGCCATTCGCGTCGCCTAATTTAGGAAGGTCAAACTCTTCAACGGCTTCCTCAGAATCACGATAGCCTTCTTTTCGGGCAAAGACGTTGACGCGAACTCGTCCTGTCAGAAGGACTTCATTTCCAACATGCTCCTCATCAGAGTTAACAAAACTGACCTTCGACACGAACTCAACCCTATCAGTTACGCACGTAAAGCTAAGCTTTTGGCCATGTAAAGCTATGGTTGGCGTGGCGCATTGTGGCATTTCATCGATAACAACCTCAAACTTACCAAAGCTGCTCCATGGCGTAGTGGCTTGATAGAGTTCAAGGACAGACTCCTGAACATGCAATGTAGCCTTAGCGACACCAGAATTCATGAACACATTTTCAGGTGCAGTTGGAAGCATAGTTGCATAGCAATAAACATTAGAAAGTGATGGATCATCACGAAATGCAAAATTTCCAATCGTTGTGATACTGGCCGGCAATGACACGGTGGCAAGTTGACTACAACCATAAAAACATTGGTTGCCTATGGTTTTCACTTTATTCGGCAACTCGATTGCTGAAATGCTGCTGCAATTACAGAAAGACAGATTGCCGATGGATTCCAAGTTTTTGCCAAATGCTACGGTATCAAGGGCATAGCAACGATTGAAGGCATAGTTATCAATAGAAACCACATTGTCTGGAATGGAAAGACCGTTTAATACAACACAGCCATCAAAGGCATGCTCACCTATTAACTGAAGTTTTTCACTCAAGGCAATGCTTAAAAGGTTCTTACACTCGAAGAAAGAGCATTTGCCGATGCGCTCTACACTATTAGGTACGACAAGGGATTCAATGGCGTTACAGCCAAAGAAGACACAATCGCTGATTTCTATGACTCCATCGGGGATGACCAACTCCGTTGTCTTAACACCATTGATCCTGAGTGTGGTAGCGTATTTGAAAGGATTTGAACAAGAACCGACTTCCGCTGCACCCGTGATCTTCATCCTGCAATAAGAAGCAAGGTCGAGAATGTCGACATCAGCCAATGACGTACAATTCTGAAAGGCACCGGAAGAAATCTCAACGAGACCACTTCCAAGGGTGACAGATTCCATTGCCGAGCACCCACTGAAGGCATAGGCCCCGAGCGTTTCCACATGATTGGATATCTGCACCTTCTTCAACGAAGTACAGTCGGAAAAGGCATAGGCGAGAATCCTTGTCAAGCTGTCGGGAAAGACTACAGATGTAAGTGCCTTACAGCCAGCAAAAGCATAGGTACCAATAGTTTTCAATCCTTCGGGAATAACAATCGATGTCAATGCAGAACAGTTTTTGAAGGCATTATTGCCAATTCCCTCCACTTGATAAACAACGGACTGGTAGGTAAACGTTGCAGGAATCTCAACTGCACCTGAACATTGGGTACTACCCGTAGTCACTTCAGCAATGCCATCGGAAATAAGGTGATAGCAAATGCCATTCACCTCTACGTTTTCTGCCCTTGCTACGAATGAAAACAGAAGAGCAAATAATAAAAAACAACGTCCTTTCATCTTCACCAACGGAGTATTTTAGTTTTTTATTACTATTATTTCGTATTAAAATATTATAGGGACGCGGTGGCCGCGTCCCTACTTTATTTGATTCTTCACCTCCATAGAAGGTCTGTGCAGAACCTTTCCTTTTATTCCGGATTATAGCCGAAGGCGGAAAGCTCACGGTCGGACGATCGCCAGTCCTTATCGACCTTGACGAATGTCTCGAGATTGATCTTCTTGCCAAAGAACTTTTCGAGTGCCTTGCGGCTCTCTGTGCCCACTTTCTTTAAGGCTACGCCCTGATGACCGATGATAATTCCCTTCTGCGACTCGCGCTCCACATAGATGGTAGCATGAATGTCGATGCGCTGTTGCGACTCCTTGAACGAATCAACACGCACCTCAACGGCATAGGGGATCTCCTTATCGTAATAGAGCAGGATCTTCTCGCGAATAATCTCTGATACGAAGAAACGTGCAGGTTTATCAGTCAGCTGGTCCTTTTCAAAGTATGCAGGACTCTCAGGCAAAAGTTCCTGAATACGGCGAAGCAAGATGTCGACGCCAAACTTGTTCTTTGCCGAAATGGGAAGGATTTCTGCATTAGGCAACAACGTGTGCCATTTCTCGACGATTTCCCCTAACAGCTCGTTTTTGTTTCGAGGCGCTGACGCCCCCTCGTCCTTCGGATTGTTTCCTAACTCATCAATTTTATTGATAAGCAGGATGACGGGAATCTTCATCTTCTGGACTTTCTCCAGGAAGTCGATGTTCTTCTCAGGATTCTCCACCACGTCGGTAACGTAAAGCAGGACGTCGGCATCCTGCAAGGCGCTCTCCGAGAAAGCAAGCATCATCTCCTGCATCTTGTAGTTCGGCTTCAGCACGCCCGGCGTGTCGCTAAACACAATCTGCATGTCGTCCGTATTGACGATGCCCATGATACGATGGCGCGTAGTCTGCGCCTTGAAGGTAGCAATCGAAATACGCTCACCAACCAACTGATTCATGAGCGTACTTTTACCCACATTGGGATTGCCAACGATGTTTACAAATCCTGCTTTGTGCATGTTTTATAGTCTTTTACTTTGCCACCTTGTCACCGTCGTAGGCCCACTTATAGTAAGAGGCACCATGAGCAAATCCGGCACCGAAAGCCGTGAAGATGACGTTCTGTCCCTTCTTGAGTTGAGACTCATGATCCCACATGGCCAAAGGGATAGTAGCACCCGAGGTGTTACCATAATGCTCGATATTCACAACGATGCGTTCCATGGGCAGACCTACACGCTTGGCCACAGCTTCGATGATGCGATAGTTGGCTTCGTGAGGAATCACCCAATCAACATCGTCGTTGGTCAATCCATTACGCTTCAGTACTTCCAGAACGTCGTCGCCCATAGAAGTGACGGCATAGCGGAACACCGTGCGGCCTTCCTGATAGATGTAGTGCAGACGATGCGACACTGTGAAATGACTGGGCGGGCATACCGAACCACCTGCTTTCATGTGCAAGAAGGGAAGACCCTTGCCGTCAGTACGGAAGAAAGCATCCTGGGCACCTACGCCCTCCTCTTCAGATGCCTCCATGATAACCGCTCCGGCACCATCGCCGAAGAGGACACACGTCTGACGGTCGGTATAGTCGGCTATCGACGACATCTTGTCAGCACCAATAACGATGATACGACGGCAACGGCCACACTTAATCATCGACGCAGCCATATCCATGGCATACATGAAACCGGCACAAGCAGCCGAAAGATCCATGGCAAAAGCATTCTTCAGACCCAGTTTGCCAATAACCACGGATGCTGTTGACGGGAACTTATAGTCTGGCGTGGTAGTAGCCACCAGCACGGCATCGATGCTGTCAGGGTCAGCACCCGTTTTCTTGAGCGCCTGCTTGGCTGCCTTACGGGCCATATAGCTGGTGCCAAGACCTTCTTCGGCCAGAATGTGGCGTTCCTTGATACCTACGCGAGTCATGATCCACTCGTCACTGGTGTCAACCATACGCGATAGTTCTTCGTTGGTCAGGATATAGTCAGGCACGTATCCGCCAACGCCACTGATAATCGCATTTATCTTTCCCATACTCTGTCGTTTTATAAAGTAATGAGTAATTAGTAGAAAACAACCCTCCACGCTCATCACGAGCGTGTGGCAGTTCACTACCAATTACTCATCGAATGAAATGAATCACTCATTATTCAGCAGCCTCTTTCTCGATGGCCACCTTGCCACGATAGTAGCCACATGTCGGGCAAACAGTGTGGTAGATGTAGTAAGCGCCGCAAGTGGGACATACTGCCAGTGTGGGAGCCACAGCTCCGTCGTGAGTTCTTCTTTTCAGTGTACGTGTCTTCGATTGTCTTCTTTTAGGATGTGCCATAATTCTATTAACTTTTTAACTTTTAAACTTTAGTCTTTTAACTTTTTGAGTGCCTCCCAGCGCGGGTCTATCGGTTGCTCGCCAACCTCTTCGCTGCTTCGGGCAGCGCTGTGCTCAGAGAGCAGCTTACTCATTGCCGCGTTGCATTTTCCAGGTGCATGCACGTGCTTGATGGGTATGGCCAGAATGATAAACTCGTAGATGAGCCATGAGGTGTCGAGCATTCCTTCGTTCTCGTCCACCGTCACAATCTCATCGTCCTCGTTGTCGGACACATCGCCGAAACGTGCAACCAGATGCTCATTGCTCTCAATGGGTTGTTCCATATCGTCAAGGCACAGATCGCACACAACATGCACAACACCCTCGGTGTGGAAGTCCAGCTCAAAGTACTCAGATGCTTTACGCACGGTAAGAGTCACGTCGAGCTCGCCTTGCCTCACTTCAGGAGCATCGATGGCTTCAAAGTAGTCGTCATCGAGATGGTAGCGGAACACTGTCACAGCCTCCTGCAACCCTTTCAAATCTACCTTAAAGTCTTCAATTGTACACATTTCGGGCTGCAAAGTTACGAATAAACGAGCAAAACACAAAATAAAATCGGTTTTATTTTTATTTTCTGCTGAAAGTAAGGCCCAGAAAGTGACCTATCAACGTGGAAAACAATGAAAATATGCAACAAAAAAGCACCCCGCCACTTCTTTTTGAGTAACGGGGCACTTAATCATTATACGCTTTTCACGTTCCTCAGAACCAGGTTGGTCTTACTTGTCCTTGCCCAAGATGACGTTGACCAATTTAGTCACATCGGCAATCGTTACAGATCCGTCGCCATTGACGTCGTACGACGTGGGCTCAGGCTCGGCCTCAACGACACCACCTTTGAAGATGTCTTCCGTCCAGCCAGCATTGATGTAGGCATCTCGCGTACCCCTAGGAACTGTCAGTTTGCAATTACTAAGCATATATGCAAACGAATTACTTTCCAATGTGGGAGGTGTCGTTCCCTTACAAACAATCGATTCCAATTGAGTCTGGGTAAAGGCCGCATAACCAATGGATTCCACCGCACTTGGAATCTCCAGCTCGTCTATAGTCAGATATGCGAATGCATAATTGCCAATCTTAAGCACCCCTGCGGGAATCTTTGCGTATTTGCTACCAGAAATCAACTCATGTGTAGAAGAATTGATGATGGCATTGCAATTATCAGCGGAATTGTATTTTGTATTTCCAGAAGCCACTGAAACCGAAAGCAGACTACGTCCACTAACAACTGTTTCCCCGACAGACGTCACTTTTGCGGGAATAATCAAAGTGTTCAGCCCGGTAAGCATAAAAGTCTGAGCTCCCAATTTTTGAATATTAGCAGGTAATACTACGGATCGTAATGATGAACAGTAACGGAAAGCAAAAGACTCGATTTCAGTCAGCGTTTCAGGCAGACGAATGGCGAATAGCTTCGATGCATTTTGGAATGCGGAGCTACCAATCTTCGTCAATCCATCAGGCAAAGACACTGTCAGCAATTCCGTACACCCTTTGAATGCATCATCGGCAATTGTTTCTACACCCTCGGGAACAACAACCGTCTTCAGACTTGTACAACCATTGAACGCTCCGCTTTCGATGCTTGTCAGCCCCGTGAAGTATGCCAGCTCGTCGAACGAGGTGATGTTAGTATTGCCTTTGAACACAGGGTCGCCATAAGTACCATCGGCATGATCAGTCTTCAGCGTGGTCACGGCAGCAGCTTCCCGCTTCGAGAGCTCGCCGTCGCCATTGGCATCCCAGTTTTCCACACAGATGGCCTTCACGTTCTCATCGGCAAACTGGATGATGTCGGCATCCTCGTAGATGACCAGCATCGACGACGACTTCAACTCGCCTAGAGTGGCCGACGTGGGCAATACTGCGATGGTGCCACGCAACAAGTCATTGCTGCTGCTCATCGGAGTTAACTTGCCGGTGACGTCCTCGCCACTCCAGTACACCTTCAGCTTGGTTCCTTCCTTAGGAGCAAACACGCGGAACTCCACATAACCATTTTCGCCTATCTCATCGTAGTAGACTTTTACTATTTGGTGACGGCCGGCCTGCTCAGAAACCAATACATCTTGAAGTATCGTCATCTGACCATCATCATTCCTGCAGGGAAGACAATCAAACTTTCCGTCGCCCAACACCGAGAGGTCAAACGTCAAGCAAGGCTTGTCGGCATAGAGCACGTTCAGGCGATAGGTATCTTCGCCCTCGTCGAAGCCCGTCAGTGGCACGCGACAAACATCTCCCTCCTCGATGTAGTTGCTGGGATCGAGGTGCAGACGCTCCGACCCGCCGAGCGGTTTGTTTACGAATATGGCAGCAACCGTCTTTCCTTCATTGGGCGTGATGACTGCATAATGGCCATCGGCTTTCGGCAAATCCATGTCCATGCTGGTTCCATTGTCGATGGTGGCAACCGACTCACTCTCGCCTGCACGATACAATGCAATGGTGCCGCCAGAACCGTTGACAGCCGAGAACCTTCGTGCATTGTTTTCATGGATGACTCGAATGTCCATATCACCATCTACCGTTACGATATAAGTATCGCAGAGACGACCGCCGAGTTCTTCTGTCTTCCATTTTTCAACGGGGACTCCATTGGCAACGACTCGGGTACTTTCCATAATTCCATCCTGAGGTTTCTCGTACCAACATTCGAAACTAATGCCCATATCTTGATACTCGTAGTATGTACAAGTATAGTCATGCTCCTCGCCGTCCTGGACCATATTATAGAGAGTTTGATAATTGCCTTCTCCATCACCAGCCCATTCGTTTTCATCGGTATCACGGAAATTCATTTCTCCATCGCCCACTTTCGTAAAGTGAATGTTGAACACGGTTCCAGCGGGATAGTCTAACTTGTGATAGTATGCCGTGAGCGTGTTTGTCTTTTCAGTGACATATGCATACGTTGCTTCTGCCCCGTTTGACGCTGGTCTTAACTCATGAGATTCGTTGAACACAAAAGAATTCAGGCTGTATTCAGTAGATTCAAAGACAACGTCTTTCACCGAAAGCCAAGCCCCCTTATCGACCTCGATGGTCCTTGTGGTATTAGGCTCTATAATTGCCCAAGTCACATGATTGTTATATTCTCTGCGAACTTTGAAGGTGCCTGCGCCCGGGTTATTGATAGTTACCTTACGATAGCTCGACCTTGGGTCGATGGGTTGCAGGTTCAGGTCCTGCCAATTAGGATTATTCTCTTTCCACTCCGCAATCTCGTAGATGTCCATGTTGACATAGAAGGTGATGTCACTACCAGAGTTATAGAATGTCTCGTAGGGAGAACTAATTGTCGGGATTTCGCCATAGAAATATACCTTCTTCAGATTCGGCAAGTTCTTGAGCGATTTGCCAAACGCTGCGTCACCATGGAAGTCGATTTGCTCAATATTCAACTCCTTTCCGCTCTCTGTAGGAAATACGGCTTTCCAAATGGCGGCATTTCCTTGGAATATCAACTTACTCAGTTCCGTGCAACCCGTGAAATCGACTTCCCCGTCAATATAGATATCTCCCGCAAACTCAAGGGTGGTGAGGAAAGGACAGGAAATCGGCGTTTTAACGCTAGTATAGCCAAGTCGGGAGACTTGCCAAGAGTTGGCCCATGCCGGAACGACGAGCTTGCCTGAAGTGCCGGGGTTGATCCACATGATTGCTGATTCAAGGCCGGCAAAAGTGTTGCCCGACACGGGCGCATAGCCTATAAATCTATCTTTATATTGGGAGTTGCAATGGATTTCGTTCACCTTTTCATGCCTCTTCCACGACAAAGGGTACGAATTATAATAATATGAATTGCGAATGACGACGTAAGGCCTTACCGTTTCACTGAGATACACATCGACGTTCTCTACGAAACGTGTACTGGGATCCAACATCCACGATTTGTTGGTCGATACCACGTCGTCTGGTGGATAGTAAAACCAGATGATTCCCAAATGAGGCATTCCAGTGAAATCACCAGCAAAAGTGCCTTCGTCGTAGGTGCTCTCTTTGATATAAATAGCACTTACATTCCGGCAATAACAGGTAAAACTCTTGGAAAAGCCCGTCACCGTTGCCTGACTGCCGTTCGCCATCGTCACTTTGTCGGGTATCGTCAGCGAAAAGTCCGACGAGTAAGCATAGGTGATACGTGCAAAATAGCCCGTTTCGCCACTAATGGTATAGGTCTCATAGGTTATGCCCTGCGCGTCAGTAATTTCTTCTGCAAAGACAGCGGCTCCTCCCACCCATAGCAGGAAGATTGCCAAAAGGATTCGGAACTGTTTCATCACTTCTACTTTCATTGATTTTTTAGTTGGTTGATTTCTAATTGCAAAGTTACAAACAAAATCCGAAATACTTGTCAATATTTCCGAAAACTTTACCGATTACAAACCAAATAGCAAAAAATGCAAATGAACTGTAGTGAGACAGAATGACTTCGAAGATGTGAGAGAACTATGCGTGTGGAGAAGGCTATCTCTTCAGTTCGATGCGGAAGGTAGTGCCACGACCAAGTTCGGTGTTTTTCACATAGATGCGGCCGTGATGGTATTCCTCGACAATGCGTTTGGCCAGCGAGAGGCCCAACCCCCAACCACGCTGCTTGGTGGTAAAGCCAGGTTTGAACACGCTCTTCAGGTCCTTCTTGCGGATGCCCTTTCCAGTATCGCTGACCTCCACGACCAGGGTTCCCATTTCTTCGCCCAGGAACAGAGTGATGCGGCCTTGGCCCTCCATGGCGTCGACGGCGTTCTTGCACAGATTTTCAATAACCCATTCGAAGAGCGACGCGTTGAGAGGGGCAATGATGGGCTCGGGAGGCAGCAGCTTCTCGATGCGCACCTTGTTGCTGACACGTCGCGACATGTAGTCGGCCACACGTGTGAGCAGTTCGTTCATGTTGGAAGGCACAGGCTCAGGCAGCGAGCCAATCTTCGAAAAGCGGTCGGCTATGAGCTGCAAGCGGCGCACATCCTTGTCCATCTCGTCGAGCAAAGTATCGCCGGGATACTGTTCACGGAGCACCTCGCTCCAAGCCATGAGCGATGAAATGGGTGTGCCCAGCTGGTGGGCAGTTTCCTTCGAGAGTCCCACCCAAACCTTGTTCTGTTCAGCTCGTTTAGAGGTCAGCAGGGCAAAAATGGCCACGACCACGAAGAGCAGCACCACGCCGAGCTGCACGTAGGGATAGACTGCAAGCCGCTTCAGCATGAGCGAGTCGTCGTAGCACACGTCGATGAATTCTTTCGGGTTATCGTCGTCGTAAAGAATACGGATGCTGTGGCCGGCATTCTTCCAGCGCATGGCGGTGACGGAAAGCTGCGTGTCGGGTTGTTCCTCCACATTTCGCGACAGCTGGACCTCCCCTTTCTCGTCGACGACAACGATGGGGATGGTGGTGTTGTCCTGTATGACCTTCAGCACGAGGTTCATGCCGCCATTGTCGTCGCCGGCATTCAGCGTGCGCATGGCCTCGGCCCACACCTCCATTTTCTTGTGTTCCTCCTCATAGAGGTCGCGCGTCAGCAGGTTCGATGCCACGAGCGAGGCGACGGCGATGACCACCGCTGCCACCACAAGTAGTATCTTAGTCTGCCTGATGCGATCTGTCCACTGCATGCGATTCGAGGATTTTTCTTATGTACAATTACCATATATTTTAACGCGCGAACCATAAAAATATTGTGAGAATGGTTGCGGTAATAAGTTTTTTTCATTACTTTTGTGGTCGAATAAAGAGAAAACCTAAACTAACAGCGACAATATGAAGAAACTGATTGCAGCCATGATGGCCCTTGCCATGCTTCCAATGGCTATGAATGCCCAAGGCAACATCCACGAACGTTCCACACAGTACGAATGGCCACAGGACGAGCAGGTAGTCAGCAACCTAAAAGCTTGGCAAGACCTGAAGTTTGGCGTGCTGTTCCACTGGGGACTCTATGCTGTGCCTGGCATCGTGGAATCGTGGTCCATCTGCGACGAGGACTGGATTACACGCGACAGCACCTGCACCTATCAGCAGTACATGGACTGGTACTTCGGACTGGCCGACGAGCTACGCCCCACGCAGTTCGATGCCACACAATGGGCACAGGCCTGCCAGGATGCGGGCATGCGCTACATGATCTTCACCACGAAGCACCACGACGGCTTCTGCATGTGGGACACCAAGCAGACCGATTTCAGCATCGCACACCATGCCTTCCGCGACGATCCGCGACGCGACGTGCTGCGCCATGTGCTGGATGCCTTCCGCGCCAAGAACTTTACCGTGGGCACCTACTTCTCGAAACCCGACTGGCACTCGCAGCTCTACTGGTGGGACACGTATGGGAAGAAGGGCCGCAACGTGAACTATCCCATCAAGCAACATCCTGAGCGCTGGCAGAAGTTCGTGAAGTACACGCACAACCAGATTGAAGAACTCATGACGAACTATGGCAAGGTCGACATCCTATGGCTCGACGGCGGATGGGTGGCAGCCGAGAATCGTGGCCAGGACATCGACATGCCGGGCATGGCACGCATGGCACGCAGCCATCAGCCAGGGCTGATCATCGTCGACCGTACCATCCACGGGCCCTACGAGAACTACCAGACGCCTGAACGTACCATTCCTGAGGAGCAACTGCCCTACCCGTGGGAGAGCTGCATACCGCTGAGCGATGACTGGGGCTTCGTCAACCGTCCACGCTGGAAGAGTCCGCAGCGCGTTGTCAACACGCTGGTGGAGATAGTGGCCAAGGGCGGCAACCTGGTACTGGGCGTCGGTCCCACACCCGAGGGACTCATCCAGCCTGAAGCCGTCAGCCGACTGAAGTCCATCGGACAATGGCTGAATAAGAACGGCCGTGCTATCTACAGCACTACCACCACCCCACGCTACCACGACGGCTCGCTGTGGTTCACGGCTGCCAAGGATGGCTCTGCCATCTATGCCATCTACACACTGGCCGAAGAACAGCCGATGCCCACGGAAGTAACTTGGACGGGCAATGTCCCCGCCAAGGGCGTACGCCTGCTCTCAACGGGTAAGAAACTGAAGACGAAGGTTGTGGGCGACCAGGTGACGGTGACGCTGCCCAAGCAGATGCCACAGGAGTCATTTGCCCTGGAACTGAGAATGAAATAAGAGATTAGCTTCAAAAAAAAACGATGAACAGAAAACTGACAATACTATCGCTGGTGCTGGCCTTTGCAGCCACCGTCTGCGCACAGGGCATGAAGGAAACCGACCCTGCGTTTTTCACTACTGCCGAGGCACAACGCATCGGCGACCAAATGCTGATTTACCAGCGAGTCACAGGCGGATGGCCCAAGAACATCGACATGGCCAAGCCCATGAGCGAAGCCGAGAAGGCACAGGTGAAGAGCGAGTACGACCGCCGCAACGACTCCACGACCGACAACGGAGCCACGACGACGCAGATGCTGTTTCTGGCACGCCTCTGGCAGGCCACGGGCAAGAAAGCCTATGCCAAGGCCTTCTGCCGAGGTGTGGAATACCTGCTGAGCGGACAATACGAGAACGGTGGCTGGCCACAGTTCTGGCCCATGATGCGCGACTACCAGATTCACATCACCTTCAACGACGATGCCATGGTCAGCACCATGAACCTGCTGCGCGACATCGCCGACCAAAAGGAACCTTTCCAGGGCAAGCTGACCTCGAAGAAGCTGCGCCGCAGCTGCAACGAAGCATTCTATAAAGGCGTGGAGTGCATCCTGAAAACACAGATTCGC
The DNA here is from genome assembly GCA_902774815.1 of uncultured Prevotellaceae bacterium. Lineage (GTDB taxonomy): Bacteria > Bacteroidota > Bacteroidia > Bacteroidales > Bacteroidaceae > Prevotella. The sequence continues at coordinate 44,865 of CACYJV010000013.1, read as the reverse complement.
GATGCTCAAGGACAGCTTACCGTGTGGTGCCAACAGCACGACCGCGAAACATTCCTGCCTGCCAATGCGCGTGCCTTCGAACTGGCTTCCTACTGCTCGCAGGAGAGTGCCGCCATCGTGAAGCTGCTCATGCTGCTGCCCGATCCCGACGAGCGGGTGCAGCAGGCTGTCCATGCCGCCATGCGCTGGTTCGATGAGCATAAAATCACTGGGAAACGCCTTGAGGTGGTGCGCGACGAGAAAGGAAAGAAGGTGGACACGCGCCTCGTCGACGACCCTGAGGCTGGTCCTCTCTGGGCCCGCTACTACGACTTGCAGACCGACGAGCCCTTCGTCTGCGACCGCGACGGTGTGCCCCGCAAGAACCTGCAGGACATAGGCCTTGAGCGCCGCAATGGCTACAGCTGGTATGGCGACCGTCCTGCCGACCTCTACAAGCGCTACGCAAAGTGGTGCAAGAAGCTGGAAAAGCAGAAGAAGTAAAAAAATGTAAACATATTGCAATTTGCAATATGCAATATCGGGGGTTGCCACCATTTATCAAATCACTGAAAATCAACCTCTTACATACAAAAGGCAATGCTTTCTTTATTGCAAGGCATTGCCTTTTATGCTGAAATGCCATGTTTTCTTCGTATAAGGAGCACTGCTTTAATGGCTTTAAGACATTGTTATAGCACGTAAAAAGCAAGGCGTTAGCACTTAAAAGGCATTGCTTTGGCACTCAAAAGGCATTGCCCTCGGCCACGTAGATATGGTCAGGGCAGTAATAGCGGCCGTCGCTCTTCTGATAATCTATGCATGCAAAGCCAACATTCCACCAAAAAAGGAAGTTCCTGCTCGGTTACTCCAGCAGGAACTTCCTTTTTATTTCATAGGGGCAGGACCTCACTTAAATGTTCGGCTCGTCCCAAATCTTTGTCTTTGTGCACGTGATCTTTTGCTCCAGACGGCCAACACGCAACAGGAAGTCGCCCTCCTCGAGTGTCCATCGGCAGTCGGCACCCACGAAGGCCATGCTCTTGGCAGGCAGACGGAAGGTGACGGTGCGCGTCTCGCCAGGTTGCAGTTCCACCTTCGTGAAATCGCGCAGCCGACGGTTGTCAGGTGTCAGCGATGCCACGAGGTCGCTGGTGTAGAGCAGCACAGGTTCCTTTCCAACGCGTGAGCCTGTGTTGCTGACGTCGACGCTCACGGTGAGCACGTCGTCGGCATTGAACGTGGTACGGTCAGCACGCAGGTTGCTGTATTCGTAGGTGGTGTAGCTCAATCCGTAGCCAAAGGGCCATTGCAGCGAAACCTTTGCATCGTAATTATAGGCTCCAGCCATGGTGCCCACTTCCTCGCTGACCTTGTAGTCGTAAGTATTGAGCGAGTTGATTTCGCGCGGATAGGTATAGGGCATCTTTGCCGAGAAGTTGGCATCGCCAGCGAGCAGGTTGGCCAGTGCGTCGCCACCGTAGTTACCAGGCAACAGGATATGGACCACAGCCTTTGCCAGCGGTTCGATGTCGGCCAGCAAGCGAGGACGGCCTTCGTTGAGCACGAGTATAATGGGTTTGCCCGTCTTCTGCAAGGCCTTCACCAGCGCACGCTGGTTTTCGGAAAGCCAGAGGTCGTTGAGGTTGCCAGGCGTCTCGGTGTAGCTGTTTTCGCCAATGCAGGCTATGACGACGTCGCAGTTGGCTGCAGCAGCCTTCAGGGCGCCGCCCTCCACCAATTGTGCGTTGTCAACGGTCAGTTGTGAGGCATCCACCTTCTCGTCGTAGTACTGGCCATCCTCGTTGTAAGTGACCACCTGCTGTAGGGTAACGTTCTCCTGCCCGAACTTCTGGCTGAGGGCCTCATAGATTGTGTTGTACTTCTCCGAAAGGTCCTCAGCCTTTGAGCCTTGCCACGTGTAGCTCCAGCCGCCATTCAGACAGCGCATCTGGTTGGCGTTAGGACCTGTCAGCAGAATCTTTGTGCCTTGCTTCAATGGGAGCAGGCCTCCTTCGTTCTTCAGCAGTACTTCCGACTCCTCGGCAGCCTTTAGAGCCTTTTGTGCATGCTCCTCTGAGCCGAACTTCTCGTAGCCCTTGCCACCGGTATTGGGTTGGTCGAACAGGTTCAGGCGCATCTTCAGTCGCAGGATGCGGCGCACGGCATCGTCAATGCGCGACATCTTCACCTGACCTTCCTCAACGAGTTCCTTCAGCAACACGCAGAAGTCAACGCTGTAGGGATCCATCGACATGTCGATACCAGCGTTAATGGCCATGCGAACGGCATCCTTCTTGTCCTTGGCCACGTGCTCGCGCTGGAACAGGTTGTTGATGTCGGCCCAGTCGGTGACGAGCATACCGTCCCACTGCAGGTCCTCCTTCAGCCACTTCGTGAGGTATTCGTAGCTGGCATGCACAGGCTGGCCGTTGATGGAGGCGGAGTTCACCATCATCGTGAGCGTTCCAGCGAGGGCAGCGGCCTTGAAGGGCTCGAAATACTTCTCGCGCAACATCTGCGGCGACACATAGGCTGGCGTGCGGTCCTTGCCGCTCCAGGGAGCACCATAGGCAAAGTAGTGTTTCGTGCTCGTTCCCACGTTGTAGCGACCCAGATGGTTGGGATCATCGCCCTGATAGCCCTTAATCTCGGCCTCCACCATGCGTGCATTCACAATGGCATCCTCGCCAAAACTCTCATAGATGCGAGGCCAACGGGGATCGCGGCCGAGGTCGACCACGGGATTGTAAACCCACGGACAGTTGGATGCACGGCTTTCGTAGGCCGTAATCTCGGCACCGCTGCGTGCCAGCTCGGTATTGAACGACGCAGCGAGGTTGATGGGCTGCGGGAAGAGTGTTCCTGCCTGCGTGTAAGTTACGCCGTGGTTGTGGTCGAGACCATAGACATCGGGGATGCCGATGTACTTCATCGACTTCTTTTGGATGAGCTGAATCCACTCCTGCCACTGCTCGACGGTGGCTGCGCGTGTGCCGGGAGCATTGAGAATGGAACCTACTTTCCAGTTCTTGATGAGGGTGTCGAGCATCTGCTCGTTCAGCAGCCAACGGCCATCGGCACCATAACCGCCCATGATGTCGAAGTTCAGTTCCAGCATCTGCCCGATTTTCTCGTCGAGTGTCATCTTGCTGAGCATCTTCTCAATCTTCGCCTCCATTGCTTCATCACGCGGGATGGCAGGTTTCCTCACTTGTGCCCATGAGATTGCAATGCCACAAACCAATAGCATCGCCAGTAGAAATGTCTTCTTCATTTTCAGTTAATAATAATGATTTTTTGTAATTCTGTTGCAAAGATACGAATAAGTGGGCGAAATGCAAAAAGAAAACAAAAAAGTTTTGCTCATGTCGATGTTTCTTCATAACTTTGCATTGTCGAAGATGAGGAAACGCAAGTTCTCAAATAGAAGTTACGGCCGTAAGCGCAAGAACGAACGACGCTTCTGGCCGTGGGTGGTGGCACTATTGGTGCTGCTGGCACTTGTGGTGCTGATGCTGCCGCTCATCCCCCCATCGGAAAAAGGACTGGCTCATAGCACCGCACTTATGGAACGGGTCGACTATTATGAGGTGAGTCTCGACGGACGTCCGATGTTCCGCCTGAACAACATCGACAACTGGATTGTCAGCCGCATGTCGACAGACATGAGCGACACGACGGTTGCCGAACTCAAACACTTCTTTGGCATGTGGGCACGACGCACCTTCTCGCCGCTATGTCATGGACGCCTGCTGGTGACGGGTGCTGATACAAGCACGTGGAATGCCGACAAGGCCCGCCAGGCCATCGCCGCCCTCAACGATAAGCGCGGCATACTGCAACAGCGCATGCAGATGATGGAGAAGCGCATCGACGAACTGCAATACTTCCTGCGCGTTCACAAGGTCACCGACGAGGGTTTCAACGTGGTGGCCTACTGGCTTGAGCGTGCCGTTGGCGAACTACAGAGCGTGCGCCAGGTGGCAGAAGTGATGGAAGACAGCACGAGCCTCGACCGTATGCAGGTGCGCCTGGTCCAGGAATACACATTATTATATATAGATACGGCTGGCACCAAGCACCGTGTACCGTGCCAAATCCTGAAGGCCGACACCATAGGAGGAAAGTATCTGGTGCAAACGAAAGACCGCTGGATGCCCGACAGCATCTGCCCGCAATACTACAGCGAAGCTGCATGGCTGTTCAGCGAAGAGAAAACCAAGCATCTGCACACACCTGCCGACACTGCCAATGCCAGAATCCATATCGACGAGGCCTTCTATCGCGGCGAGACCGATGCCAACTGGGTTCCCAACGGACACGGCATCATGCGCTCGACCAACGGTAAGGTGTACGATGGCATGTGGAAGGCAGGCAAGCGCAACGGCTTCGGCATCTCCATGGACAGCGACGGACGCCTTCGCGTGGGCGAATGGTTGGAAGACGTCTATCAGGGCGAGCGCCTTACCTACACCGTCGACCACGTCTATGGCATTGACATCTCGCGCCATCAGCACGAAAAGGGCAAGAAACGCTATGGCATCAATTGGAGTCAGCTACGCATTTCGAGCCTGGGCACGAAGAGCAAGAAGCGCATTAGCGGCACTGTGGACTACCCTGTGACATTCTGCTTCGTGAAGAGCACAGAGGGAACCACCATCCGCAACCAATATTATGCCGCCGACTGCCGTGCAGCACGCAGCCAAGGCATCCACGTCGGGTCCTACCACTTCTTTTCGCTGAAGAGTTCGGCTCGCGATCAGGCCACATCATTCTTGCGCTACAGCAGTTTCCCGAAAGGCGACCTGCCACCTGTGCTCGACGTTGAACCTACGAATGCACAAATCAAGGCCTATGGCGGGACGGAGAAACTGCTGCAAGCCATACGCACGTGGCTCCATGTCGTTGAGCAAGCCGTAGGTGTGCGCCCCATTCTGTACGTGAACCAATATTTCGTGACCCACCATCTGGCCGAGGCCCACGACATTAAGCGTGACTATCAAGTATGGATAGCCCGCTATGGCGAGTACAAACCCGACGTTCGGCTTGCCGTATGGCAGTTGTCACCCGATGGTCGCGCCAAGGGTATTCAGGGCGAAGTGGACATCAACGTGTTCAATGGCTACCGCGACCAGTTCGAAGATTTTCTTGAAGAGCACAGCATCCAATAGCAGGATTGTAGCCGAGCCACACACTTCTTCTCAAAAAAAATGAAAGAAAAATACGTTTTTCTTTTGTTTTTTCCAGTTATTTCACTAATTTTGTCATCGCAAAGGCCACAAGCCTCTACCACGACCGCTAGGAAACTAAGGCTTCCCGACGCGTGGATACAGATTCCAAGGTGGAGTTACATGCTCTTTTCGAACCAAACTGCGACATTCAGGTTTCAGAACAGAGAGCCCGTAGCACCTAAAATAATGGTGTGGGGCGACGCATTCTGCTGTACTGAGGTTGTCGCAGACCTGGTTCCGAAACAGATCGTTCGCCCACACCTTCCTGAAAAAATAACTAACCTAACAATAATAATCGGTTGCAAAGATAGTCAGAAAATGCCACCGGATATTTAAAGTTTCGTTCAAAAAATAACACAAATGATACACCAAAAAAAAATGATACTTTTCGGGGGCATTCTCCTGACCACCATAGCATTATTCTTTGGATGCAACAGCACAAAGCCGCGTTATACGATCGGCATATCGCAGTGTAGCAGCGACATCTGGCGCAACAAGCTCATCGACGAACTGCATACCGCTAATTACGACCGCGACGACGTTCAGCTATGTTTTGTGTCCGCCAACGATAACGACCAACGACAGATTGCACAGATAGACAGCCTCATCGCAGCAGGCATCGACTTGCTCATCGTCTCTCCCAACCAGGTTTCCACCATATCACCAGCCGTCGACCGTGCCTATGGCAAGGGCATCCCTGTCATCCTCTTCGACCGCAAGACCGACAGTCCTAACTACACGGCCTTTATGGGTGCCGACAACTATGCCGTCGGCTATGCCATGGGAACCTACATCGCAAGCCAGCTGAACGGCCGTGGCAGCGTCCTCGAAATCAAGGGACTGCAAGGCTCGTCGCCTGCCATCGACCGCCATAAGGGATTCGTCGAGGCCATGAAAGACCATCCGGGCATAAAGATTGTGGCTTCGCTTCAAGGCGACTGGACGGAGGAAAGTGCCTGCAAAGCCATGCAGGACTTCATCGACCAACACCCAACAGCCACCATCCCCGACTACATCTTTGGCCAAAACGACCGCATGGCACTCGGCGCACGCAAGGTGCTCACGCAGTATGCCGAAAAGCAGCAACGACCTGTCAACACTCGTTTCTGTGGCATCGACGCCCTCGCGACAGCCAATGGCGGCATCGAGCACATCATCAATGGCGACCTCGACGCTTCCTACATCTATCCTACGCGTGGTGACGAACTCTTCCAACTGGCCATGAACATTCTGGAAGGCAACAAATACGAGCGCGACAATCAGCTGAAGGCAGCCATTGTCACGCGCGACAACGCAAACGTCATGCTCATGCAGGCGGAAGAGATGATGCGTCAAGGCAAGCACATCGAGCAACTCCATGAACGTGCCAACGACTATATGCAGCGCCTCGCTAACCAACGAATGATCACCTTGCTCTCGGCAGGCATCATCGTGTTGCTAGCCTTGGCTGCATACTTTTTCTGGAGATTTATGCGCACCCGTATGCGCATCAACAAAGAACGTGCTGTCATGGCACGCCAGCAAATTGACTTCTACACACAGGCAGCCCATCAACTGCGTACACCACTGACTCTCATCACCGGACCCCTGAAGCAACTCCAGCATACTGAGTCTGTAAAGAACGACAACACCGAGGCTCGGGCTATGCTTGAAATCGTCAGTCGCAATGCCGATCAGCTGGCAAAGGTGGTGGACAGCATTTTGAAACCCACCTACAGCACCTTCCCAAGCGAGGAGAGTGAAGACCTGGCCCAAATGGAAACCCAGAATCAAGGAGATGCTACTTCCCTTCCCGTGAGAGAGGGGCAAGAAAGTGAGCCGTTAGAGGAAACAGCCGACCCGCTCTCCATCCTCGTAGTCGATGACAACGCCGACATACGCACCTATTTGCGCACCATATTGGCACCATTCTACACCATCAGCGAAGCACCTGATGGCAAACAGGGATTGGAGATTGCCCAGCGCGACGTACCGGATCTGATCGTTAGCGACGTGATGATGCCTGTCATGAACGGACTGGAGTTCTGCCAGCACGTCAAGGAGAGTCTTGCCACCAGCCATATCCCCGTCATTCTGCTGACGGCACGCGCCCTCAGTGCCCACCAGATTGAAGGTTTCCGCAGTGGCGCCGACGCTTATATCACCAAACCCTTCGAGGCTCAGCTGCTGCTGGCACGCATTGAGAATCTGCTCAAGAACAGACGTGTACTGAAAGAGTTGTGGGCTCCCAGTCAGGAACCAGGACATGAATCGAATCCAGAAACAATGAAAACCTCCACAAAGGAGAGCCAGGATACCCTTTCGCACGACAACAATGCCTTGGAAGACAACCAGGCTACCCTCGCACAGGAAGCTGTAGGTGGTGGATTATTCCTTGCCCGCTTCAAGGCCATCATAGAAGAGCACATGACCGATAGCGATTTGAGCGTCGAAGATCTGGGCACAGAAATCGGACTCAGCCGCGTGCAACTCTATCGAAAGGTAAAGGCACTCACAGGGCACTCGCCCGTGGAACTGCTACGCACGGCACGCCTGCAACGGGCGAGACAGATGCTACTCACCACCGACAAGACCATCGCCGAGGTGGCCTACGACGTGGGTTTCTCTGCACCAAGCTACTTCACGAAGTGCTTCCGAGATGAGTTCGGAATCAGCCCCTCTGAACTTACCAACAAGCCATAGCCACTCCCTTTCTGCCTTTCCGTAAAGCAGCCAATGGCTTTCCATCTCTATAGCTATGCTCTGTAACATCTAAAACTATGCTTTTTGACGTCTAAAGCTATGCTCTGTTATATCAAGAGCTATGCTTTGCTATATCAAGAGCTATGCTTTGTAACATTTGGAGCTATGCCCTATTTGGTATGGAACAAAGCTTCCTTACAACAATAATAGCCAAAAGGTAAGAAATATGGCTGCGAATGCACTGATCCGCCATGAAAACCAACAGCAAAAACTACCAATAGCACTTAGAATAATCGTTCATTTCGTTGTAAAAATGTTACATCGCAACAATTTTTACACGTGATGAACGAATTTTTAACTGCCTGCATAGACGAAAGAAGTACTTTTGTGCCGAAAAATGATTTAAAAACCTAAGTACTAACAAAAAAAATTGCAAATGGAACAGCAGAAAACAATTTCAGCTCAGAGCCTCTTTCGCCGGCTGATGCTGTCGTTCTTCTTCCTTCTGGCAAGCACACTTGCTTTTGCACAGACTGAAGCCAGCGGCACCATCGTCGACAACATAGGCGAACCCATCATCGGCGCTACCGTCATGGAGAAAGGTACGTCGAATGGTACTGTCACCGACATCGACGGCAACTTCCGACTGAAGACCGCCTCAGGTGCTACGCTAGTCATCTCCTACATCGGCTTTGCCACGCAGGAACTGCCAGCAGCCGCAGGAATGAACATCACCATGACCGATGACACCAACGAACTCAACGAAGTGGTCGTCACCGGTTATCAGGTGCAGCGTAAAGCCGACCTCACAGGCGCAGTCAGCGTTGTGAATGTCGACGAATTGCAGAAGCAAAACGAAAACAACCCCATGAAAGCTCTTCAGGGTAGAGTTCCCGGAATGAACATTTCGGCAGATGGTAACCCCTCTGGAGCTGCCACCGTACGCATTCGTGGTAATGGTACGTTGAATGACAACGACCCCCTCTACATTATTGATGGTGTGCCAACAAAGGCTGGCATGCACGAACTGAATGGCAATGACATCGAGTCTATTCAGGTACTGAAGGATGCAGCATCGGCTAGCATTTACGGTTCGCGTGCTGCTAATGGTGTAATCATCATCACTACAAAGAAAGGTAAGGACGGAAAAGTCCGCATCGACTTCGATGGCAGCATTGCTGCCTCTATGTATGCCCACCGCATGAAGGTGCTGAACGCCGAGCAGTGGGGTCAGGCATTCTGGCAAGCTCGTGTCAACGACCATCTCGACCCCAACAACAACAATCTGGGCTATCGCTTCGACTGGGGCTATGACGGACAGGGCAATCCACAGTTGAACAACATCATCATGAGCAAATATCTTGATGCTGCCAACACCGTTGAGGCCGCTAACACCGACTGGTTTGACGAGTCTACGCGCACAGGCGTTGTACAGAACTACAATGTCAGTGTGAGCAATGGCAACGAGCGTGGTTCGGCTTTCTTCTCGCTGGGCTACTATAAGAACCTCGGCGTGATTAAGACTTCCGACTTCGAACGCTTCTCTGCTCGTATGAACACCGAATACAAACTCATCGGCGACGTGCTGACCATTGGTGAGAACTTCACGCTGAACCGTACAAGCGAGGTGGGAGCACCAGGCGGATTCCTTGAGAATGCCTTGCAGTTCAATCCCAACTACCCCATCTACAACACCTCTGGCGAGTATGCCAACCTCACTGGTGGCTATGCTGACCGTGAGAATCCCCGCTCCACGCTCTCCCGCAATGCCGACAACCGCTACACCTACTGGCGCACATTCGGCGACGTCCACCTCAACTTGGCTCCGTTCAAAGGCTTCAACCTGCGTACCACCTTCGGTATCGACTACAGCCAGAAACAGCAACGTTTCTTCACCTATCCTATTCTGAATGGTAACGTGGCACGTGACGAGAATGGCGTAGAGGCTAAGCAGGAGCACTGGATGAAGTGGATGTGGAACGCCGTGGCCAGCTACAATTTCGAAGTGGGCCTGCATCGTGCCGACGCTCTGTTGGGTATGGAGCTCAACCGTCAGGACGATATTTGGTTCTCGGGCTATCGCCAGAACTACGACGTGCTGAACACCGACTACATGTGGCCCAGCGCAGGTGCTGAAGGCACCGACAAGGCTTACGGCTCAGGCTCGGGCTTCTCGCTGGTGTCGTTCTTCGGAAAGGTCAACTACACCTATGCTGACCGCTACCTGGCCTCTGTCACCGTACGTCGCGACGGTTCCAGCCGCTTCGGTAAGAACAATAAATATGGTACCTTCCCCTCCGTCTCACTGGGTTGGCGCATCAGCGAGGAGGGTTGGATGAAGAACACCAAGTCTTGGCTCGACAACCTGAAGCTGCGCGCTTCGTGGGGACAGACTGGTAACCAGGAAATCTCCAATACTGCCCGCTACACCCTCTACACCACATCTGGCAGCCTGAACTTCGGCGGTGACTCCTACAATACTGGCTACGACATTCAGGGAACCAATGGTGGCCACATTCTGGACAGCGGCTTCAAGCGCAACCAGATTGGTAACGACAACATCAAGTGGGAAACCACCACTCAGACCAACATCGGTCTGGACTTCGGTTTCCTGGGCAACTCGCTCTACGGAAGCTTCGACTGGTACAACAAGAAGACCACCGACATCCTCGTCAATATGCCTGGCGTAGGCGTGATGGGTGAAGGTAGTGCTATGTGGATCAACGCCGGTGAGATGCTCAACCGAGGCATCGAACTTACGCTAGGCTACCGCGGCAAGGCTGGCGACTTCCAGTATGACCTGACTGCCAACCTCGGCACCAACCGCAACAAGATTACCAAGCTGCCCGAGACAATTGCCTCACGCGGTACCTTCGGCGGCAATGGCGTGAAGAGCGTTGTTGACCATCCAATGGGAGCACAGGTGGGCTACATCTACGATGGCATCTTCCAGAATCAGGAAGAGGTTGACAACCATGCCGTTCAAGAGGGCGCTGGCGTAGGCCGCATGCGCTTCCTCGACCTGAACAACGACGGCCTCATCACCGAAGCCGATCAGGACTGGATCTACGATCCAACACCCGACTTCACCTATGGTCTGAATGTCTATCTGCAGTACAAGAACTTCGACTTCACGATGTTCTGGCAGGGAACACAAGGCAACGACGTAATGACCATCGACTACAAACGGCAGACCGACCTTTGGGCTGGCGTCAACGTGCCTAACCTGAACAAAGGCATCCGCGTGCTCGACGCTTGGACTCCCAACAACACAAGTTCGACCATCCCCGCCCTGACCACAATGGACACAAACAACGAGACCCGCGTGAGTTCATACTATGTTGAGAACGGTTCGTTCCTGAAACTCCGCACCATCCAGTTTGGCTACAACCTGCCTACTGACCTTGTGAAGAAGCTCTACATGCAGCGCGTACGCCTCTATCTGTCTGCACAGAACCTGCTCACCATCAAGGGTGGCAGTTACTCAGGTGTTGATCCCGAGGTTCCCACGTTCGGCTATCCTATTCCCCTCAACGTGACATTCGGTCTTAACGTATCGTTCTAATTGAAAATTAAATAATTGACAAATATGATTACCAAATATATCAAGAAAAAGGCCGTTGTCTTTACAGTTAGCTGCGGCTTTGTTGCAGCCCTCACCTCCTGCAGCAATTTCCTTGAAGAGCAAGTTCCGCAAGGCACACTCTCTGACGAGCAGGTGAACACGCCGGAATACGTTGACAAACAGGTGACATCGGCCTATGCCATCTTCGTGACTGCCGAGGACATCAACGCCTCCTTTTCGCTCTGGAACTACGATGTGCGCTCTGACGATGCATACAAAGGCGGTTCTACAACCAATGACGGCGACGTGTTCCACCAGTTGGAAGTGTCGCAGGGCATTCTCTCAACAAGTTGGAACCTGAATGACATCTGGGTACGCCTGTACAACTCACTCTCACGCGTCAATGCAGCCATGCATGCCGTTGAGAACTGCGACGACAGCTACAGCCTGAAGCAGGAGCGATTGGCAGAACTAAGATTCCTGCGTGCCTATGCTCACTTCCAGTTGAAGCGACTGTTCAAGAAGATTCCTTTCGTGCTGCGCACCGACCTGACCTACGATGAGTATGGCCAGATCACCAACACTGAGTTCACCAACGACGAGGGTTGGGCAAAGATAGCCGAAGACCTGGAATGGGCTTACAAGGTGCTGCCCGTCAAGCAGGCCGACAAGGGTCGTCCCACAAAGGCTGCCTGCGCTGCCTTCCTTGCCAAGGTTTATCTCTACAAAGCCTATCGTCAGGACAACGAGCAGACCAACGAAGTGACCTCTATCAACGAGGCCGATCTGCAGAAGGTCGTTGAATACACTGCACCACAAATCTATCAGGCTGGCGGCTATGCACTGGAGAAGGACATCCACAACAACTTCCGCCCCGAAGAGCAGTTTGAGAATGGTCCTGAGTCGCTGTGGGCCATCCAGTACTCTCGCAATGATGGTACAAAGTACGGAAGTCTGAACCTGGGTAACGGTCTGATTTGCCCGAACATCGTCAACGTGACCGATGGCGGCTGCGACTTCTACAAGCCTTCGCAGAATCTTGTCAACGCATTCCGCACAGGCGCAGATGGTCTGCCCATGATCGACAGCTACAATAAAACCGACTACGACATGGCTACCGACAATGCAGACCCACGTCTGTTCCTGACAGTAGGTATGCCTGGACTGCCCTATATGTTCAATAGCAACTTCATGATGGACCGCTCGTCGAGCTGGAGCCGTTCTGGAGGACTCTATGGCTACTATGTCACACTGAAACAGAACGTCGACCCTGCACTGCTGGGCACCTACCTCATCAAGAGTTCATTCTGGGCTACATCGATGAACCGCATCGTGTTCCGCTATGCCGACGTGCTGCTGATGCGTGCCGAGGCTCAGGCTCAGTTGGGCAACACGCAGGAAGCCATCAGCCTGGTCAATCAGATTCGTCAGCGTGCTGCTGCTTCTACGCAAATGATCTCCAGTTATCCGTCTAAATATGGAGTAAAGTTCTACTGCAAGACATACAGTGGCAGTTTCTCAAAGGAGCAGACTCTGAAGATTGTGAAGTTCGAGCGTCGCCTTGAACTGGCCATGGAGTCGGAGCGATTCCTCGACCTCGTACGCTGGGGCGAAGCTGCCACCGTGCTGAACGAATACTATGCTACCGAAAAAGGAAAGTGCAATATCTACGAAGAAGCTAGATTCACGGCTAACAAGAACGAATACCTGCCTATCCCCTATCAGCAGTTCTCGGCTGCCAATGGCAACTACAAGCAAAACTGCGGCAACTGGTAAATTGGGTTTAAAGTTAAGTGTATAGAGTAAAAATAATCATACAATCGAAAATAACATGAAGTCAATAAGTAAATATATCATGTGCATCTTCGCCCTTATGCTGGGCCTCACGGCTTGCGACAAGAACGATGACTGCACGTTGGACCTCAACGGCAACTGCCTCATTGAGGAGATTGCACTCGACGGCTATGCTGGCATCATCGACTTAGCCAGCCGCAGCATCGTGGTGCGACTGCCGGAGGGCACGCCCTGCAACGCAATGAAGGTGACAAGCCTGCGACTGACAGAAGGCGCTACGGCCGACATAGCACAAGGTCAAGTGCTCAACATGGAGGAAGCTCAGTCCATTCGCGTCAGAATGAACGACCTCTACATGGATTGGAACATATCTGTACTGCACGATGAGGCACGCATCCTTTCGTTCGTGGCCAACGACATCTACACGGGCATCATTGACGAGCAGGCAAAGACCATTATCGTCTACGTGCCGGCATCGGTAGATGTACGTAACATCGTTCCTACTATTGAGTATTCAGTGAATGCCACCATCAGCCCGCTCAGCGGTGTGGCTACCGACTTCTCAGAGCCCGTCACCTACACCGTCACCAACAATACTGCCGAGAGCAAATATGTGGTGACCGTCATTGCCATCGGTCGTCCGAAAGCAGTCTTCGTAGGTGCAGCATCCGATATGTCGAAGTTGGATCCCGAGGCAGGAGCTGCATGCGCATGGATGCTGGCTAACGTTCCCGAGTCGATGTATGCTTCGTTTGCCGACATCCAGTCGGAGCAGATCGACCTCTCTGAGTGCAAGATCCTCTGGTGGCACTACCACAAGGATGGCGGTGTCGACGGACACGATGCATTCGCTGCCAACGCAGTGGAGGCACTGGCTGCCAAGAATCAACTGCGCACGTTCTACGAGAACGGCGGTGCTCTGCTGCTGACACGCTATGCAACGAACCTGCCGTCGTTCATCGGCGTTACAGGCGACGACGAATGGACAACGCCCAACAACTGCTGGGGTCAGAACGAAGATGGTGCTGAACTCTGCGGCGGTCCGTGGTCGTTCCGCATCTGGGACGGTCAGAATGGTCATCCGCTATGGCAGAACCTCGTTGCAGGCGACAATCCACAGGAGGTCTATTGCACCGATGCCGGTTACCACATCACCAACTCTACGGCTCAATACCACATTGGTGCCGACTGGGGTGGCTACAATGATCATGCTGCATGGGAAACTCGTACGGGCGGACGCATCCTCGGCGTAGGCGGCGATGGCGCTGTCGTAGCATGGGAATATCCTGCTCACGATGGTAAGGGCGGCATCATCTGCATCGGCTCTGGCTGCTACGACTGGTACTCCTATACTTATGAGGCTGGCTATGTGGAGAACTACCACAAGAACATTGCCATCATCACTCAGAATGCATTTAATTATTTAACGAAATAACATCTTCAGCGATATGAATAACATCAAGAAAATATTTGTAGCCGGTCTGGTGTGCTGTGGCTTTGCCGCAGCACCCACCACGCTCGCTTCTTGCAGCGACGACGACTTTGCTGGCGACGCACAGAAGAACTGGGCAGGCACCACCGAGACATTCTCTGCCGTGAACGACGACACCGACGATGCTTTCTCGACCTACTACAAGCATGCACTCGGCCGCATCGGCGACCCCATGCCGTTCTACGACAAGAAGGCTGGCGACTTCAAAGTGCTCTACCTGCAGGACTACAACAACAATAGCGAGTTCTATCACCCCATCTGGGCTGTGAGCACCAAGGATGGCTGCCACTACGAGTCGCTTGGCGAAATCATTGCTGCAGGCACCAATGCCAACCAGCAGGATGCTGCCATCGGAACAGGATGTGCCGTCTACAATGAAAAAGAGGGACTCTACTACATCTACTACACAGGCGAGAATGCCCGCTGCGAAAGCCGCCAGGTGGTGATGCGCGCCACGTCTTCCGACTTCAAGACCTGGACCAAGGACCGCGAGTGGCGTCTCAACGGACCCGACTACGGTTTCTCAGGACAAGACTTCCGCGACCCGCAGATATTTGAGGATGGTGGCGTGTACTACATGGTCATTGTCAGCAAAAATCGCTTTGCCTACTTCAAGTCATCCAACTTGAAAGACTGGACTTGTGAAGGTGGTTTCAACATGGTCTGGGACCGCATGTGCGAGTGCCCCGACGTGTTCAAGATGGGCAACTGGTGGTATCTCGTTTACAGCGAAGCCTATCCTACAAGTTGGAGCCGTAAGGTGAAATACATGATGGCCGACTCGTTCGAGGGACTGCGTCGCTGCTTCGACGACCCGGGAGCCAACTGGCCGAAGGACGACAAGGAAGGCGTGCTCGACAGCCGTGCCTTCTATGCTGGCAAGACTGCATCCGATGGACAGAATCGCTACATCTGGGGTTGGTGTCCTTACCGCACAGGTACAACCTTCCACGATAAGAACATTGCCGTGGGTGCTAATGGTGAGCCCAACTGGTCGGGTGCACTCGTATGCCACCGTCTGGTGCAGCACGAGAATGGAACGCTTACCATCGGTGAGGTTCCTGCCATGGCAGCCAAGTACAACACTCCTGCAGAAGCGAAGGTTATGGACAGCAAGGGCTACAACAACGGCAACCTCACTGGCGACGATGCCTACGTGCTCTTCAGCCGTCTGGGCAACCACAATCACATCTCGTTCACGGTGAAGACCGCTGGCGAGGGCGATAAGTTCGGCATCTCCTTCTGCCGCGGCACTGATGCAAAGAAGTATTACACCATGGTGGTCAATCCCGAATGGGCAAACGGCCGTCGCAAGGTGAACTTCGAACAGGAAGGCCCCGAGGGCATGGGATTTGTTGAGGGCATCGACGGCTACATCTTCCCACGTCCTGCCGACAACACCTACAACGTCAGCATCTACACCGACAACTCTGTCGTGACGATGTACATCAACGGCGTTTACGGCTATACGCAGCGCATCTACGGCATCTATAAGAACTGCTGGTCCATTAATAACTATGGTGGTTCCATCAGCGTGAGCAACGTGCAGGTGTCGAATTACTAAAAAGCCATGTAGCTGCAAACACAAAACTAAACTTATAGAAAAAAATGAGAAGAATCCCATTTTTCGTTATATCTTCATTGATTCTGATGGCAGCATCCCTGCCATCAGAATCTTTTTCTCAGGGTACAAATACCACCCGTCTCTCTTCTGGAGAAGCAGACAGTCTCTATCACGAACACTATCGAAATCAATATCATTTCAGCGCACGGCGAGGATGGATCAGCGATCCCTGCGGATTCCTCTACTATGAAGGCAAGTATCATTGCTACTGGTGGGGGTGCGCCGAGTCGGAAGACCTTGTCCACTTCAACGAGGTCAGCCGGATGGTTCATCGAGACGTGCCCCGTGGATTAGGCTGTTGGACAGGATGTGTGGTGGCCGACCCTCAAAACACTGCAGGCTTCGGCAACGATGCCTACATAGCCTGCTTGACACTCAACGATGCGGAGCGTAAGAACCAGTCACAGGCTATCACCATCAGCCACGACCACGGACGCACGTTCAGCTACTACGATGGCAATCCCGTGCTCGACATCGGCTATCAGGACTTCCGCGACCCGACAGTCATCTGGCTAGAAGAGAGTCGGCAGTGGCTCATGGTGGTAAGCAAAACGCTAGAGAGCAAAGTTGCCTTCTACACCTCGCCCGACTTGAAGCAATGGACATGGCTCAGCGACTTCGGCCCTGCCGGACGCACCTACCGCTGTTTCGAATGTCCAGACTTCTTTAAGCTGAAGATTGACAATGGCCCTATGAAAGGCAAGGAGAAATGGGTTCTCGTGGTTTCTGTCGATTGGGACAACGAGCAATACTTCGTCGGCAACTTCGATGGGAAGGAATTCCATGCCGAAGGGCTGAAGCAGGAAACGGGTGTCTACGTCGACCGCGGACCAGACTTCTATGCGTCACGCACATTCAAGGATTTCGACAATGCACTCAACGGACGCGTCTATTCGATAGGCTGGATGTCGAACTGGCGCTATTGCCGCGATTTGCCAATGACCTACGGAAAAGGATTCTGGTCGGTGCCACGCGAACTGTCTTTACGTGACACGCCCGACGGATGGCGACTCGTGCAGAAGCCCAAGAGCGAACTGACGTCGTTGAGAGGACAACAGCAACACTTTAAAGGTAGGCTGAAAGCTGGGCGTACCGTCATCAAAGACATCAGCCAACTGGGTAACGTCTATGAGGCTGAGGTCAGTTTCGACACTTCTGCCAGCAACACCTACGGACTTAACCTGTGTGTGGGCGACGGTAGGAAACTTGTTGTCACCTATAACACCGACAGCCATTCGCTTGTCGTTGACCGAACCCAAGTAGCCGATTTCTCAATGGAGAAATTCCTGCAGACCTGTCATGCCAAGATTGCCCCCATCAACGGACAACTGAAACTACACATCTTTGTCGACAAATGCTGCGTTGAGATCTTCTCGGAAGATGGCACCAGTGTCTTCTCGATGGCCACGTTTGCTGCCGACGACCAGACCGGGCTTGAACTGTTCAGCCACGACAACGGCACCCGCTACCGACTGGATGTCTGGCCGCTCCAGAGCATCTGGCAGTAGGATTCTCACGATGAGGCGGAACTACGGCCGACCGCACTGCGCACCGTGCTATCGCTCAACGACGACAAGACTGTCGTCGCCTACCCTAGCCTGCAGCCACTCGCGCAGCTTCGTGAGGTCGGCGGCAGACAGGCGGCGACCGCCGTCGGTGCTGACAAGGGCTGCCACGTAGTGGCGTGGTGCCATGGTATCTCGTTGCACCTCGTTTACAGGCGAAAGGCTAAGCGAGCGAACCTGCGGGAACAACACTTTCAGTTCCGGGCGCAAGGTAGAGGCCAATTCTTCGTATTGTACATAGCCTTGCAGCTGTTCCGTCAGCAGAGCTGTTTGTGCCGACAATTCTACAAGTTGTTGCCGATCAGCCTCGCGAGTAGTCGACATTTGGCTAATCTGGTTGTTCAGTTGCAGCAGGCTGTCGGTCTGTGCGCCCTGAATAATGGCCAGTTTATACTCCCCCAATCCATAGTGTTGCATCTGCTTCTGTGCTTCGGCCTGTGTGGCAGCATTGATTTCACGGCCAACAGCCACGATGCGCAACGTACGACCTTCAACACTGTTGGAGATAACTTGTGTACCAGATTGATTAAGTTCGCTTTTTACGAAGCGCCGCACATTGTGTTCAAAGAAACTCTTGCGCACAATCGACACCGTCATCACAGCAGCTGGAATCATCGTAACCACAACTATGGCGGTCAGGATGCGATGAGCCCTGCGCTCACGCCATGCCGAAACAAACTCATGTTTGTGGAATCCCAATATTCGGACACCAAAATAAGTAGCAAGGGCAATAAATACAGTATTGATGAAAAACAAGTAGAAAGCACCGAGGAAGTAGAGCAGGTGACCAGTAGCGAGTCCATAGCCTGCTGTGCAAAGCGGCGGCATCAACGCTGTGGCAATGGCCACACCAGGGATGACGTTCCCCCTGTCGCGCGTACAAAGAGCCACGATACCAGCACCGCCACCACAGAAGGCTATGAGTACATCGTAGAGTGTGGGCGACGTGCGAGCCAGAAGCTCTGACTGGGCCTCACCAAGCGGCGATATGAAAAAGTAGATAGTGGCTGTGAGCACACTGAATACGGTAGCCACGCTATAGTTTTTCACGGCACGACGCAACAGGTCGAGGTCATTGGTTCCCACCGCCAATCCCATGCCTATGATAGGCCCCATGAGCGGTGATATGAGCATGGCACCCACGATGACCGCCGTAGAGTTGACGTTCAGCCCCAACGAGGCGATGAGAATGGCGAATATGAGCACCCATAACTTGGACCCGCGAAAGGTAACTCCATTGCTAATCTGTTTGATGATGGTCTGTTCATCGTTGCGGTCGGCCTGCATATCAAAGTAGGCCCGCACTTCGTCAAAGAATTCTTTTATGTTCATGGCTGATTCAAGTTTTTGCAAAGTTACAAAAATCATTCAATATTCGTTCAAAAATCCATAAAAATGCTGCAATGAACGTTTTTTTTAAGTGAATGCATCATAATTGTTAGCCGTATTGTTAGTTTTTTCTTAATTTTGCGGCAAATATTATTCTAAACAGCTATCAACCCAAACATTCACAATGAAAATGAAAAAACTATTACTGATGGTCATGTGCCTCTTGGGGTGGCTCAACATGAGTGCCCAGACGCCACAAATCTTGTCCGACCGACATGCCATGCTGCGCATCAACGCACAGAGCCGCTATCTGTTACTCCCCATACAGGAGCGCGAAGAAATTGCCAATATCAGCATCATCGTCAATGGCAAGCAGGTGAAATCGCTGAATGCCAAACTTGCTGTCGATAAGGTTGACTACTATGTACCTCTCGACCTCTCTACGTTCAACCCAAATTTCCTCCTGGACATCACCTTCCACGGTGACCGTCGCACAACGGGCGCTATCAAGGGTTACGTATGTTGGAAAGAGATGCAGCAGAGCAACACCTTCGACACGACCAACCGTGAGCAGTTCCGCCCAACGTATCACCATACACCGCTCTATGGCTGGATGAACGACCCGAACGGTATGGTATACCAAGACGGTGTATGGCACCTGTTCTATCAGTACAACCCATTTGGCTCGCAGTGGGAGAATATGAACTGGGGACACTCCACCAGTCGCGACCTCATCCACTGGGAGGCACAGCCAATTGCCCTTGAGCCTGATGCTCTCGGGTCCATCTTCAGCGGCTCGTGCGTCATCGACAAAGACAACACGGCTGGTTTCGGTGCTGGTGCCATGATTGCCATGTACACCTCAGCAGGACAGAACCAGTCGCAGTCCATCGCCTATAGCACCGACGGCGGCAAGACCTTCACCACCTATGAGGGCAACCCCGTCATCACACAGGATGCTCCCGACTTCCGCGACCCGAAGGTGTTCTGGTTTGAGCAGACCAAGCGTTGGATTGTGGTGCTCGCAGTAGGACAGGAGGTACAGTTCTATAGTTCACCGAACCTGAAGGACTGGACCTACGAGAGTTCCTTCGGCCGCGAGTATGGCAACCACGACGGTGTGTGGGAATGCCCCGACCTGTTGCCGATGACACTCAATGCCAAGCTCTCGAACAGCACATCGAAGAAGTGGGTACTCCTGCTCAACATCAACCCCGGCGGTCCCTTTGGCGGCTCTGCCACTCAGTATTTCGTCGGACAGTTCGACGGTCACAAGTTCACCTGCGAGGATGCTCCATCCGAAACCAAGTGGATGGACTATGGCAAGGATCACTATGCAACGGTGACCTTCTCCAATGCTCCCGATAATCGCACGGTTGCCATTGCCTGGATGTCCAACTGGCAGTATGCCAACCAGGTTCCCACCCAGCAGTTCCGCTCGGCCAATAGCATTCCACGCGACTTGCATCTCATGCAGCTCGATGGCGAAACCTATCTCGTCAGCACACCTTCCAAGGAAATGCTCGCCATGCGTGGCAAAGCAGTGAAGAAAGGTACTGCCACCGGCAATAAGGTCATCAAGGATCTGCTGAAAAAGAATGACGGTGCCTATGAGATTACCGCTACACTTGACATGCAGAAGGCTGATCAGGCACAGGTTACCTTATTTAATAATAAGGGCGAAGAGGTCGTCATCGGATTTGACACCGACAAGAAAGAATATTACTTCGACCGTACCAAGAGTGGACTGACCAGTTTCTCTGACGATTTCGCCAGTGTGACACGTGCTCCGCTACCTGATACAGGAAACTATCAGTTGCGCATCTTCGTCGACAAGGCTAGCATCGAAGTGTTCATCGATCCCGGTTTCGGCCATAGCGGTGTCTTCCCCATGACTAATTTGGTGTTCCCCAACGAGCCTTACAACAACCTGCGTGTAAGTGGTCGTGGCAAGCTCCAAGACATCACCGTCTATCCAATTAATTGATAATTGATAATTGACAATTGATAATTATGATTACCATCCGTGTCATTCGGAGTCATCCATGACATCAGTGGCTGTAAAAATCGTAAATCCGTAAATCCTAAACAAAGCAATATGAACACAAAGAAAACCGCAATTCTCTCGGTGATGCTCTGCTTCTTCTGCATGGGCTTCGTCGACCTCGTCGGCACAGCTGCCGACAGTATGAAAACTGAGTTCAACCTGACAAACACTGAGAAGGGCATATTGCCTTTACTCGTTTTCCTCTGGTTCTTCATCTTCTCTGTGCCTACTGGCATGCTGATGAATAAGATCGGACGTAAGAAGACGGTGCTACTCAGCTTAGGCGTCACACTCCTTGCTCTACTCCTGCCCCTCATCGGCGGTTCCACGTTGTGGGTGATGTACATCGCTCTTTCGCTGTTGGGTATCGGCAACGCACTGATGCAGACATCTCTCAACCCCTTAGTATCTGCAGTGACCGGTGGCGGCAACCTTGCCTCTACGCTGACCTTCGGACAGTTCATCAAGGCTATCGCCTCGTTCTCAGCTCCTCTCATTGCTGCATGGGGTGCCTCATCTAATGTCTTCGGACTGAGCTGGCACATCCTCTTTGTTATCTTCCTCGCCTTCGGCATCATCGCCACGGCCTTGCTGGGCATGACTCATATCGAGGAGGAACCTATCGAGGGCAAACCCTCTTCATTTGTCGACTGTCTGAAGTTACTGGGCGTGCCCGTCGTGCTGCTGTCGTTCCTCGGCATCATATGCCATGTGGGTATCGACGTAGGCGTCAATGCCCATGCTCCAAGCATCCTCATGGAGCGTGTTGGCGTTGACGGTCAGACCACCGACGATTTCAAATACGCCACAAGCATCTATTTCGCCTTCCGTACCCTAGGTTGTCTGATGGGAGCTGCCATCCTAAGCCGCTTCGACAACCGTAAGTTCTTCATCGTCAGCGTGGTGATGATGGCTCTGGCTATGGCGGGACTGGCTGTAAGCACTAGCAAGTGGATCATCTGGGTATCGCTGGCACTGGTAGGCTTCGGCAACTCCAATATATTCTCCATCGTCTTCGCTCAGGCTCTGCAGTCTGTTCCTGAGAAGAAGAATGAGGTTAGCGGTCTGATGATCATGGGATTGGTCGGTGGTGCACTGTTTCCCCCACTTATGGGTATCATGAGCGATGCCATGGGTCAGGCTGGCGCAGTACTCGTCATGGCAGTAGGCGTCGTCTACCTCTTTACCTATATACCGAAAGTGGCAGCGAAGTGATAATTGATAATTGACAGTTGACAATTGATAATTATGATTACCCTTCCGAGGTTGCATCATCCGTGACTTCCGTGAAAGCAAAGGCATATGTCTACACTTCCACACTCCTAAACTCCTAAACATCAAAACATCAAAAACAATATGGAAAAAAGATTAGTAGTAGGCCTCGGCGAAGCACTCTGGGACGTGCTGCCCGAAGGTAAGAAACTCGGCGGAGCACCTGCCAACTTCGCCTATCACGCTGGCCAATTCTTAGGTCAGGAGAATACTATCGCTGTCAGCGCCCTCGGTGAGGACAAACTGGCCGACGAAACCATCGCAGCACTCGAAGAGCATCAGCTGCGCTACATGATGCCACGCGTACCCTATCCAACAGGAACCGTTCAGGTACAGCTCGACGAACAAGGCATCCCTACTTACGACATCCGTGAGAACGTGGCATGGGACAACATTCCCTTCACACCCGAAATTGAAGAAATTGCCCACAACTGCCGCGCCGTCTGCTTCGGTTCGCTTGCACAGCGCAACATCGTAAGCCGCGCAAACATCCACCGTTTCCTTGATGCCACACCTCAGGACTGCGTGAAGATTTTCGACATCAACCTGCGCCAGAACTTCTACTCCAAGGAAGTCATCCAGGAGTCGATGCGCCGTTGCAACATCCTGAAGATCAACGATGAGGAACTGGTCATCATTGGCCGTATGTTTGGCTATCCTGGCCTTGACATCGAGAACAAGTGCTGGCTCATCCTTGGCAAGTACGACCTCGACATGCTCGTGCTTACCTGCGGCACCAATGGTTCTTACGTGTTCACGCCTGGCCAGATGTCGTTCCAGGAAACTCCGAAGGTTGAGGTTGCCGACACGGTAGGTGCAGGTGATTCCTTCACCGGTAGTTTCTGTGCAGCCATCCTCAGTGGCAAGCCCGTTGCCGAAGCCCACAAGTTGGCTGTTGAGGTCAGTGCCTTCGTCTGCACACAGAACGGCGCTATGCCCACGTTGCCCAAGCGCCTCGTTGGCTAAGAACATTCGTTCCTTCGCAGTTTCATAAGGAGGGGGAAAATAGCCAAATGCCCTCTACGCCTTAACAAATTGAAACTATTAAGCGGCCTGAAAGGCCAATGAATTGCCAGCCTATGGCAGCTCATTGGCTTTTCGGGCCACATTCTTATATAAGGGGAATGATATAGCAGTTCTTATATAAGATGTGGTAAAAAAGCAAAGAAAAGTTTGTTTCTGCAGCTTTTTTTTCGTACATTTGCCCCGTAAACAATAATTACCTTAGGGACATCAAGCAATGAACAATGCACAGTAGGCAGAACTGTTTGCACTTTATTTGCGTATTACAATCGTAAATACTAGAAAGCCATATACAGGGAGCCTTAACATTTTTCGTTGATTCATCCATACTCTTAAACTAAACAACGTCCACAAAGCGAAAACGACTATGCAGGCTATAAATAAGGACTCTAAATGGTGGTTTATCAAGAAGATTAGGCAGACCGGGCTATTGGTCATCATTCTGGCTGCCATCCTCTTGGAGGGTATCTCTGCCTTGCAATATTACTATACGCGAAACATGTTGGAACGCGACTTGGAAGAGCAGGTGCTGCTACTGCTCAGGGCGTCAGCACAACGTATGGACGCCATCATGCGTGATGTATCGATAGCTGCATCTAACCAAGTCTGGCACGCTCAGGAGCATCTGGACGATCCCTCTTACATGGAGACTTTGGTCAGCAATCTGGTGACTCACGAGAGCGACAAAATAGTGGGCGCAGCAATAGCCTTCAGTCCCGACTACTATCCAAGTAAAGGACACTGGTATGAGCCATATTCCCGCCATGAGGGCGACTCAGTGATCACTACGCAGATTGGTTCTGCCCAGCATAACTACTTTTCTAGTGAATTCTATCTGACCTGCATGAAGGGCGACACGCTGAAGTGGAGCACCCCCTATCTAGATTCCGAAGGGGCAAAAGATACCGTAAGCACCTTTGCACTGCCTATTCGCGATGGCAAAGGAAAGCCCGTCGCCGCACTGGGAATTGACATCACTACAGGATGGATGAGCGAGATGTTGAGCCAATTTCACAAGCATCCGTCAAGCTTCACGATGGTGCTGTCGCAGGAGGGCCAACTGATTGCCACGCCCCCTGACACGGTATGCAGCCCAAAGTTAGCTGTCAGCATTGCAGCAATGATCAAAGACAGTAGTATCCCCAAAGTGATGAAAGTCAATGGACGGGTGACAAGTTTCAAGTTCTACGATGAAGAACAGGGGCGCTCAGGTCGCGTGTATTATGCCAGAAAACGATATGCGCCAAAATGGCTGATGGTAAAGGTTTGTTACGACGACGAGGATTTCGGCGAACTCTATAAGTTGCAAAAAAACATCCTTTGGATGACACTGGTCGGCATATTAGTGTTTGGAATCATCCTTCAGCTATTTATGCGAAACGGGCGCAAACTCCAGACGAGTCTGATGAGACAGCAACGCATCGACGGTGAGTTGCAGATAGCAAATGCCATACAGACGCAAATGCTGCCGCGCGAATCATGGGATGACCCACGCGTCGATGTACATGGCTCGCTGACGCCTGCCCGAGAGGTGGGAGGCGATCTCTACGACTACTTCATCCGCGACGAGAAATTGTTCTTCTGTATTGGCGACGTCAGTGGCAAGGGCATCCCCGCCGCATTCATCATGGCCGTCAGCCAGTCGCTGTTCCACAACATCGCCTTGCGTGAGAGCAATCCTGCGCTTATCATGCAGAGGATGAACGACTCGGCTTGCCGTAATAATCAATCGAACATGTTCGCCACCTTGTTTGTCGGCGTGCTTGACCTGCCAACAGGACGCCTGCGATACTGCTGTGCTGGCCACGAGATTCCTTTTTTGATTGAAAAGCTCAGTATTTCATACCTTGACGCAAAGCCCAACCTGCCCATTGGACTGTTCGCCGATTTCAGCTACACGATGCAGGAGACCACTATGCCACCAGGATCCATGCTCATTCTCTATACAGATGGACTGACTGAGGCCCGCAATTCCCAACACCAGTTGTTTGGTAGGGAACGTGTGCATCAAATGATGTCGCGCTGCTACAACATTTCTTCCAGGACGATGGTTGAAACAATTATCTCCGAGATTGAACACTTCACCGAGCATACCCAACCGAGCGATGACCTGACCTTACTGGCCATCAGTTATACCCCCACTGAGAAATTGCTCATCCTTGATGAGCAACTGACATTGTCCAACGATGTGAAAGAAATAGAGCGGCTGAGCACATTCATAAAAGACGTGACGGCGCGGCTGAACATCGCGAAGCCTTTGGCACCCAAGCTGCGGCTGGCACTCGAGGAGGCCGTCGTCAACGTGATGGAATATGCCTATCCGGCTGGACGCAAAGGCGAGGTCAATATCCGCGTGACCTACGACGGTGATTTGCTCCGACTCATCATCACCGACACTGGCATCCCCTTCGACCCCACCGAGGCCGCTGCCGCCGACACTACACTCTCAGCCGAGGAGCGCCCTGTAGGCGGACTGGGCATCCTGCTCATACGTAAGCTGATGGACGTCATCAACTACGAGCGCGAGCATGGCAAGAACATTCTCACACTGACAAAAAGACTGAAAAACTAATATTAAAAAAGAATTATTATGAATGCAACGATTGAACAATCAGAGGACAAGTTCCTTGTGACCCTTGAGGGAGAACTCGACACGGCTGCTGCCGCCGAAGTGGAACAGACGCTCCAGCCACTCTACACGACCAACGGAAAGGAAGTCATCATCGACTGTACAAAACTGGAGTATATCGCATCAAGCGGCCTGCGCATCCTCATCAGTATCCTGAAGGGCAGCAAAGCCGGAGGCAGCAAGGTGGTACTCAAAAACCTGAACGACGACATCAAGGACATCTTCAAACTGACGGGATTCATCAACCTTTTTGAGATTGAGAATTAAAAACTGAAAAAAAACGGGCATTGAGAAATGAAAAGCCTATTAGCACTACTCATGCTGATACCAGAGGTAGGCAGGCACGATGCTGAAGGCTTTCGCCTCGTGCTACGCAAATCGTTCCGCTTCATCACCGTTGCCATGGCCGTCACATGCCTGGCCGTTTGGATCGACCCTCAGGCCATTGCAGCCCTCTTCGGTGCAGACAATCCCGCCTACATCGCTGAGACCAACAGTGCCCTGCGCATCTTTGCCCTGAGCTTCATCCCCTTCTGCTACATCTACGTGCTGATGATCGTCTATAAACTGTACGGCCATCACCACATGGCCCTGTTTGTCTCCTTTGCCTTGTCGCTCACGGTCATTCCTGTGATGTGGATTGTTTCGCGAACGGTGCCCAGCCTGTTGTGGTACAGCTACCTGATGGTCTATCTGGTGGAGGTGGTGCTGATTGTCGTGCTGCACCGACTCCTCGCTTTGCGCTTCACCTTCAGCGGCAAATAGGATGTATGTATTAAAAAAGAAACAACACTAAAAATTCACTGAACGATGAAAAGGCTTTTACTGCTGCTCGTCATCTCTATGAGTATGACGACACAGGCACAACACAAACGACACACCACGCCTCCACTGGTGTACAGCGTTGAGAACACGGTGACCAAGGCTGCCAAGCAAGATTTGTTGCCTGCACGTCAGCTGCCTGTGGTCCATGAGTTGCCTGATGCACTGCAGGGCGTGAAGAAATTCGGAAAATGGGCTGCCAGACGCAATGCCATCGGACAGCTCATACAGCACTATGGCATTGGCAAGAAACCTACTGTCAGCATGGATGCCATCCATGCACGGATGAATGGCGACACGCTCGTCGTTGACGTCACTGTGAACGGTGAAACGCTGACGTTGCGTTCGGAGATACGCTATCCTGAAACAGGAACGCCACCCTATGCGCTAATGATAGGTACTAGTGGCATTGCCTTGCCACGCCAACTGTTCGAAGGACGTCCCATTGCAACGATGGTGTTCCATGAGAATCAGGTGAACGACTACTCGCAGTGGCGTCCGCACCACGAGCGGGGCGAACACCCCTTCGACCGACTCTATCCTGAACTGCAGGCAAACGGTGCCTACAGCGAATGGGCATGGGGGCTGAGCCGACTCGTCGATGGATTGCAGAAGCTTGGTCCAGAAATAACACGCATCGATATGGCGAGCATTGGCGTGACAGGCTGTTCCTATGCCGGCAAGATGGCACTCTACTGTGGAGCCTTCGATGAGCGTATCGCACTGACCATCGCACAGGAGCCTGGAGGCGGCGGTGCTGCTGCATGGCGCGTCAGCCACACACTGAACGAAGTCGAAGACCTTGACAGGACCGACTATCACTGGTTCCTGGAATCGATGCGCGACAACTTCCACGGCGACAGCGTCTACCAACTGCCATACGACCAGCATGAACTCTGCGCAATGGTATGCCCACGCGCCCTGCTCCTTCTGGGTAACCCCGACTACAAGTGGCTTGCCGACGAAGCCATGCTGCCTTCGGCACAGGCGGCAAAGAAGGTTTGGCAGCAGTTTGGCATTGAGGACCGCATGGACTTTAGTATCGTTGGCGGCCATCCCCACTGCATGTTGCCCGAAAGCCAGATGCCACTGGTGCAGGCTTTCATCGACAAGTTTTTGCTGCATCGAGAAGCAGAAACAAGATAAATAGTCCTGAAAGGGACAAAAAATATAGGAATGATATAGAAGATAACCTATTTAGGAGGCAGAAAAAACTTCGGAGAGGTCGGTGGGCCATCTTCTATATCATTCCTTTTTTTTCATATAGCCGCCAACGAAAATGTAATTCACGGCAAACAACTTGTTACAATGCGTGAACGGCATTCAGATTATTCTCACTACCTTTGTAGGCAACAAACATTTTCCATAAAAACCTGCAACGAAAATGAGAAAACTGCTATTCCTGATTCCGATGTTGGCTTTGCTGGGATGTTCAGCATCCAGCGACAAAAGTCCCGTGCTGACCATCGAGGGTGGTCAGGTGCAAGGTGTTCGTGCCTGCAACGACGGCGTGTTCGTATTCCGTGGCATTCCCTATGCAGCACCGCCCATCGGCGACCTGCGCTGGAAAGAGCCTCAACCCGTAGTGGCTTGGGAGGGCGTTCGCCTCTGCGACAAGTTCGGTCATCCGGGCTATCAAGCCGTACACTATCCAGGCTTTTATGCTTCAGAGTGGGGCTACGGCGACGAAGCACCCTATAGCGAAGACTGTCTCTACCTGAATGTGTGGACGAAAGCGCCCGGCGAGACTGCCAAGAAACTGCCCGTTGCCTTGTGGATACACGGTGGCGGCTATCGTGAAGGCTGGGGCTCGGAACCCGAGTTCGACGGCCAGGAGTGGGCATCGAAGGATGTGGTGCTCGTGAGCATCAACTATCGCCTGGGCATCTTCGGCTTCATGACCTATCCCGAGCTGTCGGCTGAGAGCCCTCACGGCGTGTCGGGCAACTACGGAATCCTCGACCAGATACAATCGCTGAAGTGGATTAAGGAGAACATTGCACAGTTTGGCGGCGATCCCGACAATGTGACCATCTTCGGACAGAGTGCCGGAGCCGGCAGCGTGCGCACACTTTGTGAGTCGCCGTTGGCACGCGGACTCTTCCACAAGGCCGTTATCATGAGCGGCGGCGGCATCAACGTTCCTGCCAAGGATGGCGAGGAAGCCAAGCCCGCCACACCGGTGAACCGCTTCTTCACCTACAACCCCACGCTCAAGGAAGCCGAGGCCGAGACGAAGAAGGTGATGGACTGGGCAGGACTCACCGATCTGCAGAGGCTGCGTGGTGCATCGACAGAGGTTCTCTATACCGTCGGACAGCTGTATAACATGGTCAACAAGAGCGATGTGATGCTGATGCACCGTCCAATAGTCGACGGCTATGTCACGCTGAAGAACTTCGACGAGGCCACACGCGATGGTTCAATTGCCGATGTGCCCTACATGATTGGCTTCACGCTGAACGACATGGGCACGATGGGTGCCGGCATCGAGGAGTTCTGCAAGGTGCGCCAGGAGAAAGGTGGCAAGGCTTGGGCTTATGAGTTTGCCCGCAAGCTGCCCGATGACGGCAAGCATCCAGAAATCACCGACCGCCTGAAGGGAGCGTTCCACTCGAGCGACCTCTGGTTTGTGTTCAAGTCGCTGAAGCATTGCTGGCGTCCCTGGACACAAGGCGACTGGGACTTGGCCGAGAAGATGCTCACCGCGTGGACGAACTTCGCAAAGTTTGGCAATCCTAACGGCAAGGACGACGGTGCCTGGACGCCCTGCACCACCGAAAATCCACAATTCATGCTCTTCAAGCTTGACGACAAGGATGCCGAGCATTCTGAGATGGGGACATTCTTCTACGACGAGAACAAACGATGAAAAAGCTATTCATACTTTGCGCCTTGTTTACGGTGCTTTCGGCTCATGGCCAACAGCACCGATTGTGGTACAATCAGCCTGCACAGCACTGGCTGGAGGCGCTGCCCATTGGCAACTCCGCACTCGGTGCCATGGTCTATGGCGGAACGGATGTTGAAGAGATTCAACTGAACGAAGAGACCTTCTGGAGCGGCTCACCGCACAACAACAACAGTCTCACGGCTCGCGAACACCTTCAGGAGGTGCGTTCGCTCATCTTCGAAGGAAAGGAAGAAGAGGCCCACAAGGTACTGGACAAGTATTTCATCCCCGGCCCTCACGGCATGCGCTTCCTGCCCTTGGGCAGTGTGAAGTTGCTGCTGGGCCATCAGAACGTGAGCAACTACTGCCGCGAGCTGAGCCTCGGCAATGCCCTCGCCACCACGCGTTATGTCTGTGGAGGTGTGAAGTACGAGCGCACGGTTTTTGCCTCGTTGGCCGACAAGGTCGTTGTGGTACGCCTGAAAGCTGACAAGAAAGGTGCCTTGTCGTTCAAAGTAGGCTTCGACACGCAGCTGACGTCGAAAGTGTTCACGGTGTCGGACCACGAAGGAATAAAGCCACCTGTCTATGAGCTGGCAGCCGTCGTCGACGGTGTAGAGCAGGAAGGCATCAAAGCCGGCATGAAGGCCGAATGCCGCATCTTGCTCGAGGCCGATGGCAAGCTGAATAGAAACTTAGAATCGCTCAGCGTTGATCATGCCACCACCGCCACACTCTACATCACAGCCGCCACGAACTTTGTGAACTATCACGACGTGAGTGGCAACCCGGTGAAGAAAAACAATGAGACGCTGGCCGATGTTTCGAAGAAATCGTATGACAAACTGCTGAAGGCACATCTGAAGAAGTACCAAGAACAGTATAATCGGGTCACGTTGAACCTGCCGAAGAATGCCGACTCCTCTCTGCCAACCGACAAGCGCCTTATCGCCTTCGAGCAAAGTGCCAGCCAAATCGACGATCAAAGTTACGCCAGTAGCACACCACTCGACCTCGACATGGTGTCGCTCATGATGCAGTACGGTCGCTACCTTCTCATTTCTTCGTCTCAGCCTGGCGGACAGCCCGCCAACCTGCAGGGTGTCTGGAACGACAAGATGAATGCACCGTGGGACTCAAAGTACACCATCAACATCAATGCCGAGATGAACTACTGGCCTTCGCTCGTGGGTAATCTTGCCGAGACACAACAACCGTTGTTCTCGATGATTCGCGACCTCAGTCAGACGGGAGCCCTCACTGCACAGCAGATGTATGGCTGCAACGGATGGGTGGCCCACCACAATACTGACCTCTGGCGTATTGCCGGACCTGTCGACGGAACGTCCTGGGGTATATTCCCGACGGGTGGCGCCTGGCTCACGACACATCTCTGGCAGCATTATCTCTTCACCGGCGACAAACAATTCCTCGCCGACTACTACCCAGTGATGAAGGGTGCTGCCGACTTCCTCATCGACTACATGCAGGAGCACCCGCAATATGGTTGGCTCGTTACAGTTCCGACGGTGTCGCCTGAACACGGGCCTGTGGGTAAACGCACCGAGGTGACTGCCGGTTCGACGATGGACAACCAAATTGTCTTCGATGTTCTTTCGCAAGTCATCGCCGCAGGGAAGGTTCTTGGAAAGGATAACTCTACACTCTCAACCCTCAACTCTCAACTCTCCAAACTGCCGCCCATGCAGATTGGCCGCTATGGACAACTGCAGGAATGGCTCATCGACGGCGACAACCCGAAGGACGAGCACCGCCACATCTCACATCTCTACGGGCTCTACCCTTCGAACCAGATTTCACCGTATAGCCATCCCGACCTCTACACAGCTGCCGCCAACACCCTTCGCCAACGCGGCGACATGGCAACAGGTTGGAGCCTGGGATGGAAGACCAACTTCTGGGCACGCATGCTCGACGGCAACCATGCCTTCAAGATTATTCGGAACATGCTGCACCTGCTGCCCGACGACAGGATGATGCGCCAGTATCCGCTGGGCCGTACTTATCCGAATCTCTTCGATGCACATCCTCCCTTCCAAATCGACGGCAATTTCGGCGTGTCGGCAGGTGTCTGCGAGATGCTGCTGCAGAGCCACGACGGTGCCGTACATCTGCTCCCTGCACTGCCCGACGCATGGCAGGAGGGGGAGGTGAATGGCTTGCGCGCACGCGGTGGATTCGTCGTCAGCATGAAGTGGGCGAAGGGCACGCTACAAAGCTGTACTGTGCACTCCACTCTTGGTGGAGTCCTGCGCCTGCGCTCGTATGTGCCGCTGCAGGGAAAAGGCTTGAAAGAAGCACAAGGTGCTTGTCCGAACGACTTCCTTGCTCCTGCCGACATCCGCACTCCTCTGCATTCTCCCGAACTGAAGGAGTTCACCCTCCTCACCCCGCCAAAGGTCTATGAGTACGATCTCGAGACTCTTCCCAACAAAACCTACACCATCGCAAGTAAATAATCAAAACAATACTATTCAATGAAATCAAGAAAGATTCTTATCATTGCAACCCTTTTCCAAGCACTGACGGCAACTGCCCAGAATCCCTTTGTGCAGACTTGGTATACCAGTGACCCCGCACCTATGGTGCACAACGACCGACTGTATGTCTACACCGGACACGACGAAGACAATGCCGACTTCTTCTGGATGCAGGAATGGCGGGTGTACTCAACCGACGACATGGTGAACTGGACCGATCATGGATCGCCACTGGCACTGGAGTCGTTCTCATGGGCTGACGACCGCGCATGGGCTTCGCAATGCATTGAGCGCGATGGGAAGTTCTATTGGTACATCTGCGCCCACTCCAAGATTTCGAAAGGAATGGCCATTGGCGTGGCTGTGAGCGACTCACCGACAGGACCTTTCCACGATGCGCTAGGAAAACCGCTTTTTGAGAATGGTTCCTGGGACCATATCGATCCGACAGTACTCATCGACGACGACGGGCAGGCATGGCTGATGTGGGGTAACCCGCAGGTGTACTACCTCAAACTGAATCGTGACATGATATCCTACGAGGGGGAAGTGGGTTTGTTGCCGATGACGGAGGAAGCTTTCGGGGCCCCCTCGATGCGCGAGCGCGAAAGAGGCAAGAAGTACAAGGATTGCTACGTGGAAGGCCCCTGGCTCAGAAAAGTTCAAAGTTCAAAGTATAAAGTTCAAAACGAAAAACAATACCAACTCCTTTATGCTGCCGGCGGGGTGCCTGAGCACATCAGCTACAGCACGGCACCAACGCCTACTGGGCCTTGGACCTATGCTGGTGAGATTATGCCGTTGAGCGACACAAAATCGTTCACCAACCACTGCGGCGTAACTGATTATAAAGGTCATTCCTACTTCTTCTATCATACGGGCAAGTTGCCTGGTGGCGGTGGATTCGGGCGCAGTGTGGCCGTGGAAGAATTCCATTACAATGCCGATGGTTCCTTCCCTACCATCATGCCTACCGACGAAGGAGTGCAACCCGTAGCCTCGTTCTGCCCCTTCCGCCATGTGGAGGCCGAGACGATGGCCTTCTCGCGAGGCGTGAAGACTGAACAGAACGATGAAATAGGCGTCTACGTCACCGATATCCACAACGGCGACTACATCAAACTGCAGAATGTAAGCTTCGGACATAATCTGCCGCGTACGTTTACTGCCCGCGTAGCAAGTGGTCTGCGTGGTGGACAGATAGAGATTCGTATCGACAGCATCGGCGGCGAATTGCTTGGACGACTCGTTGTTCCTGCCACTGGCGGTTGGGAAAAGTGGCAGACCATCACCACCGACCTCACCGTAGCCATCTCCACACTAAACCCTGAGCGTGCCAAAGGATGCGACCTATACCTCGTATTCACGGGCCGCAAGGGACCAAAGTTGTTCAACTTCGACTGGTGGGAGATGAAAGGCTTGGAACAGGTGAACATGCCGCTCTTCCAGACCAAGTACACGGCCGATCCCTCACCACTCGTCGTGGGCGACACACTATTCCTTTATACCTCTCACGATGCCTCACCCGAGGACATTCCCGATGCCAACGAGAAGAACTCGGCTGGATTCTTCATGTACGATTGGTTGCTTTGGTCGACCACCGACATGGTAAACTGGACTGAGCATGGAGCAGTGGCTTCGCTGAAGGATTTCACCTGGCGTAGCCGCGACAATGGCGCATGGGCCATTCAGACCGTTGAACGCAACGGAAAGTACTACCTCTATGCCCCACTCCACGGGCACGGCATCGGTGTGCTCGTCAGCGACTCGCCCTACGGACCCTTCCACGATCCGTTAGGCGAACCGCTCGTATGGCAGAAGGAGCATTGGGACGACATTGATCCAACCGTTTTCGTCGACGACGACGGCCAGGCATATATGTACTGGGGAAATCCAAACACCTATTATGCCCTGCTGAACGACGACATGATTTCGCTCAAGGGCGAAGTCCACAAGCTGCCCTACCACATCGACCACTATCAGGAGGGACCATGGTTCTACAAGCGCAATGGCCACTACTATCTGGGGTTCGCCAGCACCTGCTGTCCTGAGGGATTGGGCTACGCCATGAGTTCGTCGCCAACAGGTCCTTGGAAGTTCAGCGGCTACATCATGAGCCCGACGCAACGCGACCGCGGCAATCATCCAGGCATCTGCGACTACAAGGGCAACTCCTACATCTTCGGACAGGACTATGACCTCATGCATCTGCACACGTGGGTGCACCACGAGCAGCGCAGCGTATCGGCTAACGCATTGAAATACAATACAGATGGTACCATTCAGGAAGTGCCCTACTGGCTCGACCAAGAACCGATGCGACAGCTACAGGCACTCAATCCATACCAACGTGTTGAAGCAGAGACCATGGCATGGGGCTATGGATTGAAATCTGCCAAGATGGGCATTCCCAACACGGGTATCGTTGAAGACATGCCGGCATCAACCGGACGGAGAAATATGTATATCTACGACCTTGACGATGGTGAATACATTCGTCTGCGCGGCGTAGACTTCGGCAACAAAGGTGCCCGACAATTCCAGCTCTCCGCAGCAGCAACAGGCAAAGGCACCGTCGTCCTGCGACTCGACAGTCCACAGGGTCCTGCCATCGGCCGTCTGGACATCAAGCCTACGGGCAGCATAGAGAAATATGTCAATTTCAAGACAAAAGTGAAAGATGCCAACGGCAAGCACGACCTTTACGTCTGCTTTGAGCAGCCCAATGGCGACATACACCTCGACTGGTGGAAATTTAACGAATAAGTAATATATGAGAACTTTCCAAACTGCAATCGTGCTGCTGGCCGTGTTACTGGCCAGGACAAACACCATTCAAGCACAAGCGCTGAACTCTACAGCTTCACCAAACAAAGAACTCATTGTGAATCCCATGTTATGGGCCGACGTGCCCGATCCCGACGTGATTCGCGTGGGCGATACCTTCTATATGGTCAGTACCACTATGCACCTCATGCCAGGCGCTCCCGTCATGAGGTCGAAGGACTTGAAGAATTGGGAAACCGTAAGCTACATCTTCGACCGGCTCACCGACTCACCGAAGTACGACCTGCAGGAGGGAACGGTCTATGGACGCGGCCAGTGGGCAACGTCACTGAAATATCATAAAGGAAAGTTCTACGCCCTGCTGGCTCCCAACGAGGCAGGACATATGGGCGACACCTACATTTTCACAGCTGAGAAGGCAGAAGGACCTTGGACGCAAGTGTCGCGCATGCGCCACTTCCATGACTGCTCTTTGTTCTTTGACGACGACGATCGAGTATATGTGTTCTATGGAACAGGCGAGATGATGGAACTGAAACCCGACCTCTCCGACGTCATCGAAGGGACACACCAGCAAATCTTCAAGCGCGATGCTGAGGAAACCGGACTCTTGGAAGGCAGTAGAATGATCAAACATAACGGGAAGTACTACCTGCTCATGATTTCGCACGTCTATGCACCAGGTCGCCATCGCCGCGAAGTGTGCTATCGGGCGACTGATATCCATGGACCTTATGAGAAACGTGTCATCCTCGAAAGCGATTTCGGTGGCATGGGCTACGTAGGGCAAGGCACCATCGTCGACACGGAGTATGGCGATTGGTACGGCATCATCTTCCAGGACCGTGGCGGCGTAGGGCGATTGCTCACACTCTCACCTGTGCGTTGGATTGACGGATGGCCTATGATTGGCGACGAACAGGGTAAGGTGCCCGCAACAATGCGTCCACTCGTGAGCAATCAACCTGAAAAGGGCATCGTATGCAGCGATGGCTTCGACGACGCGACACTCGGGCTGCATTGGCAGTGGAACCACAATCCAATAGACAAGGCATGGAGTCTCAACGAACGGCCAGGCTATCTTCGACTGAAGACTGGTCGGGTTGTCGACAATATCTATTTGGCACCCAACACGCTGACACAACGCATGGAAGGACCTGCATGCAGTGCCTACATCAGCATCGACCTGAGCCACATGAAGGATGGCGACTGCGCGGGGTTTGCTGCTTTCAATAGCGAAACGGGTGCTTTGATGGTGAAAAAGACGGGCAAAAAACTCACGCTGCAAATGAGTGAGTTAGACGTGCAGCTGGCTGAACGCACGAAAGCCGTTGAGAAAGCCGAAGAGAAGGTCATCGAAACCATCCCGTTGAAACAGTCCAAAATCTGGCTTCGCATCGATGCCGACTTCCGACCAGGCCAACGAGGCGGACGCGATGCTGCCAACTTCTTCTACAGCCTTGATGGCACACAATGGAAGAAAATCGGAACGAACGACTACCGCATGCGCTTTGACTGGCGTCGCTTCTTCATGGGCACGAAGTTTGCACTTTTCTGCTATGCGACGAAGAAGATTGGCGGCTACGTTGATATTGACGAGTTCTGCTATAGTAAACAACACGATTAAATAAAAAAACAAGAACATGAACAACAAAAAGCTTTATCTGGCTCTCATCACGCTGCTTTTCATGACAGCAACCTGTCTGTGGGCTCAAGAACGGCGCCCCATTGACAACCAACACCCGTTGTGGTTCATCCACGTCGACGTGTGGTACAAGGCCGATCCACAAAAGATCATTGACCTCATCCCTGACGACGTAAAGCCTTACGTCTGTCTGAACCTATCGCTGTCATGCGGCTATGACAAGGAAAAGAACGTCTACAAAATGCCACAGCAGGCCGTACGCACTTATAAGTCGTGGGCTACCGTCTGCCAAAAGAACCGTATGTGGTTCACTTGTCAGCCTGCCAGTGGTGGCCACACCCATATTCAGGACGACGACCTGGCTACATTTGAATACTTCTTCAAGCGTTTCCCCAACTTTCTGGGATGGAACTACGCCGAGCAGTTCTGGGGTTTCGATGAGGCAGGCGACATGAGTTCCAGCCCGCAGACATCGCGCATCGCACTATTTGCAAAGCTTGTTCCCATGCACCACAAGTATGGCGGTTTCCTGACCATCTCGTTTTGTGGCAACATATGGAGTCATGCCCTCAACCCGATGGGCATGATGAAACGCAACAAAGACCTGCTGAACGCCTGTCAACAGTATCCCGAGGCCATCCTTTGGCTCTATAAGTACACCACGTCGTCGTGCTTCTACAACAACGAAAGCGTCACTTACGGTCCCTTTATCTCTGGTCTGGCCAAGAACTACGGTGTGCGCTACGACAACTGCGGATGGAATGGCGCCCTTGATGCTATCCTGGGCGAAGGTCATGGGAAGAAGTATCCTGCTGCAGCTGGTATCGGTACCGTCATGGAACAGATGGGCAGCAATGGAGGTGCAGTCTGGGACGGACCGGAACTGACTTGGCGCGAGGAGTGCCTGCATGAGGTGAACAACACCACTGTCGACGGCTACACACGCCGCAACTGGGCACAGTTCACCAACTTCAAGGGCGTCTGGCTCGACATGTTCCGACAGGTAATCAATGGAACAATCTACATTCCTTCGCGCGAAGAAGTGCTCGGTAAGACCAAGATTGTCGTCATCAACGACAAGACAGGTAGCAACGACGAAGATAAATACGCCACATGGGGCAACCTCTTCGACGGACTCTACAAGCAGACCGACCCCTTCAACCGCGGCAACGGCCAGTGGATGGACAACTACTGCTACCTGAAGAGCACCGGTCGCTACGGCACCATACCACT
Source organism: uncultured Prevotellaceae bacterium (assembly GCA_902774815.1). Classification (GTDB taxonomy): domain Bacteria; phylum Bacteroidota; class Bacteroidia; order Bacteroidales; family Bacteroidaceae; genus Prevotella. The sequence continues at coordinate 6,749 of CACYJV010000013.1, read as the reverse complement.
CGTGATGGGACTCTACGACGATGCTGCAAAGGCTATTCCCGTGCAAGTGAAGAAGTCGACCTACACCAACCGTTGGGGAACCATCGCAAAGAAGCAAGCCGATTTCAACCAGCAATATCCCGAGATATCGACTGGCGACCTTTTCGTAAGCCGTTATCGCAACCAATTGGTGACTTACACTCCGTATACCTATCTAAATGCAAAGAAGACTGCATCGGCTGAAATCCCACTGCTCTACAACACTTGCGACACGCTGCAGCTACAGTATGGCAAATTGTCGAGCGGCATCATACGCGAGTACGCTGACCACATCGACTTCTATCTGAACAACTATCGCAGCGACACCATTTCGGGACAGACCGACATGATCGTTGTGAAGGGCGTGGCCTCTGAGCCTTCCTACACGCTGACCCGCCACATTACGGGAGCATCAGGCTACGTGGCTAATGCCACTGCCGAATACGACGAAACGGCAAAGACCTACACCATCAACGTGAAGCATAACGGCCCCGTCGACATCGTCGTCAACTGCACCGGACAGAGCACCGACGTGCAGACCGATGGCATCGCCACACCAACGGCCCTGCCCCAGCCGACTCAACCTGATGCTGTCAACGACATCATCATCGTTGAAGCCGAGGACATGGACTTCAAGAATGTCAAGAGTTGCAACACCGATCCCTACAACTGGTATCCCAACGTGCGAGGCCATTCTGGCAATGGTTTCATTGACTTTGGAACCAATAGCGCAGCTGCCATCCGCCACCAGCTCGATTGTGACTTCCCGGGCGACTACACCATCGACGTACGCTACACCTGCAGCTCCAAGGCTGGCAATATCGCTGTAACAGTCAATGGAACACGGCAGTCCGTAAGATGCGAAAAGACGGCCGTGAACGAATGGCGTAAGGTTAGCGTCAACGCAACGCTGAAAGAAGGCAAGAATGATCTGGTTATCACCAATTCGGGCGCGCTGCCTGCCTATATCGACCAGATTATTTACAAACCTGCGGGAACTCCCGTCGAGAAATATCTGGTCACCATTCGTGATGCCGAGAACGGAGTGGTGACTGCCGACGTGGCCGAGGCTGCCGAAGGCGACACCGTCAGACTCAGCGTGAAGGCCGACGAAGGCTTCTCGCTGACAGAGTTGCGTGTCGTCAACTCCGTATTCTACACGCTCTCGACGACCATCGCCTTCGACGATCCTACGGGTGAGATTACGTTTGTCATGCCAGAGGACAATGTCACCATACAACCAATCTTTACTGACATGACATCTGTCTACAAACTCGACTTCACAACTGTGCAAGGAGGTACAATCCCACCGGGATGGCGCTGTGTGCAGGAGAACAACGAAACCCATGTGGCACCGAACAACTACACTCAGGGAGCCCGCACATTCGCCGGCTTCTCGGGCTATCAGGGCAAGGCACTCTATTGGCGCAACGAGTATTGCGATTACGGTTGTCTGAGCGACTATCCGCTGACTCTTGAGCCGGGCGACTACAAGTTGACCTATGCCATGGCAGCCTGGAAGGGTACGCCGAAATACAAGGCACAGATCTTCGATGCCAACACCAACAAAGCCGTGGCATCTTCGCAGACCTTCACCGCAACGCCTAACGTCAACGGCAACACCGCAGGCAACGTCGCATCGGCACAACTGCGCGAACTGCCGTTCAGCATCAGCGAGGCTGGCAACTACTACGTACGCTTCACCGACGACAGCAATGTGGGAGGATTTACTGAGTTCCTGCTGTTGGAATGTCGCATCAACACCGTAATCAATCCCGACGGCATAGAGAGCTTCCAACTCACGCCCATTGGACAAGAACCTGAGGCCATCTTCGACCTGCAAGGCCGTCGCCAGCCTGCTCTGCGCCATGGCGTCAACATCGTTCGCACGCCTGACGGAAAGACGCGTAAGATATTCATTAAATAAATACATTAACCCCAAAGCATTGCATTATGAAACTAAGAAACATTCTTGCAACTCTGCTCATTGCCTTTCCGGTGTGCCGCATGACTGCTGCGGTAGACCCAAACTTCTACATCTTCCTCTGTTTCGGACAGTCTAACATGGAGGGGGCTGCACGACCTGAGGCACAGGACCTCGTAAGCCCGGGACCGCGATTCCTGCTTATGCCAGCTGTCGACGACCCACAGCGAGGAAGGAAGATGGGCGAGTGGTGCGAAGCACTGCCACCACTCTGCCGTCCCAACAACGGACTGACACCAGCCGACTACTTCGGCCGCACACTCGTCAAGTCGCTGCCCGACAACATTCGCGTGGGTGTCATCCATGTGGCCATCGGCGGCATACGCATTGAGGGATTCATGCCCGATAGCATTGCTGCCTATGTGAAGAAGGCACCATCGTGGATGAAGGGCATGCTCGAAGCCTACGACAACAACCCGTATGAGCGGCTTGTCACGCTGGCTCGAAAAGCACAGAAGGATGGCGTCATCAAGGGCATCCTCATGCATCAGGGCGAGTCGAACACCGACGATCCCGATTGGGCATGGAAGGTTCAGAATGTCTATGACAACCTGCTGGGCGACCTGCAGCTGAAACCCGAAGAGGTGCCCCTGCTGGCTGGTGAAGTGGTGCAAGCCGATGGACAAGGACAGTGCATCCGCATGAACAAGCAGATCAACGAACTGCCACTGACGCTGCATACGGCACAAGTCATCTCCTCCACTGGTTGCACCAACGGCCCCGATCGTTTGCACTTCGATGCCGCTGGCTATCGCGAACTGGGTTGCCGCTATGGCGAACGCATGGCCGAACTGCTGGGATACAAGCCCGTGCGACCTGTCATTCAGCAGCCTAAGACCTTCGAAGTGCCTGCCGATGCCGTCCTTGCAACGACCACCGTACCAGGCAACAACTTCCCGAAGATTGACAGCCAACGCCGTGCTTACTTCCGTGTCGTAGCACCTGAAGCTGATAAGGTGGTGCTCGACATCTGCAATAAGAAGTACGACATGGAATCAGATGGGCGAGGTGCATGGTTTGCCACGACCGATCCGCTCGTCGTAGGTTTCCACTACTACTTCCTCAACATCGGCGGCGTCAACTTCATCGATCCGTCAACGGAAACATTCTTCGGCTGCAACCGCGAAGCGGGTGGCATCGAGATTCTTGAAGGTCCCGAGGGCGACTACTATCGCCCGCAAGCTGGTGTGGCACACGGTCAGGTGCGCAGCATCTACTACTATTCCAACTCTTCCAACCAGTGGCGCCACGCCATGGTCTACACGCCTGCCGAATATGAGAAAGGCAAGAAGCGCTATCCAGTGCTCTACCTGCAGCACGGCATGGGTGAGGATGAAACGGGATGGAGCAAGCAGGGCCATATGCAGCATATCATGGACAATGCTATCGCCAGCGGAAAGGCTGTACCCATGATTGTCGTCATGGAGAGCGGCGACATCAAGGCACCCTTCGGACGCGGACAGAGCTTCGAGAGCTATGGCGCATCGTTCTACCCCGTCCTGCTGAACGACCTCATTCCTTACATCGACAGCAACTTCCGTACGAAGAGCGATCGTGAGCATCGCGCCATGGCAGGCCTGTCGTGGGGTGGCCACCAGACGTTCGACGTCGTGCTGAACAATATCGATAAGTTTGCCTACATGGGCACTTTCAGCGGTGCCATCTTCGGTCTCGACGTGAAAACAGCCTACAACGGCATCTTCAGCCGTGCCGATGAGTTCAACAAGAATATCCACTACCTCTTCATGAGCTGCGGTTCTGAGGAGAATTTCGGCACCGAGGCAATGGTAAAGAACCTGAAGGAGCTTGGCATCAATGCCCACTTCTACGAGTCGAAGGGCACTGCCCACGAATGGCTCACCTGGCGTCGCGGACTCAATGAGTTCATCCCCCACCTGTTCAAGTAACCATTTCGTGTAACCCATTTACACATCCATAAAAGGCAGAGACACGTATCTCTGCCTTTTTTGTGGAATCGACATACCTGCATTCCTGAACATTTGTAAAGACTTGCCCACTTTGCAGTCAATTTTCAGGAGGTTTATTCCTTTTTTCGAGTTTTATATCGTAACTTTGCGCTCATATTGCCATCGCACATACATTCTTTATATAAGATAAACCGAGATGAAAGAGATTAAACTCATTGTTATACTATTCATGCTTATGCCTTTAGCTCTGTCGGCTCAGGTAGAACGTATCGACACCGTCATTCCGAAGTTCCTCTCCAACGGCTATTTCTTCCGCGAAATGCCACAGTTGCCCAACGGCGAGAAGACCATGTTGCGGCTAAAGGACAAGGAGGGCAATAGCATTATTGTTATCAATGTCGATGCTACATTGCCTAAGTCAGTCACACGCAAGGCAATACCACGCGAACAGGTGCACAACGCCGACCAGTTCCTGAACGGGCTTAACATCATGGCCACGATGACCTCGCTGACACAAGCGGGAATGAAGACTGACGGCACATTCTATTCGCCCAAGGAAGGTGATCCGTTCCCCGCTTTTTCTGAGAAAGACATCGACGGACGCTCATGGAACAACGACAGTATTCGCGGCCGTGTCATGGTTCTTAACTTATGGTACTCAGGATGTGGTCCTTGCCGTGCCGAGATGCCCATTCTCTCAGAATGGAAGGAACAACTGCCTGACGTAATGTTCTTCTCAGCCACATTCCACGAAGCAGAGACTGCCAAGCGCATCACCGATAAGCACCACTTCACATGGACGCACCTCGTAGAAGCCAAGGACATGATGTCGTGGATTGGCAACGAGGGATTTCCACTGACTATCGTTGTTGACAAAAAGGGCATCGTCCGCTATGCCGTACATGGTACCAACGAGTCGAAACGCGAAGAACTTCTGGCCAAGATCAAGGAGGCAGCAACGGAATGAACCGCCTTTTTCGTTGACACCGCTTTGCTTTCTTGCTTAATGGTCATTGCCATGTAGATTAAAAAGCTATGCTTTACGGGTTGCATCTCATTGCTTTGTCGCTTACAAAGCTATGCTTTTACGGCTCAAAAGCATTGCTCTATACCCCTACAAAGCATTGCTTCACGTAGCATGAAGCATTGCCACGTAGCATATAAAGCAATGCGATGCTTCGTAAGGAGATGTGGAGCCAAAGGCAGAGATGCCGTAATCATGATGAAACGATGGAAAGAGAGCGTGATAAAAAAACATTAAAAAAGTAGCATTTCCCCCGACCTGTGCCTCAATTCTTCATAAGTTATAGCTATCTTTGCAAATGAAATCACTCTGTATGGCAATACAGATAAGATAGTAAATGGAGGAAATATAAGAATTAAAGGCATGAGAGATTTCGCAGCAATAGATTTTGAAACAGCTAACAACGAGCGCTCATCGGTTTGTTCCGTAGGCGTAGTCATCGTGCGCGATGGCGAGATCGTTGATTCGTTCTACTCCCTCATCCAGCCGGAACCGAACTATTACAACTTCTGGTGCTCACAGGTGCATGGGCTTTGTCAACAAGATACCGACGACGCGCCCGTTTTCCCAAAGGTATGGGAACAGATAAAACCACTCATCAAGGGTTTGCCCCTCGTTGCACACAACAAGGCGTTCGACGAAGGATGCCTGAAGGCTGTGTTCCGTGTCTACCAGATGGACTATCCCGACTATGAGTTCTACGACACCCTTGCCGCCTCGCGCCGGGCATTCCGCTATTTGTCAAACCATCAGTTGCACACCGTAGCAGCCGAGTGTGGCTATCGCCTGGAGAACCATCACCATGCACTGGCCGATGCTGAAGCCTGCGCATGGATTGCAAGGGAGATATTGTAAAGAAAGAGTTATGAACATCGACGGCCAAAACATATTTCTAAGGGCAATACGGAATGAACATGTTCCATCAGCGGATGATGCCTACCCGTTTAACCTGCCCATTGTACGAAACCTAAGGACTTTGGAGTTCTCTAAAAGCGTCACTTATATCGTTGGAGAGAATGGTTCAGGGAAGTCAACACTATTAGAAGCCATCGCAAAACTTTTGGGACTGAATCCCGAAGGTGGCAGTAAGAATTTCAACTTCAGGACAATGGAGACGCATTCCACGCTCTATGAGGAATTGCGCGCCATTAGAGCGGATGTAAGTTACAGGAATGCCTTCTTCTTCCGAGCAGAAAGCTTCTATAACGTTGCTTCTGAGGTTGACAGAATTGCAAGGGAAGACCGCAGAATTTTAAACAGCTATGGAGGCGTCAGTCTGCATGAACAATCGCACGGCGAGAGTTTCATGGCATTATTCACAAACAGGCTGAGAAACAAGGGGCTCTATATCTTCGACGAACCTGAGGCTGCGTTGTCCTATATGAACCAACTGCGTTTCCTCGTATGGATGAAAGAAGCCATCAAAGCAGGTTCACAGATTATCATTTCCACCCATTCACCAGTTATCCTTGCCTATCCCGACGCTGAAATCTTGGTTGCTGAGGACGGCATTCTTACAACAACATCCTACAATGATTGCTATATCTATCGCGATATGCTGGCATTCGTCACCAACAAAGACCTCGTCATAAAAGAACTTCTCTCCAATCCAACGAGCTAATATGGAGAAATAACACAACCCAGCAACAATTACCTATTACCTGTTACCTATCACCTGTTACCTATTTATTACCTATTACCTAAACAAAAAAAGGCCTCACGCATCATCGCTGATCCGTGAGGCTCTCTCGTAAAGAAGGCGGCTACCTACTCTCCCACATTGCATTGCAGTACC
>CACYJV010000012.1 GCA_902774815.1 uncultured Prevotellaceae bacterium | reverse complement strand
TCAGGAGCTTCCGTGCCGACTGCGGCTCCTACAGCGAGGACATTGTGAAGATGGTCATGGAGCATACTGACAAGTTCTACATCCGTGCCGAGCGGTATGCAGGTCTGTACGAGAAGGTGAAGCGGCAGGCAGGCTGGGCTACGGTGGAGATAGGATTCCAGCAGTACGACGTGCAGTCGTTCCCCTTCGAGAGTTTCGAGGACGTAAAGCATTGTCGCCTCGTCGTGCAGCGGCAGCGCAAGCAGAAAGGCGAGCAGCTAGACCTCTTCGACGGCGAGTACACATACCGCTGTATATTGACCAACGACTGGGACATGACAGAAGAGGAGATCATACAACACTACAACAAGCGAGGAACTGCAGAGCAGGTCTTCGACCGCCAGAACAACGACTTCGGATGGGCACACCTGCCGAAGTCATTCATGAACCAGAACACCGTGTTCCTACTCCTAACCGCCATGGCTGCAAACTTCTACCAGTACATCGTATCGCTGCCGCTCATGTGCCTCTTCGGGGTGGAAGCAACGGACAGGGTGAAGAGTTTCCTGTTCAGATTCATCGCCGTGCCGGCCAAGTGGATTAGGACTGCAAGGCAAAATGTACTCAACGTCTATTCAGGCAAGCCATACGACCTCATCTGGGCTTACGGATAGGAAAAACACCTTCGTGGGACATTCAAGCCGCCAAAGCGATTTTGGGGAAAGGGGATGTCGTGCGCCCAAGTGCGACATCTTGTAAAACATTGTTACTTACTGTAGTTATGAGGGCAATCCATTGCGTTCATGTCCCAATATTACGCATTAAAAAACTTCTGCGGATTTTGGGAAATATGAAAAAATTGATGGTGATATTGTTATTAATAATGACAGTGCAAGTAATTATTGCACAGGACAAGCAAGCACTATTAATTGGAATATCTCGCTATAGTAGTGTCTCCAATTCCCCATGGAGCGATATTCATGGGAAAGAGGATGTTAGCCTAATTGCTTCTGTTCTCAAAAAGCAGGGGTTTAGAATTGATTCCATCACAGATTCAGAAAACCCGACCAAAGAGAACATTGTAAATGCTATTAGGAAAATCACTCGCAATATAAAAAAAGGAAGCATTGTATATTTGCATTTCTCAACCCATGGTCAACCTGTTGAAGACGGTCTCTTAAATAAAACAAAGGACGAAGATGATGAATGGGACGAATCTATAATCCCTATTGATGCGGGAATTAAATACAACAAGGAAAAAGACTATGGGCAGTTACATCTCATAGATGACGAGATTGATTTTTATGTTAATTTAATAAGAAAGAAAATAGGGCCTCGTGGCTATCTATATATTACCATAGATGCCTGCCATGCAGGAACGATGATAAGAGGTGATGAAGGGGCAAGAGGAATAAGCCTAGGGTTTTCCTCTTCAGGGAAAAAGTATTCCCCTCCCCTCATTGAAAAGAGACACTATAAACTCGCAGTAGGACAGTTTCTAAGCCCTGTTCTGTGCATTGAAGCTTGCAAAGCCAGGGAAACCAATAAAGAAATAAGACTACCAGATGGGAGAAGATACGGATCTTTATCTCTGAATGTCTATTATGCTCTCCAAGAGCATCCGTTATCTTTAGACGGGAAGCAATTTGAAAATGACGTTCGTAATTCTATACGAAACAAAGGTCTATGGCATAGTAACCAAACATTAGTTGTAGAAACAAGCGAATAATTGTTAGGAAATGGGTAAGTTAGAATCTTTTATCACAAGTAATAAGGAAAGAACTATTAACTATCTTTCCTCCCGATATTCTGCCTTATCCCGTCAGGATATTGAGGACGTGTTTCAAGATTCCTCTATAGCTCTTTATGAGAAAGATCGCGATGGCCATTTGCAAGATCTAAAAAGTTCCTTATATACTTACTTTGTAGGAATATGTACTCATAAGGCTATAAACTCTATCAAAAAACTCAAACCTTTTGTTTCACTAGATTTTGGGGACCAGCCTTTTCGAGATAAAAGTATATTGGATAGTCGCATTCAGGAGATCATCGAACTTACTGAATTTGGATTGGGTCAGGATGACATTTGCTCAACTGATGAGATAGTCGATATGGTAATGACAGAAATCTCTCCCAAATGCCATAACATTTTTCTTGGCTATTATTGGGACAATCTATCAAATAATGCAATAGCCTCCATGTATGGATATGCAAATGCTAATGTGGTTAAGTCGGAAAAATATAGATGCATAGCTCTGTTCCGCAAAAAATATCATGACTTAAAGGCAAAATTTTATGGTGATTAACAAAGATAACATTATCAATATACTGGATTCCTATTTCTGTGATGAGCTGTCATTAGAAGAACAGAAAGAAGTGAGGGATGCTATCTCAAATGACCCAGACCTAAAAGAGCAGGCTATGCTTTTTGCAAAAATGGTCCGGAAGGCTAGAATGCGTCAATCCTCATATGAGCAATCCCTCTATTCAAGAAAAGCATTTACTTCTTGGAAATGGATTGTAGGAATGGCTGCAGTAGTTCTGGTCTTATTTGGAGTCAACATCTTTGGAAAGAGCTATATGTCAAACCAAATTTTTAAGAACTGTTATTCTGCTTATATACCAAATTCAGACGTTAGAGGGGAAAACCCTATAACCATCGAAGAGGAAAAACTCTTTAAGACTTTTAACGAAATCGGCGTAAAAAACGATTCTGAGATTATCTCTAAGTTAGAAGAATATAAAGAAAAAGCTAAAGACGATTATTGTTTATCTCTTTATGATGTAGATATTCATTGGTATCTTGCATTGGCATATGTTAAATCACATAGATTTAAAGCGGCAATTTCTGAATGCGATTATGTCATTTCAAAATACCCGGATTCAACATATATACCTATAGCTTTAAGCCTCAAAAAGAAAATAAAAGGAATCCCCTTCCTTTAAACAACACATCACTATAATATGAAAAAGATAATTAATAACATATTGAACATAGATGTAATTATAATCACGGTAATTGCATTCGTTTTCATGAGGTTTATAAGTGCATTTATGCCTAGTTTCTCAGCAATAACTCCATCTGCTCAGAACAAGGGAGCTTTTTCTGATGTGCTGTCAAAAATTGATTATTATAGCACATCCAAGGATACGGCTTTTAATATAGTATTAGTGGATATGACAGACTTGTACTCAAGAAAGGATATCGCCAAACTATTACTCGATTTAGATTCTTGTAGACCTAAGATGGTTGGCGTAGATCTTTCTTTTTTCCATCATAAAGATGAAAGTGGAACTATTGAAGATGACTCTATTCTCATACAAGCAGTCAAGAGTACAGCCCCCAAAACAGTTTTTGTTTACGAGCTTCAAGATTATTCGTCTAATGATAATGCCTTTCATTCATCAAGGCATTCCTTTTTCGTGGATTCTGTAGAAGTCAATGAAGGCTTCTCTAATATAAAGAACAATTTTGACCAAAAGGCTGTAAGCGTATATAAGGCATCTGAAAAGCTTAAAGATCAAAAGGTTTATTCTCTCACTGCAGAGATGCTGAAATTGTCTGGAATGTTGGATGTGGATGAAGATAATGATATACCCATAGATTTTGCTTCGACAACTTTTAAAATAGTTGATGCCAGGGATTTTACACTTTCAGACATTCAGGATAATTTTGTGTTAGTAGGAGCTGCAAGAAGTAATGATGACGTAGTTAATACACCAATGGGGGCAATATCAGGCTTGCTTCTGCATGCGTACACTTTACATTCCATGCTAAATAAGCCCAAAGTTCATGTAGTAGGCAATTTTGTAAACTACTTATTTGGACTTATCATGTGTTACCTATTAGCCATCATTCTTGTGTGGTCAGATAAGGCTCTTGATAGGAAACCAACGGCAACAAATGTCTTCATTAAACAATCTCGTTTATTGCCACAAATCTTTTCGGTTCTATGGCTTATCTTAATTATGTTGTTCTCATATGTGATATTGAGAAGTTACAACTATTATATAAATGGTCTATATGCTATTGCGATACTCGCTATTACTATTGAGACGAAAATCCTTTATTCTGCATCAATAGCTTCTCTCTCTATGAAAAGAGATCTCAAGTTCTTCAAGCATTCTATTTATCATTCTAAAAAGTAGAACGTCATGAAAAGAATAATATTATTTACAATCTTTGTGCTGATTGCCACCCTGTCATTCTCCAAAGGGAGGTATTCCGTTTTTTACATTAAGGGAGAAGTTTCTATCTTAATAAAAGGAAAGGAAGTCAGACTAAAGGAAAAAGACCAACTTTCCCCTAAAGATTTTGTATCAGTTCCTCCTCGTTGCGGTCTCATACTTAAAGATGAGAAAGGTAGACGCATATGTGTTATAAAAAAACCATATAGAGGAATATTATCTCTAGTAGTTAAGGAATCCAGGGATGATTCTTCGATTATTGATTGTACGCTAGATTTCTTTAAATATCTAGGGAAAAGATGCTTTGGAGACATGAAAGATGATTCAACATATATGCGAAGAACAGCAAGTACATCACGTGGTGAACAACGTGAGGCTTCAACAGAAGAGGAACAATACATTGATACAATCAATGAGATTATCAAAAAATTGGAAACAGACATATTATTCCAACAGGATTAACTTATGAAGAAAAAGGCTTTAATTATCATTCTACTAGCCTTTGCAGTTCCTTGTTGCTGGGCTCAGGAAAGGCTCTCGTCTCAACTAGATGAGATGCAAAAGAGTCTTGACTATGGAGACAGAGAATTATTCAATAATCTTGTAAATGTTATATCTTTTGACAGTTTGAATGCTGCAGACGATTTATGCAAAATACGCTATTATAGGATGTGCGGTGATTTTTGCTATGAATCCAATAATTACGAAAAAGCTACAGTTTACTATGAAAAAGCATCCCAACACGTCTTACATTCGGGCATCATTGACAGTCTATATATTCATTCCCAAAATAATCTCGCCAAATCTTACATCCAACTAAATGATATTGATAATGCTGAAAGAGCGCTAAGACATGGTATCGTCTATGGAAGCGATTTTATTGAAGACTATTCTCTTTCGGCCGACCTTTTTCGTACATTGCTAGAATTGGATGCATTTAGAAAGGATTCTTTATTAGGTGATCAAATACATCAAAAGGTTCAAACATATGCTTTCAACACGTATTATAGAAATCATCCCCAAGCGCATCCTGAAAAGCCTATCGAAGAGTTTCTTGAATTGGAAAAAGCATATAAGATCTCTCAATACTGTCAAACAAGGGACTATGTTATTTTTTTATCAAGACTGGGAAGTGCCCTCCAGGATGCAAACATTCTTGACGAGACAAGATTAGTTTATGAAAAAGCGCTAAAAATAGCTGAAAATAACAGGCAAATTGACAAGTTGTCAACCGCCTTAATATGGATTAGGCTTGTTAGAGTTTATGGAAACATAGGTGACACGGAAGCCTTGATAGAACTCATTCCTAAAGCAACTGAATATTACAAATCAATAAAAGACAATAGATATACTGCTGTTGATATTTATAGCTTTGCTGCCTTTTCTTTGATAGAGGGTAATAAATTTGAAGAAAGTCTCTTTTTCCTAAAAGAAGCCGAAAAGCTGCTCGATACATGTAGCGAGAAATCTGACTCTGATCTTGTCATAGCCAAACAAAATATCTATTCTTACTATGTAACCGCGTATATGAATTTGGATGACCAAGACAGATTATATAAGGCTCTAGACGTTTTAGAGGGGCTATTCCTTCCTTATTCTGAGGAATATTATAACTGTTTGTCAATAAAAACTTCCATAGATATGCAGTCAGGCAATCACCTTAATGCACTTAAGCATTTAAGACAAATGGAAAAAAATGCGAATAAACTTTTCAGCAACAATTCTATAGAACATGAAGATATTTTTTGCTTTCTTGGAATAACATATATGGCTTTAAATGATTTCAAAAAAGCTGAGATATCTTTTAAAAGAGCCATTTCCATTTATGAGAAGGGTGCCAGAAACCGACCTGAAAATATTCAGGAATATTTTAATAATTTAGCCGTGATCTATCATAACAAGGGCAATTATTCCAAAGCAATAGAATACTACAAACGTACAAACGATTTGTATCAAGTCATTCATGGAACAAGATCAAAGGAAATTGAATCAAAAATCAACGAATGTAAAAACCATCTGAGATGAAAAGATTATATTTGATCATAGCAGGGCTACATTCTCTTCTTGTATGTTTCGGGCAAATGCAAGCAGATGATAGCATAAAGGTTTTATTAAACCAGAAGATTGCCTATGAAACACAATCAGAATTACCTATAAATGATTATCTAGAAACAAGTACTCAACTTGTTTCTGCTTATATATCTTTAGGGATGTTTACAGAAGCAGAGAGAGTTGTAACGTCTACGGAAAAAGTCTTGTCTCAGAAAGGAAAAAGTAATACGCACCCAGATCTATATTATTCAAGGGGGTTGATCTATTATAGTCTTAAGAACTATGATGAGGCATTTTTACACTTCAAAAAAGCAAAAAGTCTATTTGAACAGTTGGGCGACAATGGATTTAACTACACTTTTACTCTTTCTGCCTTAGCTACAATATACCAGCTAAGAGGCCAATTCTTATTCTCAAAAATGTACTTGGATGAAGCCGTTGAATTGTATAATCAAATAAAGCAAAACAATAATTTAGATAAGGAGTTGTTCTTAAAAGAGCAGATAGCATCTCTTTATAAAAGTATGGGGAAAACTGAGCAGGCGGCGACTCTTTGGAAAGAAATCCTGTCTGTTAAAGGAGGCGATCGGCATCTTATTTACCCGATGGCGGCCAACAATTATGGAATACTGTGTTTAGAGAAAAACAATATTTCTGAAGCAGAGTATTATTTCCGCAAGGCAGTTACTTTGTGCAATAATGTTTTTGACAAAGAATTATTTCTGCAGAATCTCCTATTCGTTTCTATCCTACAGAATGAACCAGATACGGACAGACTTTTGCTTGATTATAATGAATTGACAAAAAATAATGTATCCAATATTTTCACATATTACACAGAATCCGAAAGAGAGGAGTATTGGAATTATCAAGCAGAAGCCCTTACCGGTCTTAATAATTGGGCGGCTTCAAAAACCAAAGACAATAGGATTATTATTTCGGCATATAATGTTAACATCTATGCAAAGAACATGCTACTGAATTCGTATCGTTTAGTGAAGGAGCTTGTTGCCACATGTGGGCAACAAACCCTTGTTGACCAATACGACGCATTAATATCATATAAGAATCTTCTTTCAAATAAAGAAACTCCTGCTGATTCTGTTGGTCCAATCAAGGAAAAAATAAACAAAACAGAAAAATATATTCTTGAAAATATACCAAATCTCACTTCGAGAGTAAATAATATGAACGCCACATATGAGCAAGTAAAATCTTCACTCTCTGATAACGACGTGGCCCTTGAGTTTGTTAAACAAAGCATCCCGATAAGGAATGGTGAAGATTGGAAGTTTATGTACTCTGTCTACCTCATTAAAAATAGACAGGATGGTCCTTTGCTTATTGAACTATGCGATGCAGACTCTTTAGAACAAATACTAGATAAGAAAGATCTCGAATATGAGACCTTCATAGACCATCTTTATGATAAAGATAACGAGGAACTGTACAATTTTGTGTGGAAAAAACTAAGCGCTCATATTTCTGAAGGAAGTCGTGTGTTCTTTTCACCAACAGGTGCGCTTAACACCATCAACTTCAATGCAATACCTTATCATAAAAGTCAACTTGGGGAAATATATGAACTTATAGAATTGTCTACGACAGGAGTAATACCAGACTTTAATAATAAGCCGAACGTCTCATTTAAAAATGCAACTATTTATGGAGACATAAACTATGACACTGATTCAGAAACCATGATGGCCCAATCACACAGTTACAAAATGTTCTCCCCAGGAAAACATTTCGTTTTAAGATCTATAAATTCCAGAGGGGAATGGGGACATTTATATGGAACTGCTATTGAGGCATTTTCTGTTGATAGTATTTTAACTGCTCATCAAATAGACACACGGCTTCTTAGACAATCTGAGGCCAATGAAGAATCTTTTAAATCTTTGAATCGTAATTCAACAGATATCTTGCATGTTGCAACACATGGCTTTTATCTCGAACGTCCTGATAAAGTGAAGGGAACTTTTTTCCTCCCTAATGTGTCATTAGTAAAAAAGGAACAACCGTTGTTATATTGCGGTCTCTTGTTTTCTGGAGCAAATAATACTTGGAATAATAATCTTCAAGCGAAAGGAGTAGAGGACGGAATTTTAACAGCAGAAGAGATTTCCCATCTCGAACTCTCTCGAACAAAAATAGCAATCATGTCAGCATGTGAAACTGGTTTAGGAGCAATAGATGACATAGATGGTGTGATAGGAATTCAGAGAGGATTGAAGAAGGCAGGAGTAAAATCTATTGTCATGAGTCTATGGACAGTTCCTGATAATGCAACCTGTTTGCTGATGAAGTATTTCTATAATAATTTGTTTTCTGGGCAGAATCGGCATACCGCATTGAAGAATGCTCAAAAACAGGTTAAATCAGTTTATGAGGAGCCATATTATTGGGCCGGTTTCGTAATAATTGACTAAGAATGAATTGGGAATAATACATTTTTTGCAAAAAAAACCAAGAATGATGTTTACCTTTCTAATAATTTGTACACTATTATTTGAACAAATTAATGTAGAAATATGGCAAAGAATAATTTGAAAGACAACTACGGTCAATACGAAGAACAGGTTCTGAACAATTCAGAAGGTATGTTTAAGTCTTTTCCGACTTGGCATGGAAGGATACGCAGGTTGGAATATGGAATAGATTTTATAGTATATTTTGTCTTAACTTTCATAATAAGAGAAGCGGAGCGGGGCACTTATATAGATGAACCCAAATGGTGGTTCTTATGGTTCCTTGGAGCTACCTTATGGATGCTTTTTATATTTCAATCTATCAAAAGAGCGCATGATGCAAATGAAAGTGGTTGGGGCATAATAATACCATTTTATGTTTTCTACTTATTATTTGTAAAAGGTTCTAACGGAATAAACCAATATGGCTCAGATCCCAAAAGGTCATATAATGCACAGATTGATGAACTAATGCAGAATGAAGAGGAGCAAGATGATACAACGAACGTTTCAAACGATCCTAAAGCTGAAGAAAAGGTAATAGAGGTTCTTGATGAAGAAAACACCACCCAAATAAAGGATGATATAGATTTATTCGAATATCAAGGGAGTGGAGTATACCAGGCATATGCTTCTTCTCAAAGAGAGGAAATTGGGAAACAATCTTCTGAATCTCAAAAGAATGAAGAGAATAAATCAAACAATAGTGATAAGAAAACAATTTTGGCTATTCTCGGAATTATAATAATTCTTGTCATAGCAATCTTATTTGCGGCAAACAAGTCCACTCCCAAATTTAATCCGCAAACATCAGAAAAAAGCATTGAAGAATCAATTGAGGATGTGACTTCGGAAGATTCTCAAGAAGTTTCAGAGAAAGATATTGAACTTGAGCAATTTAATCAGCAAATGATCGAAGAGGCTGCTTTAGAGAATTCAAAAGCAGGTACATATGTGTCAGAAGGTGTTAAACTGGCTTCTGTTACATATGATGTAGAAGACAGAGCCATGGTTTTTGAATACCAAACGACAAATCTCATCGCAGATGCACTTTCTCAATCATCCCCAAAAGAGCATAAGGATGAGATGATTAATGAAATGAAATCAGAGAAGCAATTTTCTGTCGTAAAGATTGCGATGGAAGAATATGATTTTAAATACAAATACATATTTAAGAAAAAGAATGGTAATACCGTCAGATCTATAACGATTTCATGGTCTGATTTCCAGTAACATAATGAGTATAAAAACAGAATGAGATGGAGTATATAGATTCAATTTGGAATGATGTCGAACGGAATAAAGACGAGATTTTATCATCTTTATTGCATGTTTTGCACAGCAGCTATGACTTAGGTGCTGTGCAAAAAGAATGCGAATCTCTACTGACTTCTTACATGATAGAAAACGGGGGCAAGGAGAAAGCATCAGATATCATGCGATGGGTTGGACAAGCTGTACTCGACAATGCGATTTTTGCAAAAGATAAAACTGTTAGTGACGTTCTGGGCACTTCTGAGTTGAAATTCAAATCTTTTAGCAAGCGCCTTTACGATCACGGCGTTATAAAAGCAGAGCACAATATGGATACAGCTTATAGAGCATATTTATGTTATGCTTTATGCAAACAACCTTTTACTATTATTCAAGAACAAAATGTTCATGATGAAGACGCAAATGTGATAGAAGATGATAAGATAACAGATGCTAATCTGTCATCAAAAAAGTACGTTATCAAAAAGCATGAAGTTCCTAATTATGTCTTTTGGCCTATTTATATAATACTACTTATTATAAGTGCTGTTATTCCTATCTGGTTCGCAGTATCTAATGATTTTGAATCGTCTGAAACACGTTTTTTAGGAGCCTGTGGTATTATTGCTGCAATGGGGAGTAAAGAGTCCCTTCACAAATTACTATCCCATTTCTCAAAAAAATATCTCTTGAATTTTCTTGGTATTTATGGTTGCGGAGTAGCCGGAGCTTTCTTTACTGGCATTTTTTATTTCTTTTTATTATCGAAGGGATTTGGCGGATTATTAGGCTGGGTTCTGTCTTTCATCTTGTCTGTTGTAACAGTAATGATATTTGCCGGAGTTGTTTACTTCTTGGTAAACAGGCCTTTTAAATTCAATCTTCCCCATCATAGACCCCAGGATAACAAAGAAAAGGAAACATCAGCAAATGGGGAAGAAAAAGAAAGTGTTGATAGCATTGAAATAGAAAAGGAAACTCCAACGGTTGATTCTATAATACAAAATAGTGAGAGCCCTAAAGGTGAACAACCATCACCACAACTAAATGATGATGGGGAATCAGTAAGTAAAGCCACCCAAGATGTTGATGAACATGATTGTTCCTCAGAAAAAATACATGAGGAGGAGAATGAAAACAATTCAAATAAATCTCAACAAGACAAGCATAATGAAAGCAGGTTTTGTAGTAAGAGCCTTGGTTATGGAGCTTTGTTAAAAGGTGCGATTATGTTTGTAGTTGTTGCCATCATCTTCACTATTGCATATTACGTTGCTTATCCATATTACCAAAAAGTAGAATTTGAAAAGGCTATAGCTTTATTAAAGATAGGAAATAATGAAGACGCCGAAAAGATTCTTCGATCACTTGCAGAATCAGGTTTTACTGATGCTGAAACAAAATATGGAATTATGCTTATTAATGGAGATTTTAATAAAACAGATTTATCTTTGGGAGAGAAACTATTGTTAAATGCATCTCAGGAGGGAGACACCCTGGCTCAAGCAAAACTTGGTCGTTACTACTATTGGATTAAGAAAGACGTAACAAAAGCATTTTATTGGACAAAAGAGGCACATGCAAATGGTTCTATTGAAGCTCTATGTGACCTCGTTTCTTTTTATAGCACTGATGACTCCAAAGAGTATCAAAATCAGGATTCTGCTGTTTTTTACGCAAAGTTAATTCCCGACAAAAACTCTAATAAAGAGCTTTTCATGGGGAACGCTTATTCTTCGGGAGATCATCCAAATTATACAATGGCATTCTATTGGTGGAAAAGAGGAGCTGCCAAAAATGATGCCAGTTGTTTGGACAACCTTGGTTTCATGTATCATTACGGAAATGGTACAGCAAAAGATAATAATGTTGCTTTAGAATATTTCTTAAAAGCAATAGATCTTCAACCAGATGACTCATATGCACTAAGGCATCTAGGAGAAATATATTTCGAGAATGGAGAATTAGAAAAGGCCAAAAGCTATCTCCAAAAATCTGCTGATCTGGAAGATGAAGATGCTCAAGAGGAACTCTCAAGATTAGAACTAACGGGAAAAATCTATGAATAAATAAGTCCAACTATTAATAATGACATACTAATATGAAAAGAACCATATATATATTTCTTTTGCTGTTGCCTACCATTTGCAATGGTCAAACACTGTCTGAAATTGCTCGTGAGCTAAACAAAAGCCTCCCGTCGAAGAATGAATTTGTTTCTATTAAAAGTGTTTCTTTTTCTAAGAACCAATTCATTCTTAATGCAGAAATAAATGTTGGCAAGCAATTTAATCTGATTTATTATAAATCAAAACCCAAGGAAGCTAAAGAGTGGTGCAAGGCATGGACTATGATAACATATAAGAAAAGCGCTTATATGTTCAATAGGATGATAGAGAAGAATGTTGACTTCGTTATTCATCTTCGAGATATTAAAAATATAGAAGATATGAATGTTGTTCTAACCCCTTATGATCTGAAGGATGCCATTAAGAAATATGCTTCTTTGGACAGTGACGAATTGCAATTGACATGTCAATGTATTGCCACTAACATACAATCTCCCCAGCAAATTGATGAGATTACGTTTATTACAGGGGCAAAGCTGACATCTACATCTCTTGAAAATTATTATTTAGTAGATGATGAATTCTTTGACTTTAAAGATCTCGAAGAAGAGATGGATAATCTCAAATTTGATATATTGGAAGAAGAAAAGTCTACCCTTAATGGGACTTTTGTTATCCAGTTGTTAATTAAAACTGGACGTTCCCTGAAATATGTGTATACAGGGAAAAAGAGTAAATTAACTTTTCCCATCACTGTTTCTGTAACAGAATTGAAAGCGTTATTGAATAATGAAAAAAATAAGCTTACTCACAATACAATAACATACCAAAATCTCTCATACAAGAATTTTCTATTACTCCAATATGAAAAAACACCATCTGCAATGACAGGTTTTCTGAAAAGTTTCGGATACAGTTTCTATAAACAAGAACCGGATAACGGCAATCAAGGGGAAGACGTTGATGTTTATAGTTGGATAAAAATGGATGAAGATTATTTTTCTTTTATAAAAAGGCACTATAAGAGGGTGTCAAAAAGATTTATGCAGTCATTTGTAATAGGCTTTTCTAGCAAAAAAGAGGCAGAAAAGTTTCTATCTGATGCTTTAGCAGATGGATACGAAGAAAATAATATGGCTAATTTCGATAACGATCTCCAAGAAGAGCTAGAAGATTACTTGTTTTATTATAATCCCAAATGCAAATGGATGATGTTCGTTAAACAATTGGATAATCTTTATAAATTTGAAATCTGTGATAGCAAAGAGTATTGATGGAAGACTTTCTGAACTATTTTTATTGGCATATATGTGTGATAAAGTACTATTGATATTATTAAGCAAGTAAGAAAACTATTTCTCACAATTATTTATCTGTATGAGAAGAGCTCAATTTCACATCAAGCGTATCCTGGAATATACAAGTTTTTTTAAAGATAATAAGGAATTTGATGTTGTTCCCGTACTTAAAAAGTTCAATCGTTCGAACCTTATTAGAATGGCAGCATTGACAAGTCTTCATTATGGCAACTTTGAAATGTCCATTCAAGAAAGAGCTTTTTTTTCAGAGGCAAGCAATAAGCACAAATTGTTATTGGATAATTTGTTCAAACAATACTATACAAATAATGGACTTGTAGAAGATTCCACAGTTCTAGCATCAACTTATAGGACATCTCTTGAATTGTGGCGTTTGATATTCTCAATTCCTGTTGAAGAGTTCTCAAATACAATGCCTATTGAGGATGCAGAATTAAACCTATTCAAAGTTATACTTACACTAAACGAGAGAATATTCAAATTCAAAAAGAATTCTCAGAAAGAACTTCAATTAGATGAATTGATATTCTTGAATAGCTTTTTGAATAATGATTCCAATGACTACGAACTTCAAAAAGTGTTGCAACCTCAGTCATACTATTTCTATCAATTAATAAAGTTCATCCCTACTAATGAAGTGATGAAATGTGCATCTGACAAACTTCTCGCAGATTGGGGAATAAATACATGGAAGCAGTATTACTCAACAATAATCTGGCTTGCAAAAAATACTGATGATTATTTCAAAGAGCATCAAAATGGTGTCCCCATTATTCCGATAGATATAATGACTCAAAACGACGAAACCGGGCTTTTTGCAAAATCATTAATTGAACATCTATATATAAACGAGGACGACTATATCCCGGCCGAATATGGCCAAGCAGACAAAAAGGAAGATGTGAACATTGATTATAGAAAATTTCGTTCAAAGCCTTTCATAAAACTCAAAGATGGTTCGGGCTTTATTGTCATCAATATTCAATTGTTATGTGAACGCTTGTACAATAGTTTGTTCTTCGACTTCATGCCACTTATCAATGGTCGCAAAGGCAGTGTCGGTTTCTTTGATTACAATAAGGAGTTCGTAGAGAAAGTGCTATTTCAGAACACGTTCTTCAGATGTCTCAGGGAAGATATATATACATGGCCTATACGTAACAGCAAAAGTGAGGACGAAGATTCGCATGAGCCGGATTTCTATGCACGATACCCAAAGGGGGAACTCCTTATAATGGAATGTAAGGCTATCAAAATGAATGGAGAAATAAGGGATTATGCTGATTATGACAGGTTGTTGGATGAATTGCATGAGAAAGTTGTGCTAAAGACCCGCAACCTTGACCCAAGTAGAAAGGAGTTTAAAGGCATAGCTGAACCTATTGGTATTGGACAAATCATTCATCATATTGATTCAATAGAGGCTGATACATTCAAATGGGACAAGAACCTACCAGACCAAGTTGCATATTATCCAATAATTGTATTCGAAGATATTCGTCTTTTACAACCTGGCTTAATGTCAATACTCAACAGGTGGTTCTACGAGGAGTTAAGTAAAATAAAGGAAATTGATCTTGCGGAGATAAACTGTCTACCTATCATTCCTGTTTCCATAAACACTTTATATCTTTATGATGATATAATTCTAAAGAAAGGAATGTTTAAAATAATTGAAGATTATATTCGGTTGTCTTCAAAATGCCATAAGGATGGAAAATATCACGTAGATCAGTTATCGGATTTTGATGCCTATTTGCACACATTTCCTTTTAAAAAGAACAATGAAATAGCACAATGGATATTAAACAAATAAAACTGAGGAAGATATACATCAATTCACAAGAAAATGCTAGGCAAGAATCAAAAATATCGAGTTATTGATATTTATTGTTGTTTGGCTTAACAGCCTCCATTACATTCTCTTATCGTTCACGTGCGAATGTAATCCCTTGATACACAATTGTGTTTAGTTTTGAGGAGGTGAAGTAATTATAGATCAACATTCATCGTAAACTTATATGAAAAACCGCATAAGCGTTGTGCTTGTGCGGTTTTTTTGTTTGCAATCAAGATATATGAGTTTTTAGGACGATTCGATAGCAGAGCTATAGATATGACTGAAGGCAGATAACCTGTAGTATTATTTCAGCGTAAAAAAAGAATTCAGTCATAATACGCTATCGGTAATTCCTCGCTGACACGGAAATCATCGTGATAACTATCGTCATAAGTGTAGACAATCTGCATACCTCGATAGGCTGAAGGAACCTTCAGCACTTCCAACAGATGCCATTTAGGACGGCCAAAGTCATAGGATGAGCGTTCAAGGAGGATGCGATTTGAGGCATAGTCAAAATAATAGTACCCGCCGCCAATACATTGTTCGCCGGGTTTCAGCAGGTCTTTGTGCTGATTGACCATGCCAAGACGGAGATAGCCGTCGATGGTGATGATAAACTTGGGAAGCGTCATTGCCATTTTTACAAATTTGTTTGCAAATATAGTAAAAACTGGGTAAAAAAAACGTATCTTTGCAAAAGAATAATCATCATTTTGTAATACAATGACTAAATAAAAAGAAAATGAAAAAGATCATGATTATAGACGGAGGCCCAAGAAAGAATTTCAATACGGCCTCGATGCTGCAGAAGATAGCTGAGGGTGCCGGTTCTGTCAGCGGTGAGATAGAAGTCAAAACGGTGCGCCTTTATGGCCTTGACTATAAGGGTTGCATGTCGTGTATGGCCTGCAAGATCAAGGGAAAGGCATCAAATGTCTGCAAGTTCAAGGACGCACTAACCCCCATTCTTGAAGAGATAGCAGAGGCAGATGGACTGGTACTCGGTTCACCAATTTACTTTGGCGACGTCACAGGACAGATGCGGACGTTCCTTGAGCGCTTGGCTTTCCCCTGGCTCTCGTACAACGACTACAGCATGACAGCCCCGAAGCGTATGCCCGTGATATTGGTTGAGACCATGAACGGAACGCCCGAGAGGAACAACAGCCAGGGTTATGGCTCCATGGAGTATTGCATCAACACGGCCCTTGGTGAGCCTGAACGCCTGATAGCCTACAACACCTATCAGGTAAAGAACTACGACCGCTTTGAATTGGCAAGTTTTTCCGAAGCAGCCAAGCGCCAATACCGTGACGAACATTGGGAACAGGACTTGCAGAAGGCTTTCGAGGCAGGACGTCGCATGGCTGAAAACATTCTGAAGGGCTGAATGAACGGGAGGCTCACGGAAATTGAAGCATGGAAGTAACCAACCTGCTAACTTTCACAAACAGAAATGAGTTGAGAAAGTGGCAGGTTTAAGCCTCGGAAACGACCCCTTTACCCCTATAAACAGGGTGCTTTACGAGGCTAAAGGACTGCGTTTCACACCCTATCCTGTAGTTTTTCAAAAATCGGAATGGTTCTGCAACTTTTCGCTTGCTTCCATCGTCAAACCTATAGAACCAACAAACGATAACAATTATGATACTATCAACAACTCCATCAATTGAAGGTCGCACCATCCGCGAGTACAAGGGTGTGGTGACAGGTGAAACCATTATCGGTGCCAACATGTTCAAGGACCTGTTTGCAGGCATTCGCGACATCGTAGGCGGGCGTTCAGGCAGCTATGAGAAAGTTCTGCGCGAGGCAAAGGACACTTCGCTGCAGGAAATGATGGACCGTGCACGGGCTTTGGGAGCCAATGCCATTGTCGGAATCGACATCGACTACGAGACCATCGGCTCCAACGGTTCAATGCTTATGGTAGCCACCAGCGGTACTGCCGTAGTAATCTGACAATCCGATGCAGATACTTCTTGCTTGTGCCAAGATCATGCTCAGCAAGACAGAGGTGAAGCCACCGACTGTCTCAGTACCTCAGTTCCAAAAGGAGGCGAATAACTACGCCCTGCAAATGAGTAAGCGGTCTGTTGAGGAACTGATGGAAATGTTCCATTGCAGCCATCAGCTGGCCATTGAGAACAAACTGAGATACGAAAGCTTCTTTGCCTCAGAAGAACGGCTGCCTGCCATCCTTGCTTACTATGGACAAGCGTATAAATGTCTGCACGCACAGACCTTGGATGAAGAGGATTTCCTTTTCGCCCAAGGTCATTTATGGATAACATCGTTCCTTTATGGACTGTTGCGCCCGCTCGACCTGATCCATCCCTATCGCATGGAAGGCAAGGTGGAGCTGAATGGCAAAACGATGTTCCAACATTGGAAACCCCTACTGACCGACCTGCTTATTGATACTGTCAAAGCCGACGATGGCATCCTTGTCCATTTGGCAACGGAGGAGATGCAACACCTGTTCGATTGGAAGAAGGTGTGCCGTGAGGTGAACGTCATCCAGCCTGAGTTCCTTGTCATGAAGAATGGCAAGTTGAAGACCGTCACCGTCTATGCCAAGAGTTGCCGGGGAGCAATGACTCGTTTCATCATCACAAACCGTCTTTCCACGCCAGAAGATCTGCACCATTTCGAGTACGAAGGCTTTGAGTTCTCGGCAGACTATGGAGACGAAAGCCATCCACATTTTATCATCGGATAGGCCAAGATATCGCGTTTCGATATCTTATCATCACGTTTTCTGCACCCGGGAAATAGTTATACCTATAAAAACGGGCACTTTCTTCAATTATTCTTCCTATATTCGTACCAGAATCAGAAATCACTTAAAAACAAAATGATTATGGACGGAAAAATATTGGTTATCCCAGACATCCACGGCCCCACCATGACAAAATCCTGAAGGATTCATTTTTTGTTTCAAATAGTTTTAGTAACTTTGCAATAACAAACTTAAAACAATCTTATACATGAAAGAATTGAAGTGCCCACATTGCGGACAGGTGTTCCAAGTTGACGAAGCTGACTATGCAAGCATTGTCAGCCAGGTGAAAAATGCAGAGTTCGACGCTGAGGTTGAGCGTCGTCTTGGTGAACTGAACGAGCGTCACAAGGCCGAGCAGGAGTTGGCTACGGCCAAGACAGAGCAGAACTACCAGACGCAGCTGAACAAGAAACAGTTGGAACTGGGTGCCTTGGAAGCAGAGATGGAACGCCTGAAGACAGAGGCGACGTCACGTCTGGAACTAATCAAGGGAGAGAAGGATGCCGAGATTGCCCAACTGAAAAGCCAATTGGAGCGTATCGAGGCTCAAAAACAAGGCGAACTCAACCTGGCTTTGTCCGAGAAAGACAAGACTATCGCCCGGCTGAACGCGACGATTGAGCAAAACGCTGCCAAACTACAGTTGGCTGTGATGGAAGAGCGCACAAAGGCTCAGCAGGAGGTGCAAGACAAGGAGAAGGAAATCACACAGTTACGCTCAGACGCCGAACTGGAGAAGCGTGAGGCAAAGATTCACGAGGCAGCCCTGCTAAAGAGCCATGAAGAAGAACTGCGCAGGAAACAGGAACTGGTGGACTACTACAAAGACCTGAAGACGCGCATGTCGACGAAGATGGTTGGCGAGACGCTGGAGCAGCACTGCAGCATTGAGTTCGAGCAGTACATACGCCCGATGATGCCCAATGCCTATTTCGAGAAGGACAACGACGCTGCTGAAGGCTCGAAGGGCGACTTTATCTTCCGCGACTCGGAAGACGGAACGGAGTACATTTCCATCATGTTTGAAATGAAGAACGAGATGGATACCACTACGACCAAGCACAAGAACGACGACTTCCTGAAGAAGCTCGACGAGGACCGCAAGAAGAAAGGCTGTGAGTTTGCCGTGCTTGTCAGCTTGTTGGAGGCTGATAACGACCTCTATAACAACGGTATCGTCAACAAATCGCACATGTATCCGAAGATGTATGTCATCCGCCCGCAGTTCTTTGTGCCGTTCATCAACCTGCTTGTGCAAACCTCAAAGAAAAGTCTTGAATACAAGAAGCAGCTCATACTGGCACAGAGCAAGGAAGTCGACGTGACTAACTTTGAGAATCAGCTGGAGGATTTCAAGGAGAAGTTCGGCCGAAACTTCCGCCTTGCAAGCGAGAAGTTCCACACGGCTATTGACGAGATTGACAAGACGATTGACCACCTGCAGAAAGTAAGGAAAGCACTGGTGGGTAGTGAAGACAACCTGCGGCTTGCCAACGACAAGGCTGAAGGACTGACCATCCGTAAGCTTACCTACAAGAACCCAACCATGAAGGCGAAGTTCGACGAAGCAAGGGAAGTCAAGGAAGACTGAACGTGAGGAAACAACACATCAGCCACATAGCAGGAAAAAGGGCGGTGGAGTCGTAATGATTCCACCGCCCTTGGTTTTTGTCGTTGACGCTACTGCCGCTCAGGGCAAAGAGGCAGCGAGAAATGGGTAGGCTCTACGACGGTGATAGCTCGGAAAGCAGACAGCGAATCGACCACTACAGGCTCCGTGTAGAGGGGGGAATGTGCGTTGGGATAGGTACCATCTGTCGTATAACGCACCTCTGCACCATCGACCGATGGGGTCACGCTGATGCTGTAGCGGCCATTTCCCAGTTCAGTTGCATTCACCAACCGCGGTTCAGGCACACGATAGTTGCACCCCATCGCATCCAGACGGGCATAGTGACTGGCCGAACGGCGCGAGAAGTCGGTATAATTGCGGAGGGCCGACTTCGTCCATCCCACCTCTGCCACAGCCATCATGCGAGGGAAGGTCAGGTATTCCACATACTGTTCCGAACGGTTCTCGTTGAGCTGTGGTAACTCTTGCAACAACGTACCAACGATGAACTGATCGCTCCACAAGCATCCCTGTACGCCCAACACGCGCGATGACGGGGAATGGTCGTTCACACTGATGCTGTAGCACTTCTCCAGCGAGATGGGGGGCATCCATGTAGCGGCCTTGATCTCGCCCGGCGTACTGCTTTCGGGGAAGTCCAGGTAGAAATGGGAGGCTGGTGCCACGATGGCCTGATGCCCTTTCGAAGTGGCTTTCAGCGTATCTTCCACATGATGCCACATCACGGCAACGACGGGGTTATTCAGTTGACCACGATCGACGATTTCTTCCCATCCCACGATGGTGCGTCCC
This sequence comes from uncultured Prevotellaceae bacterium, assembly GCA_902774815.1. GTDB lineage: Bacteria > Bacteroidota > Bacteroidia > Bacteroidales > Bacteroidaceae > Prevotella. The sequence goes on along the minus strand of CACYJV010000012.1, from coordinate 75,506 downwards.
TGGTCTTTCATCATGTCCGAAACGACGTTGGTCAGATAGCCTTGCAACTCGGAAGCCTTCGACAGATGTTCGCGCCGCATTACCTCCTGGCAGCGCGGACATTCCTCCCAACGCTTGTAGACAGCCTCATCGCCTCCAATGTTGATGTATAGAGACGGGAAAAGACCCGCGGTCTCGTCAAGGACGTCGTTTAAGAACTGTATCGATGTCTCTTTGCCCACGCAAAGCAGGTCTTGACTGATGAAGTGCTGCGTCTGTACCTCGTGCTGCTCACCCGTACAACTGAGCCAGGGATAAGCTACGATGGCTGAAAGCAAATGAGCAGGGAATTCTATCTCAGGGACAATCTGGACATTTCGCACGGCGGCATAGCTGATGAGTTCACGCATCTCGTCCTGCGTATAGTAACCACCCAGCCGATGGGGCTCTTTGCCAGCCCAGGCACCCACTTCGGTCAGTCGTGGATACTTCTTGATCTCCAGACGCCAGCCCGAGTCGTCGACAAGGTGCAGCTGCAGCATGTTCATCTTATAGACTGCCATCATGTCGATGAACTTCTTGACGAACGCAACGGGATAGTAGTAACGGGCCACATCAAGCATCATGCCGCGCCAAGGATGGTTGGGAGCATCGCTGATGCTGACGAAAGGAACCTTCCACGACATTCCAAACTGCACCTCGTGGGTATAGACGGCAGCCGGCAACAGCTGCAACAGCGTCTGTATGCCATAGAACACGCCGCCAACATCGTGACCGACAATCTCCACACCACTGTTATCGACCGTCAGCTGATAGCCTTCATCTTGTGCAACGCGCCGCTCGTCGACAATCAAGCGGATGCCACGTTTCTGTACATATGATTCCACGGCGAGCTGATAGCCCGTAGAGCGGGCCAAAACGTCACTCAGGTAAGCGGCTTGTTCGACCAGCAGTCCGTTGAAACTGATGATTGTCTTCGGTGTAATGACATAATAACCAGCACGTTGTTCCACTTTCAACGGGCGCGGAACCACCGACACGTCCTGTGCCAATACCGGTGTAGTCATGCCTATGAGCATACCCACCAGCCATGCTTTCCGGAAAAACTTGCAAAGAATGCTATTGACCATGATATCATTAGGTTGATTGATTATGTCCGACAAAGATACAAATAAAAATCAGCTTTCTATACTCTTGACAACGTTTTTTGGCTGTTATCAACGGAAAAACTAAAAAATCGCCATTGATTATTTGGCACTTAGAAAAAAATTGACTACATTTGCGAACCAAGATTATACTAAACTGTCAGAACGAATAAAGAAAAAGCCGAACCGCTTGAAAGGGTGTAGGCATCAATATCATCATTTGCAGAGCATAACTATGAATCCTGAAGAAGTATTGAACAAAGCAGAAGAACTGCAGCAAGAAGCTGTGGAGAAAGTAGAAGCCGCCGAACAGAAAGTGGCTGAAACTGTCGAAGAAGTGAAGGAAGAAGTGGCTGAAACCGTTGAGGAGGCCAAGGAAACCGTCGCTGAGGCTAAAGAAGCCGTTGAAGAGAAGGTTGAAGCAGTGGTCGACGACGTGAAGGAGGCTGCTGCCGAAGCTACTGAAGCTGCCGAGGAGAAAGTTGAAGAAGTGAAGGAGGACGTGGCCGAAGCCGTTGAGGAAGCCAAAGAAACCGTCGCTGAGACTAAAGAAGCCGTCGAAGAGAAGGTTGAAGAAGTGGTAGACGACACCAAGGAAACTGCTGCCGATGCCGCTGAAGCTGCCGAGGAGAAAGCAAAGGATGTGAAAGACGACGTGGCTGATGCCGTTGATGCCGCCAAGGAAAAGATTGGCGAGGCTGTTGACGCTGCCAAGGACAAGGCTGAGGAGTTCATCAACCAGCTGAATGAGAACGAAACCGTGAAGGAAGCCAAGGAGAAGATTGGCGTGGCTGTCGATGCTGCCAAGGACAAGGCTGAAGAACTGGCCAAGGCTTTCAACGAGAATGAGAGCGTAAAGGAAGCCAAGGAGAAACTGGGCGAGGCCGTTGATGTGGCTAAGGAGAAGTTCGAGGAGTTCGGCAAGCAACTCAGCGAAAACGAGAGCGTTCAGCAAGCCCGTGAAAAGATTGACGAGGCCATGGACGTGGCTCGCGACAAGGCTTCCGACCTGGCTAAGGACGCTGCTGAGGTGGCCGGAAAGGTCATCGACGACGTTCAGAAGAGCGGTTTCTTCCAGAAGCTGAAAGATTTCTTCTGCAAGAAATAATAAGTAACCCACCCCCAATCTAGAACCCACCCCCAACCTCTCCCGAAGGGAGGGTAGCTTGATTAGTCTTTTCAATTGAAAGAGTTTTTAAGCTACCTTCCCTTCGGGAGGGGTTGGGGGTGGGCTCTTCCCTTTGGGAGGGGTTGGTGGTGGGCTCTTCCCTTTGGGAGGGGTTGGTGGTGGGTATTTTTTCCTACTTTACGCCTTCAACCGTGTAGCCGGCGTTCTTGAGCAGCTGCAGCACGCCCTTTTCGCCAGGCAGATGGCCTGCGCCAACAGCAAAGAACGTAGGAGCAGCCTTCATGATGGCAGGCATCTTCGTCAGCCAATCGGCATTGCGATTATAGATGAGTGCAGCCTCTTCCTCAGGCGTTGAGTCGCAAGAAGTGCCAAGTTTAGCGTCCATAGCCTTCTTCAGGGCGTCGAGATCTTCTGCATAGAAGGCTTTTGTCATATCCTCCATCATCTGCGAGTTGAACTGCTCGTTGTCGATGAGGCACATCAACTGCTCAATCTGGCGCTCCAGCGGCTGTCCTTTGTAGAGCACTTGCGACTGGAATGCAACCGTTTCCAGACCGCCACAGGGCATATTGTTCTTCTGAGCCTGTGCCTGGAAGTACTGATCGAATGTACTGGAGGGATCGAACTCACCCATATGGTTCATCAAGAACATCAGCACCTGGATCTGTGTCACCAAAGCCATCGGCGACAACTTGCCCATCTGAGCCTCCACCTGCGGGCTTGCCAGGCCAACACCCATCTTAGCCTTCAGGAAATTGTCGAGTTTCTTATACTGCTCAGCCGTCAGCACCTGCTTCAAGGTCTTGCCATCGGGCAGCATCATGGCTTCCTGCAGCACCTTCAGCGAGTCGGTGTTCGTCATAGCGTCCCACTTCAGTTCGCCATAGACCTGATCGACATCGGTAAGAGCCTGCTTCACGCCGGCAATCTTCTCAACGAAGCCTACATTGGCCAAGTGGTGAGTACCAATGATATAGGAAGGCTTCTCCAGTCCGTTGCCCGAAATCTTGTAGAGCAACTGGCCGTTCATACTTACAGCTGCCACCACGCAGGCGGCAATCGTCATCAATGTTCTTTTCATCTTTTTTGTCGTTTTATAAGTCATTAGTTTGCGTGGCAAAGATAATGTTTTTGCCGTAATCTACCAAATAATTAGCTGAAAAACCGCTGATTGGCCGCCCTTTAGCCTCTATTCATTCATCGGAACAACCCGAAGAAAAAGAAAATAGCAGCCCATCTGGCTGGTACATCCTTGGCCCGCCCGATTTGCATATAGCTGCGGTCAAGCACTGTTCCATCGCTTTTCACCTTCCCTATGAACATATAGTTTCGGTCTTTCACCGTGCCATCGGCCTCCACCTTTCCTATCATCATGTAGTTGCGGTCTCTCACCACGCCATCCGTCCCGATCTTTCCCACCATCATGTAGGTTCTGTCCACGATAGTACCGTCCGGGCGGAAGCGTCCTATCATCATATACTGTTCATTGCGCACGGTGCCATCCCGCTCGATTCGCCCTATCAGCCTATAGTTCCTGTCCCGCAACTCCTGTGCCGAAGCTGCAGCAGAGCAAAGGAGCATAGCTAGAAGCATGAACATCATCCTTCTGCCTCGCCCATTGTGGACTATCGTTTCAACTGTACGCTTCATCATTCCGTTGTTTCATTCTGATGGCGCAAAGATAGTAATAATATTGAAAGGAGAAAAGCAAAGCGGGCAAAAACTTTCTTTTTTAAAAGTTTCTGCCCGTAGTCATCACTCTTAGTTCTTCCCCAAAATGATGTTTACAAGTGCAGTTACGTCAGCAATGGTTGTTGATCCATCTCCATTTACATCAGCTACCCTATGATTATACACGTATGGCTCTGCATTATCCTTGCCAAGGATGACGTTCACCAATGCCGTCACATCGGCAATAGTAATTGAACCATCGCGATTTACATCTCCCAATAATGCGTCAGGATTGTCCATGTCATCTTGTCCACCGCTTGGGTCGCCTGGCGTGTCTGGATTGAAAACGAAATGCGCTTCTAATGTCGAATTATGCTCAGGCATTGTATAGTTGAACGACACATTTGAGGAAATTAACTCACCACCTTCGTACCATCCTTGGAAGTCGTATGACTGGTTAGGGTAAGCCACCACAGTAATTGTCTCCCCAGCCTCAACCTTATCTCCACTTGTGCGATTAAACGAGCAGGCCCCTTCACGATTACTCTGCAGATAGAGCCGAAACTGATTAGTCATTTGTGGATCGGATGGGTTTTCAGGCGAATATTCCCAAACGGCTTCAAACACAACATCCTTCTCTTCTACAATATAAGTAAATGAAGCACTTTCCGAACAAACCACTCCATCCATCTTCCAGCAGATAAATACGAAGTCACTGCTACGGGCACTCGTACGGATAGTTATCATTGTGCCAGCTTCGTATCTTCCTTCTCCTGATGTATAGTTACCGCTATTTGCGGTTACTGTCACCTTATAGGTGTCATAATAGAAAGGATCAGGAGGGTTTACCGGGTCAAAGCCATCCTGTGCCATGGCTGTCCCTCCTGTTAAAAGGAAGAACAACCAAGTCAGGATATATTGATAACGACTCTTAGTCATAAGAACAACTGTCAACTGTGATTTGCGAATTGCTACTTGACAACGACTTTTGCTTTCATTCCACCAACGCTCACCACATAGGTGCCACGCTGCAAAGCCACTAGGCCATCGTTATTGTTCTCACTCATCAGTTTACCATCTGCATTATAGATGCAAATGTTCTTTCCTTCCGCTCCACTGATACAAAGACCGCCATGAGTAGGCATCACGCTTACGCCCGTCTTTGCACGTACATCTGCTATACCTGTAGCGTTACCATTCTCAACCAAAGTGAAACGATTGTTGAAAGTGCCAACAGCCGACTCAAACTCATAGGCTCCATTTGAAAGGTCGAAGGTAATACCAAGTTTGTTGTCTTGCAACAGCATTGGTTTATCCATGCGAGTGGCTTCGATGGTATAAGTGCCTGCTGCATTAGCAGTATAACCGACTTGTACGCCACCATTAGGACGCTCATTAATGGCATATTGAACTTTCTGGTTATCCACCGTGTAGAGTTGTGGAACGCCCGTCGAAAGGAACTTCGAAGCATCGCAATCCATTTCATATACATTCTGCTTCTTGTCGTTGAACACTACACGAGCCTTATCTGTTTCGGTTCCATTGCTAAGTGTCAAGTCTATAAGCAGACGATCGGGATTAACACCGCGCATAGCCCGCCGCATGGCCTTGGCTTGTGAGGCTTTCTTTGACTGGTTGTAGGTTTCACGCTTATTCTTCGGGAAGTTCATATAGCTCACGTTGTCGGGTTTCTGAACAAAGAATGCCTGGAACGGACGGAAATGATAGTCGTCGTCACCTGGACGTACTGCCACATACTTCGAACCATCCCAATAGGTTATAGGACACTCGTAGCCAGTGTAATCCATATCGAAATAGCTGGTAAAGGGGTTACCCATGAAGTTCCAGCTGGCGTGTTGCTTGTTGTCCGACGGATGAGCTGTCATGTTGTTATGTTGGTCGTCAGGGTTCATGTTCAAGTTCTCCTTACGCACCCTCACATTCAATTTACCCGACTTGTTGCATTGGAATATATAACCTACTCCAGGCTCCAACCATTCTGTGCCGGCAGGCAGATTCCTCCATCCCGTTCCTCCAGTGGAGGCACGTGAAGCACCATCGTACCAACGAATCACCCAATCGCCATCACAGATGATATCACTCAAATGCACACGATATGGGAAACTCAAGAAGTACCACTTGTTGTTGATGATGTTGATCAAGAACTGCAGCCAGTTGCACCACAGATGGCCATTGCCAATGACAGAGCCACATGAAGAGCCATCGTCATCTACAACAATCCCGTCCATATTTTGGTCGTCGTTTTCATTCTCTGATATGAAACCGCTACCAGGTTCAACCTCACCTGTAGCTGTACTGTCAGTATTGATTACTCCTGTGTTATCGTCAATCACATAGTCAACCTGGTTATTAATGAGCCACTGGCTGTAGGTACCATCAAACTCGGTAAGCAATGAGAACTGACTCCACTGAGTGTCCCAATAATAATTATTGTAACTTGTTTTTTGAACGTGCAATGTGGCTGAAGTATATGTACTAAACGTATTTTGCCCAATGCTTTGCGGAACCAACGTATAGGTCCAGACATCTTTAAGGTTTGAACCGGAAAAAGCTTCGTCACCAATCGATGTAACCATACTTGGAATGTGAATTTCCTCCAAAGAATCACTGCGAAATGCAGAACCACCTATTACACTTAAATTGGGGGGTAAGATTATATTTTTTGCATGATGCCCACTAAATGCACCTCCACCAATCCTCTTCAACGTTGAAGGGAGTGAAATATTTACTAAAGGACAACCAACGAATGCATTTTGATCTATCAACGACACTCCTTCTGGAATGACTATCGAACTTATACGTATACCAGAAAAAGCAGAACTGTATATCGATTTTAGGTTGCCATATAATTGTACTGATGTCAAGGAACGGCAATCATAAAAAGCATAAGGATAAATAGTTGTAATAGTTTTCGGTAATTTTACAGAATAAAGATTATAAACTTCTCTAAAACTGTTTGATCCGAATGTGTTATCTAAAGCAATACAGCTACTCCCATAATACTCATAATAGTTATCGTTCGCAACGATATTAGCATCAGAAAGATCAAGATGGTGAAGATTATGCATTTTGTTGCGGAGAATCATGATATCATATCCATTTATGGAACCAGAGACTTTTAGGGTCATCACATTATCCAGATTACGTTCTCCTATCTTAGCATGAATATCCGATGTATTTTCCTGGGCAACAACACTAATATCATAGTCTGTCCGTACGCCGTTTGCAATGATTTGGTTGGTAACATCTTTCCATGCATCGGCATTTCTAAATGATTCCAATAACTCTGCAGGCACTATCACGGTCGTATTTGGCGATATCGCATTTGAGGAAGTCAAGGTCGGAACAGTTTCTCCTGAGAACGTTAATGTTTCCAGACTATAACAATTTGCAAAGGCATTTTCTCCAATACTTGTACAATTTTCAATACCTTCTATTTTTTTCAATTCCTTACAATTATAAAAGGTATTTGCATATATTTCTTTTACTGTCGAGGGCCAATATACAGTTTTGATTGACTTACCATGAAATAATCCCCAATTACTACTTCCGCTATAACCTACCTTTGTTACTGTATAACCTACAGAACCCTTATAGACTATTGAAGGTATAGTCAAATTATCACCATAATAATAAACATCAATAATCTGTGCCTCTGTTCCATTAATGTTAAAATGCCACACTACACCTTCCGCATCAGTATATCTTTCATAAGAAGATGCTTGTAAGCCCAAGGCTAACATTCCTAAAAATAAAAAAAACCTTTTCATAAACTGATTATTTGAAACTATTAATAAATGATTGTTAGTAGCATTAGGATTGCAACAGACATAAAAAAATGACTATGCATGTATTAACTTATGCATGTATATTATAGAAAAGACGTAGGGGCAGCATCGTTGCCCATCCCAGGCTCACAAGATATCATTCTGTCATCATCACACATGATTAACAGACAAACTCGTATTCGAGCACTAATACTTCTTTCTTTAATATCACAGCCCACAGCCAATAAGTGGACATATGTGCAACGCTGCAAAGTTACTAAAAAGGATTGAAATAATGAAAGGTCTCACCAGAATAATTTAGTGATTACGTTGAAAAAGCAATGTTTTTAGGGGACGAAAGCAATGCTTTTGAGGGCGTAACTCAATGCTTTAGAGGGCGTAACTCAATGCTTTGGAGGGTGTAACTCAATGCTTTAGAGGGACGAAAGCAATGCTCTATAGGGTGTGAACATATGCTTTAGAGGGGTAATAGCAATGGGGTTGGGGAACTGAACTATACTATCGTTATTCCTTCACCACAATAACGTGATTGCGTTACTGCAGTAAAGAGATCTTTTAACTATAGTAATGTGCTGAGAAAGGGCAAAAAAACGAGGTAACAAGACTCCTTGCGGACTTGCTACCTCGTTATTATTTTGTTTGCAGAGTGATGGTTGTTATAGTGGGCAGACACAAAGGGCCGCCCCTACACTAAACACTCGGAGGCGGGCAGACACGGGGGTCTGCCCCTACACTCAGCAATTCAATTTTCAATTGTCCATTTTCAATTTTCAATTTCGGCTTTGCCGACTGTTTCGGCAAAACCGACTACTCTGGCATCATGGTCACTTCGACGTGGTTGCCACTCTTCAGGAGGACGTTCTGGAGGAACTGGCTGACCTTCTGGGCGTTCATGCTCTCGACAACCTTCTTGTAGTCGGTGTGGAAGTCAAGGCCATAGCGGTTGTAACGGTTGATGATGCGACGCCAGTAGGCGTTGGTCTTGGCATCAACGTCGGCCTGCTTCAGCATGATTTGCTTAGCCTTGTTCAGGTCTTCCTGGTTAGGAGCGGCAACAGTGGCCTTCATTCCCTTCATGAACTCGGGCAGAGCAACGGCAGCCTTCTCAGGATTGAGCTTGCCAACGCCGCTGATGGTGACGAATGCACGGCCAGCTTCGACATCGAGACTACCCTCGGCACCTGCATGATAAGCGGCAGAGAGCTTCTCGCGAATCTCGCGATTGTAGAGCATCTCAAGGATACGCGTCGAGACATCGGTAAGAACATCGTTCTCAAGGGTGTACTTCACCTCGTCGGAACGCCACATTTCCTGAGCCTGAGCCTGCGGGTTCTCCATTTTCTTCAGGTAGTTGTTCTTCACGTCGCCCTTCACAAAGGTGCGCAAGTCACTGGCCTTCAGCGTCTTCTTACCTGTTGATGGCAGCGAAGCGATGTATTGGCAGATGTACTGCTTCAGCTGATCTTCGTCGTAGTTGCCGACGAAGGTGAAAGTGAAGTTAGCAGCATTGCCGTAGAGCGTCTTCCAGTTCTCCAGCACGCGGTCGTAGCTGATGGCTTCAACCATTTCAGCAGTCGGAACGCGATAGACCGGGTTGTTACCATAGACGGTGCTCATGACAGAGTCCTCGAACACGGCTTCGTTGTTCTTGCTGATGTTCTTCAACTGTGTAGCTACGAGGTTGATAAGGTTGCCAACAGCCTTCTCGTCCTTTCCTACCTTCGTGAAATCGAGGTGGATGAGCTGCATGAACGTTTCCAAATCCTTAGGCGTAGTTGTACCTGTAAGGCCGTGAGTGTCGTTGCTGATGGAGAACTGCGTGCCACACTGCTTACCGGCAAGAGCCTTCTGCAGGTCGGTGGTCATGAACGAGCCCAGCGCACTCTGTGAGAGAACCATGCTACCCAGCTGGACGTCGCCGCTTTCAGGATTCTTCAGCACGGAGTTACCACCAACAGCAGAAGCCGAGAACAGAATCTCGTCGGCGTTGAAGTCGGTCTTCTTCATCAGTACCGTTGCGCCATTGGAGAGGGTAAGCTTCTTGAAGCCCAGCACGTTGTTCACCTCTTCCTTCTCGATGGTGCCGGCCTTGGGAGCTTCAGCCATGAGCGGCTCCTGCTTCACATTGTCGACATAAGCCTCAAGCGTCTCCTGGCGCACAGCCTCTACTGCCTTCTTCATGTCGGCAGGTGTGAAGTACTCCTTGCCATCCTTCTCTGGAACAGCGGCGAGGCACACGAAGTTGGAGTCGTTGAGCGTGATGAGCTGCTTAGCCAGTTCGCTGACAGCCTCAACAGGAATCATCGGGGCAATCTGCTGCATCATCTGATACTCGTCATCGATAGACACGATGGGCTCAGCATTGATGAAGTTGTTGACATACTCCTGGCAATAGCTGTTGGAAGGAGTCTTCTCGCGGTTGTTGTAAGCCTTCTCCAGCTGGCTGAGGTATTCCGAACGGGCACGCTCATACTCAGTAGCGGTGAAACCGAAGTCATGTGCACGCTTCAACTCACGCATAGCGGCAGCCAGACCTTCAACTTCCTTGCCTTCCTTCGACACCACCTGCAGCATCAGAGCATCCTTTGAACGAGACACAAGATACTGTTCGACGCCGGCATTGGCCTGCATGAACGGGCAATCGGGCTTCTGAGCCTCCTCGGCAAAGCGTGAGCTCATCATGTTGCCAAACACATCGCGCATGTAATCGAAGATGAAATACTGCATGCCTTGCTTCATTTCGTCGGGGAAAGCATCGTGTTTCATGGCAGCAAGGATGATGCTCAACTGCTGCTCCTTGTCCTTGCCGACAATGTAGATGCCCTCGTCGTTATCAGGCACGGGCACCAACTCCACCTTAGCGGCATCGGCAGGCACCTTAATGTCGGAGAACAGCTCTTTGATCTTGCCCTCAATATAGTCGACATCGATGTCGCCAACGACGATAATAGCCTGATTGTCAGGACGGTACCACTTACGATAGTAGGCGCGAAGCGTCTCGGGCGAACAGCCGTCAATGACCTCCATCAGTCCGATGGGGAAGCGTTCGCCATACTTCGAGCCAGGATACAGATTCGGAAGCTCGGTCTCGAGAATCTTCTGCAAACCGATGATGCGCATACGATACTCGTTGTGCACGATGTCGCGCTCGTCGTTGATGGCTTCCTCGGTGAGCGAGATGCCGTTCGACCAGTCTTTCAGGATGAGCATGCACGAGTCAACGGCCGTCTGTCGCGTGCAGGGCACATCAGTGAAGAAGTAAACAGTCTGGTCGGTGGAGGTATAGGCATTCAGATTGCGTCCATACTCCACGCCAATGGCCTGCAGATACTCGCGCAGCAGGTCGTCCTTGAAGTGCTCCGTGCCGTTGAAGGCCATGTGTTCCAGCAGGTGAGCCAGACCACGCTGATCGTCGTTCTCCTGAACCGATCCCACCTTCTGGGCGATGTAGTAGTTAGCCACCTTCTCGGGATAGTTGTTGTGGCGGATGTAGTAAGTCAGGCCATTGTCGAGTTTGCCCTTACGCACATTCTTGTCCTGCGGCAGGTTCATGTCCTGTGCACTTACCTGCACCATGCCAGCCACAAGCAGCATAGCTGCCACGAAAAATTTTCTTAATGTCATGGTTTCGTTTGTTTGAATTGTACTTATTGTGATAATGATTTATTGTGTGCTTGTCTGAAAGACCGTGTCGCCACATTGGCAACACGGCCATCGGTGGGTTACATTGCTGCAAAATTACGTTGTTTTCTCCATTCTACCAAGAAAAACTGGTTGTAATTTGTTAAAAGAAAACTTTTGCAAACTTCTTGAAACAGAATCACTACTTAAAGCGCAACTACATGCCTTGCGGGTTGGAAATCTGCTCCTGATCGGACTTTTTCTCAAGGAAGTCGTTCTCGATACGGCTCTTATGCTCGCGGGTCTGCACGCCCTTCTTGCCGAAGGTGTAGCTGATGTTGAGCTGCAACTGCGAGAGTGGCACACGGATGTCCTGCCGATGGCAGAAGTCACGACCTGCGCTGTAGGACTTGATGTGGATGGAACCACCGCTATGGATGCCCGTAATGGCTGAAAGCGATATGTTCAGGCGATCGGAAAGCAGGCTCTTCGACAGACTGGCCACGAACGCCTCGAAGCCCGACGACCAGCCTTGCAGGGTGTAGGTCTTGGAGTTGGCGATGACATTGGCGCTGAGCTGCAACTGCCAGGGGAGCGTCTGCTGGAGGCCGGCCATGAGATTGCCCTGCCAGCCGTGGTTTTTCTGGGTGGCAAAGGAGCCGTCGCCTGCGGGGAATGTGGATGTATCGTCGACAGTACGTAGGTCGACATAGCTGAGACCTGCATTGAGGATGAGGCGGGTGTTCTTGGCTGCAAGCCAGTTGACAAAGGCGGTGAACGAACTGTTGCGCTGGCGGGCAATATTACCATAGGTATTGTTCAGTACACCATCGGCCATGAAGCTGTATTGTGCAATCTGGTTGCCCGTGAAGCTCTGATGCAGGCCCAGGTTCAGCATGAATTTCTGCGAGAACGAGCTGAAGGTGGCTCCTATGTTGTGCGTCTTCTCAACGTCGAGATCGGAGTTACCATAGGAAATGCTCGTGGGCGCGGTGCGGTCGACGTAGGGATTCAGATAGCTGATGCCTGGTCGCTGGAGTCGCATGTTATAGGTCAGGCCAATGTTTTGCGTGGGTTTCGGCGACAAACTCAGCGAGATACTCGGCACAAAGTTGCCGTAGTCGCGGCGGAAGTCACTGCCTTGTCCCTGCAAATAGCTGACTTTTTGGAACGTATGCTCGTAGCGCAGACCTGCCTTGGCACCGACGATGCCCATCTGAGCTGCATACTCGGCATAGGCGGCAGCGATGTCGTTGTCGTGACGGTATTCCACATAGTTGGGTTGCGGCGTTATGCCACCGTCGTGCGGCACGTTGCGATCCTCGGCCCATGAGCGATTGTCGCGCATGATGTACTTTCCGCCAAGGCTAAGCGTATGGCCTGTGGCGACGGGGCGCATATAGTCGAACTGCAACGTCTGCTCGAGCGACTTCGGAAGGTTCTCCGAGTAGAAGTCGAAGGGTTGGAAGTCGGTGTAGAGTTGCTCGGTTGACAACTTCTGCGGTGCGTAGGACAGCAGGTAGGACAGCGTGAACGAGTGCTGGCGGTCGGCCGAGAAGAAGTGCTGCCAGTCGGCGCTGGCGGTAAGCGACGTATTGCGCATACGGGTGGTCATGTCGTAACTGTAGGAGAATGGGTTGCCAGTGGCACTCCTCATGGTTACCAGCGGCGAGTCGGACACTTTTGCGCGGAATGCCGTCAGGCCTACCGATGCGGAGAGCGTGTTGAGCGAGTCGAGGTCGTAGCCCAGCGAGAAGTTACCCATGGTGAAGGGCACACGCTGGGTGGAACACTGCTCGTAGTTCATCAGGGTTCCATCGGTCAGCGACTCGCGTTCGATGTTCACCTTGGTATCCTTCATCTGTTGATACTGGAACAATACGTTGCCCGACAGCGAGAGTTTGCCCTGTTGAGCCGACACATACACGCCACCGCCGGCACCTTTCGTGCCCACACCGGCACGGAGTGTGCCCGTCAGACCATCGAGCGACTGGGCTGCTGCCCCACCCGACTGCTTGTTAAGGATGAGGTTGAGCACGCCAACGGCGCCTTCAGCATCGTAGCGAGCACCAGGATTGGTGATGACTTCTATCTTTTGCACGGCTGCGGCAGGCATCATCTTGAACACCTGCGAGGGGTTTTGCGAAATCATGGGGTTGGGTTTGCCGTCAACATAGACCTTGAAGGCCGACGAACCGTTGACGGTAATGTTGTCCTGACCATCGACTGTGACCATAGGAACCTTACGGAGCATGTCGAGAACCGTCGAGGAATTGGCGTCAGCATCGGCCTGAACGTCGTACGTCATCTTATCGGCTTCCATCTTAACCATTGGTTTGGCGGCTGTGACGGTGACTCCTTTGAGTTCCAAAGAATCGTAAACGGCTTCGAGAGAGTCGATGTTGACCTGTGCCGTAGCTGTCAAACCAGACAGCCAGAGGGCACTCATAAGTAAGAAAACTTGCTTTTTCATCATTATAATTTTATTTGTTGGCATCATTCTTTTTATTCTTTAGACGCAGATAGTTACTGAAAAACTACACTCAACGGGCAGTTTTTTCTGTTTTTTAGACGGGAAAAAGGGACAAATAGTTGCACGAAGGCCCGAGAACACCTTAGTTCTTTCGCCACTTTACTACAAAAGCGAGCAAGCTCGTGGCCCTCTGCTTCCTTGTTAAGCAGTTATTTTGTTACTTTGTTACCTTGTTATTTAGTTACTTTGTCTCCTTTTTACTCTGTTCCCACTCTTTGTCGATCTCAATTATGTCGATGTCGAGCAGGCGCATTTGGCGGAACAACTCTGGAAGCGACTGACTGCGAAACTCAGCACGACGCCGTTCCAGTATCTGTTGGCGTGCATCAGGATGGACATAATAGCCCAATCCTCGCTTGTTGTAGATGATTCCTTCGCGGGCCAACAACTCGTAAGTTTTCACGGCTGTGTTGGTATTCACCTCGAGCATCACGGCATACTCGCGAACGCTTGGTATGCGGTCGTCTGCACAGTAGGTCCCGGCAAGGATCTCATCGCAGAGGCGGTCGGCCATCTGCACGTATATGGCTTTGTCGTTAGTGAAAATCATGGGATCTGCAGATTTACCATTTACGAATTTACGATTTTAACACGATGATGCGCTGCGACTGCAACTGCCGATGGCAGAACAGACGGTAGGAAAGCCAAAGCATCACGATGCCGAGCACGAGCAGAACGGCGCTACACACGTAGAAAAGGGGTGTGAGACAGGCAAACATCGCATTGATATTGTGGGCAGTGACAGCATCAATAAACTCTTGGTTACCTCCGGCATGATGCAAGAAGTAATAGCCAATTCCAAAGGCGCCAGTAATGCACACCACGAAGAATGTGCCAAGTAGGATGAGGGCCGTATAGAGCCAGGGCAGACGGCGGAACCACGTGCCACCCAACACAAAAGCAGCCACTATGAAGAACTGTGTCGTAGAGTTGACCAGCGTAACGAACCTAGGAATTTGGAAATGGAACAGGTTGGCAACGTAGGTACTATCGAAGGCCATCTTCGGCAGAAGCGACAGGGACTCAAAGCTGAACATCCACCCCAGCAGACCACAGAAAAGCACGGCAAGATAGTACACAAAGAGAATGAGTACGAAGCCCACTAACAACACATAGACCACGCGACTGAGCCACTTTTCACTATTTGTGGCAGGCAACATCAGGTAGCTGATCTCGCCACTACGCGTCGACATATTGGCAAACACGCGGCTGAAAATGACTACTTCGGCCACATTCACCGCCAAACCCATGTTACCCATGGCGCTGAGCGCAGCTATCTCGGCACTACTAATGGACAAATCGGGTATCTGGGAATAGGTTATGCTGGGCGTTAGCACCGAGAACAAAGCCACGGCAAGGATGACGAGGAAAATAGCACCGACGAGGAGCAATATATCGAGGCGGCTGCTTTGCAGGTCGCCCTTCAACAACGACCAACAGCGGCGCAAGCTAAAACAATTCTTATTCATAAGTTTGGAATTTAAGGGAGTTACGTTGTTACTTTGCTAGTTTGCCTTTCACCACGGCATTGAAGAGGAGTTCCACGTTGACGGTGGTTTCTTCGTCCGTGGTGTTCTTCACAATCACAGCACGGCCCTGTGGCGTGGGTTCGAGGTAGAGGGCATCGTCAAACGGTTCGTTCATCGTGCGATACTGGAAAGCATACTGCTCCTGCAAGTCTGCAATGGAAGCATTGAGGAGGACGTGGTCAGCATCGTGGGCACCAGTTTCACCTTCCTTGCGGACGGGCTGGGGATGGGTTCCCATAATCACAATGTGGTCGAGCAATGCATCGACGTCATGCACCTGATGGGTGGAGATAATAATGGTCTGATCTTCTGCCATGTGGCGCGCCACCAATCGGCGGAACAGGCTCTTTGCAGGAATGTCGAGGCCATTGGTGGGTTCGTCCATCAGCAATACACGGCATTGAGTGGCCAATGCGAAGCTCACGAGCAAGCGTTTCTTCTGTCCGAGCGACAGTTGACCTATCTTTTTCACGTCGGTCAACTCGAAATCCTGCAGACAGGAGTCGAAGATTTCCTGGCTGAAGCGCGGATAGAACTTTCCGTAGAATCGAACATACCGCGCGAGCGACATGTTGGGCAGCAAAAACTCATCGGGAACGAAGAACACGTTTTCCATCAATGAGGGTTCGCGGCGAGAAGGCTCAAAGCCATCGACCTCAATCCGCCCTTTGCCCGGCAAAAGCAATCCACTGAGCAGGTAGAGAAGCGTTGACTTACCTACTCCATTCTTACCAAGTAGCCCGT
Organism: uncultured Prevotellaceae bacterium; assembly: GCA_902774815.1. GTDB lineage: Bacteria > Bacteroidota > Bacteroidia > Bacteroidales > Bacteroidaceae > Prevotella. Next base: position 59,346 of record CACYJV010000012.1, on the reverse strand, counting down.
AAATCTTGCCTTCTTCGAACGACAGCGAAAGGCCATCGAACACCGAAGAGGGCGATCCAGAGTACTTGTAACTGATGTTTTCAATCTTAATCATAACTTTTTTGTTGGCGTCATTATAGGGTAAATAATGTGATTTGTTAAACTCTAATTACGTGTACTACTATAATAGTACACTGCAAAGGTAAACACTTTTTTTGTAACGACCAAATTTTTCTGCAAGTTTTTTTATATTTTTTCTACATAACCCATTCTTACACGCATTCCAAAGCATAGCTTTAGCCTTAACAAGCCATTGCTTTAGCCTTAATAAGTCATTGCTTTAAGCATGCCAAGTCATTACTTTGGCCACTCGAAATCATAGCTTTAGCATTGCAAAGTCATAGCTTTGAACTTGCTAAGGCATAGCTATAGGCATACGAAAGGACTCTGTTTAACTCACAAAAGCAACCAGATGCGCTCATTATTGGAATAAAACAAACGTGAAGGAGAGCAATTCTACCAATAGATACCGGTCAAACTGCAAGGTTCAAACATAAACAAAAAAATCCCTGCAATCCCGAAGGACCACAGGGAAACACCCCAAGTGGGCGTTGACGGATTCGAACCGCCGACCCTCTGCTTGTAAGGCAGATGCTCTAAACCAGCTGAGCTAAACGCCCGTGCTTTTCAAAAGCGAGTGCAAAGGTACGACTTTTCTTTGTATCTACCAAATTTTTTCGCATTTATTTTCCTTTTAGTGTCTAAAATTGCGCTGAGAAGCGAAAAAACATGGGTAAAACGCAATCAACAAAGGACAAACTTAATGACAGAAACCCTTTACAGCGATACAAAAGAAGACTACCCTTTCCATCTATCAACTAAAGGTTTACTCGAAAGAAAAAGCTGTTCTACACCCAATAGAGTGGAGGCATGATCAAAAGAACAGACATCCTGCCCCCCAAAAAGTGATCAAACAAACTGGTATCCCTACAAAAGAAAAGGTGCCTCGAGAAACTCGAAGCACCTTATTCTTAATCGTTAGCTAATCAGATTACTTAACCTGAACAGTAGCACGACGGTTGAACGAGATGGGAGACAGCTCGTCAACACCACCCTTAGCAGCGGTCTCGATCTTGTCGCGGCTCACACCCATGTTGACCAGTTCGTTGGCAACAGTCTTGGCGCGCTCCTCAGACAGCCACTGGTTGTGGTCGGGAGTACCCGTAGCGCTATCAGCATAACCGGTAACGAGCAGGTTGCAACCATTGTCCTTAGCATAGTTGGCGATACCCTGAACGTTCACGAGGTCCTTCTGAGAAGCGATGTTGGTCTTGTTGATGTTGAAGAATACAGATACCGGAGTACCAACGAATTCCTTAACAGCCTTCGGAGTCTCAACGGGCTTCTGGTTAGCAAGCAGGTTCTTCAGGCGAGCGTTCTCAGCATTAGCATCGTTGAGCTGAGCGTTGAGAGCATCGATCTGAGACTGCATGAGAGCCTTGATAGCGTCCACATCGGGAGTCTTCTCCCAAGTGCCCTTACCGAGGTTGAAGGTCAGACCCAGTTCAGCATAGATGTTGTTGTCGTGTGATTCCCATCCACGGTGAGGACGTGTAACGCGCTCAACACCGTCGATATCGCTCTCGAAACGGTTGTAACCAACTTCAAGGTTCAGAGCAACCTTACGGCTCAGACGGAAGGTATTCAGGATACCAGCGTTGAGGTCCATAGCGTAGAGGTTAGCATCCATGTTGCGGCCGAGACCACCACCGATGAAGGGGATGAAGTTCCACACGCGCTTTGCATTGTAACCGCAGAGGAGGTTGCTCAGGTTGAAGAGCACCTGCTCGTTAGCAACCCAATACTTGGTGTTGCGATGTACGTCATCCTGCATAACTCTCTGTCCCCAGATACCCTGCACCTTTGTGCGGAGACCGATGCCAGGAGTAAACCACTTACCGATAGCGATAGCTGCATTAGGAGTAGCGCGGAAAGTCTTGATAGGACTTACAGCGAGGTCTGCACCATGCTCCTGAGATGAGTACCAAGCACTCCACTCACCGCCAACCTGGATGAACCAGTTGCTCCAGAATGAATTTGTAGCTACGCTATACTTCAGCGTAGGATCTTCCTGTGCCATTGAGGCCATTGAAACACTGGCAAAAGCCAGAATCATCAAAAACTTTTTCATAAAACTATAATTAATTTATAAATTAAAAAATATTTACTTTTCTATGGCTATAATAGCCTATTCGAGCGCAAAGTTAACAATATTTTTTTAATGCATGCACTTTTTCTCAAGAAAATTTCACGTTTATCGCGAAAAAAGCGATTAATTTAAAGTTTTTTCACAAAAACTACATATCTAACCCCCTAAAAGATGCTCAATATCTGCCTGTTTGAGTATTCCAAGTATGGATTTACCATCTGGTGTATAGTTGACATTAGTGCATGCAAAGAGACTATTGACGATATTCTCCATCTCTTCGTTGCCCAAAACCTGCCCGTGAGGGATGGCAGCATTGCGAGCCATGCTGAGCGCAAGGGTGCGTTCTACTTCGTCTTTTATGGCAGTTCCCTTCTCACGAGCAGCGTCCACCATATCCTTCACCAAGTTGACGGGACTAAGACCATCAAGACCTACTGGTATGGCATTGATGGCATAGCATCCACTGCCCAGATCGGTCATCTCGAAGCCCATCTCTGTCATCTGTTCCATAATGGAGGTAAACGTCAACAGCTCGGATGTAGAGAACTGAACCATCTCTGGAAAGAGAAGTTTCTGCGATGCCCATTGTTTGGCACTTTGGCGTTTCAGGTACTCCTCATATAATATACGTACGTGCGCGCGATGCTGATCGATCACCATCAATCCCGACTTAACAGCCGTCATAATATACTGCCCCTTATACTGATAATGAACAGGCGACTTATCGGCGATGATGCTTACAGGTGAAGACGACGCCTGGGATGTCTCGAAGATTTCTTGCTGAGGATTTGCCGGTTGCACCAAAAGGTCATCGTAGAGTTTCTTCCAGTCATCAGTCATCTTTGGCCGCGGCTGCTGTGCATGCGCGTTGAATGGATTATACTGCGGATTATAGGACACCTTCGGTGCCGATGGCGATGCTGATGTTGACGGGTCAAAGACAGGAATGTCTGGCTTACCCTGCGTATCGAAGTCGATGGCAGGAACCTCGCTAAAGAGTCCCACCGCCTCCTTGACGGCTGCCTGGAGAATCTGCCAGATGGCCAGTTCGTTTTCGAACTTGATTTCGGTCTTTGTGGGATGGATATTCACATCGATATCGGCCGCAGGCACTTGGAAATAGATGAAGTAAGGCACCTGTTCGCCCACTGGAACGAGTCGATCGAAGGCACTAATGACCGCCTTATGGAAATACGGATGCTTCATGTAGCGCCCATTCACAAAGAAACACTGTTGAGCGCCCTTTTTACGAGCTGATTCGGGTTTACCGACGAAACCAGAGATGTTGCACATCGACGTTTCCACACCCAAAGGAAGCAAGTCTTGGTTCAAGCGCTTGCCAAAAATGTCGACGATACGTTGCCGCTGATTGCTGGAACGCAGGTTGAACAACTCTGTCCCATTACTGCGCAACGTGAACGATACCGAAGGATTGACGAGTGCGATGCGCTCAAATGCCGTCAGGATATTATTCAACTCGGTTGTGTTCGACTTCAGGAACTTACGCCTGGCTGGCACATTAAAGAACAAGTTACTGATGAGGAAATTACTACCCACCGGACAAGAGCAAGCCTCTTGACTGACAAAGCGCGAACCGGAGAGCGACAGTAGCGTACCTATCTCCTCCCCTTTCAGCCTCGTTCGCAACTCCACCTGAGATACAGCGGCGATGGAAGGCAGTGCCTCACCGCGGAAACCCATCGTGTGGAGCGAGAACAAGTCGTCGGCTACACGTATTTTCGACGTGGCATGCCTTTCAAAAGCCAGTCTGGCATCAGTCTCAGACATACCGCAACCGTTATCTATTACCTGAATGGAAGTCCGTCCAGCATCCACTACCAGCACATCGATAGCCGTGGCGCCAGCATCCACAGAGTTCTCGACAAGTTCCTTGATGACACTTGCCGGACGCTGGATCACCTCGCCTGCCGCAATCTGGTTGGCTACGGAGTCGGGAAGCAATTGGATGATATCGCTCATAGGCTGATAGGGTTATAATTGTTGTTCGTCTGCTGGTGTTGGCTCTGCCGTTGACGTTGACTCATCTGTGGTTTGTGGCATGGTCTTTGTTTTCGTCCCCAACGTCTGTACGGGAGCTTCGTGCCGCTCAACAACCTTCAGTTTGCTGTCATTTGACTTTCCACGCCATAGGAAAACGTCATCCTTGCTAATTGGACGGAGGTCTTCGAACCATGCATACTGCGGAAGATAGCGTTTCGAAGGCGGTATCTGTGTAAGCGGATAAGATGTTCCCGTGCCCTTTGTCGTCTTGATGTGGTCGAGTTTGCGTCCTGGCTTGAAGAACATTTTCAGCGTGTCAGTCTCCAGATAGTTCATCAGCACCACCACTGAGTCTTTGTCGTCAATGGGATAATACACCGTCTGAACATTGCCCGAAGCCACTGCCAGTTGGATGTTGCCATCGTTGAAGAATGCCTGCATCTCTTTCGATGAGATCTGGTTGAAACGGTCGGGATCCTCCACCTTTTCGATGGACATGGCTTGCCCGATGACGCGTGCCATGCGAACTGTTGAGTCGTTCATGTAAACCCGTATCTCTTCGCCCAGCAACTGGCGCCCCATATTCCATACGATGGGGTCCTTATACATGGTCATGCAAGAATCCTGCGAATTGAATACCAGCGAGTCGCACACCGCCTGCACATCGCTGCGATAGGCACGCACGTGGTCAAAGCAGTGCACTTTTCGGTAAACGGAGTCCGTTCCGATGTTAAACGTATAGATTTTGATGGAGTCGCCATGCATGTAGAGCGTATCCTTCTGCGAGAAGTCCTTTACCAATGCACGTTGAGTGGCAAAACCCGTGCCCTCCTTCTCATTATAAATAAGGTGCTCGCAGTTCAGTTCGTTCTTGTTTTCACTATCGATGTAGATCACATTTCCAAAACCTTCGCTGCTACCAGTCTTCTCATCGTAGAAGAGGCTGTCGCCCGTGATGGTCTTCTGCTTATCGACCACCGTCGAACGCCCGTACATTTGCGCTTGGTTGGTCTTTGTGTTGAAGAAACCGTTCTCCGTGTCAATGGTACTGCCATCCTGCGTCACCTTTGAGGGCCCCACAACATGAGCCACCGAGGTCGGTGTGTCGTAGTAAAGCGTATCGGTGGTCACCAGACGATTGCCGTTGTAGAGCTTCACGTCATAGTAGAACACCGCTTGCCTCGTTTCCGTGTTATACTCACCCCAGTCAGACACCAAGTTATCTTTGCCATCGACCAGTTTGCCACCATCAACGAAGAAGGCTGTCTTGTAGAGTCGGTCGTAGGTCAGGCTATCCGTGAAGAGTGTCTGCCTTCTGTGCTTCAAAACCACGTCTCGACTGGCCACCATCAACTCCTGACCACCATCGTAAGTAGCCTGATTACAGGTCAGCGAGAGGGTGTCGCCCTGTTTGAAGCGCACGTGGCCGAATGCCTTTACAGAGTTCGACGACTCATAATAGTAGGCGCTATCGCACCACAGGTGTGCACCCTGATGGATAAAGTGCACCTTTCCCTTGGCGATTTGTGCCTCCGGATTAGGTCCGAACAAGTCATAACGCAATTCGTCAGCATGCTCCAGATAGACCTTTTCGTCCTTTGCCTTTCGCTTTTTTACCGGCGTGACAGCATGGACAAGACATAGGACAAACAGGCACAGAACCATCACCGTGATTCTATGCCCGTTCAGTAATGTGCTATGCTTGCCGAATGGGGTCATTTTATCCAACCTTGATATTCGTATTCACAATCTTTGTAGCGATCGTTCATTCTGACATACGTGTGTTTGATCTTGTCAGCCACCCAATTGCTGATGACTTCCTCACGACGTCTGTCCATCACCACGTTCTTCAGCACCTGATAGTCCTCGTTAATTGTTGCCTTATGGGCTTCAACACGGTTCTTCAGTTTGACGATGGCACCAACGAGCTTTCCCTTAGAATTGATCATGGTGAAAGCCTGCGACACCTGACCCACCTTCATCGTGTCGACGACACGCGCCACCTCGGGTGCGAGATCACGCATCTGGAAGCGCGATGTCAGCGTTTGGTTGTTCCTGTCAAAGAATGCCATCACACCATGGTTGTTCTTGGTTTCCTTATCGTCGGAAATATATGTTGCACCGTCTTCAAAGGTAAACTTCCCACCACGAATATCATCGGCAATACTGTCGAGACGCGCCTTGATCTGTTCAACGGCCTCGGGCGATACCTGAGGTTTCAGCAGAATATGGCGACAGTTCACGCGGTCACCACGCTTGTCAATGAGCTGAATGATGTGGAATCCAAACTCCGACTCTACAATTTTCGATACCTTTTTCGGATCCGTCAGGTTGAAGGCCACACTTGAGAATGCAGGATCCAGTTCAGCACGCCCCATGTAGCCCAACTCACCACCCTGTCGGGCTGAGCCGTCCTCGGAATAGAGTCTCGCCAGAGTTGCAAAGGTAGTCTCGCCTTTGTTGACGCGGTCGGTATAGTTGCGCAACTGATCCTTCACGCGGTTGATTTCCTCAATAGCGATACGTGGTTGCTGGGTGATAATTTCCACCTCTACCTCAGTGGGCACAAAGGGAATGCTGTCCTCAGGCAGGTCTTTGAAGTAATTACGTACGTCGGCTGGAGTTACGCTGACGTCGGCTACAAGTTTCTTCTTCATCTCGCTGACGAGCAAAGAGTTCTTGTAGTCGTCGTGCATGTCAAGACGTATGCGAGCTATGCTCTTACCTTGATACTCTTCAAGTTTCTCCTGCGAACCTACAAGCTTTATCCAGCGTTCCAACTGAGCGTCAATGCCCTGTAGTACTTCCGACTCTGTCACCTCGATGGAGTCAATGGCAGCCTGATGCAAGAACAGTTTCTGCACAGCCATCTGCTCAGGTATTGTACAGTCGGGATTACCTTTGAAGTGCGTGCCTTCAGCCTCAGCCTGCATACGCATGGCTTCTACGTCCGACTTCAAAATAGGTTCATCGCCCACAACCCATATCACCTCATCGATAATACTGGTTTCAGGAATCACCGGAGCCTTTTTCGTCGCAGGAACGGAGTCATCGGCAACAGCTGGCATGCCGGTCATCTGTCCTGCGCTGCCGCTCATAGCGCTAACTCCCATTGCGGAGAGAAGCACCAACGTTGCCACACAACTCTTCATATAAGATTCTTTCTTCATGTCAAGATAATCAATGTTTATTCACCGTCTTCAGCACGGCTTCATCCACCTTCACGGCATAACGTTTGCGCAGTTCGGCCACCCACTCCTTCTCGAGCTGTTCCTGATAGTCGGCCACAACCTGTCCACGCACGTCCTGATACTCCTGCGGAGCCTTCAGTTTCTTACCATATACGGCATCGATGGGGAATTTCTCGATGGTTTTCACCGTCGTATCCTTTTTGAATACCTCACGATCGACGAGTGCATTATCACCCTGTTTGAAGATACCTTTCTCCACACGGATGCGTAGCACTGAGTCGTTGTTGAACGTTGTGCGCAGCTTTTCGGCCCATTGGTCGAAAGGCAGTCCCTTCACGGCTTTCTTCACCGCCTTCACGTCAGCTTGATCCTTTACGTGGTAAGCCATACCCTTGAAACGGGGAGCCTCCCAAGCATACTTCTTCTTGTTCTTCTTAAAGAAGTTAGCCAGACCAGCCTCATCTTTGGCAGCCTTGTCCCAAACAAGTTTGTTACTGATCTCGTAGAGCAGCAGGCCATCGTGGTATTCCTGGATGAGATACTTCAACTCGCTGTCTTTCGCTGTCATCTCGTTCATTTTGCGAACCAAAACGTCTTCACTGCTAACGCCCTCGGCCTCAGCCAATTCTTTAACTTTACGCACGGCAATGCCATCGCGCATGTTGCGCTGGTCGATAAAGCGCAGAATATCAGCATGAACTGAATCGTAGGGGAAGAAACCACCCTTCTCATTCAGTTTGATGATGTGGTAACCAGCCTGTGTGAGCACGGGTTCACTCATCTGTCCCACTTCCAAAGCAAACACAGTCTTCTCGAAGTCGGGCAGCGTCTGTCCCTTCGTGATCCAAGGCAGTTCTCCACCATTGCGGGCTGAAGCCTTATCGTCGCTCAAGCGACGTGCCATGTCGGCGAAGTCAGCACCTGCCTTCAGCGCCTGATAGATGGAGTCAATGCGTACCTTGGCGGCCTGCTGCTGCTCTTCGGTGGCGCGCTGTCCTACCATAAGCAGGATGTGAGAAGGCTTCACCATGCCACCCATCGAGTCGATACGATGCTGGGTTTCTGCATAGATGCGCTGTGCCTCAGCCTCCACATCAGCATCCTCGACGAAAGCCGGACGAATCTGCTGGTCGCGATAGGAAGAAAACTCCTCCTTAAACGACGTCAGAGTGTCTAGATGAGCATCCTTAGCGGCTTCCACCTTCAGCTTATAATTGATAAAAAGGTCGAGGTACTCTTCGACATTCTTCTTGTCGATCACTCCTTCGGCATTGTTCTTATTGTAAGAGTATTCAAACTCCGAGCGGCTTACAGGCTGACCGTTGACAGTCATAATCGTCGGATCATTGTTGCTCTGTGCATTAGCCACAGCTGCCATGAGGAGCATGGTGGCCATCATAAGTCTTGTTTTCATATTTTGTATTCTTGTTTCCTTCGTTTTATTCAGGGCGCGAGTAGTTAGGTGCCTCGCTTGTGATGGTGATGTCGTGCGGGTGGCTCTCCATGACGCCGGCATTAGTAATGCGCACGAACTTTGCATTGTGCAGGTTCTCTATATCCTTTGCTCCGCAGTAGCCCATACCCGAACGCAGACCGCCGATGAGCTGATAAATGACTTCCTGAACGGTGCCTTTGTAAGGTACGCGGCCGGCAATACCTTCGGGAACCAGTTTCTTGGCTTCCTTGGTGTCGCCCTGGAAGTAGCGATCCTTCGAGCCATGCTTACCTTCCATTGCCTCAAGCGAGCCCATGCCACGATAGCTCTTAAACTTACGACCATTAAAGATGATTGTGTCGCCCGGACTTTCTTCGGTTCCAGCTACCAGCGAGCCGATCATCACGCACGAGCCACCAGCGGCAAGAGCCTTCACAATGTCGCCCGAGTAGCGCAGTCCGCCATCGGCAATTAGGGGTACGCCCGTTCCTTTCAATGCACTATATACGTCGTAGACAGCACTGAGCTGAGGAACGCCTACACCAGCCACCACACGTGTCGTGCAGATACTACCCGGACCAATGCCCACTTTCACGCAGTCGGCACCATTCTCCACCAGCATACGGGCTGCATCGCCTGTAGCCACGTTACCCACGACGATGTCAACCTGTGGGAAGGCAGCTTTTACCTCGCGAAGTTTCTCGACGACGCCAGCCGAATGGCCATGAGCAGTATCAATGACAATAGCATCGGCACCTGCATTGACCAATGCCTCGGCACGCAGCAGTGTGTCGGCAGTGACACCTACACCTGCAGCTACACGCAGACGACCTTTGTCATCCTTGCATGCCATGGGTTTGTCCTTTGCCTTGGTGATATCCTTATAAGTGATCAGACCGACCAACTTACCATTCTTATCGACAACGGGCAACTTCTCAATCTTGTTCTGTTGCAGAATCTGCGCAGCAGCTGACAGATCGGTCTGCTGATGGGTGGTAACGAGGTTCTCACTCGTCATTACCTCGTCGATTTTCTTGTCCAGCCGACGCTCGAAACGCAAGTCGCGGTTGGTTACAATGCCCACCAGACAACCTTCGTCGTCCACCACAGGGATGCCGCCAATGTGATAGTCGGCCATCAGAGCCAACGCATCGGCAACAGTTCGGCCGCGACGGATGGTCACAGGGTCATAGATCATACCGTTCTCGGCACGCTTCACGATGGCCACCTCACGGGCCTGGGCCTCTATCGACATGTTCTTATGAATCACACCGATGCCACCCTCACGTGCAATGGCAATGGCCATGGCCGACTCGGTAACGGTATCCATGGCTGCCGTCACAAAGGGAACGTTCAACTCGATGTTTCTCGAGAAGCGGGTTTTCAACTCTACTGTCTTAGGCAGTACCTCTGAATAAGCGGGAATCAGCAGGACGTCGTCGAAAGTCAGACCGTCCATTACAATTTTGTCTGCAACAAATGATGCCATAATGAGTATATCCTTATTTATTGCGTGCAAAATTAGCAATATTATTTCAATTACCGAAACCTTTTCAGCCGTTTTCCATTTTCTTTAATACGTTTTAACGCGAAGACCACATATATGTGGGGCGATTTTCACAAAGATATTCAGCAATTACTGTCAGCCCTAAAGAAACGCAACTTGCCGCGTGACGTGGTCGGCATCTGCTTTCCAGTCACACGGCAAGGTATTTCTCAAATAGACCAATATCAATTAGCCATCTCGGAGAGGAACTTAATGCGCACGAGGCGTATCTCGTCTTCGGAATACTCAGGGCCAAGGTCGTCTTGAGCCGCATCGAGGTCATCGGTCTCACTCTCACGGAAGTAGTCGTAGATATCATCGACATGATCATCGTCCATCACTTCTTCAAGGAAATAGTCGATGTTCAGACGTGTTCCGCTGTAGACGATGGCTTCCACCTCTGTAAGCAACTCGTCGAAGTCCAGTCCCTGTGCGTTGGCAATATCGTCGAGCGCCACCTGACGGTCGATGCTCTGGATAATCTTCACTTTCAGCATCGATTTCTTAGCCACTGTGCGTACGCGCATGTCTTCTGGACGCTCTATCTGGTTCTCCTCGCAATGTGCCTTGATGACATCGCAGAACGGCTGACCGTAACGCTTTGCCTTACCGGCTCCCACGCCTTGAATGTTCTGCAGTTCCTGTAGGGTAATGGGGTACATCGTAGCCATCTGCTCGAGCGAGATGTCCTGGAAAATGACGTAGGTGGGCAAATCAAGTTTCTTGGCCATCTGCCTACGCAAGTCCTTGAGGATGGCAAAAAGCGTGGGATCGAGGGCTGTGCCAGTAGCCTCGCTGCCATCGTCGAGGTCGTCATCATTGAACTCCTTGTCTTCGACAATCATGAACGTTGACGGTTTCTTCAGGAAACGCTTACCAGCTGCCGTCACTTTCAGCAATCCATAGTTCTCAACATCCTTCTTTAGGTAACCAGCGATGAGTGCCTGCCGGATAACGGGATTCCAAATCTTTGGATCTTCGTCCTCTCCAGCGCCAAACTCTTCCAGTTGGTCATGGCGATGCGACGTGATGTCGTCGGTGGGGCGTCCCTTCACGAAGTCGATGATGTAGTCTTGCCGGAAGTTCTCCTTCACGGCGAGCACCGCCTGTAGGACGACAATGAGGGCAGCGGTGGCCTCACGCTTCTCCTTGGGATGCAGACAGTTGTCACAGTTTCCACAGTTATCTTGCGGGTACTCTTCGCCAAAATAGTGGAGTAGCATCTTACGGCGGCAAACGCTCGACTCGGCGTAGGCTGCCGTTTCCTGCAACAGCTGTCGCCCGATGTCCTGTTCGGCCACGGGCTTTCCCTCCATAAATTTCTCCAGTTTCTGCAGATCCTTATAGGCATAGAAAGCGATGCACATACCCTCGCCGCCATCGCGACCAGCACGTCCCGTCTCCTGATAGTAACCTTCCAGACTCTTCGGAATGTCGTAATGGATGACAAAGCGAACGTCAGGTTTGTCGATACCCATGCCAAAGGCGATGGTAGCCACGATGATATCAATGCGCTCCATGAGGAAGGCATCCTGAGTTTCCGATCGTGTCTGCGAATCGAGTCCTGCATGATAGGGAGCAGCCTTAATGTCGTTGGCCTTCAGCACCTCAGCCAGTTCCTCGACCTTCTTGCGCGACAGGCAATAGACGATACCGCTCTTGCCTGGATTCTGCTTGATGAAGCGAATGATCTGCTTGTCGATGTCGCTTGACTTCTGGCGTACCTCATAGTAGAGGTTTGGACGATTGAACGAGCTCTTATATTCAATGGCATCGACAATGCCAAGGCTCTTCTTGATGTCGGTACGCACCTTATCTGTGGCCGTTGCCGTTAGAGCGATGACTGGCGCATTGCCAATCTTGTTGATAGTCGGGCGTATGTTGCGGTACTCCGGCCGGAAATCGTGTCCCCATTCAGAGATACAATGAGCTTCGTCGATAGCATAGAACGATACCTTCACGCCACGCAGGAACTCCACGTTCTCATCTTTGTTGAGCGACTCGGGAGCCACATAGAGCAATTTTGTCCGCCCATTGCGCACATCATCCATTACCTGCTGTATTGCTGCCTTGTTGAGCGAAGAGTTCAGGTAATGAGCGACACCCTCCTCTTCGCTAAGTCCATTGATGACGTCCACCTGATTCTTCATCAATGCGATGAGGGGTGAGATGACAATCGCAGTGCCTTCCATGATGAGTGAGGGCAGTTGGTAGCACAACGACTTACCGCCGCCCGTAGGCATGAGCACGAATGCGTCGTTTCCTGCCAACAGGTTGCGGATGATGGCTTCCTGGTCGCCTTTGAACTTGTCGAAGCCAAAGTAGTGCTTCAGTTTCGCGGTTAGTTCTTGATTCTTTGCCATAGGTTATTAGGGTCAGGGGGCTGCAAAGCAGCTGTTCAGATGCGCCCTACGGGCAGTTGAGAATGGTTCAGTGCGCATAGCGCTGTTTTGAACGGTTGAGATGCTGCTATGCAGCGGTTGAGAGAGAGGATTTAGGCATTGATGCGGGCCTTTTCGAGTTGCTTCTTGGCGTATTCGAGGGTCACCTCGAACGTCTTCAGGCGGCGTGAGGGGATGTCGAACATGGCATCCATCATCATGGCCTCAACGATGGAGCGCAGTCCGCGGGCTCCGAGCTTGTACTCCACAGCCTTATCGACAACATACTCCAGCACATCATCGCCCACTTTCAGCTGTACGCCATCCATGGCAAACAGCTTCTCGTACTGTCTGATAATGCTGTTCTTCGGTTCGACGAGGATGCGCCGCAGGGCCTCACGGTCAAGAGGCTTCAAATAGGTGAGCACAGGCAGACGGCCGATGATTTCAGGAATCAGTCCGAACGACTTCAAGTCCTGAGGCAGGATGTACTGCATCAGGTCGTCCTTGTCAATCTTGCTCACGTTCTGCACGGCATTGAACCCCACCACGTGGGTGTTCATGCGTTGGGCAATCTTGCTTTCGATGCCATCGAAGGCACCGCCACAGATAAACAGGATATTGCGTGTGTCCACGTGTATATAGTCCTGGTCGGGATGCTTACGGCCGCCCTTTGGCGGCACGTTCACCATGGTTCCCTCGAGCAACTTCAAGAGTCCCTGTTGCACACCCTCGCCGCTGACGTCGCGGGTAATGCTGGGATTGTCGCTCTTGCGGGCTATCTTGTCAATCTCGTCAATGAAGACGATGCCGCGCTCAGCAGCTTCAAGGTCGTAGTCGGCCACCTGCAGCAGTCGCGAGAGGATGCTTTCCACGTCTTCGCCTACGTAGCCGGCCTCAGTGAACACCGTTGCATCGACAATGGTGAAAGGTACGTCAAGCAATTTGGCAATGGTGCGAGCCATGAGCGTCTTACCCGTTCCCGTAGAACCTGCCATGATGATGTTTGACTTCTCTATCTCCACATCGTCGTCGGTAGGTTGCTGCAGACGTTTGTAGTGGTTGTAGACCGCCACCGAGAGATAGCGCTTGGCCTCGTCTTGTCCGATGACGTATTGGTCCAGATACTCCTTAATCTCACGAGGCTTCGGTACCTTCTTAAGACTGAATTTCTCCTTTCCTTGCTTCTTTTTGGCTGCGCCATCGAGCACGCCCGATTCCTGTACAATCTCATAGGCCTGCTGGGCACAGCTTTCACAGATGTATCCACTCAGTCCCGTGATGAGCAACCGGACGTCCTTTTCGCTGCGCCCACAGAAGTTACACGTCTTCTTCATTTCTTCTTCAGCACCTGGTCAATCATTCCATACTCGCGAGCCTCCTCGGCCGTCATCCAGTAGTTACGGTCGCTATCGGCCCACACCTTATCATAATCGGTGTGCGAGTGCTCGGCGATGATGGTGTAGAGCTCCTTCTTCAGTTTCTGAATCTCGCGGGCTTCAATCTCAATGTCACTGGCCTGACCTTGCACGCCACCCAATGGCTGATGAATCATCACACGGCTGTGGGGCAGTGCCGAACGCTTGCCCTCCTTGCCTGCCACTAGCAACACGGCAGCCATTGAGGCAGCCATACCTGTGCATATGGTGGCCACATCCGACGAGATAAACTGCATGGTATCGTAGATGCCCAGTCCGGCATAGACGCTTCCGCCCGGCGAATTGATGTAGACGTTGATATCTTTGCCAGGGTCGTTGGCATCAAGGTATAGCAGCTGTGCCTGCAGCACGTTGGCCGTGTAGTCGTTAACCTCTGTGCCGAGGAAGATGACACGGTCCATCATCAATCGCGAGAACACGTCAAGCTGCGTCACATTCAGTTGGCGCTCCTCCAGAATATAGGGATTCATGTACTGTGCCTGAGCATTCATTACATCGTCGACCATCAGCCCATTCAGACCGAGGTGTTTTGTAGCATATTTTCTAAAATCGTTCATCTTTATGGTTTGTTTCGAAATTATCGTAGTACAAAATTAAGAAAAAAAACTGAATAATTCAATAATTGCACTACTTTTTTTCGAGTTTTAACTATTTTTTTATAGGGGTTTAGAAAAACCTTCCCGCAAAACAAGTTTTTGAAATAGATATGATCATCTAAGGTTATTACATGTGGATACACGCGGTTTCTGAACAGAAATGAGTTGATATAGTTAATAATACGCGCTTATTCTGATTTAGAGTCAGAATTCTTCGCTGCATCTGCTGTTTCACTGTGGCATGACAAAGCATTGCTTTCTATGCTATGCCTGATTGCTTTGTACGAAATAAAGCTATGCTTTGTAGGGGTATAAAGCTATGCTTTAGAGCCATAAAAGCATAGCTCTGTCAACTACAAAGCAATGGGTTCTGACCTCTAAAGCAATGAGATGCAACCTTCAAGGCATTACTCGCCAAATTTCGAAGCTTTGCGACAGAGGCAACAAAACGCAGCTATCATCTGATTGATAGGATGATTCGGACAGCAAAGGGGTTAGTGTTAAGACTGAAATGGGGTAATTCTAATTCATCCGTAAAATCCGTTAATGGGTTCTCAAGATGCGAGAGCAAGTTTATGGTACGTGTGTACGTTAAGAATGGTTAAACAAACGAAAGTTTGAACTTTGGACTTTGAACTTTGGATAATTATGTTTAATTTCGCAGCTGAAACAAACGCTAACAACATGAACGACAAAAAGAATATGATCAAGGTGGAGTATCTGCCTTGTCTGAACTATGCAATGACGACAAATGGCCGCCGTTGCGTTGAGTATATAGAGGTGACCAACCCGACTGTTGAGGACTGGACGACTGTGACAGTACGTATCAGCGGTGAACTGGTGGCCGCACAAGAGCAAGTGGTGGAGCGAATCCCTGCCGGCGAGGCTGTGCGTCTGACGAACCTCGACGTGGTGCCCGACCGCGACAAGTTGCGCGAGCTTACCGAGAGTGTTGAGACGACATTTAACGTTGAATTAAGAATGGTGAGTGGGCAACCAGGCGTTTCCAACACCCAACCTCTGACACCTAATACCCAACTCCCAACACCCAATACCTCTTTTCCTCTCCGCCTTTTGGCTTTCGACGAGTGGCCTGGCGTCAACGTGATGCCTGAAATCGTGGCTGCATTCGTCATGCCTAACACCCCTGAGCTGTCGCGGGTAAAGATTTCAGCCGCCAAGTACATGGAGAAACTCACCGGTTCGTCGGCCCTTGACGAATACCAGACACAGGATCCCACACGTGCACGCCAGCAGGTGGCCGCCATCTACGAAGCCTTGCGCAGCGAGGGACTCGTCTATTCGGCACCGCCAGCATCGTTTGAGAAGACTGGCCAGCGCATACGTCTTGCTGACCGTGTACTCAGCGAAAAGCTCGGCACATGCATGGACCTTTCACTACTTATGGCATCGGCTTTGGAAGCCTGTGGTCTGCATCCGTTGCTGGTCATTCAGCAAGGTCACATGTATGTGGGTTGCTGGCTGGTGGACAGCTATTGTCTGCACAGCGTGAGCGACGACCTCTCGTTTCTCTCCAAGATTACTGCCAACGGCATTAGCCAAGCCGTGCTCATTGAGTCGACCGCCCTGGCCAGCTCCGATGCTATCAGCTTCGAGAAGGCCGTGGAACTGGGCGAGAAGCACCTGGTGGAGGATCAGTCGAAGTTTGTGATGTTTTGTGATGTTCACCGCTGTCGCATGGAAGGCATCCGCCCATTGCCCGTGAAAGTCAATGGGGTGTGGCAGAACGACGGTTTGGACCGTACAAACGCGACAAAGGATGTGAAAGAAGTTCAAGAACTGACCCTCGACCTGAGCAAGAAGGGCGAACGCTCGCGTCAACAAATCTGGGAACGCAAGCTGCTCGACTTCTCGTTGCGCAACAACTTGCTGAACCTACGTACAGGACGGCGCATTATTCCCTTTGCCTCGTTCGAGATTGAGACGGTTGAAGACCTCCTGCAAGACCACGAAGATTTTTCCATGACGAGCCTAACGACCAGGGTAAAGCCCGACGAATATGGCATCTACGACTCGCGTCTTCACAAAGACAAAATAGAGAAACTGGTCGTAGAAGACCTAAAGCACAACACCCTGAACAGCTATCTCTCGGCAGAGGAACTGCTTACCACACAAAAGGCACTGTTCCGCGAGTCGCGCACAGCCCTTGAAGAGAACGGTGCGTCAACCCTTTACCTGGTATTTGGCCTGATGCGATGGTATGAGACGGAGAAGAGCGTCCGCCCACGCTATGCTCCTCTGCTGCTGATGCCCGTCGACCTGGTGCGTAAGAGCGGCAACAACTACGTCATTCGTCGTCGCGACGAAGATATGACCATCAACACGACACTCGTGGAGATGCTGAAACAACAGCACGACATCAACTTAAAAGGCCTGCAGCCGCTGCCTGAAGACGAACATGGCTACGACGTGCGTGCCATCCTTGCCACCGTGCGTGCCCAGTTGGCCAGCCACGCCCGTTGGGACATTGTGGAGGAGTGTATGCTCGGATTGTTCTCGTTCAATAAGTTCGTGATGTGGAACGACATTCACAACAATGCCGAGAAGATGAAGCGGTCGGCTGTCATACAGAGTCTGCTGGGTACAACCAAAAGCCCCGCTCAAAGTCCTGCCCAAGGCCACACGGATGGAGGTGAGGGAGATAACCAGAAGAAGGGAGATGGAGATAATGACATCAGCGTTATTGACAAGACTAAGGAACCGCGCGAGTTTGCCATGCCTGTCGACGTAGACTCGTCGCAGATGGAGGCAGTCGTGGAGTCGGGCGAAGGCCGTAGCTTCATCCTCTATGGTCCTCCGGGAACAGGCAAGAGCCAGACCATCACCAATATGATTGCCAATGCCCTCTACCATGGACGGCGCGTATTGTTCGTGGCAGAGAAAATGGCAGCCCTGGAGGTGGTGCAGAAGCGACTGAAAAAGGTGGGACTGGACCCGTTCTGCCTGGAACTACATTCAAACAAGGTCACGAAGAGCCACCTGCTGCGCCAGTTGCAAACCACTTTGGAACTGACTCGCATTAAGGATCCTGCTGAATACGAACAGGCCTCGAAAGATTTGTTCGAACAACGCAAGCAACTGTCAACCTACATTGACCTGCTGCATAAGAAACAAGCATCGGGACTGTCGCTCTACGACTGCATTGCCCGCTTCGAGTCAATCGGTGGCGAAGAGATACAGCCCGCCAGCGCCTTTATGAACGGGCTTACTGACGCCCGACTGCGTGAGGCTGCCGAAAAGGTTGAGTCCCTTGACACGGTATTTGCTATCACAGGACTGCCATCGGAGCATCCCTTGCAGGGACTTTCGGTCTATGACCCGTCGCAACAGGCACAGGGAACCATCAGCGAACGTCTGCAACAGATAGAGCAACTGCTGGAGAAGTCCGATGCTTTGATCAATCATCTGAACGCCACGGCATCGTTCAAGCAACCTCACTCGCTGAACGGAGCGCGCTGGGCTGCCCAACTCATCGGCAAGCGACAGGCTGTCGTCAGCCAGTTCGGCGAAAACATGCTCACACAAGATCCCGTTCAACTGCGTACTCGTTGGACAGAAGTGGCCCAGAAGTGGTTCCTGCCCAAGTTCTTTGCCAAGAAATCGTTCATGAAAGGACTGCGAGCACTGAGCCCCTCCATAGGAGAAAGCGACCTGGAAACGCTGTTCACGCAACTCGATGGGCTGCGACAGCAACTACAGGAAGGCGGTTTGTCGGCACTGCCGGCATTGCCTCAGGACGAGGTTCAGGCTTGCCAGCAATTAGTGAGCATGATTGACGAGTTGAAAAACACCTGCTCCTTCGACGACGAGAACTTCGACTCGCTGCGCAGACTGTTGCCACAATGGCAACAGAACATTGGTCGCAGTCGCGATTGGGCACAGTGGTGTATCCGTAAGCGTGAACTTGAAGAGGCACGATTGGAGAAAGTTGTCAGCCATGTCAGCCATGCCCGCACTACAGGCCATGAGGCAGCACAGGCTATGCTGAAGGGAGCCTATCGCTATATGGCCTTGCAGATTGTAGACTCTGACCCACAACTGCAGATGTTCAACGGTTTGCTCTTCGAAGATGCCATTGCCAAATACCGCACCATGGCGAAGCAGTTCCAGGAGCTGACAAAGAAGATGCTCTACTGCAAGCTGGCCGCCAACGTACCAGCACAGACTATTGAGCCAAGTGCCGCATCTGAGTTGGGCATCCTGAAGCGCTACATAGCTTCAAACGGTCGCGGCGCCACCATACGACACATCATGGATCAGATACCGACGCTGTTGCCGCGCCTATGTCCTGTCATGCTGATGAGTCCCATCTCCGTGGCTCAGTTCCTCGACCTCGATCAGCCACCGTTCGACATCGTTTGCTTCGACGAAGCCTCGCAGATGCCGACATCAGAGGCCGTGGGAGCCATTGCCCGAGGTAAGGCGCTGATCTGCGTGGGCGACCCGAAGCAGATGCCACCGACCAGTTTCTTCGCTACCAATGCTGTCGACGAGGACGAAGCCGACATCGATGACATGGAAAGCATCCTTGACGACTGCATCACGCTGTCGCTGCCTGCCCGCTACCTGACCTGGCACTACCGCTCGCGCCATGAAAGCCTCATCGCTTTCTCCAATTCACAATACTACGAGAGCAAACTATACACCTTCCCGTCGGTCGATGACCGCGTGTCGAAGGTAACGCTTGTTCCTGTCAATGGTGTTTACGACTTTGGTAAGACGCGTTCGAACCGTGCCGAGGCTGAAGCTATTGTGAAGGAAGTGGTCAGACGCCTGTCTGACGATGAACTTTCGAAGAAGAGCATTGGCATCGTGTCATTCAGCAAGGTACAGCAGAATCTAATTGAAGACCTGCTGACTGATGCCCTTGCCAAACATGCCGATTTGGAGCGCAAGGCCTACGATGCTGAAGAGCCCATCTTCATCAAGAATCTGGAGAACGTACAGGGCGATGAGCGTGACGTGATCCTCTTCTCCGTTGGCTATGGTCCCGATAAGACGGGTAAGGTGTCGATGAACTTCGGACCGCTGAACAACCAAGGCGGTGAACGCCGACTGAATGTGGCCGTGAGTCGCGCTCGTTGCGAGATGATGGTATTCTCAACGCTGACACCTGAGCAGATCGACCTGCGCCGTTCGAGTGCGTTGGGCGTAGCAGGACTGAAGCATTTCCTTGAGTTTGCCCGCAACGGACGTATGGCTGCTACGGCTGAACAAGTAAAGAAGAACACCGAAGACACCGATATCATTGAGTCTGTAGCACGCGAAATCAGAACTCTCGGCTACGAGGTGGACACGCAGGTGGGCCGCTCGGAGTTCAAAATCGACCTGGCTGTGCTCGATCCTAATGACCAAGGCCGCTACATGTTGGGCATCATTTGCGACGGCACACGTTACTATGAGACGAAGACCGAACGCGATCGCGAGATCTGTCAGCCAGGTGTACTGGAAGGATTGGGGTGGAAACTCATGCGCTTGTGGACCGTTGACTGGCTGATGAACAAGGAGGCCGTAATGGATCGCATTAAGAAATGCCTTACCGAGAAACCCGTCTCAAAGGAAGAAAAGAGCAAAGAGACGGCCAAGACAGCTACTCCGAAGGCAAGTGCTGCCGCATCGCCATTACCTTTTGCGGTGAATGCCGACGAGATAGTGAAGCCAAAAGCCCTGGAGAAGCCAGCCATATTGAAGAAAATTGAAGCAGAAGGATCGAAGCCCATCGATAAAATGAAGCGAGAGGACATTGAAGAAATCGTCCGCTTTGCCGTCGAACAGCAGGTGGCCATCCCTCTTGACGACCTTAAACGTCAGGCTTCGAAGATGATGGGCTATCCACGCCGTACACCAAAGATTGATGCCGCCATCGAACTGGCCATCGCTATGCTGATAGATAAGGGTGTTCTGACGGAAGAAGGCGGAAACATGATGACGAAGTAAAAGCAATAGATGAGCAGCAAAGGAAGAAGAATGTGGAGAGAATGGCTGTTGTTTGTCGCTTTATGGTGGATGCCTATAGGCGTGTCGGCACAGCTTGAGCGCTACGATCCAGACTTTGGATTGTGGGCAACACAGGCTGATGGCACCCTGAAAAAGGCCAAGAACTTCTGCGACACCATCCCTTTGGAGGTGGAGGATGGTCAACTCTTCCTGCGCGTCGTCATGGGTTCGCGTACCTTTCGCTTTTGTTTAGACACAGGATCAAGCCAGGGCATGGTGTACCAGGGCAACAATATCAGCGGACTGCAGATGCTGGGTAACATAGTCTCGCACGATGCCAATAACCATAGCGACACGGTTGGCGTTGTACAGCTGCCACCCTTCCGACTAGGAAGCCTTACTATCAGCGGCTATGTGGCATCGATAATGCCCCGGCAGGCCATCAGCAAAAAGTTTGATGCGATCATCGGCTTCGATCTCTTCAACCGAGGCATCAGTGGAAAGATCGACACAGAGCGAGGGATGCTTGTGCTGACCGACCAACGCAAAATGTTCCGCGAGGAGGAGAGAAAAGGCCATTGGGTGAAGTACCGACTTAAGTGGTTTGTGCCCTACCTATACGTGAGTCCCTTTGTACGCCACACCGATGAGGTACTGTTCGACACGGGATTCAACCAACTCTACACCATGAACCGCGAAAGTCTGGAACAACATAAGGCTGACGACCTGGCAAGGCTCAACAAACAACTAGGAGCTGGTATTGACCGACAAATTGAAGGAAGGGCAGAAGGACAAATGTCCATAGGCGGTTTCGGTGCCGAACAGCATGCCGAGGTGGCTTTTCTGCATTTGGACAGACTGAAGTGGGGCGACTTGGCGCTGACCGATGTTCGTGCTATCACCACGGAAGGCGCCTCGAAAATGGGTGCACCGCTGTTAAACTATGGCAGCGTGATCATCAATCCGTGGAAGGAAACCATTACACTGCTTCCCCACGACTCTCTTTTGACGGGTACTAACACCATTTCCGTTGGCAACAAACAGTTCAGCGTGGCTTTTGTACCGTTTCGCGGGCAGGCTTCTGTAGGCCTGATCTTTGACCAAAGCGAACAATACAAGGCTGGTATGCGGCAGGGCGACGTCATCCTGCAGATAGACCAACGCCCCATCCCGTCGTTTGATGCTTTCCTGAAGTACAACTTTGCCAAAGGCGAAAACCACCGCTTCCGCCTGCGCGACAAGGACGGCAAGGAGAAAACGGTGGTTTGCAAGATGACAGAATAAGGTCCTATTTATTTCCCATTTCTTTTAGTTTGTGCATGATTCTTCCGTATTCGGCACGTTTCTGCTCCATACGCTCATGAACGTGGCCGAAGGCTTCGGCATGTCGTTTCCATTCTTCCAGTGCAGGCGTTGTACGGTCAGCAGACTCTGCCACCAGAAGAAACTCGATGTAGGCTTGTTCGGCCTTTACCCCGTCGTCTTCAATCAGTTCATAGGTCTGCGCGATGTTGTAAAGCGATGCCATCGAGCGGTTGTTGTACTTCAAACAGTTCTTCCAATCCCAAATAGCCGAGTAGTATTCACCGTTCTGATAGTAGCCGTCGGCCAATGCCGAGTGCAAATTGAACATGGCCGCATCGTCGGGCTGCATGCGCTGAAGGGCCATAAGCAGAACGTGGATGCCCTCGCTATTGCGTTGTGCCTTGACCAAAGCTGCACCTAGATGGTAGAGTGGCCATGCCTTCGCTGAATCGTTGAGTGCCACGGCCTTTCCATAGTGGTCGATGGCCTTCGCCAACAATGTCGAATCGAGGTTCGCTAACTGCTCGTAGCACATGCCTAAGGAGTAGTGGACGTTAAACGTCGAGTCGCCTAGTGCTATCAGTTGCTCATAGGTTGCCGTCGCTTCTGGGTACTGCTTCAGGAAAAACTGTGCGTCGGCCTTCTGCCGTTTCACTAAAATATTCGTCGCATCCACATCCTCATAACATTGCGTCAACCTCAATGCATCCTCCGGAACATCGTTTAGGTTGCAGGCAAGTGCCATGTCGGCCACCACCTCTGAGTCCATCGGATAGCGTTGCAGTAGCCGTTCACCCCATTGCCGTTGCTTTGTGGTCTTGTCGTCGAGTGCTTTGTAGCTGTAGAACAACTGTCGCAATGCATCATGGTCAAGCATACTATCGGGCAATTGCTCCAGCAGCACGGCACATCGCCGGTAGTCGGCCCGCAGAAAGTAGCATTTGGCAAGCTTTCGCTTGACTTCAGCATCGACATCGGCCACCTGAACGTAACACAACAGGGCATGATAGTAGTCGTACTGCGCCATAAGGCTGTCGCCCTTCGCCACCAATAGCGAGTCGAAAGTTAGCTTGTCGCCAGCCCATCCTTGGGAACTGACGACAAGCGCTATCAAGAGAGAGAATAAATAGTTCCTAATCATCATCATGTCCTTTTGGGAACTATCCCCCTCCCTTAGGGAGGGGTTGGGGGTAGGCTCCTACTGCAACCTGAACGACACGGGAACGACATACTTCACGCGCACAATCTCGCCATTCTGCTTGCCCGGCTGCCACTTCGGCATCATCTTTATCACGCGCAGCGCTTCTTGGTCGAGTTCGGGACTCACGCTCTTCACCACCTTCGGCTCAACCACCGAACCATCCTTGTCAACTACGAACTGCACAATCACACGACCCTGTGTGCCTTTGTCCGTTGCCTCCTTCGGATATTTCATATTTTTCATGAGGAAGTTCATCAGTTCCTGCTGGCCACCGGGAAACTCTGGCATTTGTTCCACTACGTCGAACACCTTTCCTTGCACAACAGATTCTTCTGCCTGCACTTCGTCCTGTGCGGGTGTGCCGTCAACGGTGACACCTACCATCAAGGGCTTTTCTGCCGCACTATCGCCTAACGCTTGTTCCTCAGCCGTAGCGGGTTCAGCAGTTTTCTTGTCAAGGTTGCAGGCCACGAGGGCCACTCCTATCACTGGCACCATCAGCAGGTACTTCGACCGCAGCCAGTTATTTGTACGTTTCTTGTTCATCATACGAATTCTAAGTTTTAAAGGTAAGACATTGAAATTATTACACACTGTAGCTACATTCTTTCCATAGGCCAGACCCAGCAGGTGGTACTGATAGGCTTTGCGTTCCGAACCCGCTGCCACGACGCGTTCATCGGCCAGATATTCCAAGTTCAGACGTACCTCTCTCCGCATGAGCCACGCGAAGGGATTCATCCAACAGAGTATGGCGAGCAACTCCATGAACACCACATCAATCGAGTGCCACTGCCGCACGTGGGCCGTCTCGTGGAGCATGATCTCTTCAAGTTGCTCTTTCGACTGTGCATTGGGATTGATGAATATCCAGCGAAAGAACGAGAAGGGGCAAGTGCTACCGTGCAGTTGGATGACGGAACCACCTCCCCACCCCATTCTTATGATTGTTATCAGCTGCCACAGTAGGCGTGTCGTGAATAGAGTGATGCCCGCAATATATAAAAAGGTAAACAAGCGAAGCCAGGGGAAGCGACTTCCAGAACCATCCACGATGACTGTTGGCAACATCACCTCGCGATAGACCTCGGCAAGGTTAGCCGTCGATTCATGACTTGCCACCCACCAGCTGATGTCGATGGCAGGCAGCAACACGGAGGCTATCATCACCAACAACAATGTGCCACGACGCCACCCGAAGAAGGTGTCGCCCGTGAACAGGAGGCGATAGAAACCGTAGAATACGGTCAGCACAAGATTAACCTTTAGCAGATAGATCATGATGATTTGCGAATTTACGATTTACAGATTTACGATTTAGGATTTAGGATTTAACGAGAGGAGATGGCTATTGCTGTTCTATCTCACGGATGATGTCCTGCAGGTCTTCAGCCGAAAGTTTCTCCTCGCGGGCAAAAAACGACACCATGTCGCGAAACGAACCGCGAAAGTAGTCGCGAACAAAGCCCGTCATGAAACCACGCTTGTAGTCTTCTTCGTCAACACAGGGCTCATAGACGTAAGTCTTACCCTGTTGTCGCTGTTTAACGTATTGTTTGCGCTTCAGATTCTGTACCACTGAAGCCACGGTTGTATAGGGTGGCTGCGGCTCAGGCAGGCGATTAAGCACCTCTTTCACCGTGCATTCGCCCAGTTGCCATATCTGTTGCATCACCTCTTCTTCTTGTTTGGTCAGTTTATCCATTGTCTTTATTCATTAAATGTTTGCGCCGCAAATCTACGAAACTTTCGTAGATGATGCAAATATTTAACGTTAAAGAATCTAAAACGAGTGAATAAACTTATTGAAATAGCATAAAATACGAATATTTCGTAGTTTAAGAAGACTAAATGGAGGCTGTCAACGCACCCTATACGACACATAAAAAAAGTTCGCCCGAACACTTTGTCGGGCGAACCTATAATGATTTCTATCGTCTGTGACGATGTCTTTTCGCTGATTACGATTAGAGAGCGAACTTGTAGCCAAGTGTGATCTGGAAGACGCTCTGCTTAGGATCTGCATCCTTGAAAGTCTTCGTCAGACCAAAGTTGTAACGGCCGTCGATGACGAAGTTCTGGAACTCGTAAGACAGACCGATGGGCAGTGAGAGGTCGAACGACTCAACGCCATCGATGTCGCCTTCGCTCTTGCCGCTATAGCCTGCTACAGAACCCTCGCCCTTCCATTTTGCTGAAAGGTTGAAACCGGGCTGCAGACCCAGCTTCACAGCCAGACCAGGAGTAATGTACACGTTGGCAACGATGGGGATGTTCAGATAATCAAGTTTGTAGGTTTCCTTTGCGCTGACATTTACACCGAAAACACTACCACTACCTTCACCTTTGCAACCCTGCATGGAGTAGAGAGCACCAGCAGCGATGCTTACCATGTCTGTCACCTGATACTCGAGTTCGGCACCTACAGCCAGACCCAGACGAGGATCAGCGTTATCAAGGCTGGTCAGGTTAGCAATGTTCAGGCCAACCTTCGGCTGAATGGATACGGTTCCGGGTGCGTGCTGTGCGAAAGTGCTCAGCGAAAGCATCATGAGCGATGCGATAAAAAACAACTTTTTCATTTCGTTTCTAATTTAAATTGTTGAACAAATGATTATTCTATTTCACTACAGTTAGGGACTTTTCATCCCAAAACTGCCGCAAATATAAAGAAAAATAGTAAAATGACAAGTGAAAATATAGTAAAATAATGTAAAAATCGCCATAAATGATGATAACAGAAGAAAAAATGACCAGAAAACGGCACCAATATTCACATATCAGTGCCGTCCCATTCATGGCGTCATGGCCAAACTATTTAATGATAACCTAAATGAATAACTACTTCCGATGGTACTCAAAGTCGCAGGCAGAGAACCATGTGGCACGCAGTTGCTTGCCAGTGAACTCGGGCAGGGTACTCACCCCGAACTTCAAAGTGCCGTCTTTTACTTCGATATCATCAATGGTAATGCGCGACCAACCATATCCCTTCCCGTTGTTAACGCGTGCCATCGGCAAAGAACTGTTGCCCAATGCTTTGCAACAGCGGGCGCAACGACAAGGAAATATGTTCAAACTCGGTGATGGTCATTCTGCTTATTATACAAACAAAGGGGCAGAATGTTAAGGTTAAAAAAGGGAAAAAGAAGAGCCCACCCCCAACCCCTCCCCAAGGGAGGGTGGCTTAATATCTCTTTCAATTGAAAAGACTAATCAGGCCACCCTCCCTTGGGGAGGGGTTGGGGGTGGGCTCTTTACTTATTATTACTCTTCCGGAGCCTTGTCGATGAGGTCCATGAACTCATCGAGCTTCGGCGTGATGATGATCTGAGTGCGACGGTTGCGCTGCTTGCCCACTTCCGTATCGTTAGTGGCAATGGGGTTGAACTCACCACGACCGCCAGCGGTCAGACGCTTCGGGTCGACGCCATAATGGTTCTGCAAATACTGCACCACCGATGAGGCACGCAGACAAGAGAGGTCCCAGTTGTTGCGGATATTCTCGCGCGAGATGGGCACGTTGTCGGTGTTACCCTCGATGAGAACGTCGTAGTCCTTGTAGTCCATGATGATCTTTGCAATCTTCGACAGCGTCTCCTCGGCACGGCTGTTGATTTCGTAAGAACCACTCTTGTAGAGCATATTGTCGGCCAAAGAAATGTAAACGACGCCCTTCAGCACCTGTACATCGACCTCCTTCAGCTCCTCTTTCGAGAGCGAACGCGTGAGATTGTTGGTCAGGACCATGTTCAGCGAGTCCGACTTCGACTTCACTTCCACCAGATGACGGATGTACTGGTTCGACTCATTGATCTGATCGACCAGCTTGTCGATAGAGATATTGTTCTGCTGGGCATTGGCTACACTCTGATCCAGTGTCTTCTGCAGGCGCGAATAGGCTGCTTTCTGGTCCTGAAGAGCCTGCTTCTGTGCTGCCAACTGTTCCTCAAGCGAGGTCACACGGGCATTGGCACCGGCCAGTTGTTCCTTGGCTGTCTGGTAACTTGACTGGAGTTCACGGTTCTCATTCTGGCAGTTCACCAGGTCTTTCTTGCTGGCGCAGCTCGTTGCGAGCATGCATACCGCTGCAGCAGCGGCGCAAAGGATGGTAGTTTTCTTCATATTCGTTTTCTTGTTTTTAAGTTTTTTACTCGTAATAACTAGACTTTTCCAAAAGAACTAGATGTGCTAGACATGCTAGATATGCTTGACGTGCTGGATGAAGCCGGCACATACCGGGGCTTATCTGCCGACAAAAATACTTCTTTTACTGCTAATAAGACGAATACGGCCAAAGAAAGTTGCGCTGAATTATCGATTTTTAACGTCTTTCCGGCCGTTTTCCCCACGGTTTCAACACTTTTCAACACTCGCACTGATGGCCTCTACGGCTAGTAAGCTACGGCCTTTTCAGGCATATCACTATGGTAATGCCATCACATAACTATGTTGAAATGCCGCAAACCCATTGCTTTTGGCCCTTTAATGCACTGCTTTCTGCCTCATAAAGCTATGCTTTCGAACCCGTAAAGCACTGCTTTCGGACCCGCAAATCATTGCTTTCTGTCCATCAAAGCTATGCTCTTCCTATGGAAAGGCAACGCTTCGGACTGGGCAACTCAACGCCATTCGCCCGTGGTGAAGTTGATTTGGAAGCTGTCGCGATAGTGGAACTCGCACTCATTGCCCCGGAACGTGATGGGGAAGATGATGATTTTCGAGTGGGGAAGATCCGGATCCATCCAACGATCGCCCACATACAGGTAAGTCGTCTGCTTGGTTCCGCGTATGACGAGGATGGCTGCAGCCTGCGTACGGTAAGCCACTGAGTCGCCAATGTTCTGCAATGGTACCCATCCCTGCGTCAGGTCGTGGGTGTAGGACATCTTGCATTGGTTGGGTTTCCACCCCGAACAGGCCGAGTTGAACATGAAGTAGAGGTCGCGTTCACCCTTTTTCTCAGCCGGAACACGCACGATGGCGGGTGCCTCGCGGCGGTCGCCTTCGAAGAGAGGCGTATGGCTGACGGGCGTCAAGTAGTCGTCCGAGAGCTTGAACAGGCCAAGATTGGTGTTTTCTTCGGTGGTCGAGATGAAGTAAGCCGTCCCATCGTTATCAACAAACACGTTGCAGTCGCGGCTCTTGATGCCCATTGGCCGTCCCGACCACACCAGTTGATAGTTGCCGTCGATAGAGTCGCACTGGAAGCAGGCGGCCTCTGAGGCGGCATAGTTGCGCGATTCCCAGTGGCACCACACCACGTATTTGCCCGTTTTCTCATTGAATAGCAGCTTCGCACGCTCAATCATGCGGCGCCGACCCAGGTCGGGCGAGGTCACAAAGTTCTGGATAATCTTCTTGACAAACGTCCAATGCTGCAGGTCTTTCGATGCGTAGAGGTTCACATCGGGGTTGAACGAGTGGCCCCGATCTTCGCCTACCATATACCAAGTGTCGCCTTGCTTGAGGAATCCCGGGGCATGTGCCTGCACGAGATTACCCGCTTCGTCGGTCCAAACGTCGCCGTTGCGAATCTCAGTCCACTGCCCTTGCTTGCGCTTTTGCGCGGCATCGCCAGCTGCCCAGACCGCAGTAGCAAGGCCAAGCAGCAACATCATAGTTAAGAAAGTTTGTCTCATGTTGTTGATTGTTTTGGTGATTACATCCGCAAAGATACTATTTTTTTCGGTGATTGCAGCCAAATGTTGAAAGTTTTTTGTAACTTCGCAGCCATGAAACAATCAGCCTTTCTCTATCTTCTGCTCTTGATGCTCGGTCTATACCCATTGTCTGCACAGTCTGCCGACGTGGAACCAGGCGTGTCGAAGGCCCTCGCCGAAGAGCGAGCCGCCACGATTGGCGACGTTCGCTACGAGCTTTCGTTCCATGTTCCGGCATCGAAGGCGGAACCCGTCAGCGGCTCTGCCACCATCACCTTTATGCTTCGGGGCAGCGATGACGTACAACTCGACTTCCAAGGCGAGCCCCAGCAGTTCGACGGACATTGCCAAGTGAACGGCGAAGAGGCTACTGCAGTGTTTCGAAACGAGCACATCATCATCGGCCGCGACCTGCTCCGGCCCAACGAAGTGAACACCATCAGCCTGCGTTTCACATCAGGTGACAAGGCCCTGAACCGTAGTGACGACTATCTGTACACACTTTTCGTGCCCGATCATGCCCGCTCGGTGTTCCCCTGTTTCGACCAACCCGACCTGAAAGCCAGGTTTAGCGTCACGCTGGAGTTGCCCGATGGATGGACCAGCATCAGCAATCAGACGGAGCAACCCATCCCCACCTACCTCTTTTCCTTCACGGCTGGCCGCTTCAAAGTGCAGAAAGCCATACGCAATGGGCGCGAGTTGACGGCGCTCTACCGCGAGACCGACCCGGCGAAAGTGGCGCAACTCGGTACCGTTTTCGACCAGGTGGCGCTGTCATTGCGCTGGATGGAGCAGTACACGGGCATCTCCTACCCCTTCGAACAATATGGTTTCGTGGTGCTGCCGGGCTACCAGTTTGGCGGCATGGAGCACCCTGGGTGCATCCAATTCACCGATCACGAGATATTCCTCCCGCAGAATCCGACGCCCGACGAAGAGCTTACGCGACTGAATCTCATTGCCCACGAGACTGCACACATGTGGTTTGGCGACCTCGTCACGATGCGATGGTTCGACGATGTGTGGACGAAAGAGGTGTTTGCCAACTTCATGGCCGACAAAATCTCACGCCAACAGTTCCCCGATATCAATCATGATTTGGTGTTTTTGCGCAACCATTACCCCTCAGCACTGGCCACCGACCGCACCGAAGGCACCCACCCCATTCAGCAACCCCTCAGCAATCTCAACGGTGCAGGACTGCTCTATGGCAACATTATCTATCATAAGGCGCCCATCATGATGCGGAAATTGGAGGAGCGAATGGGCGAAGAGGCCCTGCAACGCGGTCTGCAGAACTACCTGAAGACCTTCTCTTACGGCAACGCAACGTGGGATGACCTCATCGATATCCTGCAGAAAGAGAGTCCAGAGGCCAACATGAAAGCCTTCGACGAGGTGTGGGTGAAGCAGAAAGGACTGCCCACTATCAGCACAACGCGGCTCCTCGACGGCAGCATATACCTGCAACAGAACGATGCATACGGGCGTAATCTGGTGTGGCCGCAGCGCATTACGACCGGCGTCATCGTCGATGACAAGCGCCAGGAGCAAGGTTTCCGCGTTGAACCAGTGTCCGTTGAGATGGCCGACTCCGACCATGTCGTGCTCCGACCCACCGCGGAGAAAGGTCCCTTGCAGGTTCTTGCCAATGCGAAGCTGGTCGTTCCCAACCTCGATGGCATGGGGTACGGGCGCTTTACGGCCGACGATAACATGGTGCTCTACCTGGGTTACACCTGCCAAACCGAGCAGAACGATGTCAGAAGGCTGTCTGCCGTGATGACGCTCTACGAGAACTACACCCTGAAAAACCTGTCGGCAGCAACGCTCTTCAGCACCTTGCTCACCTATCTGGCCTACGAAGAGAACCCGCTTGTGGCAGCTTCGGTGTGCGGATTTCTTGGACGTGCCATGACCGACATTGACCCTCATGAGCGCGCAATGGCTGAGTACAGCCTCTACAACAGCGCCACGACGAACGCGCTTCCTAACGTTCGGCAGCAGCTGATGCGGCTTCTGTCGACCTCAGCCATATCGAATACCATCGTCGACCGTATCTACGAGACATGGCAAAGCCAAGCCGACACGCTGCTCAACGAACGCGACTATATGCGCATGGCATATCATCTGGCCATCATGCGGCCTGCCGAGTGGCAGCAAATACTGAACGTCCAGCGCGAAAGGCTGACTACCGACGACCTCAGAAGGGAGTTCGACTACATCGCAAGGGCATGTACGCCCGACCTGTTGGAGCAGGATAATCTCTTCCTGGCATTGCTAAAGCCAGAGAACAGGCGTGTTGAACCGTGGGCAAGGACCTTACTCTCGCTGCTCAACCACCCCACTCGCGAGCCCTATAGCAATCACTACATCGTGCCAGCCCTCGATGCCCTGCCCGACATTCAGCGCACAAGCGACATCTTTTTCCCTGGTGATTGGCTCTCAGCGCTACTCAATGGACATCGCAGCGATGCCGCCCGACAGCTCGTTAGCGAATGGATAGAACTCCACTCCGAACTCTCTCCCACCCTCATGAACAAGCTTAAAGAAAGAGCATACTGGCTTTTGACAAGGTAACCAAGCAACAAAGTGCCAAGAAAACAAGACGACAGAACAACCATCATGAAGAAAACGGCCATCATCCTACTGCTCCTCGCAGCCTCAACCATCGCTTCACATGCTGCGAAGGCATCGCAACCCACCCGGCAACATGCCCTTGAGCCCACTCAATGGAACGCTCCAGCCGCTGGAAACCCCATCATTCCCGGCTACTTTGCCGACCCAACCATCCGTAAGTTTGGCGATACCTATTATATATATGCCACCACCGACGGCACCGGCAATGGCTACGGACCTGCCCAGGTGTGGACTTCAAAGGACTTTCGCAACTGGACCAACCACCTGATGGACTGGCCTACGACGGAGGTGGTGTGGGCTCCCGACGTCATGCAGACGCCTGACGGACTCTATCGCTACTTCTATTGCGAGCCATGTGTGCTCCACGAGGGCGTCGGACCTACCCCTTTGGGCCCTTGGCAGAACGTGTTGGGCGATCCCGATGCCGTGCTTGTCGAAGACCGCTTTGTGCATAACGCCATCACACTCGACGGTCAGACGTTCCAAGACGACGATGGCGAGATCTACATCTACTTCGGTACATGGGGCATCTACGAGGGTTTCGGCTGCGGAGTGGCACGTTTCAATCCCGACATGAAGTCGTTTGCCGACAAGAAACTGATCCTAAACACCGAGATTAAGGACTTTTTCGAGGCACCATTTGTCTTCAAGAAGGACGGAATCTACTACTTTACCTACTCTTCCGGCTCGTGCCACGACCACACCTATCGTGTACAGTATGCCACAAGCACCGTTGGTCCGATGGGACCGTATGTTTATCAGGGGTGTATCCTTGAGACCAATGAAGACCAAACGGTGCATGGCCCCGGCCATCACAGCATCTTGCAGGATGGCGACGACTACTATATTGTCTACCACCGGCACAACATTCCACAGGCAACGCATGGTTTCAACCGGCAAATCTGCATCGACGAACTGCATTTTACGCCCGATGGAAAGATTGAAAAGGTCGTCCCGACGCACAGCGGCGTGCTTCCACGTTCGGTTCGCGACATGCCTGTCAGGGAGAACATGGCTTTCCGCGCAAAGACCACTGCCAGCAGTTTCTATAGCGATGACTTCCGGCCCGAATATGCCACTGACGACAACAACGCCACGCTCTGGCGGCCTGCCACCTGCCACGGAACGGACTTCCTGCAGATAGACCTCGGCGAGGAAAAGCCCATCGGCGAGGTGCAGACGCAGTTTGAGTTTGCCACGTTCTACTACCAATACAAGATTGAAGCGTCGCTCGACGGCGAACAATGGACACTCTTTGCCGACCATACCGACAACACGCAACCGGGTTCGCCTATGGTTGATGTCGCCCCTACAGCAAATACGACAGCCCGATACCTGCGCATTTGGGTGACAGGGCGCGAGATGAACGGCCACTTCGGCGGCATCTGGAACGTGAAAGTCTATGACACCGCCCTTCCCTCGGATGCTTCGACACTGCCACCCACCCAATCTGCTTGGAAAAAGCGCCACGCCTCGCTCTTCGCAACAGACAGTCACGCCACTGCTCAGCCTCATGACGAGGGGCAAGAGAACATGTCTGCCCCCATCATCAGCCTCAACGCCAAGGACTATCCCATAGGTACGCAAGTCGGCGAGCTGTCCTCCACTGTTGCGACACCGTCGCAACCCGCCTACACCTTCACCGGTTCCACTGTCATGACGCAGCTCTATGAAGGTCGCCCGGCATTCCATTTCAATGGCTCACAGACATTCCGCAGCAACCGAGGTCTGCCTGCCTACATGAACTACAGTGCGCCTTACACCGTCGAGGCTTGGGTTCTGAACCCCGAGGTCGACCGCAATGAATGTATCGTTCAACTCATTCCCGACCGCCACGACCTGTCAACCGTAGAGCTTTGCAATGGTTCCGACCCGCAAAACGGGCTCATGATGCACAATGCCTCATTCGAAAACAGTGGCTCACCCTTCATCAAGGAACATGAAGGGCAGTGGCAACACTGGGTGGTCAGCTACGATGGCTACATGGAACGCCATTACCTGAACGGACGAAAGGTGTCGGAAAAGAACATGATGCTTGTGCTACGCCCAGGCCGTTACATCCAGATAGGCAGTTCCTTTGAAGGCAACGCGCCCTTCAACGGCTATCTGCACGCCTTGAACATCTATGACCGGGCACTCTCAGCCGACGAGGTTGCGGCCCGTTTCACGGCTCCTCTCGACTACGACCTGACCGCTGCCGTGAAGCTGCAGCGCAAGGCTGCACGCGAAGAACTGAAGGGTGCGAGCCTCGCTGTGGAAGCCATCACGCCTACATTGGTCAGCGTTCAGCTGGAAAAGAAGGTGATGAATAAAGAGAATAAGACTGCGAAACAGTACTCATTGCTGCAGCCTGGGTTCAACAAAGTCAGTGCTGTCTGCCTGCAGGACTATTCTTTGCAAGACGGAAAAACCTTGATTGCCCTGCCAAAAGAGGGCAAATACACCATCCAGGCCATAGCGAACCTTGGCGAAAAGGATGCAAAGAAAATCGCCTCGCAGACCATTACGACCAGCAGCGAAGACTTCCGCGTCGTTTCTCCCACTCTTGGAGAAGGGCCTGGGGCTGGTTCCTTGACGCTCACCTCCCGTGGTCGCAACTTCAACGCATTCTCTTCGGAGAACGGGCCATTGAAATACGAACTCATCACGGGCGATTTCGTGGCCATCTGCCACCTGAGCGACCTCACAGGGCGCGACCGGCGTCGCACACCCAGCTACAACGAAGGCGGATTGATGGTGCTCGACGACAGCAAACCAGACAATCAGCAGATTGTACAGATGGGTATCTTCCCCAACTACAACTGCGGTAACATGCTCACCACGGTCTCTCACCACGGCCGTAGGCCACAATTCCCACGCGGAAACGGCTGGCAATACGACCCATGGCTGATGATTGAGCGGCAAGGCGACACCTTCATCGTGCGCACAAGCCCCGATGGAAAGCAGTGGACGGAGACGACAGGTTCGCCCGTGGAGCTTTCCATGCCGTCAACGGTAAAGGTGGGACTGTTCCAAGTGACCTATACCGACAACGAAGCATCGGCCACCTTCGACCACTTTACCATTTACCAGCGATAAAGCAAGTGTTTTACTGTTGTTCCTCAGCGATGACCTTCGGACCTCTCACCTGTTCGTCCTTCTTAAGTCCGCTGATGATTTGAATGTTGATGCCGTCGCTCATGCCTGTAGTGACGGCCCGGCGCTCATATTCCGGGTGTTTGTCGGTGCCTTTGACCACATAGACAAAGGTCTTACCATCGGCAAACTCAATGGCACTCTCAGGGATGGCGAGCGCTTGCTTCACTTCAGCCAGCACAATGCTGGCATTGGCCGAATAGCCGCTGCGCAACTGGGCAGCCTGAGTACGGTTCTTACCCAATTGTTTCATGCCTTTCTCGCCTGCGTCAACGAGTCGCTGGCGAACGGCTGCCTTTAGTTCAAACTGATTGGCACCGTTGCTCTCCACAGCCTTCGGTGCTATGTACTCAAGGGTGGCCTCGAACTGGAGGTTCTGCATGGCTCCGATAGTGATTTGCATAGGCATGCCAGTGACAAGGCTGCCCACTTCGGTCTCGTCGATGTTGCCACGGAATATCAAATCGCCCATGTTGGCCACGGTAGCGATGGTGGTACCATCGTTGAACGTGTTCGAAAGGATGACGGAATTACCCACTTTCACGGGAATATCGAGGATGAGTCCACTGATCGTCGAGCGCACCAGCGTGCTGGAAGCTGAGGCATTGGTACGCGAAACGCCATCGCGAACCACCTGCAACTGGTCGTTTGCGGCCGTCAACTCTTCGCGTGACTGGTTGTAAGCCTGCCGTATCTTGTCGTATTCATCGGCCGATACAAGTCCTTTATCAAAGAGAACCTGCTCACGTTCGAGGTCAACTTTGGCCTGCTGGGCATTGACCGTGGCCAGCCTGACACGCGATTGCGCCGACGAAAGCTGCTGCATGTCGGGAATAACCTTCACGCGGGCAATCACTTCGCCGGCCTGTACGTGGTCGCCGGCCTCCTTCATGATCTCAGCTATGATGCCACTGATCTGCGGTTTGACGTTTACTTCGTTGCGAGGCTCAATCTTTCCCGTGACAACCGTGGTCTTTCGAAGGTCCATCACCTTGGGTGTGAACACCTCATAGACATCGGCCTTGGGCTGCGACTTCTGCCATAGGAAGACAAACATGCCGATAAACACAAGTGCCACGAGGGCTGCGAGAAACAGTTTGAAATACTTTTTCATATTGATTGCTGATTGTTTTTTACTTGATTGCTATTCGTCGCGCATCGCATCGACGGGCTTGATGCTCATGGCACGTGCCGCTGGGGCCAGGCCAGCCATGACGCCCAGCACGCTAAGCAGTGCCACGGCACCCACAGCGGTCCAGAATCCCACTTGGAAATGGGCCTCAACGATGCCGTCGGTGGTATTTCCCATCTCCACCATCTGCAGGATGAGCACGGCGAAAAGGATGCCACTCATGCCGGCAACGGCCGTGAGCAGGATGCTCTCGCTGATGATTTGGCCGAGGATGTTGAACGGTGTGGCTCCAATAGCGCGGCGGATACCGATCTCAGTGGTGCGCTCACGAACCGTCACCATCATGATATTCGACACGCCGATGGCACCTGCGAGCAACGTACCGATGCCCACCAGCCAGATGAGGAAGTTGACTCCCTGGAACATATTGTCCATAACGCCGAAGAGAACCTCGGTGTTGAACACGGTGACGGCTTTCTCATCGGTAGGATCTATCTGGTGTGCACGCGCCACAACATCACGTATGTCCTGTGCAATGTTGCTCATTGTGACGCCCGGCTTGGCCGTCAGGCAGATCAAATCGACGCGGTTGCCTTGATTATAGGCCTGCTGCATGAGGGTGAGCGGTATGCATACGCTCTCTTCAGCCGAACCGTTGATGCTGACATTACCAGCACTATAGTCGACGCCAACGACACGATAATAGGTGGAATCGATGCGGACCATCTCGCCACAGGGGTCGCCTCCCTGCGGGAAAAGCGTCTTGTAGACCTTCTTTCCCAGCACACATACCTTGCGGCTTTGGGCGATATCCATGTCGTTGATGAACCGCCCATAGCGCATCTGGGGCTCTTCCACCTGCGCATAGTCGGCCAACAGTCCCTTGACATTGCTGCTGTAGCGTTTGTCACCCGCCACGACGGTGCGCCCCCACTTCGAGATGGCTGGCGTGACGACGTCCAATTCCGGCACTTGGGCCTTCAGTCGTTCGACGTCACCCAACTCGGCACTCCACTGCCGGCCCTTTCGGAATCCATGATAGGGCTTCGTGGTGGGCTGGGCGAAGACGAATGCTGAGTTGGTGGCAAAGCCTTCGAACTCTCGCGACAACTTCTCCTTCAGCCCACTGCCGCCTCCAATGAGGCCAATGAGCATGAATACGCCCCAAAACACACCAAAGCCCGTCAGCAACGACCGGCTCTTGTTGCGAGTCAGCGTGTCAATGATTTCGCGATATGTATCGATGTCAACTCTCATTCGTCAACTTTTGAATATCCAACTCATAGCTTTACAGCTAATAACTCATAGCTTTACGGCTCCTAACCCATAGCTTTACGGCTAATAACCCACTGCTTTATAGCTTCTAACCCACTGCTTTATAGCTTCTAACTCACTGCTTTGCGACCAGAAGCCCATAGCCTTACTCCGCCCTCAAAGCCTCGATGGGACGGATATTGGCTGCCTTGCGGGCAGGCACCAATCCTGCCAAAGTGCCAGCAATGATCATCACGAGGGTAGCTTCAATGCATACGTCGATGCCAACGGTAGGATCGACGAACATAGTGGCCTCGAAGAGTCCGGTGCTCACCTTCTCATGGCCGATTGTAGCATCCATATAGAGATTGGCACCTATGCCGAGCAACATGCCAATGTAGCCAAAGAAGGTGGTGATGAGCACGCTTTCAATGATGATCAGACGCAGAATGGCATTGGGTGTGGCACCGATAGCCTTGCGGATGCCAAACTCGCGGGTGCGCTCCTTCACGGTTATGAGCATGATGTTCGACACTCCGACGATGCCTGACAGCAAAGTAAAGATGCCAATGATCCAAAGGGCGGTGCGGATGATGCCCATTCCCGTGTTCATTTGCAGGTTTTGCGTGAATCGATTCCACACCCATACCGACTCCTCATCATCGGGAGCGGCACGGTGATTCTTGTTCAGACGGGTGCGATACTGGCGCTCGAACTCCTCGTTCTGCTTCATTGAGTTCAGTCCATGGAACGAAAACTGCAGCGTTCCCACACGGTCGCCACGGTTATACATCTCACGTAGCGTGGTAAAGGCTGTGAAAACCTCACTGCTCATACGGCTTTCGTCGGCTTTCAGGATGCCGACAACGTTGAAAGCGATGCCACCTACATTGACGTGCTGCCCCAACAGAGACAACGGCTGGTGGGGTAACAATTCCTTAGCCTGGTCTTCCGTGAGGACAAGCACCTTGCGTTTCTCACGCATATCGATGTCATTGATGAACCGACCTTTGCGCATCTCGCGCTTACTGATAGCGGCATCGTTGGGATAGACGCCCGATAGCTGCACGTTAATGTAGTTTTCGCCAAGGCTGACGATTTGTCCACCCTGCGAAAGTTGCGCCCCTACCTCGTCCACATGGTTGGCAAAGTCGTTGGAAGTGGCATCGAAATCAGACTGGCGCAGCTCTATGGAACGGCCTTCCTTCAGGCCGTCGTAGGGCTTGGAGGTCTGACCGCCGAATATCTTCATGGAATTCGCGAGGAAACGACCTGAGTTTTTGGTCACAGCGTTGATGAGTCCGTTGCCAGCTCCCAGCAGGAAGATGAGCATAAAGATACCCCACGCCACGGCAAATCCCGTTAGCGCAGTGCGTAGCTTATTCCGCTTCGCCGTAGACCATATCTCTGCTAATATATCCTGCATAAACTATCAACTCTCAACCATCAACTCTCAACTCTACTTCATCACGCCTCCTACGCCAAACGGACTGGCTTTGTGGTCAAGATTCTCTTCGATGGCACCGATAATGCCGTCTTTGATGTGAATAATCTTATTGGTTTCGTTGGCCACACCACTCTCATGCGTCACCACGACAATGGTTTTATGTTCCTCGGCATTGAGTTGCTTGAGCAACTGCATCACTTCCACCGACGTACGCGAGTCCAACGCACCCGTAGGCTCATCGGCCAGGATAATCTTCGGCTGCGTAATGAGGGCGCGGGCAATAGCCACGCGTTGTCGTTGACCGCCAGAAAGTTCGTTGGGATAATGCTCTGCCCAGTCTTTCAGGCCCAGTCGGTCGAGATAATCCATAGCCAACTGATGGCGCTTGCGGCGCGACATGCCCTGATAGAACAGTGGAAGCTCAACGTTTTCCACCGCTGTCTTGAAGCCGATGAGGTTGAACGACTGGAAAACGAAGCCTATCATCCGGTTTCGATATTCAGCCGCCCGCTTCTCCGACAGGTTTTTGATGAGCGTACCTGCCAAATGGTATTCACCCTCATCGTAGTTGTCGAGAATACCCAATATGTTTAATAAGGTAGACTTGCCCGAACCCGACGCACCCATGATGCTGACGAACTCGCCTTCACCAATATGTAAATCGATACCCTTCAGCACGTGCAACGGCTGGGCACCATAGTAAGTCTTGTTTATGTTTTCTAGTCGTATCATCCTGTCACGTTGCCGCCGTAGTCGATGCGGAAATTGATGGGAAGTTCGTATTCCACTTTCATGGGGATGCCATTTCGCACGCCAGGCTTCCATTTTGGCATTGACGAAACTACGCGAATGGCTTCATCGGCAAAGAGTTCGAGCACCTTCTCACGCGTTCGGCGCTTCTCATCGCCTGCCAAACGTTGGAAAGGCTTGCGGTCTTCCACCGTAATGCGATTCTGTACCACACGCACATCGCTGATACTGCCATCGGTATTCACAAGGAATTTCACCACCGTCTGCCCCTCCAGACCATAGTTGGAGGCGGTACGCGGGTAGCTGATGTGGCGTGCCAGATAGGCCATCATGGCATTATCGCCACCTGGGAACGTGGGTTCACAGGCCCTACGCGAACGGGGAATGCGCACACGCGAATAGTCGAGGTGGCTAAGGCGCTGGCGGAGTTTCTCAATCTGTACCGTTGCCAGCAAGACCTTGCCCTCGGTGTTGAGCACATACATGGCTGGAATCCACTTAATGCCAAAGGCCTGGGCCGTCAACGACTCCTTCATCTTCTTCATCTCGCAGAATTGCAGTCCCTGCATGCCGCTTTCGCCGACGTAGTTCCACCACTTCTCGCGGTCGGTGTCGTAGGATACGTGGATGAACACAAGGCTATCGCTCTCGAAATCGTTCTCGATGCTCACCATTTCCGGCATGTCTTTCCGGCAATCGGGACACCAAGATGCCCAGAAATGCAACACGACGTAACGACCTTGCAGGTCTTTCAACCGCGTGTTCGAGGTACTGTCGACCATGAAGTCGGGCGCTTCCATGCCATTATGCAGCATCGACTGCGCGTAGAGCGAGTCCAGGTCTTGCGCATGGCAAGGCGACACGACTGCGAGGCAGGCTATAACAGCGGCCAGTCGTAGTCCTCGTTTTACTTGATGAAATAAATAGCTACTCATATTGATTCTTTTCCTTTTTCAATGTTCAATTTTCCTTTTTCAAACACATTTCCCGACCTCCAGCACTTGGTCGCAATACTCCACAACGGCAGGGCGATGAGTGATGAAAACCACCGTCTTGTCGTTATGACCGAGTATGTTTTGAAGCAGTTGGCGCTCGGTTTCAGGGTCGAGGGCACTCGTTGCCTCATCGAAAAGCATGATGGGACGGTCGCGCAGCAAGGCTCGGGCAATGGCAATGCGCTGGGCCTGACCTTCGCTGAGTCCTCCACCCTTCTCCGAACAGATGGTATCGAGGCCCTGAGGCAGTTCGTTGACGAAATCGGCACAGGCATCGTGCAGCGCTTCGAGTATCTCTTCGTCGGTCGCTTCAAGGCGTCCCAACCTGAGATTATCGCGAATGGTACCACTTAACAGGGTGTTTCCTTGCGGCACATAGACGAAGTTGCAGCGCAATCGGGGCGATACTTGTCGCACATGGCGGTCGTCGTAGATTTCCACTTGTCCCTCTTGCGGTGAGAGCAGGGCAAGGATGAGCCTGACAAGTGTGGTCTTTCCGGCACCCGTCTCGCCCAATATGGCCGTGCAACTGCCTGGCCGGAAGTCAAAAGACAGGTCGTCGATGACCGGAGCCAACCCCGCACGACGCATCGAAACCTCATGCTCCGCATCGTCGCCCTTAACTTCTTTAACGTCATCATACGCATATCTCACATGACTAAGGCGTACACCACAAGGAACATCCATATAGATGGGTTTCCCCTGTTCCTCCAACGGATTTTCTTCCAACTCCATCAGACGCTCGGCAGC
Source organism: uncultured Prevotellaceae bacterium (assembly GCA_902774815.1). GTDB lineage: Bacteria > Bacteroidota > Bacteroidia > Bacteroidales > Bacteroidaceae > Prevotella. The sequence goes on along the minus strand of CACYJV010000012.1, from coordinate 18,336 downwards.
CGTGAATACCGACACAAACTGGGGCACGAGCTTGGTCAACGAACGCGCGGGACTTTGTATCCTGTTCACCAACTGCAGGAAAGCCGTCATTCCACCGAACGACAACGTGCCTGACGACATGCGTAAAGCTGCCCAAAGGAACGCCACCAGATAGCCCAAGGCGAAGCCGAAGTTGACTATCAGGTTGGAAACCACGCTGAAAGCCGTGCGTTTCACCACCTTCCGCCGCAGTTCACTTTGTGTTGACTCAAGGCGACTCACCATGTGGTCGTCGCTTTCCAGCGTCTTGATGAGCATACGGTTCTGAATGGTTTCCTGCAAAACACTCTGTACCTTCGAATCACTCGTACGAACATCGCGCGTAAGCTTGCGCATTCGTCCTACATAAATCTTGCTCAGGCCAATGAATACGGGGATGATGGCAACCGTAATGAGTGCCAGCACGCGGTCCATCGAGAACAGATAGCAGAACGCTCCAATGAAAAGTGCTACGACAGAGAGTGTGCTGGGGATGATTTCGGTAAGGAAATTCACCACGTTATTGACGTCGAACTCCAACCGATTGAGCACATCGCCTGAGTGACGGCTGTCCTTGCCCTGCCACTCTGAGCGCAAAATGCGGTCGAGCATGCGCTGCTGCATGCGGTTTTGGGCACGTATGCCCAGAATATTCTTAATCCAAATGCTGGAAATATGGAGTCCAAAGTCGGCCAATATCAGTGCGGCCATGATGCCAACGGCCACATAGAGCGAACCTTTGGCAACGCCCTCGGCCACCTCAATGGCGTGTTGCACAGCCCAGACCTGGCCCAGCGACACCACAACCGACATCAAGCCGATGCCCGCATTGAGGGCTGCCTGCAAGCGGTTGCCCTTCCATGCGTGCCACAGCCATTTCAGGATGCTGTTCACTGAGTAGCTATGCGTACCTTTCATGCTCTTCACTCTAAACTATCAACTGATTCTAAACTCTAGACACTCCACTTGGCCTGCAGGGACGCTTTCATAGCGCAGCGGAGAAAGAACTCTAACCTCAAAAGACTACCTCGCATCAATCCCCCACATCATCTTTTCGCGCAACGTGGCAAAGTAATGCTGCGAAGCACGCTTCACGATGCGCACCCTGTAAGGGGCCTTTCGGATGACTAACTGTGTGCCTTCATCGAACGATGCCGATCGTCCGTCAACCGCAACGAGGAAATTGTGGGTGCGGCTCTCTATCGTCAGCACGATCTCACTGTCATCGTTGATCACGATGGGGCGGATGTTCAACGAGTGGGGAGCAACGGGTGTCAGACAAAGAATGCCTGTCAGAGGTGCCATGATGGGACCTCCATTCGACAGGTTATAGGCTGTTGAGCCCGTCGGTGTGGACACGACAAGTCCGTCAGCCTGGTACGTTACCAGTTCGTTGTCATTCACTCGTGCGTGGATGGTTATCATCGAAGCATTGTCACGCTTCAGCACAGCGATGTCGTTCAAGGCGTAGGGATAGCCAACCTTGCTGAAGTCGATGTCCTTTCCACTTTTCGCCGAACGTCCGGCTATGCCTATCACCGAATGTTCCTCTGTGGTGCACCGTCCTTCGTAGAGTTCTGCAAAGGCTTCCTCCATCTCGTCGGGCAGGAAATCGGCCAGAAAGCCCAGCCGTCCGGTGTTCACACCGATGATGGGCACGCCCGTTGCACCGACATGGCTGGCGGTCTTCAGCAACGTACCATCGCCCCCCATGGAGATAGCGTAGTCAACGTCGAAGTCAAGTCGCTCGAACTTCCTGAGTCCACTCCACAGTTGCCGATTGGCTGGCGCTTCGTTGCCATGCATCTGAGATAGGAATTCGCCGAAAGTCCGTTCCACATACACCTCCGCTTCATGCCGTTGCAGACAGCTGAGGAGTCGGGTTACCGAGGCCGACTTCTTCGTTTGGTATTCATTGCCGAATAAGGCAAACTTGAGCTTTCGTTGCATTTTGTTCTTATTTTTGCTGCAAAGGTAGTGATAAAAGTTCAAAGTGCAAAGTACAGAGTTCAAAGTTTTTACAATGAAGACGTTAAAGAAGCTAAAGTCAATAGGTTTTTTATCAAAAAACTCTCTGCCCATGACGCTCAACTCTCAACTTTTTTGTAACTTTGCAAACGAACCTATTCATTCAAATATAAGAACTATGGCTAAAGTTTATGTATTTCTTGCCGATGGCTTCGAGGATATAGAGGCCCTGGCTCCGATTGATATCCTGCGCCGAGGAGGCATGGAAGTGATCACCACCAGCGTCATGCCAAGCGACGTCGTGGTGAGTGCTCATGGCGTGAGCGTGCTGGCTGACGCCCTGTTCGACGACATCCCGACTTTCGACGATGCCGATCTGATGGTGTTACCGGGTGGTATGCCAGGAGCAGCCAACCTCTTCGCCCACAAAGGACTGTGCCAGGCACTGCTCAATCAGCACGAACGCGGCGGTCGTATCGCCGCCATCTGTGCCGCACCAGCCGTCGTGCTCGCCCCCTTAGGTATCCTTGATGGCAAACGTGCCACATGTTACCCTGGTTTTGAGCAGGCTTTTGTCAACACAGACTACACCGCGAACCTCGTCACCGTCGATGGTCTCGTCACCACAGCATGCGGTCCCGGTGCTGCCATGGCTTTTGGCTATGAGCTTCTCGCCCAGCTGGGTGCCGGAACGACTGCCGAAGCGCTGAAAGAAGGGATGATGTACAACAAGTGTCTGAAGTCGGGTGTTTAGTGTAGGGGCAGACTCCCGTGTCTGCCCGTTGTTGAATGTTATGAAAAACGACTATGTCATCATAGTGGCTGGCGGCAAAGGGCTGCGCATGGGAGGTGACCTGCCGAAGCAATTCCTGCCAATTGGCGGGCGCCCTGTGCTCATGCACACCTTGCAACGCTTCCGCAACTTCAGCGAGGAGTTGCGCATTATCCTTGTGTTGCCACACGACCAGCAGTCGTATTGGCATGAGTTGTGCGGGCAATACGACTTCCATGTGGAACACGTTGTCGCCGATGGCGGTGAGACGCGCTTCCATTCCGTGCAGAACGGACTGAGCCTGATTCCCGACGATGCCGCTGGCGTGGTGGGAGTGCACGATGGGGTCCGGCCGTTCGTCGACATTGAGGTCATTGCCCGTTGCTATGATGCTGCCAGACAGTCAGGAGCAGTCATTCCTGTGGTGCCAGTAGTGGAAACGCTACGCCAACTCTCCGACATTTCCGACGCTCCCGTTACATCAATAACGGTGCCTCGCAGCGACTACCGACTCGTACAGACACCGCAAACCTTTGACATACAACTCCTGAAGGCTGCCTCACGCCATGCCATCGACCTCAGTGGCGGCTCAACAGCCGTCATCGCTAAGACTTTCACCGACGATGCTTCCGTTATTGAGGCCTTTGGCCATGCCATCACACTCGTCGAAGGCAACCGCGAGAACATCAAGCTCACCACTCCCTTCGATTTGGTCGTTGCCGAGGCCCTGCTTCGCAGTGAGGAGTGATAGCGAATGGTAAATAGTGAGCAGTGAATCGTTTATGATTACTCTTCGGCCGATGCCAAAACGGACTCTTGTAAAGCAAGAACCATCTACTCTAAACTTTCAACTCTAGACGAAAATTGAACATCCTCGACCAAGACATCAAATATCTGCCTGGCATGGGACCACGGCGCACCGAGATTCTGCAGAAGGAGCTCGGCATTTCGACGTGGGGACAACTCTTGGAACACTACCCATATAAGTATGTCGACCGAAGCCGCATCTATCACATCGATGAATTGCAGCCCGATATGCCCTTTGTTCAGCTGAAAGGCAAGATTCTTTCCTACGAGGAAGTCAGCACAGGCAAGCGTAAGAAGTTTGCCGTGGCCTACTTCAGCGATGGTCATGGCGTGGTTGATCTCGTCTGGTTCAATGGGTTGAAGTACATCTATAAGAACTATAAGGTGGGCGAAGAGTACATCGTCTTCGGCCGACCAGGCGTTTACAACGGACGGTTCCGCATCACTCATCCGGACATCGACCCTGCCAGCGAACTCCAACTCTCGGAAATGGGCATGCAACCCTACTACATGACTACCGAGAAGATGAAGAACAGCGGAATGCAAAGCCGAGGTATGGAGCGCATCATCAAGTCGCTGCTCGAACGCATCAGCCTTTCATCTGGGAGCGATGTCAACCATGGAGTCATCAACGAGACGTTGCCACCCTATATCACAGGACCACTCCACCTTTGCTCACGCGATGAGGCCCTGCGCTGGATCCATTACCCACAGTCGCCCGACGAGATGCAACGTGCACGTGTCCGTCTGAAGTTCGAGGAACTGTTCTATGTGCAACTCAACATCCTGCGCTATGCCAGCGACCAGCGTCGCAAGTATCGTGGCAACATCTTCGCGACAGTTGGCGACATCTTTAACACGTTCTATCACCAATACCTGCCCTTCGAACTCACTGGTGCACAGAAACGTGTCATGCACGAAATAAGGGCAGACATGCGCTCTGGACGGCAGATGAACCGACTCCTGCAGGGCGATGTGGGCTCAGGCAAGACACTCGTTGCACTCATGTCGATGCTCATTGCTCTCGACAACGGCTATCAGGCATGTCTGATGGCACCCACAGAGATACTGGCCGAGCAGCATTTGCAGACGATTCGCGACTTCCTTGGCGACATGCCTATCCGCGTGGAGCTGCTCACAGGCATCGTCAAGGGGAAACGCCGCACCGAGATACTACGCGCTCTGCACGACGGAAGCATCCATATCGTTGTGGGAACCCATGCCCTCATCGAGGACACCGTGCAGTTCCACCGGCTCGGGCTGGCCGTTATCGACGAGCAACACCGCTTTGGCGTGGCTCAGCGTGCCAAGCTTTGGAGCAAGGGAGAGAATCCTCCTCACGTGTTGGTGATGACTGCCACGCCGATTCCCCGCACTTTAGCCATGACCATCTACGGCGATCTCGACGTAAGTGTCATCGACGAGCTTCCACCAGGCCGCAAGCCTATTCAGACTCTTCACAAGTTCGACACGCAGACCACCTCTCTCTATCAAGGCATCCGGCAGCAGATTCAGCTAGGACGCCAGGTATACATTGTGTTCCCACTCATCAAGGAGAGTGAAAAGATTGACTTGCAAAATTTGGAAGAAGGTTTCGAGGTGCTCAAGCAGGCATTTCCGGAGTTTAACTTAAGCAAAGTGCACGGGAAAATGAAGCCTGCCGACAAGGAGGCCGAGATGCAGCGCTTCGTCAAAGGCGAGACTCAGATACTCGTTGCCACCACTGTTATTGAGGTAGGAGTCAACGTGCCCAACGCATCTGTCATGGTTATCCTTGATGCTCAACGGTTCGGACTCTCTCAACTCCACCAGTTGCGAGGCCGTGTAGGCCGTGGTGCCGACCAATCCTATTGCATCCTTGTCACCAACTACAAGCTTTCGAATGAAACACGCAAACGTATCGACATCATGTGCGAAACCAACGACGGTTTCGAGATAGCCGAGGCCGACTTGAAACTGCGTGGCCCTGGCGATCTCGAGGGCACACAGCAGAGTGGAATGGCCTTTGACTTGAAGATTGCCGACATTGCGCGCGACGGGCAACTCGTCCAGATGGCGCGCGATGAGGCACAGCGAATCATCGACGACGACCCCACCTGCGAGAGCCCGCAATACCAACTGCTGTGGAACCGTCTGCGACAGCTACGGAAGACCAATATCAACTGGGGAGCCATCTCCTAACTCCTTAAAAAACAATAAAAACCGTTAAACTTTGGCCTTTCAGGTTCACAAAGCATCCATAATTCAACTTTTTTCCTTAACTTTGTACCGTCTTTGTCCGCCATCGTGCTTTTGTATTGTTCAGATGGCTCCATTAGCTTACGTGTTCGTATAGCTTTCAAGGGCAAGGGCTGAACCTAAAACGAAGGAATATGAAGTTAAAAAAAATAGTCAAGACTCTATCACTTACGGCACTTTTCGTTTTCTCTGGCCAACATATGTCGGCTCAGGATATCCTTGCTAAGCAGGCTCCTATTGATAAGAAAATGAAGGTGGTCGACACACTCATCATCAACCAGCTCCTTGAGCGCGAATACTCAGGACTTCCAGCAGAGGAACTCTATGCCGACTGGGACAATGTCTATGCCCATCGTGCCACACAGCTGCCCGATCAGTACCGCATCGACCTGCGTGACTTCTGCATGCCTACGCCCAGCCGCGTCATCACTTCCAACTTTGGTGCACGTTGGGGCCGTCAGCACAAGGGACTCGACATCAAAGTCTATACCGGCGACACCATTCGTTCAGCCTTCTCTGGCGTTGTACGTATGGTGAAGTACGAGGCAAGGGGCTATGGTAAGTACATCGTCATCCGCCACGATAACGGATTGGAAACCATCTACGGTCACCTTTCCAAGCAAATCGTACGCGAAAACCAGCGTGTCAAGGCCGGCGACGTTATCGGACTGGGTGGTTCCACAGGTCGCTCAACGGGTTCTCACCTGCACTTCGAGACTCGTCTGTGTGGCGTAGCACTCAACCCGGCCGTGCTCTTCGACTTCCGTGCACAAGATGTCACGGGCGACTTCTACGTCTATAACAAGCGTTCCTACGATCGCGATGCTGCCGAGGCAACACGCCTTCGTGGCGTTCAGGGCAACGGTAACTACAATCCAGCCGACGTCCACAGCACAGCCACAGCACAGAATCGCAATGCCGGCAACAGCAAGTCGCAGAAAGCCATTGCTTCGGCTACCACACGCAAGGTGCATAAGGTGAAGAGTGGCGAAACACTCTACCGCATTGCTTCCAAATATGGTGTCAGTGTCGAAGAGTTGCGCAAGCTCAACCGCCTGGGTAAGAATGCCAGCATCCGTCCTGGACAGCTCATTCGCTACTCATAAGCTGTAGGAAGAACAACGTTTTATGATCATATCAACGACATGGGCACGGAATTCCGTGCCCATGTCGTATTTTTTAGGCAATAACATTTCAGTTGACCTATAGGAGGTAGAACTTGAAAAAAATGGAAAAACAAAGAAAACTTACCCGGCAATAGGATGTTATGGGACCTCGGAGAGGTCCAAATTTAAGAAACCCTAGGTCTACTGACCTGAGGATAGAGGATCATGTGATGAGGAAGACGACTTCGAAGATGTCGCACGTAAATATCTTCATGACTTGGCAGCTCTATACGATTGGTTTGTTTCATTTGGTGCGACATCTCCGAAGTCGTTTTTTATGTTTCGGGTTGCATTTGCCCCCAGGTCAGTAGACCTGGGGTTTCTTAAATTTGGACTTCTCCGAAGTCTTTCTGTCTCTATATAGGTTAACTGATATATTATTCCCTTTTTTTAATAGCAATGGCATAGTAATTTTGCGGAGCCTGAGCTCAACATGGCAGATGCGTTCGCGCCGCCAAGTATACGTGATGTGGATGGTTCCGTCGCGCCCTTCCACGACGGCAGGATAGGAATACTCGCTGATGGGCCCGTCTTCCAAGGTTGCCAGGAGCTGCCAATGCTCTCCATCTTCGCTGATGGCGACGCAGAGTGGTGTGCGCGGAGCTCTGTGCTCGCCGGGTTGCGTGGCGTTAGGGTTGTAGACGAGCACATGCCTCCTATCCTTCGGGTCTGACGACGTGGCCAACAGGCTGACGGCATCGGTGCCGGAGTTATTGTTGGGCAAGGTAGTCAGGCTGACGGGGCTCCATGTACGGCCCTCATCGCTACTATAACTGGTAGCCAGACGGCCATTTTGCGAACGACAGAGCACCTTCAACCGGCCATCAGCCAGACGCAGGATGCTGGGTTGTATGCACCCGATGGGCGACAGCGTGCCCTGCTGGTAGGTCTTCTCGGCCTGTTCAGCCTCAACAGGTCCTATCATCGTGGCGCGTGCTGCCAAATCGGAGGCGTCGGGGAAGTGACCTTTTCGGTCGAGATCGTAGCGCTCGAAGTGTATCTTCCAACCTCCTTTCTCCGTACTCGACGGGCAAAGCAGATAGCCATCCATCAATTCGGGTTTGTTCTTCACAGGCCCAAGGAAGCCTTCGGGCAACGGTTGCTTCTCGGACCACGTCTGTCCATTGTCGGTTGAGCGCACCAGCCAACCCGTCCAGTCTTGCACGAAGCGCCCTATCTTATAGAATAGGAGTACCTCGCCATCGGGCATCTGACAGAGCACGGGGTTATAGCATGCCTTTCGGCCTTGATCGGTGCTGTCTATGCCGGCAATGCGAGCCATTTCCGTGTCGGGTTGGAAGGTTCCATTGGCTGCCACCACGGGCTGCGACCATTCCGTTTGTCCTTTCTTGCGTCGCGATGTGTAGATTTTCACGTCGGGATGTCCTTCGTATTGTCCGGCAAACCATGCCGCCAACAGGTCACCATTCTGCAGTTCCACAATCGTAGAGGCATGACAGGAGAGATTCCATCCTTCGACCTTTCCCTCTTGGTCAGGCAACTCGCTGGGAGGGGTGATGAATTCTTTGGTAACAGGAGAGACTGTCATTCCGTGAACGGCCTCTGGCAGGGGCGAAGCGAGCGTGACTGCCACAGGCAATGGCAATGTCGAATAGAAGGTATATTGACCTGAGCCTATGTGCTGTATATCTCCATCGGCCAAACAGAGGTCAGCCTCCGTGTTGGCAGGAATCTCCACCTGCCACGTCACTCGTCCCTGGCTGTCCTTTGTCCATCGGCTCACCACCCGTCCATAAAGCGATTCATAGCAGGCATCTACACCATAGCAATCGGGGATGGAGAAGGTTGGTGCGAGGGTGATGTTTCCATTGGTCTTTATTCCTCCTAAATACTGATAGCACCACGTAAGCAGGTCGCCAAGCAACATGACGTGGTTACCGCTGTTCATGGCGGGATTGGCCGTGTCGCCATTCCACAGTTCCCAGATAGTCGTTGCACCATGTTCCGCCATGTATCCCCACGAGGGATAGGTCTTCGTGGTGGCCAATCGCCAGGCAAGGTCAGCTCGGCCGTTGTCGCTGAGCACACGCAAGAGCCACGAAATGCCAATGACGCCACACGACACGTGGCAGTCGTTCTTCTTGACGATATTCTCGACAAGGTTCTTCACGACGGCATCGCGGTAGTTATCTGGTACCAGTCCGAAAGCCAATGGCAAGAGATTGGCCGTTGCCGTCCCATTTCCATAATATGCTGTATCGCTGGCGCACACAAGGAACTTCTTGTTGAACGCCTCGGCCATGCTTTGCGACTGCCGGAGGAACGCATCGGCTTCGTCCTTCAGCCCTTGTTCCATGGCGAAGTCGTGCAAGAGCTGAAGCACACGGATGACATAGGCCGTCGAAATCAGTGCGCCATCGGTCTTGCGGGCTGGGTCTTCGCTGTGAATGAGGTCCAATCGCTCGGGTGGCACGCACCAGTCGCCGTAGGTATCTTTCGTGATGATGCCCTCCTCGTTGCCATAGGCATCCACCAGATGCTGAATCCAGCGCTTGATAGATGCATAGCTCTCGTGCATAGGTTGTGCGTTTCCATACTGCCGCCATAGCATGTCGCAGGTGAAAGGCAGTGCGGCTGGCCAGGTGACGTTGTCGCTGAAGTAGTTCCAGAACAACGGCGCCACATCGGGCAGACAGCCATCGGAGCGCTGAGCCTCACAGATGTCACGCATCCACTTGGCATAGAGGCGCTCGTTCTGGAACAGATAGCTCTCGCCCAGCGATCCCATTGTGCGATCACCCAGCCAAGGCATTCGCTCGTCGCGCTGCGGACAGTCCATCGGCATGCCATGATAGTTGCTACGAATGCCCCATCGGGCATTCTCCAGGATGCGGTTCAGCGTCTCGTTAGTTGTCATCAGGGTGCCCGTCTGCGCCATATCATCGCCGACAGTGAGCACCTGCAGTTGAGCGGCATCGATGTCGGCCAGGCCGCTGACCTCCACATAGCGGAAGCCATGCGACACGAACGAGGGCATCCAACGCGTCGAAGTTGTCTCCAAACCACTGCAAACATAGACATCCTCGCACCGGGCCGAACGCAGGTTGTCGGTATAGAGAGCCGTATCGCCCTGCAACCGTTCGGCAAAGCGTAGGCGAATCGTATCACCAGCTTGTCCCATGGGACGAAGGCTGACCACACCCGACAAGTTCTGACCGAAATCGACGATGGTCGACCTGCCATCATGAGTCGTCAGCCGACGCACCTCCCGACAGCCGCTCTCCCTGACCACCACTGGCGGGGCCATCTGTCCGCGCAGTGTTCCAGTGGGTAGGGCCGTGCGTTCTGCCGACAGCCATGCCGAGTCGTCGTAGCCCACTTGACTCCACCCCTTCAGTTCGCGGCGGGCATCGTACTCCTCGCCGTCGTATTCGTTGTTGGCACGGATGGGACCATCGGCCGTCACGCGCCACGTCTCATCGCTTTTCCACACGTCGCGGGTTCCGTCGGCATAGTCAACCACCACGTTTACCCTGCATTTCGGAAAGCCAAAGTGGGTGTTCTTGTAGGGTTTATCTTGTCGGATGGCGTAGTAGTAGCCATTGCCGAGTACCATTCCAACAGCATTACGTGCGTTGAGCAGTGCCGTCACGTCGTAGGTATTGTAGAGGATGGTCTTCCTGTAGTCGGTGGGCAGGGGTAACCGGGTGCAAGGGTTCAGGCAGGTGCCATTCATGTAGAACTCGTAGAAGCCCAAGCCCACTACATAGGCCGTAGCACGCTTCACCGCCACACCATCCTTCAACGTAAACTCCTTGCGCAGGTAGCGTGCCGCCATGCGCGAGTGGTTACCAGTCTGCTCGCCCTCCATGAAGCGCTCCAACCCAATCCACCGGCCTTGCCAATCGCTTTCGTTGAGCAGTCCAACGCTGAACGTTTGCGGTTCACTCCATGCCGAACGCCCCTTGTTGGTCACTACTTGTAGCTTCCACCAGGCACGCTGTCCACTCCTCAACCGCTGACCTTCATAGCTGATCCACAGCTGTTGGCGTGAAGAAACGACGCCCGAGTCCCACAGGTCGCCTTGGTTCTTGCCGAGCAGTTCTGCCGACGAGGCCACAATAATGCGATAGGAGGTCTGAAGCACACCCTTCGCCTCCGACTGCAATTGCCACGAGAAGCGTGGCTCTGCAGTATCGATGCCAAGTGGATTGACAAGGTTCTCGGTTTTAAGGTTCAACACGTCCACCTTGGCTGCCATTGCCGCCAAGCCAACACCAAGCATAAGGATGGATAGGAATGTACGAAGGGAGGAAAGCTTCTTCATTGATGTTCAGATTACACTGATTTACGATTTTCAAACACGGATGACACGGATGTTATTTGCCCACAGATTACACAGATTGACACAGATTATTTATTCCAATTAGTTCCTATTTGTTTTCTTCACCTACAACCACAAAGGGTAATCATAAACTATAAACTATCCGCTCGGCTTTGCCGCTTGCGTAGCGCAGCGGAGCAAGAACTATCAACTATCAACTATCCGCTCGGCCCGCAGGGACGCTTGCGTAGCACAGCGGAGCAAGAACTATCAACTGTCCTTTTCCGCCATCAGCGGAAAAGGAACGTCAGGTGTTTCCAGAGCGTCAGCGGCAGTCCGTAGTGATGGCGCATCACCTGGAAGCGTTCTATCAGCGAGCGGCGGTGGTTCTTTGTGGTCAGGCCACCGTCGAGGTAGTTCACCACCACCATATCGACATATTTCAGCGGCAGTTGCTGGCGCTCGGCCTCTTTCATCACACGGATGCACCAGTCCACGTCGGCACTCAACTTGTAGGTGAGGTCATAGAGGTTGCGCTTTGCCAAGTCGGTACGGGCATAGAATGCCTGATGGCACACCAACATGCCATTGCTGAACGACCGCCACGACAGCCCTTTCTTCGGCGGATGCAGACGTCGATGACTCAGGAAGCGGCCCGATGCATCGACGATGTCGGTGTCGCCATAGAGCACACCAGGCAGTGCCTCGCCATCGCCCACGGCGGCAGCAACAAGTTCCAGCGTCTGGGCCGACGGAAACACGTCGCCGGCATTCAGGAACAACACGTAGTCGCCCGTGGCCAGGCCAATGCCCTTGTTCATGGCGTCGTAGAGACCGCTGTCGGGCTCACTCACCACCACCAGTTCGTGGTCGGTCTCGCGTTCTTCCGACTCATGTTCGTAAGCGCGCACCAACTGCATCGTGGCATCGCCCGAGGCACCGTCGATGATGAGGTGCTCCACGCGATGATAGGTCTGCGTGAGCACGCTGTCAAGGGTTCTTCCCACCTCGCGTGCCGCATTATACGTGCAGGTAATAATCGTAAACTTGATCATAGGTTACAGCGTTTCGAGGCCATTGCCTCGTAATAGACTTCGGTATATTTCATGGCTACGCTCTGCTGCGAGTAGCACTTCAACACCTTGCGCACGGCAGCCGCCGACAGCGATTCATAGTCAGCCTCGCAGAGCACCCACCGCAGACCAGCCGCCATATCGGCAGCATCACGGTAGCGGGCCACATAGCCATTCTGTCGGTGGTCTATCTCCTCAGGGATGCCTCCCACGTTGAAGCCCACGGCAGGCACGCCACAGGCCATCGCCTCCATGATGGTGTTGGGAAGGTTCTCCGACAGCGAGGGCAGCACAAACACGTCGGCGGCATTGTAGATGCTGACGATGCGCTGCACGTCGTTCACGTAGCCCAAAGCATAGGTTTTGAAGGGCAGACGACCCTCCACATCCTCGGCATGACCACCCAACACCACGACACCTGTCGTCGACACCATGTCGGGATATTGCTCGGCCAACAGCTGGCAAGCCTCCACCAGATAGTCCATGCCTTTGTTTTCATGGGTAACCCGCTGCGAAACGAACAAAATCAGGCGCTCCTCCTGCGGCAATTCCAACAGTCGGCGTGCCTCGGCCTTGTCCTTCGGGCAGAACACATGGGTGTCTATCGGATTGGGAATGTTCTCCACACGCTGACCAGCCAGCAACGCACTGGCCTTCGCCTCTCCGGCCAGCCACCTGCTGCATGCCACAAACCACACGTGGCGACCTTTCAACATGGCTTTCTTTCGCCGCCACACACGGGCCGAGAGGTCGTTGCTGCTGCCCTTACCCGGCAGGTACTTGCAGTTGCGACACTGCGTCTTGTAGTTCTTGCAGCCCAACGTCAAGTGGCAGAGTGCCGTCGACGGCCATGCATCGTGCATCGTCCAGACAACGGGTTTGCCAGAATCCAGAATACGGCGGATGCCCTGTAGCGACAACATACCTTGGTTCACCCAATGCAGGTGCACCACATCGGCCTCCTTGAACTCGGGCAATCGAGTGATGTCGCTGCCCGCATTGCCCATGTCGAGTTTGAAGAGGTAGCGCCGCTGGCCACGCAGATGCCACAACAGGCACCAGCGCTCCCACAGGAAGTTCCACTGTTGCCGCCAGCGACCTGGCAACGCGGCCACCGTCACGGCATCGGTCTGCTTGTCCCTGACCAGCATCTTTGCCTTCACGCCATTGTTGTTCAGTGCCTCCATCAGCCGCGAGGCTGCCACGGCAGCTCCACCCGTGCGCTCGCTCGTGTTCACTATCAGTACTTTCATCGCTCTGCCATGTTTTCGCTACTTGGTTCCGCTACATTCCGTAGTCAATCACAAAGGTAATGCTTCTTTTTCAAATCTCCAAAAAATAGCATCGCTTTTTCAACGAAAGAGCAATTCTTTTCCGCCCACAAACCATTGCTTTTTCGCTTATAACTCAATGCTTTCTCGCCCATAACCCAATGCGTTACAGGCGACAACTCAATGCTTTAGAGCCCATAACTCAATGCTTTGTCGCTTACAAAGCAATGCCTTTGAGGTTCTAAAGCATTGCTCTATACCCCTGTAAAGCATTGCTTCATAGCGTACGGAGCTATGGTCCTTATGGTATAAAGCTATCCTTTGTACACTCCAATGCAAGAATTCTTAGCTTTTTTGGCCCACAGATTACACAGATTTTCACAGATTATAATATATCAGCTTACCCCGCTGACCTCTCTCCGAGGTCGGTGGGTATTCTTCTATACTATCAATATTATTGGGGAAATGATATAACAGATGGCACAGAATCGGCCTGCAAGGCCAGTACCACACAGCCCAGGGCCGCTCGGCGACGAAGGAGACGCTTTCGTAGCAAAGCGGAGAAAGAACGCCCTGGGAGATGGGGTAACATAAAAGGAAATTGCGCCCTACAGGGGCAGAATCATCAAACGTGTCCTAAAGATGCTGTCCTTGGGCGTCTTTGTGCCATCTGCTATATTATTCCCAATAATCAACACTATTCTCGCCAAAATATGTAGCTTAGTGTATGCTGAGTGTACACTTAGTGTATACTCAGTGTATACTCAGCGCATGTTGCTATTATTCTCCAACAAACTGACTACCAGCAATTTACAGAGGATTTGACGGCCGTAGTGTATATAGTGTATATATTTTTATCAAAAAAACTGAATTTTTGAGAATAAACTGTCAACCTAAATCAGTACACCTCATTTCCCCCGTAGGGGCAGACTCCTGTGTCTGCCTGTCAAATCGCCCGTGTCTGCCCGTACGAATGCCTCAACAAGAGTTACTTCACCACGAACTTCCGACCGTTCTGAATGTAGATGCCCTTCGGCAAGCCGTTACTTTGTGACGTTGCCACCTTGCTACTTTGTCACTTTGTTACCTCGTTACCTTGAATTTATAGCCCACCGTCGCCGAGAAAGCACTGTTGCGCAGGTGTCCCTCCAAATCAACCTTGTTCATGTTCAGCAGACCGAACACATAGCGCACATCAAGCACCACATGCCCGAACTCATACGACAGCCCCACGGGAATGCCGACATCCAGTTTGTTAACACCAGTATCAAAGTCACCATCATAGTCAAAGCCATAGAGACCGGTCATCGGCATGTCCCCTGACGAGTCCTTCGTTGCTTGACCGTATTCATCGTTTGGGGTTGCTATTGCTGCGACATACATACAGCCTTTCGCATGAGTCCTGACACATGCGCCAATCTGAACGCCAGCCCGTAGTGTCAATCCCTTGTAGGGATGAAAACCCATCATGATGGGCACCGTGAGGTAGTCGAGCGTGTATTTCATGCTGTTCTTCTCGGTCACATACAGCTGATATCCCTTCTGTAGAGAGTAGTTCGTCATGTAACCAATGATCGGCACCTCACTATAGTCGCTCGCACCGAATTGCACGTAGCCCACGCCAGCAGACACCGACCAGAGCTGACTTACCCCATATTCTACATCTACGCAGCCCGTGAAGCCGAACTTTCCCGTTGCGCCGCCACTGCCGCCACCCGTAAAGCTTGATAATGTCATTCCTACCCGCGGCTCTATCGTCAGCCGTCCTGCAGAAGCTACCCTCCCTTTGGGGGAGGGGCTGGGGGTGAGGCCTTGTCCGTTGCTGCACAATGCCACCAGCATCAGTGCAGCAAATAATAGTATTTTCTTCATCTGTATTCTATTACTCCTTTTCTTTCTAATATAAAATCCCACGTCTTAACAATTACACAAGAATCGCAATCTTGATCATTTTCATACATTCGACGATGATCGTCTCTATAAGCGCCATCGCTTCCATAAGTTAAATCTCTGTCCTCTGCAATGGCAATCATGGTAGAGAATTAACGTTTATTACACCCATAGCGATAGCAAGGATGGATAAGTCCTTTAGGAACCTTTATTAAGGTATCTGCAGAATGATTTGTGAAGAAAGTCCTTACATAAGTCTTTTTTCCGGTATCGTCATAGACACGAGCTTTATACGTCCGAAATAAAGGCTCGACGATAATAGCATCATCTGAAGTGCTTTTTATCAGATACTTCATCTTGCCCATAGTCAACGTATCATGTTCATAGCTCCAAGATTCATATTGGGGAGTAATCTCCACCCACAATGAATCGCGAGAAAAGTCTGTAAGGCCAATGACGCAACTGTCGACGACATCAAAAATGCGCCAATCCCCATTCCTGTCGAAATACAAGGCATGATTGTCGTAAGCCCTTAGCCCGGAACGATAGGCCCAATAAGATTGATAGCACCAATAATCTTTATAATCGAGAATCCTTCGTGACTTAAAATACCAAAAGCAGGATTTTCCTCCTGTTATTATATGTTTAAACGATTTGCGAGCATTGTACGGCAAGTTGCAATCATTCTTCTGGCGCAATGCTTTTTCCAGATACTTTTCACAGATCATTCTCTGGGGAACAAGCCTTAAGGTGAGAACCTTATCCTTGACAGGTGCTGCCGAACGTAGCACGATTTCATCTCTGCTCCTTTTGATAACATGGTATTCCCAATTCAATTCCACGACGGAGTCATTACGTACTTTCCAGTAATTAAGTGCGCGGTCATCGCCAGTATCATACAGTGCATATACCCAGTTATCTCTTATAGAATACAGTTCACTTCTGCCATGATCATCAAAATAAATAGCATAGGGCAGCCGACCGGCACCCTCGTCCATATACCAGAATTTTTGCGTCAACGTCTTATCTAGAGAATCTTGGCACGAACTCATGAAGAAGATGCATAGTGGCAATATTAATAAATAATTACATCTTATCATAATCATAGCCAAGCACTCTTGCTTTTTCTTTTGCTTCCTTTTCATATTGAGATGCTTTTAAATAGACATCATCTTTCCCATCCAAATCCCTCATCATAATAGGATTATTATGGCAAAATGCATACGTACTAATCCCTGGATACTTCCCTTGCATCGGATCCGTGCCGAGCCACATACTCAGCCTCGGGTCGTAGTAGCGGGCACCATAGTAGTAGAGGCCCGTCTCCTCGTCCAGTTCCTTCTTTCCCCGCTTCGCTCTGAAAGCGTCTCGAAGGGCCGAGCGGCCGTTGAACTTGTAGGGGCTGACCCAGGAGGTGTCCTGCTGCTCGATGAACGTCTCACCTGTGGGCAGGTACTCGACGCGCTGCACCACCTCACCGCTCTTGTTCGTGATCAGCGTCGTGCTGCCAAGGTGGTCGCGGTGGTAGTAGTACGTCCGCGCTGTCCCCGGCACCGCCTTGAACGTCATCACGCGCATCGGCTGGTTGCCGGCCGTCGTGCTGTCACCCTCGGCAGGCATGGCAGCACTGGCATAGGTGCTGCACACGAGCAGGAGTGTAAGTATCATTGCCTTATTCATTTAAATAATGTATAGTTAGATTTCTTGAACTTTTTCATCTATATTGTTGCAGCTCTACCAATTCAGGATGACCGTTTCTGGCTTTTGATAAAGCCACATCTGAACAGGCTTGAACCTCAGATAGTCCACAAATATATTATATGGAATAGCCACGACTCTATCTTCAAACGGTTCTTCATCACCTTCCTTCAGAAAAACCAGATAGGTAAACTCCTCATTGGGAGCCAGCACCTTTATGAGGAATTCAGGAAATTCTCCATCCCATTTTTCCCCAGCCAGATGGCCAAAATAATCTGCTAAATTGAAATCTCCACGGCGATGAAATATATGCTTTGAAAATAGTTGTTTATCTGTTTTTCCAGCTATCGCAGAATCTGCCATCCAAGTTATCAAGGTATCAGATGAGATGTTTTTAATCTTGATACGTTGAAAATTGTATTTTTGTTCTTTAGCCCAGTATGTAGTTTTTTCGACCTGCATTTCAATCCTTTTTGGTAATGCCATTTCATCTTTAGGCAGATTGCTGACACTACATTTCATACTGCCTTGATTAAAAAGCAGTACTCCAAATACTGATAATACTAAAAATCTCTTCATGTTTAATAATTATAAGTTCAAACCATATCAGCTGTACTTTCGTCATACGGCCAATTATTATGTTATTAGTGCGGCAAAGATAATAAAAAACGCCAATAAATGCAAGAAAAACAATGTGCAAAAACTGTGCATTTTACGTAAAACGAAACCTACTGTGTATCAACAACTTTTGCAAAGTGGCAGCAATTGCAGCAAATAATAAAAAACATAGGTAGCCTTTCCCTACATTTCATATAAATTAACGTGAGTTCGACGAAATATAACTATCTGAAAATTTGGTGATTAGCGAAAATTGTTGTAACTTTATAGTGCAAATCAAAAGTTTCACAAACAATAATCGCTATGATCACCGAGGACAATGTTACGGAATTATTTTGTATTGCCGACGATTTCTGCAAGTTTTTTTGATGCTATGGTGGAAAAATATACCATAAAGGAGGCTAAAAAGCGCAATTATCACCGTGATTCGACGCTGTCGAAGTCGGAAGTGATGCTCATCATGATACTTTTCCACGACTCCGGCTACCGCTGCCTGAAGCACTTCTATCTGGAATCTGTCTGCAAGCACATG
>CACYJV010000011.1 GCA_902774815.1 uncultured Prevotellaceae bacterium | reverse complement strand
AAAGGTACAAAAAATCTTGGACATAACAAAGCCCTGGCTTGAGAAAGTCGGGGCTTTGCGATAAAAAAAGAGGATGTGCCTATTTTGACACACCCTCATATATAAGGGTAAGAGAAAACTAATTATTATCGAATACAAACATGCGGTCAACATACTCGCGCTTCATCTTTGGAGTGACGAGACTGGCAAGCCATACGACAACAAAGCCACCGACCATGGCGATAGCACCGCAGTTAATTGGGTTGATAGGGTTTCCCAACAGCATGTTCACGACTGTCAGACCAACACCCCAAACGAAACAAGCCCAAACGGAGGCTGTGGTGACACCGCGCCAATAGAGTCCCAGCATGAACGGAGCGAGGAAAGCTCCTGCCAGAGCACCCCATGAGATGCCCATGAGTTGTGCGATGAAAGTCGGCGGGTTGAGGGCGATAAGGAGCGAAATAACAATGAAGAACACTATCAGCACACGCATGACGACCACCTTTCGATGTTCTACACGCTCAGCTACCACGTCATCGATGGTACCTTCCTCCACCTCACCAGGAAGCGACTTCTTGTCGCGATAGATCAAGTCAAGTGTCATCGTCGAAGATGAGGTGAGCACCAGTGAGGCAAGCGTCGACATTGAGGCCGAAAGCACCAGTAGCACCACGAGGGCAATGATGAAATCGGGCAACGTGGCCAGCATCGAAGGCACGATAGAGTCGAAATCAAGACGGCCATTGGGCAGTGTGGGCGGCATACCGAAAAGACGGCCAAAACCTCCGAGGAAGTAGCATCCACCAGCCACGATAAAGGCGAAAATGGTTGAAATAATCGTTCCACGACGAATAGCACTCTCATCGGTAATGCTATAAAACTTACCAACCATCTGCGGCAAACCCCACGTACCAAGCGATGTCAGCACGACAACACCCAGCAGATTCCATGGGTCAGGGCCCCAAAGCGTAGCAAAGCCTCCGTTGGTAGTTCCATTATCGGCAGGCATGGCAGTCATTTTCTCAACAGCTGCCGACAATCCGCCTTGTGCCGAAAGCACGGCAGCGATGACAGTTACGATGCCAAACAGCATGATGACGCCTTGTATGAAGTCGTTCATGGCAGTTGCCTTATAGCCTCCAAGGATGACATAGACGGCAGTGAGAATTGCCATGAGGATGACACAATACTCGTAGGGCACGCCGAATCCCATCTCAAAAAGCGTCGAGATGCCTTTATAGACACCTGCCGTATAGGGAATGAGGAACACAAAAGCAATGATGCTGGCAGCCACACGCAGCCCCTGGCTCTGATAGCGCGTACCGAAAAAGTCGGGCATTGTACGGCTCTCGATGTGCTGAGTCATGAGTTTTGTACGCCTTCCGAGTACAAGCCAAGCCAGCAACGAGCCCACGACGGCATTGCCCACGCCGATCCATGTCGATGACAGGCCGTATTTCCAGCCGAACTGTCCTGCATAGCCCACAAAGACGACTGCCGAAAAATAGCTGGTGCCGTAGGCGAAAGCCGTCAGCCAAGGGCCTACGGTGCGCCCACCCAATACAAATCCGTCAACGCTGGCTGCCTGTTTGCGCGAATAGAGTCCCACGGCAATCATAACGGCCACAAAGATAATGGTAAGGAGAATCTTAATGAACATGTTTTCTTTAATGGTTTATAATTTCGAAATACGTTAATACGAGATAAGGGCAATGATTTGAACACTATGACAGTTCGACGCCATGTCGGACTGGCGCGTCAAAAGGCAACTTGAACTTGTGCCTGCAGCCAGCTGTAGTCGGTTTGGAACTGACTCCACGTATAGGTATACTGCAGTTGCACGCGGCATTTTTTATAGAACCAATACTGCATGCCAAGCGTAGCTTGCGTCTGATCGTAATCGAGAGATGTATTGCGGTCGTAGTAGTCGGCACTTGCAACGAGGTCGATGCCTTCGACAAGTGGAACGCAAGTAGTGATGTAGCCGCCTCGGCTGCCTACGTCGCCATCCTTGCCACCCAGCCACTCCGCGCGAACGCTTACAGGACGCGCTTCTTCGTATTTGCCAGGTGCATAGGCCCCAGTCTTCAGCTCAGCACCAATGCTGTAGCGGTCACGTGTATAGTCGTCGCCAATTTTCACACCAGGATTCCAAGCTGCTTCGCCTACGGCATGTCCCTTGCCCTTCTGACTTGACACCACGAAGCGTACGCCGTCGATAGGCTTCACCTCCATCTTAGCTATGAAGTCCTTGTGCTTATTGCCATCTCGACGATTTACGCCCTGACCGTTCATCACCGCCAGCTCGTAGTGAAAATGGCTGTCGAAGAGGTCGCCGAAGACCATCAAGCCCATGTCACGTCCGTAGTTGACGCCGTTGAGTGGGTCGGGGCCCTCGCCTGCCAGGTATAGAACTGCCTGCGAATAGACGTCAACGAGTTCAAGTTGCGTAGGCGATAGTGGGTTCTCCATGGAATAGCTGTGCTTGAACTGTCCAAGTCGAACGGTCAGCGACTTGTCGTTAGAGAATCGGTAGTCAGTGTAGTATTCCTGTACAACACTTGAGAAGTCGTGCATGAAAAGAAACGACCAGCGGTCGGTGATACGCGCCTTCGCCCAGAGCAACGTTCGCTTCAAGTTGAAGTCGTTGCGGTTCGTGTTGTTGGTGTTCTGCCAAGAGTAGCCAGCTTGCGCATATCCATTGAAGGTAATGCGGCTGGTTAAGTCTTTCATCCAGTTGGTGTCCTTTTGTGCCTGGACGGAGCTGCTCACGAGTGTCAAGACAACGGTTAACAGAACCGTCGTGACATGTTGTTTACTCATTTTAGTTCGCATTTTTGTGTATCCTGTTTCAATTATCCTGTACCCAATAATTACAATTTGTCGGTAAAGGTACAAATATTTTTGCAACCCGGAAAATATTTTGCCATAATTCTTTACAAATGACACAAATGCAGGTATTTACTCCATTTTATAATGTATATTTGGTAACGAATGAAGACAGAATAGCATGAAAACTGAAATAGAAACAAATTATGGTAGAAATTTGCACGTTTAAATAATTTTGTATATCTTTGCATATTGAAACAAAAAAAACTACAATATTTAATAATTGCAAAGTATGAAGAAAATCATGATGATTGCGCTGATGACAGCAATGACGCTGGCTGCAAGCGCACAAGAGAAGAAACACATTGAGCTGCCCGCATGGCTCAACAACGTGAAGTTCTCTGGCTACGGCATGGTGCAATACCAAGCGCTCGACAAGGAGAATGCCCATGAGAACTCGTTCCAGTTGCGTCTAGTGCGTCTGGCACTTGAAGGCCGCATTCAACAGGACTGGTACTGGAAGTTGCAGCTGCAGCTGAATGGTAACACCTCATCACTGAACGCCTCGCCACGCATTGTTGACGCGTTTGCCGAGTGGCAGAAATACGAGTTCTTCAAGGTAAAGGCTGGTCAGTACAAGCGTCCATTCACATTTGAAAACCCCATGCACCCCATCACGCAGGGCTTCATGTCGTACTCACAGCCCGTGTCGAAACTTGCAGGATTTAGTGATCGCACAGGCGAGCAATCGTCGAATGGCCGTGACATCGGCGTGCAGATCCAGGGTGACTTCCTGAAGGACAACTCTGGCCGCAACCTGCTGCACTATCAGGTGGGCGTGTTCAACGGCGAAGGCATCAACCAGAAGGACAAGGACAACAAGAAGGACATCATAGGCGGCGTATGGGTGATGCCCATCAAGGGCCTCCGCATCGGTGCCTTCGGATGGACCGGCACACGCTATATGACCACTACGCAGACCGGCTACTTCCCCCACGATGGCTTTGAGCCCCAGAGCACAGGCACGATTACCATGACCGAAAGCGTGCGCAAGAACCGCTATGCACTCTCGGCCGAGTATTCGCTGAACGACTGGACGGCCCGTGCTGAGTATATCCATAGTCAGGGTTTCGCCGCCAACAAGGACAAGGGCGACAAGGCCGACGGTTGGTATGCACTCTGCATCGCTCCGGTCATCAAGAACAAGCTGCATGCCAAGGCACGCTACGACTGCTATCGCGACCAAAAGACGTGGGGCTCGTCGAAGACCTACTACGAGGTAGGTGCCGACTACCTGTTCAACAAGAACCTGCAGCTGAACGTGGAGTATGCCCGTGTGAACGAGCGTGCCACCCATCAGAGCTACAACCTCGTCGACGTGGAGCTCGACTTCAGGTTCTAACGTTATGGTAAAGAACACTTTAATCAACTTATGTTAAACAAAAACCTATCAATCTTATGAACAACATTCCAAGTGTATTTTGGCTTGTGCCCGTTGCCTCGATTGTGGCATTGGGTATGGCCTGGTATTTCTTTAAGAGCATGATTAAGGCTGACGAGGGTACGCCTCGCATGCGTGAAATAGCAAAGTACGTGCGCGACGGCGCCATGGCATACCTGAAGCAGCAATACAAGGTGGTGCTCTACGTGTTCATCGCACTTGCAGCCCTGTTTGCTTTCATGGCATATGGCCTCGGCGTACAGAACCCTTGGGTGCCATTCGCATTCCTTACCGGTGGTTTCTTCTCTGGACTGGCTGGTTTCTTTGGCATGAAGACGGCCACCTATGCTAGCGGCCGCACTGCTAATGCTGCCCGTCAAAGCCTCGACGCTGGCTTGAAGGTTGCCTTCCGTTCAGGTGCTGTGATGGGTCTCACCGTTGTTGGTCTTGGCTTGCTCGACATCGCCATTTGGTTCGTCGTACTGAACCACTTCGAACATGGCGCACTCATTGCTATCACTACCACCATGCTGACCTTCGGTATGGGTGCCTCTACGCAGGCTCTGTTTGCCCGTGTAGGTGGTGGTATCTATACGAAGGCTGCCGACGTAGGTGCCGACATCGTGGGAAAAGTGGAAGCCGACATCCCTGAGGATGATCCGCGCAACCCCGCCACCATCGCCGATAACGTGGGCGACAACGTGGGTGACGTGGCCGGTATGGGTGCCGACCTCTACGAGAGCTATTGCGGATCCATCCTCTCCACGGCTGCCCTGGGCGCTGCTGCTTTTGCCGCAGTTGGTGGTGAGACTCAGTTGAAGGCTGTAGTAGCCCCGATGCTCATCGCAGCCGTTGGCGTATTCCTGTCGCTGCTAGGTATTTTCCTCGTTCGCACGAAGGAAGGTGCTACCATGCGCGACCTGCTGAAGTCACTGGCTCTGGGTACGAATGTATCTGCTATGCTGATTGCCATTGCAACCTTCATCATCCTCTATCTGCTTGGTGTTGAAAACTGGCTCGGCCTTTCGTTCTCCGTTATCTCTGGTCTTGCTGCCGGTGTCATCATCGGTCAGGCAACGGAGTATTACACATCGCACTCCTACAAGCCGACTCAGAAGATCTCCGAGGCTGGCCTGACTGGTTCCGCTACTGTTATCATCAAGGGTATCGGCACGGGTATGATCTCGACTTGCATCCCTGTCATCACGATTGGCGTGGCTATCATGATGAGTTATTTGTGCGCTAACGGCTTCGACCTTTCGATGTCGTCCGAAAGCCTTGCACATGGTCTTTATGGTGTAGGTATTGCTGCTGTTGGTATGCTCTCGACACTGGGCATCACGCTGGCTACCGACGCTTACGGCCCCATCGCCGATAACGCAGGTGGTAACGCTGAGATGAGTGAACTGGGCGAGGAAGTGCGCCATCGCACCGATGCACTCGACGCTCTCGGCAACACTACAGCCGCTACGGGTAAGGGCTTCGCCATCGGTTCGGCTGCCCTCACGGCTCTAGCTCTGTTGGCTTCCTACATTGAGGAAATTAAGATTGCCATGGAGCGTGCAGGCACGACGATGACCAACGTTAAGGGCGAAGTTATCGACGCCGCACAGGCAACTATCCCCGACTTCATGAACTTCTTCCAGGTAAACCTGATGAACCCGAAAGTGCTCGTAGGTGCCTTCATCGGTGCTATGGCAGCCTTCTTGTTCTGCGGTCTGACAATGGAGGCAGTGGGCCGCGCTGCTCAGAAGATGGTAGTTGAGGTTCGTCGCCAGTTCAAGGAGATTGCCGGCATCCTCGAGGGTACGGGTACTCCTGATTATGGCCGTTGCGTTGAGATTTCCACACGCGCCGCTCAGCACGAGATGATCTTCCCGTCTATCCTTGCTATCGTCATCCCTATCATTGTGGGTTGCCTGCTGGGTGTAGCTGGTGTACTGGGTCTGCTCGTCGGTGGTCTGGCAGGTGGCTTTACGCTTGCCGTGTTCATGGCAAATGCTGGTGGTGCTTGGGACAATGCCAAGAAGAATGTCGAAGAAGGCAACTTCGGCGGCAAGGGCTCGTTTGCCCATAAGGCTACAATCGTTGGCGACACCGTTGGCGATCCCTTCAAGGATACGTCTGGTCCTTCGCTGAACATCCTAATCAAGCTCATGTCAATGGTTAGCATCGTCATGGCTGGTCTCACCGTTGCATTTATGTAATGCATTACTGCCTTTCAATAGTCACAATTACAACAGACAGGTGGTTGCGTGGCAACCTCAAGTTGGGCGCTTCCACCTGTCCTTTTTTCCATTTTTACCAATATATCGGTTATGGAACAGGCAAAACCTAATAACGGCTCATCATCTAACTCTTCGGAGCATTCGCATCACTCTCATCGTTCTCATCACTCCTCAACTCATAGCAGTTCTGGTGAGCGTCACCATCATCACCACCACCATCATGAAGATGAGGCTGAGAAATTCAAGAACCACAACCTAAATGCCAAGCGCAGGAAGAAAACCATCTCGCGCATTGCATTTGCCGTAATGTGTACAGCGGCCATACTCATCACGCTCTATGTGGCCTATATTTACATGTTTGACTAAGTAGTTTCAAACACATATTTAAGAAAGTAGTTTCAAGCTTCTTTACACCAAAGAGGCATTCGTCTTGATATAGGAGTCTTTTAGCATCTCCTATATCATTTTTTTGCAACTATATTCTCTATGTAGAGACAAAACGAACATCATTATCCCAATATTAAAGGGAGCACCTGACAGATGCCAAGTGCTCCCCCTTTTTAGTCTATGAAGTTCTGAGTTATTCTACGCTCCAATCTTCAGCTGCCTTGCGGACATAGCTCTGGTAACGCAGCTTAGCCATGCGCTCAGCCTCGGCGAAGAGCTCGTCGGCCTCGTTGGGATAAGCCTTCTGAACCGACAGGTAGCGAACCTCACCCAGCAGGAAGTCGCGGAACTTCTCCCACTGAGGAGCCTTCGAGTCGAGCGAGAACGGATTCTTGCCCTGCTCAGCCAGCTGCGGGTTGTAGCGCCACAGGTGCCAGTAGCCGCACTCAACGGCCTTGGCCTCCTCAGCCTGGCTCTTACCCATGCCGCCCTTAGCCTTCAGGCCGTGGTTGATACAGGGTGCGTAGGCGATGACGAGCGACGGTCCGGGATAAGCCTCAGCCTCGCGGATAGCCTTCAGGCACTGAGCGTTGTCAGCACCCATGGCCACCTGAGCCACATAGACGTAGCCGTAAGCCGTGGCAATCATGCCGAGATCCTTCTTGCGGATGCGCTTGCCCTGAGCGGCAAACTGAGCGATGGCGCCCAGAGGTGTAGCCTTCGACGACTGTCCGCCGGTGTTCGAGTAAACCTCCGTGTCGAGCACGAGCAGGTTAACGTCCTCACCGCTGGCGATAACGTGGTCGAGACCACCGTAGCCGATGTCGTAAGAAGCACCGTCACCGCCGATGATCCATTGCGAACGCTTCACGAGGTAGTGAGAGAGCGTCTGCAGCTCCTTGCAGATCTCGCAGCCCTTGGCGGCGCAAGCGTCGATCTCAACGCGAAGCTTCGGAGCAATCTCCTTCGTCTTCTCAGCGTCCTCCTTGTTGGCAATCCACTCCTCGGCGAGAGCCTTGTACTCAGGCGTGACGTCGCACTTCTCGCAAGCCTCCTGCAGAAGCATCGTGACGCGCTCCTTCATCTTCTTGTTACCGAGCACCATACCCATACCGAACTCGCAGAAGTCCTCGAACAACGAGTTGTCGAAGGCAGGACCCTGACCCTTGGCGTTCTTCGTGTAAGGTGTGGAGGGGATGGAAGCAGAGTAGATGGACGAGCAACCCGTAGCGTTGGCAATCATCTCGCGGTCGCCGAACAGCTGGCTGACGAGCTTCACATAAGGAGTCTCACCGCAACCCGAGCATGCGCCCGAGAACTCAAAGAGCGGCTGAGCGAACTGCGAGTTCTTGACGTTCGACTTAATGTCGACGAGATCCTGCTTCGAAGTGACGTCCTTGACGAGCTTCTCCCAGTTCTCGGCTTCCTTCTTCATGTCCTCTGCATCGGGGTTGAACGGCACCATCTTCAGGGCCTTGCCCAGCTTCGGATTGCCCGGACATACATCGGCGCAGTTGCCGCAGCCCAGACAGTCGAGCACAGAGGTCTCGATGCGGAAGTGCATGCCCTTCATAGCGGCAGGAGCCTTCATCTCGATGGTGTCGAGACCGTCGAACTGAGCAAGCTCGTCGGCAGTCAGCACGAACGGACGGATGGCAGCGTGCGGGCAAACGAAGGCACACTTGTTACACTGGATACAGTTCTCGGGATTCCAAACGGGAACGAAAGCCTCAACGCCACGCTTCTCGAAGGCTGCGGTACCATTCTGCCACGAGCCGTCGACGGTGTCGTGCTTCACGAAGTCGCTGACCTTCAGCAGGTCGCCGGCCTGAGCATTGATAGGACGAACCAGCTCCTTCACGAATGCGGGAGCGGCGTCGGCCTTAGCCTCCTCGTCGGCCAGGTTAGCCCAAGCGGGATCAACAGCCAGCTGCTTGTACTCACCACCGCGGTCGACAGCAGCATAGTTCATGTTCACAACGTCCTCACCCTTCTTGCCATACGACTTCACGATGAACTTCTTCATCTGCTCAACGGCCAGCTCAACGGGAATGACACCCGTGATACGGAAGAATGCCGACTGCAGGATGGTGTTGGTACGGTTGCCGAGACCAATCTCCTGGGCAATCTTGGTGGCGTTGATGTAGTAGACGGTGATGTTGTTCTGGGCGAACACACGCTTCACCTTGTTGGGGATGAAGTTGACGAGCTCCTCGCCCTCGAAGATCGTGTTCAGCAGGAACGTGCCGTTCTTCTGCAGGCCACGAGTCACATCGTACATGTGCAGATAAGCCTGCACGTGGCAAGCCACGAAGTTCGGGGTCGTCACCAGATAGGTAGAGCGGATGGGGGTGTCGCCGAAGCGCAGGTGAGAGCAGGTGAAGCCGCCCGACTTCTTCGAGTCGTACGAGAAGTAAGCCTGGCAGTACTTGTCGGTAGAGTCGCCGATGATCTTCACAGAGTTCTTGTTGGCACCCACGGTACCATCGGCACCAAGGCCGTAGAACTTAGCCTGGAACATGCCCTCGCCACCGAGAGCCATCTCCTCGACCTCGGGCAGCGAAGTGAACGTGACGTCGTCGACGATACCCACGGTGAAGTGGTTCTTCGGCTCGGGCAGGGCGAGGTTGTTGAACACGGCGATGATCTTGGCGGGTGTGGTGTCGCTCGAACCCAGACCGTAACGTCCACCGACGATGAGCGGCTTGTTCTCAACATCGTAGAAGGCACTCTTCACGTCGAGGTAGAGAGGCTCACCCTCGGCACCCGGCTCTTTCGTGCGGTCGAGCACGGCGATGCGCTTCACGCTCTTGGGCACGGCAGCCAGCAGGTGCTTCACCGAGAACGGACGATACAGGTGGACAGCCGCCATACCAACCTTCTCGCCCTGAGCCACCAGATGGTCGATGGCCTCGCGGGCAGCCTCGGTGGCAGAACCCATGAGGATGATGATGCGCTCGGCATCCTCAGCTCCATAGTAGTCGAAGAGGTGATACTCACGGCCTGTGATCTCGCTGACCTTCTGCATGTAGTACTCTACAACCTCGGGCACCTTGTCGTAAGCGGCGTTGCAAGCCTCACGATGGGTGAAGAAGGTCTCGGGGTTCTCAGCCGTACCGCGCGTCATGGGACGCTCAGGCGAGAGTGCGCGATCGCGGAAGCGCTTCACGTCGGCGGGGTCGACGAGCTTTGCTACGTCCTCCTGCTCCATGACCTCGATCTTGTGGTACTCGTGCGAGGTGCGGAAACCGTCGAAGAAGTTGACGAACGGAATCTGCGTCTTCAGCGTAGCGAGGTGAGGCACAGCCGTGAGGTCCATCACTTCCTGCACGGAACCCGAGCAGAACATGGCGAAACCAGTCTGACGGCAAGCCATCACGTCCTGATGGTCGCCGAAGATGCAGAGCGAGTGGCTGGCAAGCGTACGGGCCGAGACGTCGAAGACGCAAGGCAGCATCTCGCCGGCAATCTTGTACATGTTCGGAATCATGAGCAGCAAGCCCTGCGAGGCGGTGAACGTGGTAGTCAGGGCACCAGCCTGCAGCGAGCCGTGGAGAGCACCAGCTGCACCACCCTCTGACTGCATCTCCTGCACGGAGACGTTCTGTCCCCACAGGTTCTTGCGGCCACGGGCAGCCCATTCGTCGACATGCTCCGCCATAGGCGAAGAAGGAGTGATGGGATAGATAGCAGCAACCTCAGAGAACATGTAGCTCACGTGAGCGGCGGCCTCATTACCATCACAGGTGATAAATTTTTTTTCTTTAGCCATTTTGTTAAAACTTTAGAATGTTGTTGTATAAAATGTTTTGGGTTTACTTTTCTACTTAAAATAAAAATCCCAGCAACCAGAGCGGTATTTGATTATCTTTGCCCACCTCAGTATTGTACCGGGCATAGATGACGTCGGGACTCATACGCAACTTGCAGTCTGACTTTGCATCGCATATACGGAATCGGCGCGTGCCGTCTACCACATAATAACTGTCTTTGTTAGCCTGATTGACCACATGATCTTTCCAAAGCGAATTGACGAAGAATGTCTCCATGGCATCCTGACGAGTCATTTGGTTAGGATATATGGCGTAGAGCAGGTTAGAATTGTGAAGCATCACCTTCGAGGGTTTCTTCGGGAATTCCTCACCGACGGGATAAATGATGTTGATCAGGCGTGCGTCAGCAAGATACTTAATGTAGTTCATCACGGTAGCACGACTCGTCTGAATGTCTTGTGCCAATTGGCTGATGTTTGGTGCTTTTGGGCCGGCAACAGCCAATTGATAGAACAGTTTCTTGATTTTGGTCAGATATTTCAACTCAATCTGTTTAATCAGCAGGATGTCAACCTCTGTCATCATGTTCATCGTCTTCAGCAGATTCTCAGAGAAATTACGATGCTCCAGGAAGAATGGGTAGAAACCATGATGCACATAGTCCTGGAAGTGTTGCTGTGGACTGGCTTTTGGAAGTATCTCCTTAATGATACGCTGATGGTTGTTGAGTATATCATCGAGATCGTAGGGATGGAAGTTGTTACCAGTCTTCAGATTCAGGTATTCCCGGAATGAGAAGCCCCGCAGGTTGTAGCTTTGCACGATACCGTTTAGTTCTGGATTTTCTTCCTTCAGCCGCATCACGCTCGAACCAGTAAACACAATTCGCAGCGATGGATAGAGATCATAACACTTTCGCAACTCACGACTCCAATTGGGCTGTTTGAACACCTGGTCTATGAGCAGCACACGACCGCCTTGCTTTACGAAGTCGCCTGCAAAGTCGGCAATACCTCGCCCCTGGAAATAGAAGTTGTTCATGTTCACATAGAGGCATTGGCGATCTTGTGTGTCGAAGTTCTCTTTTGCATACTGCAGCAGGAATGTAGTCTTTCCCACTCCGCGCGTACCCTTGATGCCAATAAGCCGCGCATTCCAATCGATCTCGTCCATAAGAATTCGACGGACGGGAGCGTGAACGTGCTCGACTAAATAGCTATGAGTGCGAAAGAATGCTTCCATGCTATACGTACATTACTTAAATAGATGTCCTTATATCTTTGCAAAGGTAAGCAATTTTTTCCAAAATGCAAAGCAGAGTTTGCAAAATGTTTTGTTTTTGCATACATTTTCTTTTATGCGTGGCTGTTTTTGTGTTTTTTTTGTACCTTTGCAGGCATGAAGCTGCATATTTTCAATCCAGAACACGACATCGCGTTGGCTTGCAACCTTGCCCAGTTCACCCCTCCACATGCTGCACGGCAGTTGAGGGCAGATCTCGGATTCCTCCCAGCATTGTGGGCTGACGACGGTGATTTTGTATTGGTTGACAACGTTGAGAGTGCACTTATTGGGAAGCGACACCTTACTCGTTATATGGCTGATGTTTGCTTTGTGGGTATCGACAGTCTCAAGCAGATGCAAGAGATGAATGTCATACCTAGCCCTTGGGGGTGGGACAAAGCACTCGCCCACCGCCTTTGCAAAGCCGGACTGACAAATGCTGTTCCTTCCGACGACAAACTTGGCGCGATAAGAATTATGAGTAGTCGCCGATGGGCTGCTGAGCATTTGCTAAAACCCCTTGTTGCCAGCGACAACAGATATGTTGGAGAAGCTATCCACACAACGACATTCCCTGCGGAGCTCACTGCTCTTCCACGTGTTCTAAAAGCACCTTGGAGCAGCAGTGGACGCGGCATACGTTATGAGATGACACCTGCTGATACCGCACGACACACCTCGTGGGCTCGCAATGTCATCTCCCGACAAACGGGACTGATGGTTGAGCCATATTTCAATAAGGTAGAAGATTTCGGGATGGAGTTTGAGTCTCTGTCAGATGGTACAATTGTCTATCGAGGTTTGTCGCTCTTTCGCACCACAAATGGTGCATATAATGGAAGTATCATCGCAACAGAAAAAGCCAAGCAGCAATTACTTTCACGCTATGTTTCTGCCGACTTACTGCAACTGACGCAAAACCGTATTACCAACATCTTGACCGGCTTATTGAAAAACTTCTACGAAGGTCCATTTGGCGTTGATATGATGATAGTTACATATAATGGAGAAATCAAGTTACATCCTTGTGTTGAGCTCAATCTTAGACTCACTATGGGACACGTAGCATTGTCGTTCGATTGCGACGAAACAATGCCACAACGCCTCATGCGCATTTACTTCACTGAAGGTCACCACAAAATGCGCCTGCTGACTACTGGCGAGAACCTGCTCAACACGAGCATGATGAAGTGACAAATATATAAGATTAAAGAAGGAAGAAAACGAACTGCTGGTTTTCGTGTTTCCATCCAGCAATGTCGTAGCGGATTAAACGCGCCAGTAGTGCTACCACCCGATTTCGGGACAAGCGTGAAAGGCGTGTCAACTGGTTTAGAGTCAGAGGTCCACGTTCTTTTAAGATTCCGACCAGCAGCGTGTGATCTTCAGCATAGTTGGTGACGATGGGCTGTCGGGCTACTTGCTCACGCCACATTCGCAGATGAACAGGCGATGCTACGATATTCTCGTCGGCAATTCGTACATAGGCTTTCTTTTCAGGTAACAGCCCTTCGACACCCTCCTTTGCAGACAAGGCAAAAATGGGACGTAACGTTGACGGAGGAACGGTTGCCACGACTACCGTCCGACCATCCACCACATAAGTATCAAAATGAATGGAAGGCTGAGGCCGGCAATATGTATAGGCTGCGGCATGCATCATGAAGATCTCCTCCTCCGACTTTACTCCTGCAATCACACCGTCGTCACGGACGCCTATCAGCAATCTGCCCCCATCGGTATTGGCAAAAGCCGACACCGACTTAGCAAGTTTGGGAGCATCGGCAATCTTATACTTGAAGTCCTGTTGCTGATGTTCGCCTTCTGCTATCAAACGACGTATATAGCTGCGTTCATTCACAATTCCATCTTGATGAATCTCGGTGTGAATCCTTTCTCGCACTTAGCAACCTCTTCGGGAGTACCAGTCGAAAGCACCTGGCCACCTCTTTGGCCACCTTCAGGACCCATATCAATGATATGGTCGGCCAATTTGATGACATCAAGGTTATGCTCGATAATGACAACGGTATTTCCACGGTCTACCAATTTGTTGAGCACTTGCATTAATATGCGTATGTCCTCGATGTGCAGACCCGTCGTAGGCTCGTCGAGGATATAAAGTGTGCGGCCTGTATCGCGTTTCGACAACTCTGTCGCCAGCTTTACACGCTGGCTTTCACCACCAGAGAGTGTCGTCGAAGGCTGTCCAAGTTTAATGTAACCAAGCCCAACGTCTTGTAAAGTCTTGATTTTTTGCAGAATGGAAGGCACATTCTCGAAGAATTCTACAGCCTGGTTAATGGTCATGTTCAAGACATCGGCAATAGACTTACCTTTATAGCGAACCTCCAACGTCTCACGATTATAACGTTTCCCATGACAAACTTCGCATGGCACCTGAATATCAGGCAGGAAGTTCATCTCGATAGTTTTGTAGCCATTTCCTCCGCAGGCTTCACATCGTCCTCCCTTCACGTTGAACGAGAAGCGTCCGGGTTTGTAACCGCGAATCTTGGCCTCTGGAAGGGCCACAAACAAAGACCGGATGTCTGCAAACACGCCGGTATAGGTTGAAGGGTTGGAGCGAGGAGTCCTGCCAATGGGACTTTGGTCAACACTCACTACCTTGTCAATATTCTCCAAGCCCTCCACACTATCGTAGGGCATGGGTTTCTTCAGCGAACGATAGAAATGCTGAGAAAGGATGGGCTGCAGAGTTTCGTTGATCAGTGTTGACTTTCCTGATCCGCTGACACCCGTCACCACAATGAGCTTGCCTAACGGAAATTCTACGTCAATATTCTTCAGGTTGTTGCCACGAGCACCACGCAGAACTAACTTTTTCCCATTACCGGCTCGACGTTCAGCAGGCACCTCAATCTTTCGTTGGCCAAAAAGATACTGCGACGTCAGCGTATCAGCATCTTTCATGAGCGAGGGCTTTCCTTGAAAAACTACTTCCCCACCCTTACGGCCAGCAAGCGGACCTATATCAACGAGATAATCAGCAGACAGCATCATTTCCTTGTCGTGCTCGACCACTATTACTGTGTTTCCGATATCGCGAAGCTGCTTCAACGAATCAATAAGGCGTTCATTGTCGCGTTGGTGCAGACCTATACTGGGTTCATCAAGGATGTAGAGCACATTAACCAACTGCGAACCTATTTGCGTAGCCAGTCTGATACGCTGACTTTCACCACCCGACAAACTTGCCGACGGACGGTTTAGTGCCAGATAGTCAAGGCCTACTTCCAAAAGGAAATCGACACGCGAACACAGTTCCTTAACAATCTCTGCTGCAATCTTCTGCTGCTTGGATTCAAGGTGCTCATTCAGGTGGTCAAGCCAGAATTTCAAGTCTGTCATATCGAGCGATGCAACCTCGCTAATGTTCTTGTCCCAAAGCTTATAAGACAACGACTCACGCTTCAGCCTCTGCCCTTTACATTCAGGACATTGGCACGTTGCCATGAATTGGTCTGCCCACTTCTGCCCGGCTGCAGAGTCATCGTTCTCCATCACCTGCCTTAGATACTTGATGATGCCATCGAATGAGACAAAATAGTCGCTCGACGTATGGACAAGTTCCTTGTCGATGCGCACACTCTCAAGTGAGCCGTAGAGAATCTCGTCCATGGCCTCTTGTGGAATGTCGCAGACAGGAGTCTTGACGTCCACATCATATTTGTGGAGCAGTGCATCTATCTGCCAGAATATCATCTGGTTTTTGTATTTCCCTAAAGGAATGATTGCACCATCGTATATGCTCTGCTTATCGTCTGGAATGACTTTTTTCAGATCGATTTCGTTGACCACGCCAAGACCCTTGCACTTGGGGCAAGCACCCTCAGGCGAATTGAAGGAGAAGATGTTAGGAGCAGGTTCACCATAGGAGATACCTGTGACGGGATCCATGAGCCTCTTCGAGAAATTGCGTATAGCTCCCGTCTCTTTATCGAGTATCATCAGCGCACCGTCTCCCTGCTTCATCGCTGTCTCAACAGTCTGCTTCAGGCGTTGGCTGTCCTTTGCTTGCACCTTTAGTTTGTCGACTACCACCTCGATGTTGTGGTTTTTGTAGCGATCGACTTTCATTCCGCGTGTAATCTCAACTATCTCACCGTCGACGCGAACGTAGAGGTAGCCCTTACGGCGAAGCGACTCAAAGACCTCACGATAGTGACCTTTACGTTGTCTGACGATAGGAGCGAGGATATAGACAGCCCTCCCTTCATAGGCATCAAGGATCATGTCGAGTACCTGTTCTTCCGTGTACTTCACCATCGGCTCACCAGACATATAGCTATAGGCCGTTGCAGCGCGAGCGTAAAGCAAACGTAGATAGTCGTAGATTTCGGTAGTTGTACCGACTGTTGAACGCGGGTTCTTGTTGGTTGTCTTCTGTTCTATGCTGATAACAGGCGACAGACCAGTAATCTTGTCTACGTCTGGCCGCTCCATATTGCCCAGAAAGTTGCGTGCATAAGCAGAGAAAGTCTCAATATAGCGGCGTTGTCCTTCTGCGAAGATGGTATCGAATGCCAGCGATGACTTGCCCGACCCCGACAGTCCCGTAACCACCGTGAGTGAGTTGCGTGGTATTTCCACATCGATGTTTTTGAGGTTATGCACACGTGCACCCCAAACATTGATTTTCTCGTCTTCTCGTTGCATGTTTTTCTATTTGTAGAAATGGAGCCTTCTCATTCGTTGCTGTTCACGCCAGTATCTTCAGTATATCCGCGCAGTAGGTTCACATCGGTACGAATATGATAGTCCCTGCCATCGGCACCTTTGGCTTTAACCAGGCAGAAGTAAACACCCTGCTTAACAGGTTTTCCTTTGTAGGTTCCATCCCAACCAGCCTTGTAGGTGTAACAGTCAGTCCAATGATAAAGCATCTGTCCCCAACGGTTGAAGATATAGCCATCGAACGATACTATGCTCTGCGGGCCATTGCCCTGCTGGAGACCCTTCGCATTGTAATAATCATTCGTATCGTCGTCATTGGGCGAGAAGGCATTTGGCATTTCCAGACGACTCTCAGAAATGGTAACCGACAACGGTTCTCTTTCATTCCAATACTCGTCCGTGAAAAAGACTGTATCGGTGCCTTGTGTAAAGTAAGCGTAGCACATCACCCTATGTTGTCCAGCTTGCGTGAAGGTGTACTCAGTGTCTTCCTCATACCTTATTAAATAAGGTGTGTCATGCACCGTACCATTCAGTTCCGTCAGGTAGAAACGCCACTCATAATAGGCATTCCAACCACCTACGTTTTGTGGATTGGCATAGAACCTTACCGTCTTTGGGGCTGATCCTGTGAAGCTTTGTCCGGTTTCCTCCTTACCTTCGTCATCAATGCTTTCGCCACTAGGGTTGATGGAAGGTTGCTCATCATCGGTCTGGGCAGCGACATTTGCCGTCGCTCCAAACCACACTGCCAATATGAATGTGAACAGATAATGCTTCATTGTCAATACGTTTAAAATATTCTGCAAAGTTACAAAAAAGTTTCCACTTACAAATTTGTAGTTGCAAGTTTAAAGTTTTTTATCAAAAGAAATAGGAATATCAAGCACCGATTGAAGATTTTTTACCGATTATGAGTGCAAGATGAAGTTTTTTTTGTACTTTTGTGGTCGTAAAACAAAAACATACGAAAAATGAAAAAGTATTTCAGACATATTCTTGTGGCTGCAGCTTGTCTGCTGAGCACCACCATGCTGGCACAGACAACACAGTGGCGCGACATCTACACCGCCAAGAAGAAGGATACTATCTACGGCATCGCCAAGAAATACGGGCTCACTGTAGACGAACTAGTAGATGCCAACCCTGCCATGAAGGGCGATGACTACAAACTGAAGAAGGGCGAGACCGTTTTCATTCCTTTCCAAAAGACACCTGCAGACATTGAGGCAGAGAAGCAACGCAACGCCCAGCCAAAGCGAGTAGACGTGCGCGAACGAGCCATCCGCGTTGGTGTGATGCTACCCTTGCACAATGTTGATGGTGACGGACGACGTATGGTTGAATACTATCGTGGATTGCTGCTGGCTTGCGACAGTCTCAAGAAGGCTGACATATCCACTGACGTACGCGCCTGGAACGTGCCCATCGATGCCGATATCCGTCAGACATTGCTGCAGCAGGGAGCCAGCGAATGCGACATCATCTTCGGTCCGCTTTATACCCGACAGGTAAAGCCTCTGGCGGACTTCTGCCGAGCTTACGACATCCGTATGGTGATTCCCTTCTCAATCAGCGGCAACGACGTTGAACAATATCAGCAGATTTTCCAAGTCTACCAATCTTCCGACCACCAGAACCAGGATGCCATGAACGCTTTCCTGGAGCGTTTCCCCAACCACCATACTGTGTTTATCGACTGCAATGACTCTACGTCGCGCAAAGGTGGCTTCACGATGGGCCTACGTAAGCAACTGGAGAGCAAGGGACGCTCGTTCAACATCACCAACCTGCGCTCAGCAGACGACGCTTTCCAGAAAGCTTTCAGCCGTACGAAACCAAATGTCGTGGTCATCAACACTGGGCGTTCGCCCGAGCTCAATCAGACTTTGGCTAAGCTCGACCAACTGCGTCAGCGAGATGCCAGTATAGCAATATCGCTCTTTGGCTACATTGACTGGCTGATGTACACGAAAGTCTATGCCGACTATTTCCATAAGTACGACACCTACATACCCACCAACTTCTTCTTCAATGCGCAATCACGCTCGACGCAGACTTTGGAGCAGAACTACAAGCAGTGGTTCCATCAGGACATGCAATATGCGCTGCCTCGCTTTGCCATCACAGGCTACGACCATGCGCAATTCTTCCTTCGCGGACTCCACCAATATGGTACCGCCTTTAAGGGCGCCAAGCAGCAGCGTGTGAGCCAACCCATGCAGACGCCACTCTACTTCAAACAGGTCGGCAATGGTGGTATGCAGAATGCCTATTTCATGCTCGTTCACTACAAGCCCAACAAGACTATTGAGGCCATCAACTACTAATTACCTGACACAACGAGTATGATGATGCGCGCTTCCTCAACCTTGTCTTGCTTCCAGCAGCACTTGGCAGCTTTAGTGGCTACCCTCTTGCTATTGGTATTAGCCACTCCCTGCCGCGCACAGGTAGGCGAGCATCGCAATGACTTCGCTGTTGGTATAAATGGAGGCTATGTATTAAGTAATGTGGGCTTCGTACCGCGCGTTTCGCAGAATTTGCACGGCGGCATCACGGGTGGTATGAGCATGCGTTACGTCTGTGAAAAGTACTTCAGCACCATCTGCTCTGTACAGGCCGAAATCAATTATGGGCAGACGGGTTGGAAAGAGAAAATTCTCGACAAAGAGGACAATCCCGTCATCAATTCTGTAACAGGTCTTGCCGAGGAGTATAGCCGTAATATCAACTACATACAGGTTCCCATATTTGCCCACCTGGCATGGGGACGCGAAAATCGTGGAGCACAGTTTTTCGTTCAGTTGGGTCCTCAGTTCGGCTACTACCTGAGCGAGAGTACCACTACCAACTTCGACTTTGCCTCCCGCAATGTGGCTGACCGCATGAACCCCACCTGCGCCCAAGACACGATGAGTGTCGAGCACAAATTCGACTATGGCATCAGCGTAGGTGCCGGTATGGAGTTGGGCATCAACAAGGTAGGACACTTCCAGATAGAAGCCCGCTACTACTACGGCTTGGGCAATCTATATGGTGACTCCAAACGCGACTATTTCTCGAAGTCGAATCTCGGAAACATCGTCGTGAAGGCAGCCTGGCTGTTTGACATCACAAGAACCAAGCGCTGAAGCCGCCTTTCCCCCACCTTCTTTTTTTTATCCTTTTCATGTCTTATCTATTATGATACGATACTACATTCTTGCCTTGCTGATGCTTGCCGCGATGACGGCTTTTGCTCAGGAAGGAAGCGGATTGAACTTAGCGGCAATCGACAAGCAGGTGATCCCTGAAGATACGGCGGTGCGTAAGGGCGTTCTTGCCAACGGACTGACCTACTACATTTGCCGAAACGACAAACCCTCGAAGCAGGCGTTCTTCTATCTGCTGGTGAAGGCAGGCTCCATCGTGGAGCAGGACCATGAGCGGGGCATCGCCCACTTCGTGGAGCACATGCTGTTCAAGGGCACGAAGCATTTCCCGGGTAGTGTAATAGACTTCTTCCGCCGCAACGGCCTTCAGTTCGGTCACGACACCAATGCCTTCACAGGCTTCACGACGGTGCGCTACCAGCTGAACGCCATCCCTATTGACAACACGCTGCTGATGGACTCATGCCTCTTGTTGCTTCGCGACTGGGCGGGTGATGCCATCATCGATGCTAAGGACGTGGAGAGCGAGCACAACGTCGTGGTGGAGGAGTGGCGCGTCAGGAACACCATCTCCTTTGCCCAGCAGCTGCTCAACGACCTCTTCAATCATTCCATCTATGCAGATCGTCTCCCCATCGGCGACATGGACATCGTGAAGAATTGCTCCCAGCAGTTGGTGCGCGACTTCTACGACCGCTGGTATCAGCCTCAGAACCAGGCCGTTGTGGTGGTGGGCGACTTCGACCCCGACCAGATGGTGGAGAAGGTGAAGAAGATGTTTGGCGACCGCAAGCGGGGCACGTCGGTTTCGCCCGTTCCACCAGCCATTCCCGACAACGAGGCTCCCAACACTCTTCTATATGCCGACAAGCAGCAACCCTTTGGTTCCATTGGGTTGATGATGAGACTGACCGAAGACTCGACAACGCCGAAGAACACGGTAGGCGGCATGAAGACTACCATCCTGCGCGATGAGATTAAGAACCAGATGAATAATAAGCTCCGCAGCCTCAAGACGAAATTTCCAGAGTTACTTGATGGCAGCGTCACGACGACCGACGTTGCCGACCTTGGTGACAAGTTGTGGATGTTCAACCTGTCGGCACCTCAGGACAAGTGGCTCAGCACGTTGGAGCTGATGGTGAAGCAAGTGGAGCTGTTACGCCGCAAGGGATTCGGCAACAAAATTGTCTTCCCCTTCGCTCCCATGAGTCCAGAATACAACGCCGACTCAACGGCCATCATCCTTGCTGATACTTCGTTTGTGAAAACAGACCGTAACATCCAAAGCACGGAATTTGTCAACAGATGCTCCGCCGACTTCTTCCGGAACGAAGCGATACTGTCGGACATGGCCAAAGGACTTGCCGAGCGACACATCAAGAACGCTGTCACCGCTGAGGAACTTCAAGAGGAGTTCCGCCGCATGACCAGCGGCCGCAACATGCTGATAAGCGTGTTGATGACTGATAGCACGGCGCTCCCCAAGAAAGAAGAGGTGGAAGCGGTTTGGCAACGCGTGAAGCAGATGACCGACGAGCAGTTGGCCAACGTGGAGGTAGTAGAGGCGAAGAACCTGGAGCGCATCAATGTGGATAGCCTCGACATCCCAACGGTGCCTGGTAGCATCGTCAGTCAGCGGGTGTTGAACGACAGCATCAGCGAGGTCTACTTGTCGAACGGCGTGAAGGTGGTGTTCTTGAAGCAGAAGACGGATGCCGACATGATTAACTTCATGATTCAACGTCCGCAAGGCTATTCCGTGCTCAACGACAACGACATCCACTATCACGACATGTTGGGCAATTGCGTCAGGAAATACAAATGTTGGAACGGAGCATCGAATGTGCAGGTAGAGCCTTTCGAAGACAGATTCGATCACGGTGCCCGGTGGATAAAGGGCGACAGTCTGAATGCGTTCCGAGTGGAGTGTACGCTGAAGATGTTCTACAAGTCGCTGACCCCGACTGAGGTGGACTCCGTGGAGTTTGCCCATCAGAAGCAGAAGCTCATGATGTCGGCCGCAGCCCAGTCCAGTCCGATAGCGCAATCGGCCCTGAAAGTTGGACTGATGACGGCTGCAGAGACGAAGCGACTGATGCCGCCCTCGGCCGAGGTGGTATCTTCGATGAACATCGACCACCTGCGCGAGTTGGTGAAGGACTACTACTCGAACTACAACGGTTCGGTGATGGTGGTGCAGGGAAACGTGGACGCCGATAGCATCATGCCTTATATTTTGAAATATGTGGGTGATCTGCCCTCAAAACCCGAGCGCGTGAAACGCTTGACGTGGCCTGCCGACCATTATAAGACGGAGAATACGGTGATGGTGGAGAAGATTGAGAATCCTGCTCCCATCGCCCAGACCATGATGTTCTACACGTGGGAGAAGGGCTTCCAATACACCCAGCAGTCGCATGCCCACAACGAGGTGTTGCTGAGCGTGTTGAGAGACTTGCTCATTCAGACCCTGCGCGTTCAGCATAGCGACGTCTATACTCCGCAAGTGCAGATGGAAGACGCCCTGTTGCCCGTGCCGCACATGAGGATCACCATCGCCTTCGCCTGCAATCCCACCCAGCGCGAGCGCATCGCAAAGGATGTGGAGCAGCTGGTGAAGCAGATGGCTGAGGGCAACCTTATCACGCAGGACCTCATCGACGGTTACCTCAAGATTCGCGAGAAGCAGAGTGCCGCTTACAAGGACAACGAATACACCCGCCGCCGCGACTACCTGACGCAAGAGCTGAACGGCATCGTGGTGAAGGAGGGCGACATGACCTACGTCCGCCAAGTGACGCCAGCGTCGCTCCGTGCCCACGTCAAGCAACTCTTGGAGCACGGCAACCTGCATGTGGGCTATCTGACGACCGAGTGATTTTGTTTATTTTCCGCATCTTTTCTTTGCTGAATCGGAAAAAATGGTTACCTTTGTAGCACATTTATTAACTTAATACATTTTATTATGTTCGAAGGACAACCAAAAGGACTTTATGCGTTGGCTTTAGCCAACACAGGCGAACGCTTCGGCTATTACACCATGATAGCCGTGTTCGCACTCTTTCTGCGTGCTAACTTCGGCCTCGATGCCGGATGGGCTGGCGAAATCTATGGCGACTTCCTGATGCTCGTCTACTTCCTGCCTATCCTTGGTGGTATCATGGCCGATAAGTTCGGATTCGGTAAGATGGTGACCATCGGTATCGTCATCATGTTCCTGGGCTACCTGTTGCTCTCCATTCCTCTGGGTGGCAAAGCTGTAGGACTTGTCGCTATGCTGATTGCCCTTGTGCTCGTCAGCTTTGGTACAGGTCTCTTCAAGGGTAACCTCCAGGTGATGGTGGGTAACCTCTACGACGATCCTAAGTATGCCGACAAGCGCGACGCAGGCTTCTCCATCTTCTACATGGCCATCAACATCGGTGCCCTCTTTGCACCTACGGCAGCCATCAAGATTTCAGAGTGGGCCAAGAACTCACTGGGCTACACTGCTCCTGGCGAGGCCTATCACTTTGCCTTTGCCGTAGCCTGTGCATCGCTCATCCTCTCCATCGCCATCTACTATGCCTTCCGTGGCACCTTCCGTCACACTGAGGGTGGTAAGAAGAATGGTGCCGACAAGGCTGCCAACCTTGCTGCCGAGCCTGAGCTGAGCAAAGAGGAGACCAAGCAGCGCATCGTTGCCCTGTGCCTGGTGTTTGCCGTCGTCATCTTCTTCTGGATGGCATTCCACCAGAACGGCCTGTCGCTGACCTACTTCGCCGATGAATTCACGGAGAAGACTGCTTCGGGTGCCAACACAATGCCCTTCGACGTGATCAACCTCGTGATGATCATCTTCATCGTCTATGCAGGTTTCTCATACTTCCAGAGCAAGACGCAGAAGGCTAAGCTCATCTCCGCCCTCGTCGTCCTGGCTGCGCTTGGTGTACTTATCTACAAGTACTACAGAGCTACGGGTACTATCGACATCTCGGCTCCTATCTTCCAGCAGTTCAACCCGTTCTACGTGGTGGCACTGACTCCCGTCTCGATGGCCATCTTCGCATCGCTGGCCAAGAAGGGCAAGGAACCCTCTGCACCCCGCAAGATTGCCTATGGTATGCTTGTCGCTGCTTCGGCATTCCTCATCATGATGGTGGCCTCGCAAGGATTGCTCACTCCTAACGAGCAGGCTGCTCTCGCTGGTAATGGTGAACTCGGACCACTGGTATCGCCCTACTGGCTTATCTCGACCTACCTCATCCTTACCTTTGGTGAGCTGCTGCTCTCGCCGATGGGCATTTCCTTCGTCTCGAAGGTGGCTCCTCCAAAGTACAAAGGTCTGATGATGGGTGGCTGGTTTGGTGCTACCGCTATTGGTAACAAGCTCGTCAGCGTCGGTGGTTACCTCTGGGGTGACCTTCCTCTGTGGGTTGTCTGGGGTGTGTTCATCGTGCTCTGCCTGCTCTCGGCACTCTTCATGTTTGCCATGATGAAGCGTCTGGAGAAAGTTGCATAAAGCTATAGACGAACGATTTAATGAGGACGATGTTTTCTGATTTGAGAACATCGTCCTCTTTCTTGATGAAAAGTAAACGTTCATATCTCCCTTTTTACGTGAAAAGTAGAAATATATTTGGTTATTCGGCTACTTAATCGTAACTTTGCACACGATGAACGACTTCAAAGTAATCAATGACCCAGTATTTGGGTTTATCAGAGTACCTCGGGGCCTGCTCCTCGACATTGTAAAGCATCCCCTCTTTCAGCGCCTTTCGCGCATCAAGCAGCTGGGAATGGCAAGCGTCGTCTACCCTGGAGCACAGCACACGCGATTCCAGCACTCATTAGGAGCATTCCACCTGATGAGCGAAGCCATTCTCTCACTCCAGCAGAAAGGCATCTTTATCTTCGATTCCGAGGCCGAAGCCCTCAAGGCAGCCATCTTGATGCACGACATCGGGCACGGCCCATTCTCCCACGTTCTTGAACACACGCTCATCTCGGGCATCTCGCACGAGGAGATTTCCATCATGATGATGGAGCAGATAAACCGCCAGATGCAGGGCAAGTTGAACCTCGCCATCAGCATTTTCAAGGACCAGTATCCCAAGCGTTTCCTGCACCAGCTCATCTCCAGTCAGCTCGACATGGACCGTTTGGACTACCTGAGGCGTGACTCTTTCTTCTCGGGCGTCACCGAGGGCAACATCGGATCGGCACGCATTATCAAGATGCTCAATGTTATCGACGACAGGCTCGTAGTCGAACAAAAAGGCATCTACTCCATCGAGAACTACCTGACCACCCGAAGGCTCATGTACTGGCAGGTGTACTTGCACAAGACCACCGTAGCCTACGAGAAGACACTCGTCAACCTGCTGTGCCGCGCCAAGTTCTTGGCCCGTCAAGGCATAGAGGTGTTCGCAACACCCGCGCTTCGCTATTTCCTCTACAATGACGTGACGGCAGAGATGTTCGAGCACGACGAGATGGCACTAAGCAACTATGAACTCCTTGACGACAACGACATCTGGGCATCCGTGAAGGCATGGATGAGCCATGAAGACCGCGTGCTCTCCATCCTTGCCCACGACCTGGCTGAACGCAGAATCTTCCGTGTTGAGGTGAGCGAGCAGCCCTTTGACGACGAGCGAGTCAGCAGTTTGCAACAACAATTGGCCGATGCCTACGGCGTATCGTTCGACGATGCCGCCTACCTCATCAGCATAAACACCAT
Organism: uncultured Prevotellaceae bacterium; assembly: GCA_902774815.1. GTDB lineage: Bacteria > Bacteroidota > Bacteroidia > Bacteroidales > Bacteroidaceae > Prevotella. The sequence continues at coordinate 208,177 of CACYJV010000011.1, read as the reverse complement.
CCAGAAGGACATGTACAATCCGAACGACGACCAGATAGACATTCTTTTCAAGCCGACGTCGGACGATTCGGATGGTGTTAAACCCGTCGTAAAAGACATTGCAAATGCTTCAGAACTGTTCAATATTTTCTTACTTTCTAAAAAAATACGTAAATATTACCTTTGTTATCAACGTATTTGAAGAAAAATGAGTATATTTGCAAACTAATAGAAAACTTTGAGTTTTTATATATGGAATTTACAGCGTTACAGATAGCTCAGATGATAGGCGGACGAGTCGAAGGCGACGAGAATGCCCGAGTGAGCACATTTGCCAAAATCGAGGAAGGCAAGCCTGGTGCCATTTCGTTCCTCTCTAATACCAAGTATATTCACTACATCTACGACACAAAGTCGTCGGTGGTGCTCGTCGATGAGAGCCTCCAGTTGGAACATGAAGTGCCAGCCACGCTCATCCGCGTGAAAAGTGCCTACGAGGCTGTAGCACGCCTGCTGCAAGCCTATGAGTCTATGAAGCCTAAGAAGAAGGGCATCCACCCGATGGCCTTCATCTCGCCCTCAGCCACTGTTGGCGAGGACTGCTATGTGGGTGCCTTTGCCTACGTTGGCGATGGTGCCGTGGTGGGCAAACGCTGCCAAATCTATCCTAACGCCGTCGTCGGCGATAACGTCAACATTGGCGACGACTGCATCCTCTATCCTCATGCAGTGATCTATCACGACTGCCGGCTAGGTTCGCGTGTTACGCTCCATGCAGGTAGCGTCGTTGGTGCCGACGGATTCGGCTTTGCTCCTACGCCCACTGGCTACGACAAGATTCCACAGATAGGTATCGTTACCATCGAGGACGACGTCGAAATAGGTGCCAACACCTGTATAGACCGTTCGACGATGGGCAGCACCTACGTGCGCAAGGGTGTCAAGCTGGACAACCTCGTGCAGATTGCCCACAACACCGACATCGGCGAGAATACTGTCATGTCGGCACAAGTAGGCGTGGCAGGCTCGGCAAAGGTCGGACAGTGGTGTATGTTTGGTGGGCAGGTAGGCATCGCAGGCCATATCACCATTGGCGACCACGTCAACCTTGGAGCACAGGCTGGTGTGCCCAGCAGTATTGAGGCAGGACAGACGCTCATCGGCACTCCCGCCATGAACACGCGTGGCTTCTTCAAGTCGCAAGTCATCTACCAGCGCCTGCCCGAAGTCTACAAGCAGCTGCAGCAGCTACAGAAGAAAGTCGACGCACTGAAAGGCCAGCTCAAAGGCCAAGAGTAGCCCCCACCCCGATGGGTGGACGGCAGCACCCGCTCAACAGTAAACAACAAAGAAAACAATTATATATACATGGAAACAATCAAGCAAAAGACCCTGAAAAGCAGTTTTTCGCTCTCAGGAAAGGGACTCCACACTGGTCTCAACCTTACAGTGACATTCAATCCCGCACCAGAGAACACCGGCTATCGTATTCAGCGTATTGACCTCGAAGGTCAGCCCATCATTGATGCCGTCGCCGAAAAGGTGGTTGACACCCAGCGCGGCACTGTTCTGGCTCAAGGAGATGTACGCGTGTCGACCGTAGAGCACGCAATGGCAGCACTCTATGCACTCGGCATCGACAACTGCCTCATTCAGGTCGACGGACCCGAATTCCCCATTCTCGACGGCTCGGCCATCATGTACGTCGATAAAATTAAGGAAGTGGGCATCGAAGAACTATCAGCCACTAAGGACTGGTACATCATACGCAAGAAAATTGAGATCAAGGACGAGGAGTCGGGATCGTGCATCACCATCCTGCCCGACGACCAGTTCTCCATCACGGCCATGTGCTCCTTCCAGTCGAAGTTCATCAACAGCCAGTTTGCCACCATCGACCGCGTGGAAGACTTCCCCACCGAGATAGCTCCTGCCCGCACGTTTGTGTTCGTCAGGGACATCATGCCTTTGCTTGATGCCAACCTCATCAAGGGTGGCGACCTGGAGAACGCCATCGTCATCTACGAGCGTCAGGTCACCCAGCAGCAGCTCGACAATCTGGCCGACCTGCTGAAGGTTCCCCACATGGACGCTACCAAGATTGGCTATATCCAGCCGAAGCCCCTGCAGTGGGAGAACGAGTGCACACGCCACAAGTTGCTCGACATCATCGGCGACATGGCCCTCATAGGACGTCCCATCAAGGGCCGCATCGTTGCCACACGTCCCGGCCATACCATCAACAACAAGTTTGCCCGGCTCATGCGCAAGGAGATCAAGAAGCACGAAGTGCAGGCACCCATCTACGACCCGAATCAGGAGCCTGTGATGGACAACATCCGCATCCGTCAGCTGCTGCCCCACCGCTATCCCATGCAACTCGTCGACAAAGTCATCGCCATGGGTCCAACTAGCGTCGTAGGCGTGAAGAACATCACCGCCAACGAGCCCTTCTTCACAGGTCACTTCCCCGAAGAGCCCGTCATGCCAGGCGTGCTGCAGGTCGAGGCAATGGCCCAGTGTGGGGGTTTGCTGGTGCTCAGCCAGGTTGACGAGCCCGAGCGCTGGTCCACCTACTTCATGCGCATCGACGAGGTGAAGTTCCGCCAGAAGGTCGTTCCGGGCGACACACTCCTCTTCCGCGTTGAACTGCTGCACCCCGTACGCCATGGAGTCAGCACGATGAAGGGCTACGTCTTCGTGGGCGACCACGTGGTTTCCGAAGCTCAATTCACAGCCCAGATTGTAAAGAACAAATAACTTGACGCGCCAACTATGAATCAGATACATCCTTTAGCATACGTACACCCCGAGGCTCAGCTCGGCGACAACAACGTGATAGGTCCTTTCTGCTACATCGACCGCGACGTAGTGATTGGCGACAACAACGTGTTCCAGAACGGCGTGACCATCAACCAGGGCGCACGCATAGGCAACGGCAACGAGGTGATGCCCGGTGCCAGCCTGTCGACAAAGCCGCAAGACCTGAAGTTCAAGGGCGAGGTGACGACCTGCATCATCGGCAACAACAACTCCATTCGCGAGAACGTCACCATTTCGCGTGGAACGGCCTCAAAGGGTACCACTGTCGTAGGCAACAACAACCTGCTGATGGAGAACATGCACATAGCTCACGACTGCGTTGTGGGCAATGGCTGCATCATCGGCAACTCGACGAAGTTTGCCGGCGAAGTGGTTGTCGACGACTTCGCCATCATCTCGGCTGTAGTGCTCTGCCATCAGTTCTGCCACATTGGTTCCTACGTGATGATACAGGGCGGAAGCCGCTTCTCGCAGGACATTCCTCCCTACATCATTGCAGGCAAGGAGCCCATCCGCTATGCAGGCATCAACCTCATAGGACTTCGTCGCAGAGGATTCTCGGCCGAGACCATTCAGAACATCCACGAGGCCTATCGCATCATCTATCAGGGTGGTAACACACGCGCCGACGCCATCAGGCAAATCAAGGAGGTGCTGCCGATGACTCCCGAGATTAAGTACATTGTCGACTTTGTGGAGAACTCACAACGAGGCATCATCAAGTGATGAGCAAGACGCTCGTAGTTCTTTTGGGACCGACTGGTGTCGGTAAGACGGATCTCAGCATTCGTCTTGCCGACACTTTTCGTATGCCCATCATCAATGCCGACTCGCGCCAGATATTCCGTGAAATACCCATTGGCACGGCTGCACCTACAGCGGAACAGCTTGCACGCGTCAAGCACTACTTCGTGGGCACTCACCAGCTGACCGACTACTATAGTGCCTCGGCCTATGAGCAGGACGTTCTGCGTCTTTTCAAGCCACAACCCGAGGGTGAAGGGCTTGAAATGGCACTGCTGACGGGTGGCTCGATGATGTATATTGACGCCGTCTGCAATGGCATTGACGACATACCGACGGTGGACGACCAGACACGCGACTGGATGAAGCAGCGCCTGGCCGACGAAGGACTGCCGGCACTCGTAGAAGAACTGCGCACACTTGACCCCGAACACTATGAAATCGTTGACCGACAGAACCCCCGAAGAGTGGTCCACGCATTGGAGATTTGCCACATGACGGGGCGCACCTATACATCTTTTCGGACAAACACAAAGAAAGAGCGGCCCTTCCGCATCATCAAGATTGGACTGAACCGACCACGTGAGGAACTCTACAATCGCATCAATCTGCGCGTCGACCAGATGATAGCAGATGGCCTGCTCGACGAAGCCAGACACGTCTATCCCCTGCGCCACATGAACGCCCTGAACACCGTTGGATTCAAAGAGTTGTTTGCCTACCTGGATGGTGTATGGACGCTTCAGGAGGCCGTAGAGCGCATCAAAGGCAACACGCGGCGCTACATGCGCAAGCAGCTCACATGGTTCAAGCGCGACGACCAGATTGCGTGGTTTCATCCCCTTCAGGAAGACGAAATCATCAGCTTCATACACGAGCAACTTGATTCCCAACAATCCCTCTAAGCCCATCTTTTTTAGCATCCTAACCACGTGTGCAGAGCAATGTCTTGTGCACTAATGAGCATTTCCTTTTATGGAGTGATGTTCTGTGCCCTATGGAGCTTTTCCCTATAGTCCACGAAGCATTGCTTTATAGTGCACGAAGCAATGCTTTGGAACAACTATTTCATTGTTCCACAACCTCAAAAGCATTGCTCTACAACCTCAAAAGCATTGCCTTGAAACCGTCATGGCATAGCCCTTTTTATAAAGAGGCTACAACATACAGTTTGCCACCATAGCGAGCAAATTGTACATTACCTCCAGAAAAGATGTGAAATACAGAAAGTGGGCAAGTGGACATTTAGATGTTTTGAGGTTGATTTTTAGGAATGAAGGAGCAACTATTATGTATATATAGTATTTTTATACATATAAATATAAAAAAACTTTTACTAAGTAAAGTCCTCTTTCCTTGTTTCAAAATAGCTAAACGTCCACTTGCCCAATTGCCCACTTACCCAATTGCCCACTTTATCACTATCACATATAAAAAAGAAGCAGGAACCACACCACTAAGTTGCGATGGTTCCTGCCATTCTATTGTTCGGAAAGAATCCTGAGTAGGGCTTATCCGCCGAAGTTATCGTACATAATGCTTTCGGGCTCTACGCCGAGCGAGTCGAGCATCTGGACGACAGCATTCGACATGGGACCAGGACCGCACATGTAGTACTCCACATCCTCGGGGGCCTCGTGGTCCTTCAAGTAAGTGTTGTACATCACCTGATGGACAAAGCCCGGAGTGTACTTCACGCCAGCTGCATCGGCAGCAGGATCGGGACGGTCGAGAGCCAAGTGGAAATGGAAGTTGGGGTACTCCTTCTCCAAGCCCAGGAAGTCGTCGAGATAGAACACCTCGTTCAGGGCACGTGCGCCATAGAAATAGTGCATCTCGCGATCTGTAGTGTGCAGTGTCTTCGTCATGTGCATAATCTGTGCGCGCAGCGGAGCCATACCGGCACCACCACCAACCCATATCATCTCACGCTTCGAGTCGAAGTGCGGATGGAAGTCTCCGTAAGGACCACTCATGATGACCTTGTCGCCAGGCTTCAGCGAGAAAATGTACGACGAGGCGATACCTGGGTTGACCTCCATGAAGCCAGAGCGGTCGGGCTTGAACGGCGGCGTGGCAATGCGCACCGTCAGCATGAACACGTCGCCCTCGGCAGGATAGTTGGCCATTGAGTAGGCACGGATGGTAGGCTCGGGGTTCTTACACTTCAGCGGGAAGAGTCCGAACTTCTGCCATGAGGGCAGATACTCGTCGCCAATGAGGCTCTTATCAAAGTCCTTATCGTAGTCTATGCAGTCGAAAGCAGGTATCTTAATTTGAGCATATGAGCCCGGCAGGAAGTCCATGTGGGCACCTGCAGGCAGCTGCACCTTGAACTCCTTGATGAACGTGGCGACGTTCTTGTTCGAGATGACGGTGCACTCGTACTCCTTCACACCGAGGATCGACTCGTCGACATGAATCTTCAGGTCGCCCTTCACCTTGCACTGGCAGCCCAAACGCCAGCCAGCCTTGATTTCCTTGCGCGAGAAGTGGGGCTTCTCTGAGTCGAGGATCTCTCCCCCACCCTCAAGCACCTGCACCTTGCACTGGCCACATGAGGCCTTGCCACCGCAGGCTGAAGGCAGGAAGACGCCGTTCTCGTTGAGCGTCGACATCAGCGACGAGCCTTGCGGAACGCTGATGGTACGGTCGCCGTTGATTTCAATATTCACGTTTCCCGATGGCGAGAGATACTTCTTTGCCACCAGCAGAATCACCACCAAGAGCAGGATGAGGGTGAGGAATACTCCAATACTGTATGAAATGAATTGTATCATATCTATATCCTCCTCTTTTTAGATGTTAAGACCACTGAAGCACATCATGGCCATAGCCATGAGGCCGACGGTAATGAACGTGATGCCAAGTCCCTGAAGGGGTTTCGGCACGTCGCAGTACTGCATCTTCTCGCGAATGGCACCCAGCAGCACGATGGCCAGCGTCCAGCCAAGACCGGAGCCAATGGCATAGACCATGGCATCCCAGACGGAAGTGATGGCCTGCGTGTTGCTCGGGTCGAGCAGGATGCGCTGCTGCATGAACAGCGAGGCACCCATGATGGCACAGTTCACAGCGATGAGCGGCAGGAAGATGCCCAGTGCTGCATAGAGCGAGGGCGAATACTTCTCGACCACCATCTCGACGAGCTGCACGATGCCTGCGATGACGGCAATGAAGAGTATGAACGAAAGGTAGCTCAGGTCGACGCCCTCAACTAGGCAGCCATCGCCCAAGACTTTCGTTTGCAACAGATAGTCGACAGGCACAGTCACAAAAAGCACGAACGTCACGGCCATGCCCAGACCAAGCGAGGTCTTCACCGTCTTCGAAACGGCAAGGTAGGAACACATGCCGAGGAAGAACGCAAAGATCATGTTGTCGACAAATATCGAACGGAAGAATAAACTTATTGCGTGTTCCATAACTTATTTCTCCTTATAAAAGTATGCACGGTGAATCCAAATAACGCAGCCAACGAGGATGAGTGCCATGGCTGGCATCGTCATCATACCGTTGTTCATGTAGCCGAAGTCGTAGCAGCCGTCGGGAATGATCTGGAAACCCAGCAGCGAACCGCGTCCGAAGAACTCGCGGAAGGCACCTACGATGACCAGAATCATGGCGTAGCCGAGTCCGTTGCCAATGCCATCAAGGAACGAAGGCCAAGGCTTGTTCTGCATGGCGAAGGCCTCGAGGCGTCCCATCAGGATACAGTTCGTGATGATCAGACCGACGTAGACAGAGAGCTGCACGCTGACGTCGTAGACGAAAGCTTTCAGAATCTGGCTAACGATGGTGACAAGAGCGGCAACAACCACCAGCTGCACCACAATGCGGATGCGGTTAGGGATGGTGTTGCGAATGGTAGAGATGATGACGTTGGAGAACGCCGTTATCACTGTCACGGCCAAGCCCATCACGATGGCCGGCTTCAGCTGGCTGGTGACGGCAAGTGCCGAGCAGATGCCCAGTACCTGGACAAGTATCGGGTGGTCGAGGTTCAGCGGATTGGTGAGAGCCTCCTTATTCTGTTTGCTAAGTAATGCCATAGTCTTATTCCTCCTCTACTTTAGGTTCATTCCAGAATTTCTTCAGACCATCTTTCAACATGGCATCAACACCGTTGGAGGTCAGCGTGGCACCTGTAACACAGTCAACCTGTGTCTGAGGATCATCCACTTTCTTGACGACGGAGAGCACCACGTTGCCGTTCTCATCGAAGATTTTCTTGCCGATAAACTTCTCCTGCCAAGCCTGCGAATCTTTGATCTCAGCACCCAGACCGGCAGTCTCGCCTTCGTGGTTAAAGTAGGCTCCGTAGACGGTGCCATCGTCCTTGATGCCCAGATAGCCGCTGATGCCGCCCCACAGGCCCATGCCTTTCAGGCTGGCCACCTGGACGTGTTCACCATCGACTTCGCATTGATAGACTTTCTGGCCATCGGCATTCTCCTGTTCCTCTTTCACCACTTCGGCATACTTGGCCTCAGCTTCCTGGCCGTCCAGTCCGCGGATGTTGAGCGAATAGAGAATCTGCTTCTTCACGTCGAGTGCCACATTGGCATCCTGCATCGGCTTCAGAGCCTTGAAGACGAAGGCAAGCAGGAAAGCCACTATGACAACGAGAACCGCACTATATATAATAATGTACGTGTTCGAATTAGTATTTAGCTTGCTCATTTTGTACCTCCTCTCTTCATACGTTTCGAAATGTTGCGTGCCACAATGCAATGGTCGATGAGCGGTGCCACCATGTTACCGAAGAAGATGGCGAGCATCATGCCCTCGGGATAGCCGGGGTTCATCACGCGGATGATGACGGCCAATGCACCAATCAGGAATCCATAGATGTACTTGCCTGTCTCCGTACGGGCAGAGGTAACGGGGTCGGTAGCCATGAAAACAGCACCGAAACAGAAACCGCCCAGCACGATGTGCTCGTACCAGTGGATGGGCGTCATGCCAAGCTGCTCGAACAAGCAGGCCATCAAGCCACCACCGACGAAAACACTCAGCATGGTCTTCCACGAGGCAATGCCCATCCACAACAGGATGACGGCACCAATGGCAATGGCGATGACGGAGGTCTCACCGATGGAACCAGGGATAAAACCGAGAACCATGTCGGAGAGCGATGCCGTCACGTCGGTGCCCTGTCCAATCTGGCCAAGCGGTGTGGCAGCGGTGAAGCCGTCGGGCAGCGTGTTGCCAAGTCCGAAGATGGAGTCCTGAGCCACCCAGATGGTGTCGCCCGTCATCTTCGAAGGATAGGAGAAGAACAGGAACATACGTGCGGCAATGGCCACGTTGAAAATGTTCATGCCCGTTCCGCCGAAGATTTCCTTGGCAAAGATCACGGCAAAGGCACAAGCCACTGCGAGCATCCAAAGCGGACAGCCAATAGGCAGGATGAGCGGGATGATGATACCGCTGACGAGATAGCCTTCCTGAATCTCCTCGCCTTTCCACTGAGCCCAGATGAACTCAATGCCCAGACCTACGATGTAGCTCACGAGAATCTTGGGCAGCACAGCCAGGAAACCATAGCAGAAGACCTCAAGGAACGATGCCGAGGCCAGTGTGCCTGCGGCCAAATAGTTCTGATAGCCCACGTTGTACATGCCGAAGAGCATGGCAGGCATCAGGGCGATGACCACCATCGACATGATACGCTTCGAGTCGATGGCGTCGTGGATGTGAGCACCGCTCTTCGCCGTAGTGTTCGGCACGAAGAGGAAGGTCTCGAATCCGTCGAACACACTCTTGAGGGCATGCAGCTTGCCACCCTCCTCGAAGTTGGGCTTGACGTTATTCAAATATTTTCTTAATGCGTTCATAAGGATATTTACGATTTACGAATTAACGATTTACGAATTTTACGCATTCTCCTTGCGCAAGATATCAAGACCCTTGCGCACAATCTTCTGCAATTCCAGTTTCGAAGAGTCAACGAACTCAGCCACGGCAAAGTCCTCAGGACTGACCTCGTAGATGCCCAACTGCTCCTGACGGTCGATGTCGCCCGTGAGGATGGCCTTGATCAGATATTCACCGAAGATGTCCATCGGCAGTACGCTGTCGTACTCGCCGCTCATGATCATGTGGCGCTCGCCACCCTTCACACGGGCATCAAGGTTAAACTTCTTATTCGGGAAGAGCCACGAGAAGTAGCTGCGACTCGTTGAGAAATCGTTTGTACGCGGCATGATCCAGCCCAGCATCTCGTCGTTGTCGTCGCCTTCGGGAATGGCGCACACCTCACTGGTGTGAGCTCCCAGGAAGCCTTCGAGCGAATCTTTACGGCCTGTGAGTGGGTTGCCGTTGATGATGCGCACGTGTTCCTTCTTGTCCAGACGTCCATCGAACAATACACAGAGCGGTGTGCCCACCAGAACATCGGCATAGCAGGGCTCCTTCACCTCGCTGCCTGCAATGGCAACGGTACGAGTCAGGTCGACGTGTCCTGTCAGGAACAGTTTGCCGAAAAAGATGACGGCAGTAGGATCTACAGTCCAGACCACCTCGCCCTTGTTGACAGGGTCAAGATGATTGACCTGAACGCCCACATTGCCTGCAGGGCAACGACCATCGAAGATGTTCACTTCCACATCCTTCGCATTGTGCAACGACTCGCTCACCTGGAGAAGTCCGATGCCCAAATAGGTCTTTGCAATCTTCGACAGGGCTGTCAATCCTGTCTGGAATGCTGCTTCGTTGCCTTTGAGCTCAACGTCGAACTTGCCTGCCAGCGGCATGTCGCGCAGGGCCGACACGAAGATGGATTTGGGTTCGGCATTGGGATTGGTGGCAACGGCATACGGCAACTGGTTGATGTAGCCAAACAGACCTGCCTCAAGCAATGCCTGCTTGACTTCGCTGCCGCTGAGCTTCGTCACGTCCTTCGTGCCAAATTCTACATACTCTTGCTTTGCATCGGCTTTCACCTTCACGCAAAGCACCTTTCGCCTGTCGCCTCGAACTACTGCTGTCACCTCGCCACTCACAGGGGATGCGAAGCGAACTTCAGGGCAGTTCTTGTCGACAAACAAAGGTTCGCCGGCTTTTACATGATCGCCCTCGCGCACCACCACTTTGGGAATGAGTCCTGTGAAATCCCCAGGCTGCAAGGCATACTCCTCGCACATCCCGACGTTTACCTTCGTCTCATTGGCAGCACCCTCCAGCTTGATGTCTAAGCCTTTGCGTAACTTAATTAAATTTGCCATAATAAGAAAAAAACTATTTATTTAAGATTATAATCATAAATCGTTGCAAATTTAACAAAATTTCGGCAAACAAAGGAACAAAAAACCACTTTTATTTCGCTATGAAACAAATTTAATGTAAATTTGTGGCTGAATTGAGAAAAACAAAGAAAATTATCAGCGGCTTACTATGGGCCATCGTAGGGCTCTATGTAGGTGTTGTCGTACTGTTGCACGTTCCAGCAGTACAGAAGTATCTTGGCCATCAGGTTTCTGAAGCACTCGCCCAAAAGTTGGGTACAGACGTCAGCGTGGGCCGCATCAATCTGGGTTTGCTCAATCGTGTGATTATCGATGATGTTGAAATCAACGACCAATCTGGGCGGAAGATGCTCAACGCTGCACGACTCTCGGCAAAACTCGACTTGCTGCCCCTTTCTCAAGGACGAATTGTCATCACCTCTGCCCAGTTGTTTGGTATTCAGGCATCACTCTATCAGTTGACGCCCGATGAGCCCTACAATTTTCAATTCATGCTTGATTCATTGGCTTCGAAAGACTCCTCAGAACATAAGCCACTGGACCTGAAAATCAATTCGCTGGTGATTCGTCACGGACGACTGTCGTTCGACAAAAGATACATTGCTCCCCGCTCAGGACAATTCTCACCTGACCATATTCATGCCAGTAACATCAGTGCCCACGTGATGCTGAACGCCTTGCAGGACGACTCACTGAACCTGAACGTGAAACGACTTTCACTCAACGAGCAGTCGGGCATCGTGGTTCGTAATTTGAAGCTGAAGGCTATTGCTAACAGGCAGCGTGCCACGTTGCAGGATCTCTGCCTCGAACTGTCCGATTCAAAGATAAACATCGATAACATTTCGGCGACATATCGTCATGAGCAGGGAAAGTTTCAGCCTGCAACGCTACAGTTCAATGGAAGCATATCACCATCGTCGATAATTCTCAGTGAATTAACACCTTTTGTTCCTTCACTGAAGGACAACAATAACAAGCTTAAACTCTCTACATCGTTCTCGGGAACCAGTACAAGCCTTCACATCAGGCCACTCGACATTGAGTCGACGGACGGAAGCCTGACGCTACATGCTGATGGTTCGATTAGTGATTGGCAGTCACATACACGATGGAATGCTGCAATCAGCCAGTTGAAATTGAGTAAGGACGGTGTGCAGACCATCTCACAGAGTCTTCCCAAGAATGTTCATCTGCCTGACGTCGTAAGCCGATTTGGCGACATCGCTTTCACAGGCACCATGGGAGGAGTTGCCGACGACATGTCGGCCAAAGGCATCCTGACTTCCGATGCAGGACAGGCGAAGTTGGCTTTGGGCAAAAACGGAAGCCTGTTCACTGGCCATCTGTCAACGGACGGACTTAATCTCAAACAATTGCTCGATAATGATCAGTTCGGCCTGTTGGCAACTGATATTGACATCGACGGCCAACTGCCCACGAAAGGACAGCCCAACATTACGGCTAAAGGCCGCATTTCGCGTTTTGACTACGGAGGCTACACTTACCAAAATGTTGACGTTGACGGCAAATACAGCAACGAAGTGTTTAACGGCAAACTGAACATCAACGACAAGAATGCACAGCTCAGCATCAATGGCATGGCCAGTACTTCGCTTCATTCGCCAAAGGCCAACATTGTGGCACAGGTGAACTACCTGAATCCTGAGGCACTGCAGCTTACCAATCGATGGCGCAACACCGACTTTTCCTTCAACGTTGAAGCAAACTTTGCGGGTAAAGACTTCAACAATGCCAACGGGCACCTTGACATCAACAATTTCCAAATGCGTTCGCCTGAAGAAAGCTATTCGCTTAAGAATCTGCACATTGAGGCTGGCAATGAAAACGGCGTTCACCTGACATCGATGGACAGTGATTTCGGTCGGATTGTCGTCAAAGGAAAGTATGACTATGCTTCGCTTCCGCAAAGTATCGTCAATCTTGTTGCCAGCAAGCTACCGACTCTTCCCGGCATCAGCAGCAAGCCCGTTCGCAGCCGCAACGATTTCTCCATAGATGCCCAAATCAACGATAGTGAGTGGCTGAAAGCGTTCTTCGACCTGCCGCTCACCCTGCACGCCCCACTCCATCTGACAGGCAGCATGAACGATGGGCTGCAACGCCTGGACATGGTGGCAAGCCTTCCCCATTTCACCTACAACGACAACACTTATCGCGATGCCGACATCAGCGTAAGCACACCATGCGATACGTTGCGCACCCGTGCTTCGATTTGCCGTATTGCCGACGATGGACATCCACTCATGTTGAGTCTTGATGCCAATGCCATCAACAATCACCTGACGACGAAACTCAACTTCGAGAATCAGGGAAAGCTCTACATGGGCGGAATCTTCAATGCCGACGCACAATTCTTCCACACGCCCGAAGGAAGTGATGCTGCCCATGTTGACATCCATACCTCAGAAATCATTATTGGCGACAGTGTCTGGCAAGTGGAGCCAGGTACTGTTGTGTATAGCAAGAACGACCTGACTGTTGACCATCTTGCTTTGAAGCACCAGAACCAGCACCTTATTGTCGATGGACGTGCCACGAATTCGACAACTGATACGCTGTTTGCCGACTTGAAGGATATTGACGTGAAGTATATCCTCGATTTGGTCAATTTCCATTCCGTTGATTTCAGTGGTATGGCCACGGGTAGGGCTTTCGTGACAAATGTATTCAACAAGCCAGAAGCATCTGCCCACCTGCAAGTGGACAAGTTCCGTTTCCAGGATGGTCGCATGGGAATACTGACAGCAGACGCTAAGTTGAACAACATCGACAAGCAGATTGACATACATGCAGTTGCAAACGACGTTTACACACCTCTGCAACGCACGCCTTTCCCGCAGACAGAAATGTTCAAGGCTTCCTATACCACCGTCAACGGCTATGTGTCGCCACAACGCAACGAAATAGAGCTATATATTGGCGCCAACAACACGCGTGGAGAATTTTTGGAGTGTTTTTGCGGTAGTTTCATGCGTGATGTCGATGTGTGGACAACAGGAAACCTGCGACTCTACGGACCTCTTAGCAGCATCAATCTCACAGGTGAGGTAGTCGCCAACGGCAGTCTGGGCATCAAGAGCCTGAACACAAGCTACACTCTCCGCAACGACACAATCAGGTTGATTCCCAATGAGATCGTCTTCCGCAATGACACTATCTACGATACACGCGAGCACATAGGTATCGTGAACGGAGCCTTGCACCATAACTATCTGAAACAGCTGACTTACGACATAGGCATCGAGGCACAAAACCTGCTGTCTTTTGACTTCCGCGATTTTGGTGACGATACATTCTGCGGCACAGTCTATGGAACTGGTGACTGTACTATCAGCGGACGTAGTGGCGAGGTTACCATCGACGTCAACGTAACACCTGAGGAGGGTTCGGAAATCCGCTATAATGCCGCCAGTCCCGATGCCATCAACACGGGCGAGTTCATCACATGGAACGATCGTGCACGAGTGGATTCCATTAGTATGGCCGACAGTCTATACACCACAATCCACAAGCCAAGCGACGATAACACCGACGTGGCTACCAACATTCACCTGAATCTGCTCATCAATGCCACGCAGAATGCGACGTTGAAAGTCATCATGGACCAACAGTCTGGCGACTATATTGCATTGAACGGAGACGGTGTCATACGTGCCACCTATTATAATAAAGGAGCCTTCGATATGTTTGGCAACTATAATGTTGATCACGGTGTCTATAAACTAACCATACAGAACGTCATCAAGAAAGATTTCCAGTTCCAGAACGGAGGTACCATCGTGTTTGGCGGCGATCCATACAACGCTGCACTAAACTTGAATGCCGTCTATACCGTCAATGGCGTGTCCCTGTCCGACCTGAACATCGGACGTTCGTTTACAAGCAACAACATACGCGTCAACTGTCTGATGAACATCAACGGCACCCCTGCCCAGCCACGTGTTGAGTTCGGACTCGACATGCCTACAGTAGGAACAGATGCGAAGCAGATGATATTCAGCCTCATTAACTCCGAGGAAGAAATGAACCAGCAAGTGCTCTACTTGCTTGCCGTCGGGCGTTTCTATAATCAAAACGCAACAAGCGTCGGTGAAGGCGCACAACAGAGCCAAACCTCGCTAGCCATGCAGAGCCTGCTCAGCGGAACCATCTCACAACAGCTTAACAATGTGCTGTCGAGTGTGGTGAAGAACAACAATTGGAACTTCGGTGCTAACATCTCTACAGGTGACCAAGGTTTCTACAATGCTGAATACGAGGGACTGCTCAGTGGTCGCCTTCTGAATAACCGTCTGCTTATCAATGGTGAATTCGGATATCGCGACAATCCTAATGCCACTACATCGTTTATTGGCGATTTCGACATTCGGTACCTTCTCCGTCCTAACGGTAACCTCGCCATTAAGGTCTACAATCAGACCAACGATAGATATTTCACGCGCAACTCGCTCAACACGCAGGGAATTGGTCTCATCATGAAAAAGGATTTCAATGGCCTGCGCGACCTCTTCGGGCTGAAGAAGTCCACCATAACAGTGCCTGCTCCACCTGTTGAAAGTGCCGATTCCATCGAGTAGCTATCATTCATGTTAGACATACTTTTGTCACCTGTCCTATTGTTACCGATGGGAAATGGTATGGCAATTTGTTAAATTATATTAAGCCGGTCAAAACTTTCTATACCAAGTTTCTTCCTTTCCGCAAATTTTAGTACCTTTGCACTCGCTTTCGCCGATATGGCTCAGTTGGTAGAGCAACGCATTCGTAATGCGTGGGTCGCCGGTTCGAGTCCGGCTATCGGCTCAAAGTAAAGGTTAGCGGACGTTGGTTAGTGGTATTGCCCATGGCCAGGGCTGTTAACCTTTCTCATTTTATTGCGGTAGTAGCTCAGTTGGTAGAGCATTGGCTTCCCAAGCCGAGGGTCGCGGGTTCGAGTCCCGTCTACCGCTCAACGCATCATGTTAGGAGCAGACTCGCCCGAGAGTTCTGCTCTTTTTTTTTCGAGTGTTTTGCTCCTTTATATATTGTAAAAGTATGACAAAATACCTCATTCCCCCCACACACAATTGACATAAATCAAGAAAATCGTGCATTAAGCCACGCAAAAGGCAAAAAATATTACTTTTTGTCGGTTCTTTGCGCATTTTGATGTAATTTTGTAAGCAAAAGATTGACTTTTCAGAACAAATAGTAACTTTTAACGGTAAAAAGATTTATGCAGGCATCAACAGTTATTGAGAATCTAAAACAGAGATTCCCCAATGAACCCGAGTACATTCAGGCCGTCAGCCAGGTGTTAGGTACTATTGAAGAGGAGTACAACAAGCACCCAGAATTTGATCAGGTAAACCTGATTGAGCGGTTATGTATCCCCGATAGACTGATCCAGTTTCGTGTGACGTGGACCGACGATAATGGCCGCGTGCAGACCAACATGGGTTACCGCATCCAACACAACAATGTGATTGGCCCCTATAAAGGCGGTATTCGTTTCCACGCCTCGGTAAACCAGTCAATCCTGAAGTTCCTGGCTTTTGAGCAGACATTCAAGAACTCACTCACAACGCTGCCGATGGGTGGTGCAAAGGGCGGTAGTGACTTCTCGCCTCGCGGCAAGTCGAATGCTGAAGTGATGCGTTTCTGTCAGGCTTTCATGACTGAACTCTATCGCCACATTGGCCCCGATGAAGACGTTCCTGCCGGTGACATCGGTGTTGGAGGCCGCGAAGTGGGTTTCCTCTTTGGAATGTATAAGAAACTGACGCACCAGTTCCAGGGTGTACTTACTGGTAAGGGCCTGGAGTTCGGCGGTTCGCTCATCCGTCCTGAAGCCACTGGTTATGGCAACGTATACTTCCTGCAGAACATGTTGGCCACACGTGGCATTGACCTGAAAGGAAAGACCGTACTCGTGAGTGGTGCCGGTAACGTAGCTCAGTACACGATTGAAAAACTCATCGAACTGGGAGCAAAGCCCGTCACCTGTTCCGACTCTGATGGCTACATCTACGATCCTGATGGCATTGACGCCGAAAAGCTTGCTTACATCAAAGAATTAAAGAACATCGAACGCGGACGTATCTCCGAATACGCTGAAGAATACGGTGTGAAATACGTACCAGGGGCTAAGCCTTGGTTTGAGAAAGCCGATATAGCCCTGCCCTCAGCCACACAAAACGAAATAAACGAAGAAGCAGCCAAGGCACTTGTTGCCAATGGCGTTATTGCAGTAAGCGAAGGAGCCAATATGCCTACAACGCCCGAAGCCATCAAGGTATTCCAGTCAGCTAAGATTCTCTACTCGCCAGGTAAGGCTGCCAATGCAGGTGGTGTTGCCGTTAGCGGACTCGAGATGAGCCAGAACTCCGAACGCATCCGTTGGAGCCGCGAGGAAGTCGATCAGAAGTTGCACGACATCATGAACGACATCCATAGCAACTGCGTGAAGTACGGAACTGAGCCTGATGGTTACATCAACTACGTAAAGGGTGCCAACGTCGCTGGCTTCCTGAAAGTTGCCAAAGCTATGATGGCACAAGGCATAGTCTAATGGTACAATTGAGTAAAAAAGAGCAAACGAGGTAAAGAAAGAAAACCTACGATGCCTCTCCCGTAACGATGTCGATCATAATTTGTTGGTCGGCATCGTTTATTTTGTACTGGTTCAGAAGCGAAGCGTCGTTGTGGAAGTCCTCACGCAGCTGCCTGTCAGCAGGCTTCGCTGATATTTTTCCATCAATTTCCTTTGCTTTCTGCTTTCTAACGGAGCTGATGTAATTGCAGAACCATTGAACGGCCTCCTTCACTTGACCTTTGAACCACAGGCAATAACCACCGTTCAAGTAGTCGGCAGCCAAAGGCTTGTCCATCAACTGACGATAATGAGCTTCAGCCTGATCAAGATTACCTTTCATCAGCAGCGCCCATGCCAACGCACGCCGGACGTTGCGATTGTTTTCCTGATTATAATGCATTTCGTAGAGTGTAGCCAAGCCTTCGTCAACCTCGCCATTGTAAACCTGTGAAATAGCGTGGTTCAACTTATAGACATTATCATCAGGATGTTGCATGAGCAATTGCCCATAGCGCTCTTCCGAAACATCATAGTTACCCGCATAGAAAGCTGCCTGAGCCAATGCTTTCATGGCTTTCGGATTATCGGGCTGCAACTCCAATGCACGTTCAAAACGCAACTGGGCATCGAGAAAGTTCTCGCACTTCATTGCCAGAAGTCCCTCCAACATTTGATAATCGGCATTGCTTGGGTCTGCAAAGAGATCAAGAACGCTCATGAGATCAGCCATCTGGTCGTGCTTCAACAGGTAGCGCTCCAACGTCTGGACCTGTTCGTTGAGGAGTGGATTCTTCAGCAACTTATTGGCAAAGAAAAATTTCTCTGGATGATGCTGATAGTCAAAGGGTGACTGGAAGTCGGCACTTTGGTTGTAGAGCCGGAAGAATCGGTAGAGGTCTTGCAGATAGATGCGCTGCTGGTAGGTAGATGATTGCATATCCAAGTCAGAAGTTGGCATAGCACCACCCACCCCACTACTCATGACCTCACGAATCTGTGGTGGCAGATTGTCGATGACCGAAGCTATGGCAAGTGCGAAAGAGTACTTGTCGGAATCACATAGCGGAGAATCGTTGATCAATGTCTTGAGTATGGCCCCGTCCTCAAGCTTCTTCCGAACAGAACTCAATCCTGGATGCTCAATGTAAAATGGCGCAAACCAGTTGCAAAGCGTGTAGAAGAACGAGTATCTTTTCATCTGCGAGAAACCACCGAAGTAGATATCAGCACCAGCCTTCTGCATGTCAAACATCTTCTTAATGTTGGTTTCTAGTTCTTCCATAGCCTTATCCTCGGCATCTGGATGAAGAATGTCTTGCAGCGAGTTGTTCTCCTTTTCCTCTATTCCGAAACGCGTGATGTTCAGGTTCTGGTTTCTGATGATGCCTGGCATGATGTCGCGATTGATTATCATTCGGTCGCGATCGGCATTCATGCAGAGGAACACCTGTATCTGCATCTCGAGAAGCTGCTTTCGAGTAACAGGATTGTCACACAATCGTCCGACAATCTCTGCATATTCGGGGAACAATTCCTCAAGGTCATGAGGCAGGGAGAAAGCGATGCCCGCAAGTGCCCGCTGGCGAATGGTTTCGTCAGTTGACTGTTCGTAAATAGTGGCCAGCGTACGTAGCTTATGGTAATCGGGTTCCGTCATCGCCGACAGCATCAGGGCACTGATCAGCACTCTAACATCGTTAGAGTCGATAGTTGGCGAGAGTAAGAGTTCGCTGTAGAAGGCTTCGTCGCCTTTAGTCCACTGCGGGGCTATGAGCAAATATTCAAACAGCAGATTCAGGTTTTGCACATGCGTTCTATAGAGTTCGGCAACCTTCTCTTCCGAAACGCCCGACAATTCGGCATCGAGCGACATCATGGCCACGTTCTGCACGTACTCCTCAAGTGTCGAGCGGATGTTGTCATGATCGAACATCGTCGTCGACGTACGATGGGCAGCATCGCTATAGGCACCCATTCCTTTCGAGCAAAGCATGCGCAGGTCCCAGTCGCACGCCAACCCATATAGCCGGCGAAGCAAACTGCGATAAAGTACATCGCGTTGTGGATCACGATAGCCCTGCAACATGAAATCGCGCATGCGCTCATAATCGTCACCCACCTCGGCCAGCCGCAGAAGCAAGTCGCCAGTAATGGACTGGCGGTGTTCGTTGGCAAACTTGCGGAACATGGCAAGTGCTCCTGCAACGTCCTTTTGCTCTATGATGTATTGCTTGATCTGTTCCATGACGATGAGTTGATTTAGAACTTACGAGCCATATCCACGTCTTTTTGGCGCGGTTCCTGGGCATGGGGGAAATGTATTTTCGGCAGTTTCTTGACGACATCTTCTTCCACGCTGCAATACTTCTGTATCACTTCAGCATAGTGCTGTAACCCATTGGTATTAAGAGAGTCGCAAGCCATGTTGTAAGCCTTTGTAAAAGTCTCTATCTGTTGCTTGATACGGGCATCGCCAAAGCACTTCTCACGGAAAGCCAACGCACCCAGGCAGATATCTTTCTTCGACGTGTCGAACAGCACCGGATGGTGGTCTTCTCGTGCTACAGTAGCCTGAGGTTCGGGCAGCCACAACGCATCCATCTCGTTGTTCATCAGCATCTGTAGGCGCAGGGGCACGTCGTTAATCTGTACACGATAGACCATCGCCTTCGTCTTCACGCCGTTCAGCACATGGTCCGTCAGCAAATCGGTAGCTGAAAAGCGAGTCATGGCTACCATTTTGTCACCCAGTTGCGACACATCTTTCAGTCGTGCCAGACGGTTTGTGACAAGCTGCCAATGCAAAGGAGTAGCCCAGCAACGGAACATAGTGCCACGCCGTTGCATGCGTTCCACGCGTACCAGATCCGTCACGCCGCCTTCAACGCTTCCCCCGACAAGGGCTGTGTCAACATCCATCTGGGCTTTCCAAGCCTTCAGTCGAACGTCTACGTGAAGCGTATCAAACAGGCGCCGCTCCTTAGCAACGAACAACGGCAGCGCGTCAATCGTGGGTAACACGGCAATTTTCAGCGCCAAAGAGTCCTCTGTCTTCAGTCTGGCACGCTCAGCCCTGGACAGTCTTCGGCGCGTCTCTTCCGACTGTCCACAGCACCACAGGCTCATAACGCAACAGCCCAGCAGGAGTATCTTAATTATTTTCACGTCTTATCGAATAAGTTAGCCTTCTATTTTTCTGCAAAAGTACGAAAAAAAAATGAACTGAGCACTAAAACTTTCAACTTTCAACTTTGAATTATCAACTTTTATTCGTACCTTTGCCACACTATGGCAAAAGACAAGACAATGTATGTCTGCTCAAATTGCGGGCAAGAGTCACCAAAATGGATTGGCAAATGCCCTTCCTGCGGGCAGTGGAACACGTTTCAGGAGATACGCGTGTCGGCCGACACGGGCACAACTGCAGCCCGCTCGGCTGCACAGTCAGTGCGCTCGGCCATGTCGTCGAACCACAACAAGCCTATAAGGCTGCGCGACATTTCCTCAAAAGACGAACAACGCATGAGTACTGGCGATGCCGAACTCGACAGAGTGTTAGGTGGCGGATTGGTACCTGGCAGCATTGTCTTGCTAGGAGGCGAGCCTGGCATAGGCAAGAGCACGCTGACGCTGCAGACCATCCTCAGCATGACAGGGCGAAAAGTGCTCTACGTCAGCGGAGAGGAGAGCGCCCACCAGCTGAAGATGCGTGCCGAAAGGCTTGGTTGCGGATCGGCCAACGAAGACCTGCTCATTCTGACAGAGACGTCTCTCGAAGCCATCTTCGACCATATTCGTGACGTTCAGCCTCAGCTGGTCGTCGTCGATTCCATACAAACCATTGCCACGGAAGAAGTGGAGAGTTCGCCTGGCAGCATCAGCCAAGTGCGCGAGTGCGCTGCCGCCCTACTCCGCTTTGCCAAGACCAGTGGCGTTCCCGTTATCCTGATTGGGCATATCAACAAGGAAGGCTCGCTGGCTGGTCCGAAGATTTTGGAGCATATTGTCGATACAGTGATTCAGTTCGAGGGCGACCAACACTACATGTATCGCATCCTGCGCAGCATTAAAAACCGTTTCGGTTCAACTAGCGAACTGGGCATCTACGAGATGCAGCAGACGGGACTGCGGCAGGTGTCGAACCCAAGTGAGTTGCTCCTGACGCAGGATCATGAGGGACTTTCGGGCATCGCCATCTCCTCGGCCATCGAAGGCGTCCGGCCTTTCCTCGTAGAGACGCAGGCACTCGTATCAAGTGCTGCTTATGGAACGCCCCAACGCTCGGCCACAGGCTTTGACCAGCGACGTCTCAACATGTTGTTGGCGGTTCTTGAGAAGCGCGTTGGGTTCAAGCTAATGCAGAAGGATGTCTTCCTGAACATTGCAGGTGGGCTTCGCGTGACCGACCTCGCAATGGATTTGAGTGTCATCGCAGCAGTCCTCTCGTCGAATGTCGACACGCCTATCGAGAGCGGATGGTGCATGGCTGGCGAAGTTGGCCTTAGTGGAGAGGTACGCCCTGTCAGCCGCATTGAACAACGTATAGCCGAAGCCGAGAAACTGGGGTTCACGCACATCATCATTCCTAAATATAACATGCAGGGATTGGCACGCGACAAGTACAAAATCGAGTTGCATCCTGTAAGGAAAGTGGAAGAAGCATTACGTGCTTTGTTTGGATAAATACTTTTTAACTATCCAGAACTTGGAGGTATCAACCTTTATTTGTATCTTTGCATTTCAACAAGTATAATAACCTAACCCATCAAACAAAAACAATTATGAACAAAAAATTCATTTGCGCCGTTTGCGGCTACATTCACGAAGGTCCGGAACCACCAGAGCGTTGCCCCATCTGCAAGGCTCCAGCCAGTAAGTTCACCGAATTGAAGGAAAGCGAAGTTCCCCAGTATGCCACCGAGCACAAGATTGGCGATGGCAAACCCGAAGGTGTCAGCGAAGAGATGATTCAAGACCTGCGCAACCACTTCAATGGCGAGTGCGGCGAAGTTGGCATGTATCTCGCCATGGCCCGTCAGGCTGATCGCGAGGGTTATCCCGAGATTGCAGAGGCCTTCAAGCGTTATGCCTTCGAGGAGGCTGATCACGCAAGCCGCTTTGCCGAGCTGCTCGGTGAGTGCGTTTGGGACACGAAGACCAACCTTGAAAAGCGTGCTGCCGCTGAGGCAGGTGCCTGCGAGGACAAGTTCCGCATCGCCAAGAACGCCAAGGCTGCTGGCTTCGACGCCATCCACGACACCGTTCACGAAATGGCAAAGGACGAAGCTCGCCATGGTGCAGGCTTCGCCGGACTGCTGAAGCGCTATTTCGGCAAGTAAAGCACTGATGCCTGACAGGCAGTAAGTAAAGCTAAAGCACATCGATTGATGCGCAAAAAGGTAAAAATTAACGAGAAAGACTCATCCTTTCAGGGTTCAAGTCTTTCTCGTTTTTTATGTTTTCAGCCCCACGAAGGGCTTCTAAATGGACTCCTGTTGCTGACCATGACGTTATTCTTTTTATTCCTTCGAAACGTCTGTCACCTCAGAAACGATTGGTTTGTTTTGCCGACAGCATCGGTCTGTCGCTTAAAAGGCTATGGTCTAATGCACGTAAAGCATCACTCTCTAACCTGCATAGCATTGCTCTACAACTGACAAAGCATTGCTCTGTAACCTACAAAGCATTGCTATACACCCTTGAAAGCATAGCTTTTATACCCTATAAAGCATAGCTTCGTAGAGTATAGAGCTATCGTTCATAGCATATAAAGCAATGCTTTTGTCAAAAAGAAGGATGTTAGTCGAAGTTATCCCATCATCGAACAACCTTGACGCGTTTGGCTCGTGCTGACTGTTTGAGTGATGCAGGTACATCACCATCGAGGACTCGAATGACGGTCTTCTTATTTGTGGACGGCACGGCATCAATGGCTTCTTGAAGCGAAAGGTAGTTTCCACGCCCTTCGGCTGACACGACATAGTCGTAGTGTCGAATATGACGCCGCAAAGAAGGCACTTCGCGACCAATGGCATCAACAAGCAAATTGGCAACGACATGTGCGCCATATACATTATAATGTGTATTGTCATGACGACCATTGGGAATGTTTGCCACTTCGCCAGGACGGAACCACATGTGGAGACGACGTGAGCCCTCGACGCCAAGTCCTTGCTCCAAGCCGTGCGTGATGCGGTTGGCATCAACGAAGACGACGCCCAATTCCTCAGCCACACGACGAGGCGAAAGCAGATAGGCGCCATGCGTATCAATGAGCGTATCGCTGTTCACCTGCTCGTCCTCGTACTTTGTGTTGCGCAAAGCCTCGTCCTCAGCAGTACCATCGGTAGCCTGGAAGAAGTTACGACGAACTACGGCATTCATCAAGATGGGATGCGCTCCACGCTGAAGCGTCTCGCGGGCAAAGCGTCGGAGATTGTCGTCGAAGGTAGAGCCTGGCTCGGTGTGGCGGGCGGTGTCGAGTTTCTCGTCGTTATGACCAAACTGAATCACGACATAGTCGCCCGGCTTCAGTTGCTGAAGCACCTTCTGCCAGCGTCCTTCGCTGATGAAACTCTTTGACGAGCGCCCGTTGACAGCATGATTGGAAACCACCACATGACGGTCGAAACATCCTTGAAGTACCATGCCCCACCCTCGCTCGGGATTCGTCTGAGGGTTCTGTTTATCGGCCGCAGTTGAATCACCTATTATAAAAATAGTAGTTTGTCGGCCCGACGACATCAGCGCGAGCAGACAAACTACTGTAACTACGATCGAAAGAAACCTCCTCATTGGCTGACAATGGTAAGAAGTTCCTCGGCAGAAACAAGTTGCTGCTCGCCCGTGAGCATGTTCTTCAGCGTGAACTTGCCCTCGTTGATTTCGTTTTCGCCTGCCAGAGCAACGAACGGAACCTGCTTGGCATTGGCGTATGACATCTGCTTCTTCATCTTGGCAGCATCGGGGAAGAGTTCCGTGCGGACACCTGCAGCACGCAGACGTCCCACAACGGGCAGGCAGTAAGCCGTCTCCTTTTCTCCGAAGTTGATGAAGAGAACGCGTGTTCCATTGACAGCATCCTTTGGATAGGCATCCAGCGCATTGAGAACGTCGAAGATACGGTCTACGCCAAACGAAATGCCAACGCCACTAATGCCTGGCATGCCAAAGATACCCGTCAGGTTGTCGTAACGTCCACCGCCCGTGATGCTTCCAATCTGTACATCTAGTGCCTTCACTTCGAAGATGGCACCTGTGTAGTAGTTCAGTCCACGAGCCAAGGTGAGGTCGAGTTCCATCTCATTGTTGAGTCCCAAGGTCTTCAAGGTGTCCAGAATGTAGCGGCATTCCTCAACTCCCTTCAGTCCTGTTTCCGAGCCTGAGAGGACGTTGGCAATGGTTTGCAACTTCTCGTCGTTGCTGCCTGTGAGGGTGATGATGGGTTGGAGTTTCTCAATCTGTTCGTCAGACAGTCCGTCCTGACGAAGTTCCTCATTCACGTTGTCAAGACCAATCTTATCAAGTTTGTCAATTGCAACGGTAATGTCAACAATCTTATCAGCAGCACCGATGACCTCAGCTATGCCAGTCAAGATCTTTCTGTTGTTGATCTTGATGAGCACACGGACACCGAAACGCGTGAAGACGGTATCGATGATCTGCATGAGTTCGACCTCATTCAACAGAGAGTCGCTACCCACTACATCGCCATCAAACTGATAGAACTCGCGATAACGTCCTTTCTGCGGACGATCGGCACGCCAAACGGCCTGATACTGATAGCGTTTGAACGGGAACTGAATCTCGTCGCGATGCATCACCACGAAGCGTGCAAAAGGTACGGTCAGGTCATAGCGCAGACCTTTTTCGCACAACTTGGCAGCCAGATGCAGCGCATTACGCTCCTGGAGCTCGGCATCAGTTGTCTTCGAAAGGAAGTCACCAGAGTTGAGCACCTTAAAGAGCAGTTTGTCGCCCTCTTCTCCATACTTTCCCATAAGAGTCTGGAGCGTTTCCATGGCAGGCGTTTCAATCTGCTGGAAGCCATAGAGAGCATAGACGTCGCGGATGGTGTTGAATATGTAGTTGCGCTTCGCCATCTCTATAGGCGAAAAGTCACGAGTACCTTTTGGTATACTGGGTTTATTCATTGTTCGGTAATACTTTTTATTGATGAAAAGAGGAGTAATGGAATGATGTTGGGGCATGCTGAACTACTTCCGTACGATGGTCTGCTCGCGGTCGGGACCAATGGAGATAATCTTGATGGGCGTCTCAAGCTGTTGCTCGAGGAATGCCACATAATCGCGGAAGGCTTGGGGGAACTGGTCTTCGCTGGTGAAGTGTGTCATGTCGCAGTTCCATCCGGGCAGTTCCTCGTAGATGGGTTCAATACCTTCTTCGACGCTATAGGGGAAGTAGTCGATACGCTCGCCATTCTGCTTGTAGGCCACACATGCCTTGATGGTGTCGAACTGGTCGAGCACATCGCTCTTCATCATGATGAGCTCGGTGACGCCATTGACCATGATTGCATAGCGAAGTGCTACCAGATCTATCCAGCCACAACGACGTTCACGCCCCGTCACGGCTCCATACTCATGACCAAGGTCGCGGATACGCTTGCCAGTTTCGTCGAAAAGCTCGGTGGGGAATGGACCCGCACCGACACGTGTGCAATAAGCTTTTATGATGCCATAGACGTGTCCTATTTTATTAGGTCCTATACCCAGTCCCGTGCAGGCACCTGCGCAAATGGTGTTGGAAGACGTCACGAACGGATAGCTGCCAAAGTCCACGTCGAGCATGGTTCCCTGAGCACCTTCGCAGAGGACGCTCTTTCCCTCACGCAGGAAACGATTGATCTCGTGCTCGCTATCGACAATCTCGAATTGCTTCATGTATTCAATGCCTTCCATCCACTGCCGCTCAACATCCGTGATGTCATAGTCGGTATAGCCAAGTTCCTTCAGGCGCTTTTCGTGAAGAGCCTTGTGGACTTGGTATTTAGCTTCAAAATTATCCAGAATGTCGCCCACGCGAAGACCGTTGCGGCTAACCTTATCGGTATAGGTCGGACCGATACCCTTGCCCGTCGTACCCACCTTGTTCTTGCCCTTGGCAGCCTCAATGGCGGCATCGAGCAGGCGATGGGTAGGCATGATGAGGTGAGCCTTCTTCGATATGTGAAGACGCGTCTTCAGTTCGTGTCCGCTGCGTTCCAGTTCACGAGCCTCTTGCATGAAAAGATCAGGAGCCAACACGACGCCGTTGCCGATGACGTTGATCTTTCCTCCTTGGAAAATGCCTGACGGAATACTGCGCAGGACGTACTTTTGTCCCTCGAACTCAAGTGTATGACCAGCATTAGGACCGCCTTGGAAGCGAGCTATCACATCATATTGTGGCGTCAGCACGTCTACGACTTTTCCCTTACCTTCATCGCCCCACTGCAAACCGAGGAGGACGTCAACTTTTCCTGTATTCATGAGCTTATGATTTATTGATTCATATTTCTGTTGCATATTATTCTCTGCTGTCAACTCTTCGTCCGATGGCGGCGGGTGAGCTTTGCCTGACAGGTGCTGCAGATGCCATAGACATAAAGGACGAAGCCCTCACGGCGGAAACGCTTCAGTCGGGCATTGCCAACGGCCTCTGTAACAGCCGGGATGCTAATTTCTTTTGACTTTCCACAAGTGGTGCATACCTGGTGGACATGAGCTCCGTTGTTGTAGCCAGCCACATAGTAAGTTCCCGTAGGAAGAATGTGCTTCACTACAAGACGCAATGAGATGAGCAGTCGAATCGTGTTATAGAGCGTTGCACGACTGACACGGAAGTTCTGAGCCAGCAGGTTCTCGTTCAGTTCTTCCAGCGTGAACTGTCCGCGTTGGTCGTAAATGGCATCCAAAATAGCGTAACGTTCAGGCGTCTTGCGGCATTTGTTGGCCACAAGATATTCCGTGAGAACAGCCTTCACACGCTCCTTAATTTTTGAATCCATTTAGTCTTACGCTCAAAAAACGTACAAAACTACAAAAAATATTGCAAATTTGCACATTTCTTATCTATAAAAAATCTAAACGAAGGGCTTTACGAGCCATTTTCCCGTATTCTTCGCCTAAATCAACAAAGCGTGTGACGCAATTCATGGCCGCATGCTGCACACCGGCATGTTCATCGGTAAGTGCTGTAGAGACCTGGTCGAGAAACTCGTTGATTCCTCTTTCGTTGGGTTCTTGACCACGTGCAAAGAGCCGCGTCAACACCAAATATCCGGCCATCTGACGGAGTGAATCGGCCGAAGCAATCCACTCGTAGGCAAGCACAGGCGCATAGTCGAGGTGCTGATATAAATAGAAGGATGCCATCTCGACCATTTCCTGTGTGTGCGTCTGCTCCATCCAGATGTCAACAACCTCTACAGGCATTTTATCTACAGGCATCAGCATAGTAGCCAAGATTTTGCATTCACGAATGTCTTCCTTCCAAAGAGCTATGGCAAGGTCGTAGTCTTTATCGTATTCGCTGGCCATCCGCTGCAAGTCGGGCAGACTGACACCCCAATTGATTTTGTAGTCGGCACCCTTCTCGCGCATCGAACGAGAGGCAACGCCATTCATGAGCAGGCGAAACGACTGCTTGATTTGTTTCAGTTTTTCGTTGGTTTGCTCTGTCATAGTCAGTTTCAGTTATTTATAGTGGTCATTATCTACAAGAAACCATATTCCCTGCTATAGCGCAACATCTGCTCCTCGTAGGTTTCGGAATAGTCGACACAGACGTCAACCATCGTCCCGATTTCATCGCAGACTGGCTTCAGCCACGGGTTGAGGAAACCCTTATAGGGAGCAAGGTTCAGCCGCTTGTAACGGTCGAGTATCTCTTTGTGCAAATCGGCATCAATTCGTATGGCATAATGCTCAACCAAAGTACGTGCTGCCTCAAAGTCTCCTTCGCTCTTAATGCGTTGAACCTCGGCCAGCAAGGTGCCGAAGAGCTGGCGCAGGAGCTTGTAGTCGTGAATCAAAAGATGCGTTTTTCCATTACGGCGGATGAGCGATACAGCTCCTTTCGAATGCTCGTACACCCATCTGGCGATAAGTGCCCGGTTGCGCATGTGGGCCTCTTCAATCTGTTTACCTGGTTCTATGCGCACCAACTGCGTAAGCAAGCCGTTCAGCATGTAGGTGTAGTATTGCGAACGATGGGCTTCGAGATTTAGCAGAAGGCCAAGTTCTACCAACTTTTCGTCGGCAATATAGTAGAGTCCGAACAGATCGGCACGTGCTTCCTCTATCGTGTTACCATAGGCTTTCAAGGCATCGGGATCCACGCCCGGCAACAGTTGTCCACTTCCATGTCCTAGACACTCGTGCAGGTCGGTATGCAGGTCATCACAAACATCGCCATAGCGTTCGATAAGTTGTAGCGTCCGCTCATCGACGACGAACTCCTCGCGAAAACCATTACCATGGGCAGCCTTCGCATAGGCATCGGTTATGTTAGCTATCGTAATGCTTTTCGAACCGTAACGGGCACGAATCCAATCGGCATTGGGCAGGTTGATGCCAATGGCGGTGGAAGGATACTCGTCGCCACCGAGCATGGCTGCACAAATGACGCTGGCCGAAACACCCTTCACGACCTTCTTCTTGAACTGTGGAGCCACAGGCGAATGATCCTCAAACCACTGCGCGTTGTCACTAATCGCCTGCGTTCGGCGTGTGGCGTCAAGATCGCGGTACTCAACAAGTCCTTCCCACGAGCCTTTCAATCCCAATGGATCGCCGTAGACCTCAATAAACCCATTGATGAAGTCCACCTGTCCACTCAATTCATGAAGCCACTCAATAGAATACTGGTCGAACAAGCGCAGGTCGCCCGACTGATAATACTCAATAAGCAAACTAATGATTTTCTGCTGCTGGTTGTTCTCTGCCACTGCTTTAGCTTTCTCCAGCCATGATACAATCTGGCCGATGGCAGGGCCGTATAGTCCGTCGACGGTCCATTTCTGTTCTTGCAACTGTCCGTCAATCTTAACGAGTTTTGAGTTCAGCCCATAAGAAGGAGGGACCTCGTCGCAAGTCTCCTTCATGGCGTCATAGTAGGACTCCACTTCCTGTTGGCTGACGCCCTCGTAGAAATTACATGCCGACGTGGCCACCAAGTCGCAGCCATCAGCCTTGTTGACGCGCTTTGGCAGCACATCAGGATCAAACATTACAGGGAAAAGCTCGTTGCATAGCATTTCAACAGTTTCGCCTTCTTGCAAAGGCAAGAACTCTGCCTCTATACTTTCTATAACGGAACGCAGGTATACTTCAGAACAACCTGGAATAAATTTCTCGCATCCGTAGTGGTGATAGATGCCGTTGGAGAACCAAACTCGCTTGAGATAGACTGTGAGAGCAGCGAAGTCGGCGCAATCCCTATCACCTTTGTAGTGCAGGAACAGACTTTCAAGTAATTTCCGGATTCTTAAGTTGAACTTACCGAACTGATCGGTAGTGATGTCGCGGCCACAAAGTGCAGCCATAGAAAGATAGTAGATGTAAATTCGTTGACGGGGTGTCAGTTTTTCGAAGCCGTTCAGCCTGTAACGTAGAAGCTGAAGGTCGGCAAATCGTTCTCCGGAGTAGTTAAAGTCATCTCGCATTGTTTATTGTGAATTGGTTCTCTTCTTTCGGTTCTTCCTTGCCCGACGCTTCTTGGCCTTCTGTGCCTCTATCTTTTCGGCCACATCAGGATGTGCATCGAGGTATCTCTTTCGGTACTCTCTGGGAGTCATCTTAACAGTCTTGAAGAAAGAAGCATAGAAAGACTGGCGATTTGAAAATCCAACATAATCAGATATGTCCTGCATCTTCATGTCGTAGTAACGACTTTCGGTAAGCATGGCTAGTGCCTCCTTGATGCGAAAAGAATTTACAAAAGACGTATAGTTCATGCCGAACTTAACATTGACCACAGCTGAAATATATCGTGTGTTCGTTCCCAAATCTTCTGCGAGCCTCTTAGCAGAATAGTTCTTGTCTTTAAATTTTTTCTGGTTGATGATAACTTCTAATATTCCTTCTTGCAGTTCTCTCATCACCTGTTCACTTACCATCGAGCGGTATGATGCTTCTTTTTCTTTCTTCTCAACAATATTGTATTTAGCCATAATATAATTTGTTTAAGGAAACTCCAAAAGAGTATGCAAAAGTAGTTATTTAATTTGAAATAAAACATCTTTTCGGCTTTTTTTTTCAAAAAAAGTCGTAACTTTGCCACACAAATAAAAATATATTACATGAAAAGACTATTTCTCTTTATTTCGTGCTCGTTTTCAATGCTGTTAACGACTTTGGGACAGCACACAACCATCTTGATTTCGCTCGACGGATGCAGGGCAGACTATCCTGAATGGTACGATACTCCCACATTCGATTTCATGGCCGAAAACGGAATGTCGGCAGGACTCATCCCCTCGTTTCCATCGAAAACCTTCCCCAATCATTATACACTTGCAACCGGTCTCTACCCCGATCACCATGGCATCGTGGCGAACTCATTTCTCGACGTAGCTACGGGCGAAGTGTTCTCGCTTGGCAATGCCGAACAGAAGTTCAACCCAAAGTATTACGGTGGCGAACCCATCTGGATCACAGCCAAACGACAAGGACTTCGCACTGCTGTTTTCTACTGGCCCGGTTCCGACGTTGCCATTCTCGGACAGCATCCCGACACCTATTATAATTATGATGCAAAGCCCCGCCTCTCGCTCGAACAACGCATCAATGGCATTATCGCTCAGTTGGCTAAGCCAACGGAAGAGCGGCCACAACTCATCATGGCTTATCTGGAAGAACCCGACTCCAAAGGTCATCGCCATGGTCCACAGGGAAAGGAAACAAGGCGGGCTGTGATGCGAGTAGATTCGCTCATCGGACATCTTTACACTACGCTGTGCCGCCACAACTTGCAAAAGACCACCAATCTGGTCGTTGTCTCAGACCACGGCATGGCATGGGTCGACTCAACGCATGCCATACGCATAGCCCATCTGCTGAAACCCGAATGGGTGCGTGATGTCGTGGGCGAGATTCCGGCATGCGTCTATGCCAACCCAGGATGCACCGACTCCATCTATAATGCCCTGCGAGATATTGACCATGCAAAAGTATGGCGCAAGAATGAGGTTCCTGCCTACCTGCACTATGGCACTTCTTCGCGCATTGGCGACGTGATTGTATTGCCCGACATCGGCTACATCGTCTATGAGAAACCGATAGAAGCCGGAGGTACACACGGCTATGACCCGAACCTGCAGGAGATGCACGCTCTCTTCCGCGCCATCGGACCGGACATTCCGCACACGACGCTGCCTGATTTCCCCAACGTCTGCGTCTACAACTTCGTGTGCAAACTACTGGGCATTGAGCCCGCACCCAACGACGGATACGATATTAACATTCACTAATACAACGATAAACTATGGAAAGAACCTGGAGATGGTTTGGCAAGAAAGACAAGATTACGCTTGCCATGCTCAGACAAATTGGTGTTGAGGGCATCGTCACAGCCCTCCACGACGTGCCGCTTGGCGAAGTATGGACCCGCGAAAAAATTCGTGATCTGCGCGAATACATCGAGAGCTACGGCATGAAGTGGAGTGTTGTCGAAAGCCTTCCAGTTGTTGAAACCATTAAATACGGAGGTCCCGACCGCGATCATCAGATTGAAGTCTATAAAGAGTCGCTCCGCAACCTGTCGGCAGAGGGTATCCATTGCATCTGCTACAACTTCATGCCTGTGCTCGACTGGGCTCGCACCGACCTGCAACACGAGAATCCCAACGGTGCCACAAACCTCTACTTCAACTATGCAGAGTTTGCCTATTTCGACATCTATCTGCTGAAACGCGAAGGTGCACGAGAGGAATGGGCCCAACTAAAATTCCCAAAGGGCGTAGGCGAAGGGCGCAACGTGCTGGCCGAGGCCGATGAACTGGCCAAGCACATGACGCCGGAGAAAGACCACAAGCTTGTCGAGAACATCGTCATCAAGACTCAGGGCTTCGTAAGCGGCAACTTCAGCGAGAACGACGAGGCTCCCCTGCAGAAGTTCCGCGAGTTCCTCAACCTGTACAAAGGCATCGACAAGCAGCAGCTAAGGGCCAACATGAAATATTTCCTTGAGGCCATTATGCCGGTTTGCGAGGAGTGCGGCATGAACATGTGCGTTCATCCCGACGATCCACCTATCGAAGTGCTCGGTCTGCCCCGTATCGTACGCACCGAGGAAGACATCGAGTGGTTCCTCAATGCCGTGCCCAACAAGCACAACGGACTGACCTTCTGTGCCGGTTCGCTCAGTGCAGGTGCCTACAACAACGTGGTCGAGATGGCTCACAAGTTTGCCCCACGCACCCACTTCGTGCACCTACGCTCATGCCATATCTTCCCCAACGGCGACTTCACAGAAGCCAGCCACCTGGGCGGACGCGCAGACATCATTGAGCTTTGCCGCATCTTCGAGAAGGAGAACCCGCAGCTCCCTATGCGCGTCGACCATGGCATGACCTTCACCGACGAGCCTGGCGGCATCATGGACGAATCGAGTCATGGCCACAACGCCGGCTATACGCTGCTCGGCCGAATGTTTGCACTCGGACAGGTGCAGGGCATCCTTGCAACCGTCGACCGTGAATTAGGAATCAACTACAAACAACCTGGATTTTTCGACTAATCATCATGAAACTAACTGACATCCTTTCAGGGCAGTTCGATGCCAAGGAATGGGAAGCCAAGGGCTACCAACTTCCTAAATTCGATCGCAAAGCAGTTGTAAGAAAAACCTACGAGGAACCCACATGGGTGCACTTTGGCGGTGGCAACATCTTCCGTGCCTTCCCGGCAGCCATCCTCAACGACGCACTCAACACAGGCCGTTACGACCGCGGCGTCATCGTTGCCGAGACCTTCGATTTCGAGGTCGTCGACAAAGCCTACAAACCCTACGAGAACCTCTCGTTGCTCGTAAGCCTGCAATCGACGGGCACCATCGAGAAGAAAGTCATCGCTTCGGTGACCGAGGCACTGAAGGCCGACCCGCAGTTTGACGATTGGAAGCGTCTCGTCGAAATCTTCCGCAAGCCTTCTTTGCAGATGGTGTCGTTCACGATCACGGAAAAAGGCTATGGCGTAGCACCTGCCGACCTGGAGCGGGGCCTTTTGCCCGTGCTGGCCATGGGCAAGGTTTGCGCACTACTCTACGAGCGCTATCAGGCAGGACGACTGCCTCTGACACTGCAATCGATGGACAACTGCTCGCACAACGGCGACCGCGTACGTGCCGGGGTATTTGCCTATGCCGAACGTTGGCAAAAAGACGGACTCGTTCCGCAGGAGTTCCTTGACTACCTGAATGACGAGACGAAGATTACTTTCCCCTGGTCGATGATCGACAAAATCACGCCGCGTCCACACGAGAAGGTGAAGCAAATGTTGGCCGAGGACGGATTCGAGGACAACAACTACATAGAAACCGAGCGACACACCTTCACAGCACCATTCGTAAATGCTGAGGAAGTGCAATATCTGGTCATCGAAGACCACTACACCAACGGCCGTCCGCCACTCGATCTGGGTGGTGCACTCTACACGACACGTGAGACCGTCGACAAGGTGGAGACGATGAAAGTGACCACATGCCTTAATCCCCTGCATACGGCGATGAGCATCTATGGCTGCATGTTGGGCTATACGCTCATCTCAGCCGAGATGGCCGACCCTGACTTGCGTGCCTTCGTACAAAAGATCGGCTACATCGAGGCCATGCCCGTGGTGACCGATCCTGGCGTCTTGAACCCGTATGAGTTCATCGGAGCTGTCATTAACCGTCGTCTGCCGAATCCTTTCATGCCAGATGCCCCTCAGCGTATAGCCATGGACACATCGCAGAAGTTGCCCATCCGCTTTGGTGAGACCATCAAGAAGTACCTCAACCGAGGCCTCGACACGCAGAACCTCGTGCTCATTCCGCTCACCTTAGCCGGCTATGCCCGCTACTTGAAAGGCATTGACGACGAAGGAAACGCCTTCCAGCCGTCGCCCGATCCTATGCTGAGCGAACTACAAGCAATCGTCGAACCGCTGCAGATTGGCAAGCCCGACCAAGACCTGTCGTGCCTTCACCAACTCTATTCTCGTAAGGACGTGTTCGGTCTTGACCTCTACGAGGCTGGTTTTGGCGAGCAGATCGAAGGCATGGTGCGCGAACTCTTTGCAGGGAAAGGTGCCGTCAGGGCAACCCTGCACAAGTATGTTTCAGCCCGATAGCGCCCTCCCCTGCCCTCTGAACGGTCAGCAGGCACTACGTGTTAATGTTGGTTAATGGTTTCTTCAAACTGATAATTATTTAGTATCTTTGCAGAAGTGTATAAGCATAATAACCAAAAACCATATCATCAAGAAAAAGAACAACATGGAAAAGTTAATGCCATTGAACAGGCAGTATGCTCCGAAGAGCACTATGCCTGAAAGAGTCATCCAGTTTGGCGAGGGTAACTTCCTTCGTGCTTTTGTTGATTGGATTCTCTGGAACATGAATCAGAAGACGAACTTCAACGGCAGCGTTGTCGTCGTACAGCCCATCGAGCGCGGAATGGTCGACTGGCTCAACGGTCAGGACTGCCTCTACCACGTCAATCTGCAGGGAAGGCTCAACGGTGAGGCCGTGAACTCACTGGAGCGCATCGACGTCATCAGCCGTGCCCTTAATCCCTACACGCAGAACTGGGCGTTCATGGCACTTGCCGAGCAGCCCGAGATTCGCTTTGTCATTTCCAACACCACGGAGGCTGGTATCGCCTTCGACCCCGAATGTAAACTCAGCGACGCTCCCGCAAGCAGCTATCCCGGCAAGCTGGTGCAGCTGCTCTATCGTCGTTATCAGACGTTTGGCGGCGATCCCTCGAAGGGACTCATCATCATGCCTTGCGAGTTGATATTCCTTAACGGCCACCACCTGAAGGAGTGCATCTACAAGTATATCGAGCTGTGGAAGGACGACTTCGGTGCCGACTACGAAGGATTCAAGGAGTGGTTCACGAAGTACAACTATGTCTGCGCTACGCTTGTCGACCGCATCGTTCCCGGATTCCCGCGCAAGGAGATTGCCGACATACAGCAGAAGATTGGTTACAAGGACAACCTCGTCGTTCAGGCTGAGATTTTCCACCTCTGGGTGATTGAGAAAGCCGAGAACATGACCTGCGAAGAGCTGCGCCGCGAGTTCCCTGCCGAGAAGGCTGGACTGCACGTGCTCATCGCCGAGAGCGAGAAACCTTACCACGAGCGCAAGGTGACGCTGCTCAACGGCCCGCACACCGTTCTTTCGCCTGTCACCTATCTGAGTGGTGTCAACATCGTTCGCGATGCCTGCAACCATCCAGTGCTGGGCAAGTACATCCACAAAGTGCAGTTCGAGGAGCTCATGGAGACGCTCAATCTGCCGAAGGACGAGCTCGAGCAGTTTGCTTCCGACGTGCTGGAGCGCTTCAACAATCCGTACGTCGACCACCAGGTGACGAGCATCATGCTGAACTCGTTCCCGAAGTTCCAGGCCCGTGACCTGCCAGGCGTGAAGACTTATCTTGAGCGCAAGGGACAACTGCCTGAGGGACTGGTGTTTGGCCTCGCTGCCATCATCACTTACTACAAGGGCGGAGTACGTGAGGACGGTGCCGAAATCGTGCCGAACGACGACGAGAAGATCATGCAACTGCTGAAGGATCTGTGGGCAACAGGCGACACGCAGAAGGTTGCCGACGGCGTGCTTGCAGCCGACTTCATCTGGGGCGAGGACCTTCACAATGTGCCAGGTCTGGCCGAACTCGTCAAGAAAGACCTCGACCTGATTCAGGAGAAGGGCATGCTGGAGGCAGTGAAGACCATCCTCTAAGCGCTTCATCAACTCACAGAGTACAACAAAGCGGTGCTTTACATGTCGTAAGGCATCGCTTTCTTTGTTACAGAGCTATGCTTTACAGGGTATAAAATATGCTCTACAGGTTGCAAAGCAATGCTCCATCAGGTACAAAGCAATGCCCTACAAGCTATAGAGCTATGCTCTGTAAAGTATAGAGCTATTCTCCGTAAAGTACAGAGCTAAGCTCCTCAGCATACAAAAGAATGCTCCGTGCCTTACAGAGCATTACTGTATTGGGCACGAAGCATGACTATTATGTGAAAGAGAGATTGTATGTCCAGACGGAACGGAACTACTCCGATGCATCAAATGCTCAGCTCGTCGAGCACCTTGAACAGCTTCTTGTCGAAAGGCTTGTCCTGACGGATGGCCTCAGAGAGCGGTACATAGACGACTTCGTTGTTGCGAACGCCAATCATGATGTTGCGTTGTCCCTGAATGATTGCCTCGATGGCACCGACGCCAGTGCGACTTGCCAGGATACGGTCGTGCGCCGTCGGGCTGCCTCCACGCTGCAGATGGCCGAGAATACTCACGCGCACGTCGAACTGCGGGAACTCCTTTTTCACACGGTCGGCATAGTACATGGCACCACACTTCGGACTCTCCGAGACGATGACGATGCACGATTTCTTCGACTTTCTGATGCCACGCTCCATGAAACGCGCCAGCTGGTCGACGCGCGACATGTCCTCCGGAATGATGGCTGCCTCGGCTCCACAGGCGATGGCTGAGTTCTGAGCCAGGAAACCGGCATCGCGGCCCATCACCTCGACGAAGAAGATGCGCTCGTGGCTTTGTGCCGTGTCGCGAATACGGTCGACACATTCCATGATAGTGTTCATCGTCGTGTCGTAGCCGATGGTCGAGTCGGTGCCATAGAGGTCGTTGTCAATGGTTCCCGGCAAGCCTATACAGCAGATGTCGTACTCACGGGCAAGCTCCATCGCACCAGTCAGCGAACCGTTGCCGCCAATCACGACGAGTGCCTGAATGTCGTTGGCCTGCAACTGCTGCCAGGCACGCTCCCTACCCTCAGGCGTCGCGAAATCCTTCGAGCGTGCAGTCTTCAAGATGGTGCCGCCCTGATTGATGATACCACTCACGTTTTCGGTCGTGAACTCGCGAATCTCGCCGTTCATCAGACCCTCGTAACCACGATAGATGCCTTTCACGTGAAAACCATTGTAGATACCTGCACGCGTCACCGCACGTATTGCTGCATTCATTCCAGGTGCATCCCCACCAGAGGTCAGCACACCAATAGTCTTGATTTTTGCCATAATAAATTCAAGTTTGATTATGTTGCAAATTTACAAAAAATCCTTCAATCCACCTATCCGTAAGCGATAAAAACACGAATAATATGTTAAAGTTGCTTAAATAAATAGGAAAACACTTGCACGCGCACGCATAATGCAAAGAAAAAGCGTAACTTTGCAGCCGCTTTGCGGCTTTCGGAGACCAGCAATGGGCAAAGAAGCCGTTGGGCATCGTGAATTAACATAAAGTCTAACTTTATTTCATTACAAACTTTTTTAATTAACATTTATGTCAAATCTTAAAAACATTGAACCGCTGCAGGACTTCAACTGGGAAGAATTTGAAAACGGTTCATCAACGGGCGCAAGCCGCGAAGAACTTCAGAAGGCTTACGACGAAACCCTTAACAAAGTAGCCGACCACCAAGTAGTTGACGGCGTCGTGTCGCACATCGACAAGAAGGAAGTCATCGTCAACATCGGTTACAAGAGCGATGGTATCATCGCCGCCAGCGAGTTCCGCTACAACCCCGACCTGAAGGTGGGCGACACCGTGGAGGTCTATGTGGAGAACGCTGAAGACAAGAAAGGCCAGCTGGTGCTTTCGCACAAGAAAGCTCGTCTGAGCAAGAGCTGGGAGCGCGTGAACGCCGCCCTCGACAACGAGGAGGTCATCACGGGTTACATCAAGTGCCGCACGAAGGGCGGTATGATTGTCGACGTATTCGGCATCGAGGCATTCCTGCCCGGCAGCCAGATCGACGTACATCCCATACGCGACTACGACGTATTCGTAGGAAAGACCATGGAGTTCAAGGTTGTGAAGATCAACCAGGAATTCCGCAACGTAGTTGTTTCTCACAAGGCTCTCATCGAGGCCGAGTTGGAAGCACAGAAGAAGGAAATCATCTCGAAGCTCGAAAAGGGTCAGATTCTCGAAGGTACCGTCAAGAACATCACTTCTTACGGTGTATTCGTTGACCTGGGCGGTGTTGACGGACTCATCCACATCACCGATCTCTCTTGGGGCCGCGTCAGCGATCCGCACGAGGTTGTCGAGCTCGATCAGAAGATTAACGTTGTCATCCTCGACTTCGACGACGAGAAGAAGCGCATCGCTCTCGGTCTGAAGCAGCTTACCCCGCATCCTTGGGATGCTCTTGACAGCGAGCTGAAGGTTGGCGACCACGTGAAGGGTAAGGTTGTTGTCATCGCCGACTACGGTGCATTCGTTGAGATTGCTCCGGGCGTTGAGGGCCTGATCCACGTTTCTGAGATGTCTTGGAGCCAGCACCTGCGCAGCGCTCAGGAGTTCCTGCACGTCGGCGACGAGGTGGAGGCTGTCATCCTGACCCTCGACCGCGAGGAGCGCAAGATGTCGCTCGGCATCAAGCAGCTGAAGGAAGATCCGTGGGAGGCCATCGAGACCAAGTATCCTGTTGGTTCACGCCACCACGCTAAGGTTCGCAACTTCACCAACTTCGGTATCTTCGTTGAGCTCGAAGAGGGTGTTGACGGTCTGATCCACATCAGCGACCTCTCTTGGACCAAAAAGGTGAAGCACCCCTCAGAGTTCACTCAGCAAGGTGCCGACATCGAGGTTGTCGTTCTCGAAATTGACAAGGAGAACCGTCGTCTGAGCCTTGGCCACAAGCAGCTCGAGGACAATCCTTGGGACACCTACGAGACTCTCTACACTCCTGGTAGCGTCCACATTGGTAAGATCACCGAGATGATGGACCGCGGCGCCGTGATCACGCTCAACGAAGGCGGTGAAGGCTTTGCCACACCGAAGCACCTCGTGAAGGCAGACGGCACACAGGCTCAGCAGGGTGAGGAGCTCGAGTTCAAGGTGATTGAGTTCGTGAAGGAGACCAAGCGCATCATCCTGTCGCACAGCCGCACCTTCGAGGAGGCTAAGGACGAGGAGAAGAAGGTTGCTGCCCGCAAGGCTGCTCCTAAGAAGGACGCCACTCCCGCCATCCAGAATGTCGCTGCAAGCACCACGCTTGGCGACCTCGACGCTCTGGCAGAGCTGAAGGCTAAGCTTGAGAAGGGCGAGTAATCGTCTGTATCGGGACTACACATTATTTATATAGTAAGGAAAGGCTTGCCGCAAGGTAAGCCTTTTCTTTTATTGATGCTTATCAATAATTTTTGTTAAAAGCCGAAAAAACTCAAAGTTTCAATCACTTATAAAGAAACTTTTTTGTAACTTTGCATCGGTTTTGAAAAAACAACCGCGCGTTTCAGTTCTTGAAACGCTTCATGATTCATCAACTTTCATAATTTTATACATGTATTACAAGGACGAATTACTATCCAAGGATATCAGCGAATTGGCTGATATTGCACGCGAAATAGGTGCCGATGCTACTATTAGTGACCAGGAAACGCTCATCTACGACATCCTGGAAAAGCAGGCCATGGCTGAGGCTGCCAAGAATCCATTGGGTACAAAGCGCAAGCGCACACGTATCTTGAAGAAAGACACAGACCACGTCTACAGCGTGAATGGCAAAGACGGCGAGAATCTTGACCTCAAGAAGAACAAGGTTCCTGCACCTGCCGAGCAGATGCCTCTCTTCAAGGAGTTGCAAAAGGACAACAACCAGCCTGGGCAGATGCCCGAGAACGAAGCCGCTCCCGTTGCCGACGAGCCCGAAACCATTCAGGAAGAGGACGTGAACGTCAAAAAGGAGGCCACAGCTGAGGAAATGCTTGCCGCCATGCCGAAGCATCGCGGTCGCAAGTCGAAGAAGGAACTCGAGCTTATTGCTGCCATCGAGGCACAAAAGGAAGCCGAGAAAAATGACGTTCCCGAATATGAGGCCGAGCCTGAGTCCCTTCCTTCCATGCAGGATGACGAGAAACCCATGGACGGCTATGTGCCCGAAGCTGAATTTGCATCTGGCAACTTCAGTGACGACGAGGCCGACAGCAACCTCATCGCTCAGCTGCAGCAGAAGATGAATGCGCAGAACGAGATGGGCGAACACGACCAGAACGACGGTGGCGAAGTAATGGGCCAGATACAGAGTCCCTATTGGGAAGAAGACCCGCAGGACGGTACCGACTTCATTACTGTTGTCGACCTGCCTATCGAGGATCACGGTGCCATGCCTTCCTACGACATTTTCGACAATCCCACTTCGCCCCTCCAGGGCATGCCTGATGACAACTTCATGCCCATGCAGCAGCCCATGGAGAATGTGCAGTACGACTTCGACGACATGATACCGGCCAATGGTGTGCTCGAAATCATGCCCGATGGCTATGGTTTCCTGCGCTCCAGCGACTACAACTACCTCTCATCGCCCGACGATGTCTATGTGCCCAACAACCTTGTGAAGCGCTACGGACTCAAGACCGGCGACGTTGTGCAGGCACGTGTACGCCCGCCCCACGATGGCGAGAAGTACTTCCCCCTGACAAGCATCGAGATGATCAACGGCCGCATGCCTCAAGACGTGCGCGACCGCGTGCCTTTCGAGCACCTCACACCCCTCTTCCCCGATGAGAAGTTCACCCTATGCGGCGACCCAAAGACCACCAACATGTCGACACGAATCGTCGATCTCTTCTCGCCTATCGGTAAGGGCCAGCGCGCGTTGATCGTGGCTCAGCCCAAGACCGGTAAGACCATCCTCATGAAGGACATTGCCAATGCCATCGCAGCCAATCATCCCGAGGCTTACCTGATGATGCTCCTGATTGACGAGCGCCCTGAGGAAGTGACCGACATGGCACGCACTGTCAACGCCGAGGTTATTGCTTCCACGTTCGACGAGCCTGCCGAGCGCCACGTAAAAATTGCTGGCATCGTACTGGAGAAGGCCAAGCGAATGGTGGAATGTGGTCACGACGTGGTCATCTTCCTTGACTCCATCACTCGTCTGGCACGTGCCTACAACACCGTCTCACCTGCTTCAGGTAAGGTACTCACGGGTGGTGTCGATGCCAACGCGCTCCAGAAACCCAAGCGCTTCTTCGGTGCAGCCCGTAACATTGAGGGCGGTGGTTCGCTGACCATCATCGCCACGGCACTCATCGACACGGGTTCGAAGATGGACGAAGTGATCTTTGAGGAATTCAAGGGTACGGGTAACATGGAACTTCAGCTCGATCGTTCGCTCTCCAACAAGCGTGTGTTCCCGTCGGTCAACCTCGTTGCCTCCAGCACACGTCGCGAC
The DNA here is from genome assembly GCA_902774815.1 of uncultured Prevotellaceae bacterium. Taxonomy (GTDB): domain Bacteria; phylum Bacteroidota; class Bacteroidia; order Bacteroidales; family Bacteroidaceae; genus Prevotella. The sequence goes on along the minus strand of CACYJV010000011.1, from coordinate 166,344 downwards.
GACCTGCTTCAGGACAAGGTTACTCTTGACCGCATGTGGATCCTGCGCAAGTACATTGCCGACATGAACCCCATCGAGGCCATGAATACCATTCGCGAACGCATGGAAAAGACGCTCGACAACGATGAGTTCCTGCTCTCAATGAATTCATAGATTTCTTTAGAAAGTTAAGGAAGTTAAATAAGTAATACGGTCTTCGACCATTTAGGAAGTTAAAGGACATTAGTCATACCTTTTGGTATACCTCTTTGAATTTATACAAAATGAGGGTATTGTCCTTTAACTTCCTTTACTTCTTTAACTACCTTAACTTCATTAGCTCGGCTTTGCCACTTTTGTAGCAAAGCGGAGGAATAACTTCCATAACTTCTTTATTTACCCAATTATAGTGTAGCGGGCAAACTTCAATAACAGTTGTTTTGTTCCCGTATTGCGGAAGTCAACCGTAGCCTTCATGTTCTCGCCGGTGCCTTCCACCTTCACTACAGTGCCCACACCAAAGCGCTGATGTTCAATGACGTTGCCTTCATGAAGCGGAGCTGCAGAAGATGGCGACGGTTGACCACCACCTTGTGGTACGGGATTCGCACGTCCACCATTGCGAAGGGCATCGCTCACACGGCGCAGGTTTCCCCCTGCTGACGATATCTGACGTTTGAAACTCTCCGACAACGGGTCTACAGCGTGCTCAGGTTGACGCGGACTTGTGATCTTAGGCTTTTCGTCGGCCATGAACTGCGACGCCACAGGACGTGAATTCTGCATGCGCCACGACGACTGCCCACGCCGCTCGCCCCACTCGCTGGTACCCGTGTATCTGCGATTGTGTTCATAGTCGTTGCCACCGTCACCACCTTCAATCACAAGCAGGTTGGGATCGATATCGCGAAGGAAACGGCTCGGAGCCCCAAACTCCATCTTGCCGTAACGCCAGCGGTTCTTCGCACAGGTCAGTACGCAATGTTTCTCGGCACGCGTGATAGCCACATAGAGCAGGCGGCGCTCCTCCTCGAGTTCACGTAGCGAGTTGCAGGACATAGGACTTGGGAAGATATTCTCCTCCATGCCAACCACAAAGACCGTGGAAAACTCCAAGCCTTTGGCTGCATGTATCGTCATCAGCGCGACACGGCTTTCGCTATTGTCGTCGCTATCGAGGTCAGTGAGCAGCGACACCTCTTGCAGGAAGTCATTCAGGTGGATTTCGTTCTCCCTACCCTCCTCGCACCGGGTGTCTACGAAGTCCTGCAGACCATTCATGAACTCTTCAAGGTTCTGTTGGCGCGAGAGGTCGTCGGGATCATTGCCCGCGAACAAATCGCTCGATATGCCACTCGTCTGGATGATGTCCTTACCCAGCTCATAGGCATCGGCTGTAGCAAGTTTCTCCATGAACGCCGTAATCATCGACATGAAATCGACCAGCTTCTGATAGGTCGACTTCGTGAGAGCAAGCCCTGAGACAGCAGGGTTGGCCATCGTCTGCCAAAAGCTCATGCCCGAAGCCTGTGCAGTCTGCGCAATCTTCTGGACGGTTGTCGAGCCGATGCCACGCGTCGGATAGTTGATGACACGCTTCAAGGCCTCCTCATCGTCAGGATTGCAAACCAACCGGAAGTAGGCTATGATGTCCTTGATTTCCTTTCGCTGATAGAAACTCAGGCCGCCATAGATGCGGTAAGGAATGTTCTGGCGGCGCATCTCCTCCTCGAAAGTACGGCTCTGCGAGTTGGTGCGGTACAGGATGGCGAAGTCGCTATACTCACAACTGTCCTGCTTGCGAATACGCTTGATGTCCTTGCAGACGATGGCAGCTTCCTCCTTGTCGGAATAGGCGTGCTTCAGGATGAGCTTCTCGCCCTCGGCATTGCGGCTGTAAACGTCCTTCGGTATCTGACGCTCGTTCTTCTTGATCAGGCTGTTGGCAGCCTGAACGATGCGTTGAGTTGAGCGGTAGTTCTGCTCAAGTTTGAATAAACGCGACTCAGGATAGACTTTCTGGAAGTTTAAGATGTTATCGATGTTGGCACCACGGAAGGCATAGATGCTCTGCGCATCGTCGCCGACTACACATACCTTACGATGCTGTTCGGTTAATTGCAGCACGATTTGCTGCTGGGCATAGTTGGTGTCCTGATACTCGTCGACAAGCACATATTGAAAACGCTTCTGATACTTCTCACGAATGTCGGCATAATCGCGGAATAGACGGTAGGTCATCACGAGCAAGTCGTCGAAGTCCATAGCATTGGCCTGCCTGCAACGCTGCTCATAAGCCATGAAGATGCGGCCTGTCTGCGGTACTTTGGCATACGTGTCGCGCTGAAGCACTTCGCGGTCGGCAGCATATTCCTCGGCAGAAATCAGATGGTTCTTCGCCATCGAGATGAGGTTGTGAACCGTTGAAGCTTTGTAAACCTTGTCGTCGAGGCCCATTTCCTTGACGATAGCCTTCAGTAAGGAACGAGAGTCGGTCTCATCGTAGATGGTGAAATTGCTGTTGAAGCCTATACTCGAAGCCTCTACACGTAGGATACGCGAGAACACCGAGTGGAAGGTTCCCATCTGAAGACGCACGGCGGCATCCTGTCCGACGAGATTTCCGATACGCTGTTTCATCTCGTTAGCAGCCTTGTTCGTAAAGGTCAGCGCCAGCACATTCCAAGGCCGCAGCCCACTTTCCAGCAGATAGGCTATCTTATAAGTCAGCACGCGCGTCTTACCTGAACCAGCACCGGCAATCACAAGTTGCGGACCGTCGCAATACTCCACCGCCACGCGTTGGCTTTCGTTCAAATCGTTGAGAAGATGTTCTTTTGTCATAGTCTGCAAAGATACAAATTAGTGAGCAAAGAACAAAGCGAAAAAAGATTTATTTGAGGGAAATAATAATTAAGTGTCCTCAAAACAAGTGGCAGAAATTGTCTGTTGAAGGCCATGTCATTGGAGCCTGGTACACTATATTTCGAGGGTCACAAAGACTGATTTCTATAACTATGGGACATTTTTAAGATTCCTGCGCAATGTTGATTTGAGACCTGCAAAGCACTTATTTTATACAAACGAAGCAATTTTCTTGTGCCTACAGAGTTTTATCCTCTAAACAGCGAATCATTCTGCTCAAGCCTACAGAACACTTTACTTACCTGAGAGGGGCACATCAAGAATTCTTCTTGTAGCTCACTACAGCCCAGGAGCCCATGAGCAGGGCAAAGCATGCAAGGGCCAACACCTGATGGGCGATACTGCTGAAGCCGCCGCCTCGCACGAACACCGTACGGATGGCATCAATGAAGTAGTGCATGGGGTTGACGTACGTCGTTGCATACGACCAGTCAGGCATGGAGCGCGTGGGTGTGAAGAGTCCACTGAGCAGCATCAGACATACTACGAAGAACCACATGACGAAGATGGCTTGCTGCATCGTGTCGCTGTAGTTGCTGATGAGCAATCCAAACGACGAGAAGAACAGCGCCAACAGCATGGCGAGCAGATAGACCAGCCACAGCGGTCCCTGGCAAGTGATGCCATAGATGGCCCAAGCCAGCAAGAGGCATACCGAAACGATGAACAAGCCAATAAGCCAGTACGGGATGAGCTTAGCCAGGATGAACGACCACTTCGAAACAGGCGTTACGTTGATTTGCTCGATGGTGCCCGTCTCCTTCTCGCTGACGATGTTCAGCGCTGGTAGGAAGCCGCACATCAGCATCATGACGATGGCCAGCAGGGCTGGTATCATGAACACCTTGTAGTTCAGATGTTTGTTATAGAGGAATAGCGTTGAGATGCTACGGGTGGGCAAGCTTTGAGTGGGACCGACCTTCGACTGCACAAAAACCATCTTGGGACTGACGTGGGCCGCCACAATCTGCGAGAGGTAGCTGCTGCCGATACCGCCCTTTGTACCGTTGACGGCGTTAGCTGCTATCAGTACCTGAGGCTGATGGCCAAGTGTCAGTTCACGGCTGAAATTACGGGGAATGACCAGCACGATGTCTGTACGACTCTTCTCGACTTCTTTCAAGGCAGTCTCGTACGACGGCTGCTGACCACTGAAGATGAAGTAGTTGCTCTGCTCTATGCTGTGCACCATCTGCTGACTCTTGGTAGAATGGTCGTTGTCGACCACGCTGACGCGGATGTTCTTCACCTCCTGGTTCATCACCCAAGGCATGACGCACATGATCATGATGGGGAACACGAAGATGAGCTTGGGCAGAAACAAGTTGCGACGTATCTGCAGGAACTCCTTTTGTAATAGATACTTAATCATCATTGAAAACTGATAATAGCAGGACTCTTGTCCTTTAACCCCTTTAACTTCGTTATCTTCTTTAACTTCCAAAATAAATCACTCCAGACGCGTCTTGAACTTGGCAAGCGAGACCGCCAGCAAGAAGATGGTCATACCTAACAGGATAATGACTTCGCGCATCACCTCGCTAATGCCCACGCCCATGATCATCAGCTTGCGCATAGCCTCTATGTAATAGCGAGGCGGGACGATGGCCGAAATCCATTGCAGAATCGTCGGCATCGACTCAATGGGAAAGAGCATGCCCGAAAGCATGACAATGGGCACAAGCAACACCATGGCCGAAAGTAGTAGCGCCATGAGCTGATTGGTGGCAATGTTCGAGATGAGCAACCCCAGCGACAGGGCCAGCAGGATGTAGATGCCGCTGACAGCAAATATCCACACGATGGAGCCAGCCAACGGAACACCAAGCACAAAGCGGGCCATGAGCAGGATGCTCACTAAGATGATGAAGGCCAGCACTAGATAGGGCACAGCCTTGGCCACGATGATCATCAGCGGACGCACAGGCGACACGAGGAGCACCTCCATTGTTCCTTTCTCCTTTTCACGAACGATGCTGATGGACGTCATCATGGCACAAATCAGCATGAGCAGCATGCCCATGATGGCAGGCACGAAGTTGTAGGCCGACTTCATCTGCGGATTGTAGAGCATCTTCAAGTTGAGGATTGACGACGCGGCGTTGCCCATGGTCTGCTGCGCATAAGTAGTCCATTGCTGCGCCATGTTGGGATCAGAGGCATCGACAATGAATTGCAAACCGCCATTCTTCGATGCGAAGTCCTTGCCAAAGATGACAGCCATGTCGGCACGCTGACGACGTATCAGTTGCTCGGCCTCATGACTTGTCCCGACGATAGCGGTGATGTTGAAATATTCCGAGGCAGACAGACGTTCCACGGCAGCCTGCGTCAGATGGTCCATCTGCGATGTGACAACTACGGTGCGGACGTTCTTCACGTCGTTGGTGATGGCAAAGCCGAAGAGCAGCATCAGCACGATGGGCATGCCGAAAAGGATGAGCATGGTGCGTCGGTCGCGCAGAATGTGGCGCGACTCCTTGATCACAAATGATAGAAACTGCTTCATGTTCTTTTCGCTTTTAGTCGGATGAGCGGGTAGCTTGCCGTGCCAGATAGGTGAACACGTGGTCCATGTCGGGCTGATTGAACCGGTGCTTCAGTTCGTCGGGCGTGCCGAGAGCGCTGATTTTACCATCGACCATAATAGAGATGCGGTCGCAATACTCGGCCTCGTCCATGTAGTGAGTGGTCACGAAGACCGTGATGCCACGTGCAGCAGCATCGTAGATCAATTCCCAGAACTGGCGTCGTGTGGCAGGATCGACGCCTCCGGTCGGTTCGTCGAGGAACACGATGCCTGGCTCGTGGAATATGGAGACCGAGAAGGCTAGCTTCTGCTTCCATCCCAAGGGCAGCGATGCGACCAGGTCGTTCTTGTGTTCTGCAAAGTTCAGGCGTTCGAGCAGTTCGTCAGTCTTGCGTGCTATGTCCTTGTCGTTCATGCCGTAGATGCCGGCAAAGAGACGTATGTTCTCGGCGACGGTCAAATCCTCGTAAAGCGAGAACTTCTGCGACATGTAGCCGATGTGCTTCTTAATTTGCTCATGCTGCGTTCGGATGTCGTAGCCGACGACGGTTCCCGTGCCACTTGTGGGCTGGTTCAATCCAGTCAACATGTGCATGGCCGTGGTCTTACCGGCTCCGTTGGCACCAAGGAAACCGAAAATCTCGCCTCGCTTCACCGTGAAGCTGATGTCGTCGACGGCATGGAACGAGCCGAACGCCTTCACCAGATGCTGCACCTCAATCACGTTTTCGTCCTTCAACTCCATCGTCTTGTCGTGCTCGATGCCAGGGGGATTGAAGATGTCGGCAAAGCGGTCGAGGATGATGTCTGGCTTATCAATGCCGCGCAGGTGTCCGTGATCAAGGAATGCTACGCGCTCACAACGCCTCACCTCGTCGAGATAGGGCGTCGAGGCCACGATAGTGATGCCACGTTCCTTCAGTATGCCGAGCATATCCCATAGTTCCTTGCGGCTGACAGGGTCGACACCTGTCGTCGGTTCGTCGAGAAACAGGATGCTGGGCGAATGGACCAGTGCACACGAGAGGGCCAACTTCTGCTTCATACCACCCGACAAGGCGCCTGCTTTTCGGTCGCGGAAGCGCTCTATCTGCGAATAGATGGCCTTGATGCTGTCGTAGCCCTCGTCGATAGTCGTGCCGAAGAGCGTCGCGAAGAACTCCAAGTTCTCCTGAACGGTCAGGTCTTGGTAGAGCGAGAACCGACCAGGCATATAGCCCACACGCCGCCGGATGTCCTTCATCTGCCGCACTGTGTCGAAGCCATCGACCAAGGCCGTGCCTTGCTCGGGCAGCAGCAATGTGCAGAGGATGCGGAACATCGTGGTTTTGCCAGCGCCGTCGGGACCTATCAGTCCGAACACCTCGCCCTTACCGACAGCAAACGACACGTCGTCCAATGCCTTGACACGCCCGTAGCTCTTCGAGACATGATTGACCTCTATAGCATTCATAAACTCTAAACACTAATCACTAAAACTTTACCTCGCCATACATGCCGATCTTAGCATAGCCGTCGTTCTTGATAGCAATCTTCACGGCATAGACCAAGTCGGCACGATCGTCGTCGGTCAGAATGGTCTTGGGCGTAAACTCCGAACGACTGCTGATCCAACTGACCACGCCCTCGTACTCCTTCTTCTGTCCGTCGCCATAGTCAGCAAACACCTTGGCTTTCTGTCCTACCTTGATGCCCTTCAGCTGAGCTGAGGTCACATAGGCACGAATGAACATGTTATCTGTGTCGGCCAGTTTCAGCAACGGCTTGCCGGTAGTCACGAACTCGCCCCGCTCCACGTATTTCTCGAGAACCGTAGCGCTGATGGGAGCATAGACATGGCACTTGGCAAGCTGGTCGTAGAGCTGGCGAACCTGCACGTCAGTGGCAGCCATCTGCGAGTTGAGTGTCGACGTCTGGGTGTTCAGTGCCGAAACCTGAGCTTCGAGTTGGCGCTGCAGAACCTGCACCTGCGAAGTGGCATCGTCGAGCATCTTGCTCGGTGCGGCCCCATCGGCCACCAGCTCCTTGTAGCGGCGCTGCTCCTGCTGGGCCTTGACCAACTGCTGGCGCGTGGCAGCCACTTGCTTCGCCATGTCGGGCTTCTGGCTTTGGAACACTCTCTTCGAGGCTCCCAGCTGCTGAATCTTGAGCCATAGCTGCGTAGTGTCGACGACTCCTATCTCCTGACCTAGGCTGATGATCTCGCCCTCGCTGGCGTTGAAGGTCAGCAATGCCCCACTCTGTTCGGCAAACACAGTGACCTCAGTAGCCTCGAACGTGCCTGTGGCATCATACTCCTTTTCCTTGTTACCGCAAGCACAGAGCATCAACGCTGTACCTGCCAAGATGAATATCCTTTTCATATATCGTCTTGTTAATTATTTGTTGTATACTTTTGATTATAGATCTCGCGCAACATCTCTATCTCGTGCATCGACTGTTGCACACGTGCCATGTTCTCGGCGTTGATTTCGCGCAACAGGTCGTTCACGTCGATGATGCCGTGGCGCAGCTTCGACTCGGCAGCCTTGCGCACTTGCGACCGCAGTTTGATGATCTCTTCGTCGTCGGCCATCAGCTGGCGGTAGCGCTCAATGCTTTCGCTCTGCTGCATCTGTTCCAGCTGAGTGTTGAACAAGAACACCTCGCGACTGTTTTCTGCAGTCTGCCGGGCCAGCTGCAGCTTGGCTTTGTCGTTCTTGCGGGTGTAGAGTGCACCGATGTTCCATTGCAGACGAGCACCAATCATGCCATTGAGCGACCATTGGCGGTGCATCATGTCCTCGAACAGGTTGTAGCCCGGATAGCCATAGTAGCCCTGCGCAAACACGCCCAGCCGCGGCAGAAGTGCAGAGTTAAGGGCTTTCTCCTGTGCATCGGCCAGACGAATCTGCGAGTCTATCAGCCACAGCTCCGGCCGATTGATTGTGCTTGTGGGGCTTACTGCCTCAGGCTTGACAGGCGACGTCACCTCAATTCCACAGAACACGCTGAGCATCTTGGCCAAGGTCTGCCGCTGCGACTGCAGGCTGACAAGCTGCTGCACGACGTTCAGCCGTTCGGCCCTGACGTTCTGGTAGTCGCTCTCGGCTGCCGTTCCGCCCTTGAACATGGCCGACAGTTTCTTCTCGTTAGCGTCGAGCAGCTCCTGCAGGTCGCGCTTCAACTGAATCTGATCGTCGAGCAGCAACAGGCCGAAGTACATTTCGTTCACGCGCTTGCGTACATTATATATATTAACCTCGTTCTGTGCCGTCTCCACGTCGCCCTGCTGGCGAGCCACCTCACGTTGGTTCCTGATGGATCCACCGTCGAAAATCGTCTGCTGCACGTCGACGCCGATGCGATACTGGTCCTTACGCAACCCCTTCATGTCGATGCCCATCTGCTGATAGACTGACTGAATCTGCTCGGGGAAGGCCGTCACGTCGCTCTGATAGGTGGCTTGCGCTACGGCAGAGACCTGCGGCAACCATCCTTTCTGTATGTTCTGAACGGTCAGGTCGGTGGTCTGCCTGATCAGTTCCATACGTTGGATGAGCGGATAGTTGGCTTCTGCCGCACGCTGGCACTCGTCGAGCGTCTGCGCCTGGACAAACATCCAAGCTACTGACAGCAATAGTAGACAAACTGTTTTTCTCATAACGATTGTTGTTTTGTTCGTTTCTGGTTGCAAAGATACGCAGTTTTAGTCATACTCCTGCTATCTTTTTCGATGAATAAATGTCCTTTTCGTACAAATTGGCAAAAAAGAAGTGAACATTTCGGATTGGAATATTGTCCGTTTTCCAATTCTTTTGTGTATATTTGCATCCGTAAATAAGCAAACAAAAACGATGAAACGACTCAAGGAATTCGACCTTAGCCAACTGAGCAAGATACTGGACCCTGCCACCCGAGGCGGCGAGGGCAACGGCGAACATGACGACCAACAGCAAATGGTCAGCAACTATATATCAGAACATTTGCTGGTTGCGCTCAATCCACCCGTCGCGCAACTGATGAAAAGGCTGTCGGGCGACACGTTTGTCATGCCGGAAATGCGCGTCATGATATTGACCAAAGGGTTCGCAAACCCCATCGTCAACCTGACGGAGCACCACTTTGAAGCAGGCCAGATAATCTTCCTGAGCCAGAATAGCATCCTCATGCCGACGAACTACTCCAACGACGTGAGCGGCTTCGGCGTGTCGCTGACCGACGAGATTGCCCGTCTGGCCTTTCCGGCAGGCATGCCTAAGCTGTTCGACGGCCACGTGCGCGACTGCCATTTCAAGCTGACGACCAATGAAATGCAACTCATGGCGAATCTGCACAAGCTGCTCTACGACGTGCATCACAGTTGTCAGGCATCGCCGCAGACCGTACTCAGCCTGACAGCGGCTTTCCTTTGGCAGGCCGACGAACTGTGGAACCGCCACGAGAACGAGCAGCGCGACTCGCTTTCGCGCGAACAACGCCTTTTCACGGACTTCATTCAACTCGTCAGCCGCTATGCCACACAGGAGCACAACATCGACTTCTATGCCCAGCGACTGTTCCTTTCGCCTCGCTATATGAGCACGTTGGTGAAGAAGGTCAGCGGAAAGGCGGCCAAGCAATGGATTGACGATGCCATCGTGACACGCATCAAGGTGGAGTTACGCCATACCGACAAGAGCGCAGCACAGATTGCCGACGAGATGAACTTCCCCAACCCGTCGTTCTTCTGCAAGTATTTCAAGCGCATGACAGGCCTGACCACGCAGGCTTATCGTGGCAGATAAAAGTCGTTGAGCGTTGCTTTTATCGTAACAGAGCAGTGGTATTATCGTTACAGAGCGTTGCTTTCGAGACCACGGAGCTATGCTCTACTACCCTATAAAGCTATGCTTTACAACATCTAAAGCATTGCTCTGCAACCTACAAAGCAATGGTTTATAACCTGCAAATCAATGCTTCGTAACCCACAAAGCATTGGTCTACAGCCTACAAAGGAATGTGTCTTAGGATTTGGAGCTATCGTCCATTGCGATAGATGCCTCCCGATGCCGTCGAGGGGTCGAAGTTCTCGCCTTCGCGGGGGAATGTGGGGATGAACTTCATCTCGTGCTGAATTCGGGACTGACGCTTGCGCATGTAGCTGCTGGGCTCACGACTGCTGAATCGTCGGGGATTAGGCAGCGTGGCGGCAATCAAGGCGCAGTCGGCACGCGAGAGTTCCTTTGCCGTCTTGCCGAAGTGATATTCAGCCACGGCATCGACACCATAGATGCCCTTCCCCATTTCTATACTGTTCAGGTAGACCTCCATGATGCGCTGCTTAGACCAAAGCAACTCGATAAGCGCCGTGAAGTAGGCTTCCAGTCCTTTTCGTATCCACGAACGACCTGGCCACAGAAACACGTTCTTAGCCGTCTGTTGCGAAATGGTGCTGCCACCCAGCTTGTTCTTGCCACCCTGTATGTTGCGCTTGGCAGCCTGTTCGATGGCCTTGTAGTCGAAACCATGATGCAGAAGGAACCGCTGGTCCTCGCTGGCCATAACAGCCACTGGCATGTGGGGCGACATCTTCTCCAGGCTGACCCAATGGTGGTGCAACGTCAGGCTCTCGCCTCCGTTCAGCTGCTCGACACAACGAATCAGCATAAGAGGCGTCACATAGACGGGCACAAAACGATAAGCCACCACCGCAAGAATGGTAGAACCGAAGAAAAGGGCCAATGCCCAACGGATGATCTGGCGAACGAGTTTCATAGTAGGGATAATAAAAAAACACCCCCAACCCCTCCCATAGGGGGGCTGAGGGTGGTACTGGTCGATAATTAGTGGAGGGTACCTGCCTCAGCGGCCTTAATCATGGCCTCGCTGGCATAGAGGTAAACCTCAACGCGACGGTTCTGAGCCTTACCAGCAGCTGTGCTGTTGTCAGCAACAGGATTAGCCTCGCCGTAACCGGCAACGCTGCGGATCTGAGTCGAGCTCACGCCCAGAGACTTCAGGTAGTTGCTAACGGCGTTGGCACGCTGCTCGGACAGAGCCTGGTTCTTCTGTACGCTTTGGTCGGCTGTAGAGTTCTTCCAACCGGCATTGTCGGTGTAGCCCTGAATGGCCACATCACAATCGGTGTTCACCTTCAGCACGTTGTTGGCGAACTGAGTGAGCGACTGCTTAGCTGTGCTGCTGAGTGTCGAGCTACCGGTGTTGAAGAGGATACCGGAATCGAACGTCACCTTCACGGCCTGCAGACCATTGGCGTCGGTCACCGACTCAACCTGAGCGTTCTGAACAGCCTGGGCCTGAGCCTTCACCTTGTCCATGTGCTTGCCAATCAAAGCACCCGTACCAGCACCAACAGCGCCACCAATGGCAGCACCAACGGCTGTGTTACCGGCGATCTTACCGATGATGGCACCGAGAGCAGCACCTGCACCCGTACCGATGAGAGCACCATTCTGAGTAGCTGTACCACAGCTAACCAATACTGCAAGACACATACCAAGTGTCATAAACTTCATTTTCTTCATATCCAAATGTTTTTTAAGAGTTAGAAAATATAAATGTCAATTCTTTAAGATTTCAACTTATCAAATTTACTTGCCGATGTACTTACCGATAAGGGCACCAGCAACATAACCTACAGCAGCACCGATAGCAGCTCCAATAGCTGACTTACCGATGATAGCTCCAAGGGCAGCGCCAATCACTGTGAGACACAATCCAAGTGTCAAGAACATCATTTTCTTCATCTACAATGTTATTTTATAAGTAGAAAGCAGATGTCATCTAGTTAAGATATTTGACGAAAACAACAGCAACTCGTTTAACACGTGGCCGTCATTTATGCCTAAATCTCTTGCAAAGATAATTCTTTTTTTTACTTTATCGCACTTATACCAACATTTTTTTGTAATTTTGCGGCAAATTTAAGCAATCGGGCTGATATACGAAAAGGAATTTTCCTAAAACAGCGTATGGAAATCCCTATTGTAACGGTGAACAGCAAACTGTAAACTACAAAAGATATTATGGCAAAAGAACTGAAAGAAATGACGAAACGCGCTGACAACTATAGTCAGTGGTACAACGATTTGGTGGTGAAAGCCGACCTGGCCGAGCAGTCGGCGGTACGAGGATGCATGGTCATCAAACCCTATGGCTATGCCATTTGGGAAAAGATGCAGCACCAGCTCGACCTGATGTTCAAGGAGACGGGCGTGCAGAACGCCTACTTCCCGCTGCTCATCCCTAAGTCGTTCCTTAGCCGCGAGGCCGAACACGTGGAAGGCTTCGCCAAGGAGTGTGCCGTCGTGACGCACTATCGTCTTCGCGCTAAGGAAGACAAGAGTGGCGTTGAGGTCGATCCTGCTGCCAAGCTGGAGGAAGAACTCATCATCCGCCCCACATCAGAGACCATCATCTGGAACACATATAAGAACTGGATTCACTCATGGCGCGACCTGCCTCTGCTCTGCAACCAGTGGTGTAACGTCATGCGTTGGGAGATGCGTACGCGCCCCTTCCTGCGTACAAGTGAGTTCCTGTGGCAGGAAGGCCACACCGCACATGCCACTCGCGAGGAAGCCGAGGCCGAAGCCAAGCTCATGCTGAAGGTCTATGCCGACTTTGCCGAGAAATGGATGGCCGTGCCTGTGGTGCAGGGCGTAAAGAGCGAGACCGAGCGTTTCGCTGGTGCGCTCGACACCTACACCATCGAAGCCATGATGCAGGACGGCAAGGCGCTGCAGAGTGGAACGAGCCACTTCCTCGGACAGAACTTCGCAAAGGCATTCGACGTGACCTATCTGAACAAGGACAACAAGCCCGAATACGTGTGGGCTACCTCTTGGGGCGTTTCAACACGTCTCATCGGCGCCCTCATCATGACGCATAGCGACGACAACGGACTGGTGCTTCCCCCGAAACTGGCTCCGCTGCAGGTGGTCATCATCCCCATCGCCAACAAACCCGAGCAGATGGAACTCGTCAACAAAGAGGTGGCTCCCATCATGGATGCACTCAAGGCAAAGGGCATCAGTGTGAAGTTCGACGACTCCGACAACAAACGTCCGGGCTTCAAGTTCGCCGACTACGAGCTGAAGGGTGTTCCAGTACGTCTTGTGCTGGGTGCCCGCGACCTGGAGAATGGAACCATTGAGGTGATGCGCCGCGACACTCTCGAGAAGGAAACTCGTCCTCTGGAGGGTATTGCACAATATGTGGAGCAGCTTCTCGACGACATTCAGCAGAACATCTTCGAGAAGGCTAAGGCTTATCGCGATGCCCACATCTACGAGTGCGACAACTACGAAGAGTTCAAGGAGCGCGTCAAGGACGGCGGCTTCTTCCTCTGCCATTGGGACGGTACGGCCGAGACCGAGGCAAAGATCAAGGAGGAGACGCAGGCCACCATTCGCTGCGTGCCCTACGGCGTCGAACAGACACCAGGCACGGACATGGTCAGCGGAAAGCCCGCTAAGTACCGCGTCATCATAGCCCGCAGCTACTAAGAACATGAGGAAAGCGGTCATCGTCATACTCTCGGCATTGCTCTTGGCAAGCGCTTGTGGAAAAAAGAAGGGCACCATCAGGGTGGCTGGCTACGAGATTGACAGCGTTGTCGTCGACACGACTGTGGCACTCGTGGCTGGTTCCAAAAGTGCTCCGACTTGCCAGTTGGCGCTTCATCTTCACTACTTGAAGGAGAAAAAGGCACAGGTCCTGAACGACACGCTGCTGCGTGCCGGCATCCTGTTGCCCGACTACTTCTCGCTGAGCAACGAAAAGCTAACGGTGAAGGCGTTGGTCGACTCGTTTGTGGGACGCTATATTGAGGATTACCTCACCGAGTACGCCCCACTCTACAAGGTCGATCAGGAACATGCAACGGCCTATAACGTTCAGTATGACGTGCGTACCCACTTTGAGGAAGGTGCCGACGGCGTGCTCACGCACCTCGCCAGCATCTACACCTTTGGTGGTGGCATGTACGGTATCAGGCAGACGCTTGCCCTGAACATCGACACGAAGAAGGCTCAGATTGTTCGGCTTGCCGACATCATCATCGAAGGCTGCGAGCAACAAGTCAAGGACATCGTCGTCGAGGCCATCATGAAGAAGTTCAAGGCCAAGTCGCTCGAAGAGCTACAGCAGCAAGGTATCTTTGCCGACGGCGAGACCTATCTGAGCGAAAACTTCATTCTGGGTAAAGATGCGCTGACGTTCATCTATGGTGAAGACGAAATCGCCCCTCACTCGATGGGCGAGATACGAGTTAAAATCGATAAAGACGACCTCAAGAAATATCTGCGATAAGCATGGAGCAAATCATTAAGTATTTCCCAAAACTATCTGATAATCAGATTCATCAGTACGAAATGCTGATGGATTTGTATAAGGATTGGAATGCCAAGATCAACGTTATCTCCCGGAAAGACATCGACAACTTGTACGAGCATCATGTGCTTCACTCGCTGGCTATTGCCAAAGCCATCGGCTTTAAGCCAGGTACTGAGATTCTGGACTTCGGAACGGGTGGCGGTTTCCCTGGTATTCCGTTGGCTATCATGTTTCCCGAATGTCAGTTCAAGCTGATTGACGGAACAGGCAAGAAGATTCTTGTGGCCACCGAAGTGGCAAAGGCCGTCGGCCTGAAAAACGTCGTTGCCGAGCATCTTCGTGGTGAAGACGAGAAAGGCCACTACGACTTTGTGGTCAGCCGTGCCGTAATGCCCCTGCCCGACTTGGTGAAGATTGTTCGCAAGAACATCTCAAAGAATCAGCGCAACGCCATGATGAATGGTGTGATCTGCCTGAAAGGCGGCAATGTGGAAGCCGAAGTGCAGCCCTATCGCCGAATTGTAGAAGTCAGCGACATCAGCCAATGGTTCACGGAAGAATGGTTCCGCGAGAAGAATGTCATCTACCTGCCGCTATCGTAAAACGACGTGACCGAAATTAAATAAGGTAATTACCCATGCTAAAGATACAACGCTTTGTTTGCAACATGTTGCAGGAGAACTGCTATGTGGTCAGCGATGAAACTCAAGAGTGCGTCATCGTCGACTGCGGAGCATACTACCCTGAGGAGAAAGAAGCCATTTCGCTGTATATCGAAGAGAACCAGCTGAAGCCCGTTCACCTCCTGGCTACCCATGGACATCTTGACCACAACTTTGGCAATGGCTTCATTTACGAGAAATATGGGCTGAGCGTGGAGCTTCATGGCGACGACTTGGAGTTCATCAACCAACACGATGAGCAGGCCGAGAAGTTCTTCCCATTCGCTCAGTACGATTCTCTTCCTGCCGCAGGACGCCTGTTGGCCGACCACGACATCATCGAGTTTGGGAGCCATCGCCTGAGAGTCATAGAAACACCTGGTCATTCGCGCGGTGGAGTGTTCTACTATTGCGAAGAAGAAAAGGTGTGCTTCTCTGGCGACACCCTGTTCCAAGGCTCCATAGGTCGTACAGATTTGAATGGCGGATCGATGTTCATGCTCATTCAGAGCCTTCGCACCATTTCGCAACTCCCCGACGACACGGTGGTTCTGCCAGGCCATGGTCCGCAGACAACGATTGGAAAGGAAGTGGCCACCAATCCGTTCATCGACCGTTGAGCAGAAAACTGGTAACACGCATCAACTCATCCAAATGGCAACAAAGGCAGAGAGAATCATCTTAGGCATCGACCCTGGAACCAACGTCATGGGCTATGGCGTTATCCGTGCCGTAGGCAACAAGGCCGAAATGGTGGCCATGGGAGTCATCGACCTGCACAAGATGAGCGACCCCTACCTACGCCTCGGCCACATCTTCGAACGGGTGACGGGCATCATCGATTCCTATCTGCCAGACGAAATGGCCATCGAAGCACCATTCTTTGGCAAGAATGTTCAGTCGATGCTGAAGCTTGGACGTGCTCAGGGAGTAGCCATTGCTGCAGCCATCCATCACGATGTGCCCATCCATGAATATGCCCCTATGAAGATTAAGGTGGCCATCACGGGCAATGGATCGGCTTCGAAGGAACAGGTTGCTGGCATGCTGCAACGCATGCTCAACCTGAAAGCCGACGAGATGCCGAAGTATATGGATGCCACCGATGCCCTGGGAGCCGCCTACTGCCATTTCCTGCAGTTGGGAAGGCCTGAGTCGCCAGCCAACTATCGCGGGTGGAAAGACTTTATAAAAAGGAATAGCGCGCGCGTAAGTACTGGCAAGAAAGCCAACGATGCCGCAGACGAAAAGGAAGGAAACGGTTCCGATTAAACTTCTCCGAGTTCGATGCGTCACAATAGAAAATCAGATTATTAACAACAACATCAATCATAAAAAACAAGAAAAGAAATGAACATGAAGAAAATAATCATGATGGCCGTTCTGCTTTGCATGACAACGGTAACAGTAAAGGCTCAAGACGTTTTCTATGAGATTCTGCGCACTTCGAAGGCTGTGGCCGAGGACAAGTCGAAAGACATTGAGACCAGAAAGATTGCCACCTTCAAGTACGACGAACTGAGCTACATGGCCATGAAGGTTCGCGATGACGTGTTGCGCGACACGACCGACCTGGAGTTCTTCAACCAGACGGTAAAGATGCTGAACGAGCAGTCATATGCTATGCACGAGTTCCTGACACTCTACATGAAGCGACTCACAAGCACGAAGAAAAAGACCGAGCGCGATATCATCATCACGGTGTTCCGCGATGCAAGTATCAACAATCCGCTCTTCAACGATTTGGATAAGGAATTGGTACTGGCCTACTACAACAACGACAACTACATCACGCAGTTCTCGCTTGACACCGACTGGATAAAGGCTTTGGAAGCAGTAAAGAAACGGCGATGAACGGAGCGATGCTCCCTAAATCTTGTACTTGTTTTTGCGCTTGGCAGGATGGGGAGTGCCGGTAACCACCGACGTAGTACCAGGACGGGCAAAGCCACGATACTGAGCCCAACGGTCGCGGATGCGCGATACGTAACCCACGGTTTCGGAACCACGCATATAGCCATACCTCACGACGGGATCATTATAGTATTGTGGCGTGCTCAACTTTAACACAAACTCAGAAACATCGGCCCAACGATATTTGTTGCGGCCGTTTTTTTGTGCCAATGCCATGGCATCGCGTATGTGGCGTGAACCGCCGTTGTAGGCAGCCAGCACGAAATAGCAACGCTCCATACCGTTGGGAACGTCGCTGAAGTGGGCTGTCAGCTGAGCTATATAGCGCGCAGCTGCCGAAATATTGGGCTCTGGTTCATAGATCTGAGACAGCGGAAGTCCAAGGTGGGCAGCAGTAGAGGGCATAATTTGCATCAGTCCACATGCCCCTGCCCACGAATGGGCACGAGGGTCGAAGGTCGACTCCTGATAGCATTGTGCAGCCAGAAGGCGCCAATCCCAGCGTGCCACGGGTGCATACTTCTGGAACAAGCCATCATAATGGGAAATGATACCACCCGAACGGCTGATCATAGGCGAATATACCCGACGTGTAATGCTACGGGTTGAGAGCATGAACGACTCCTGCTGCTTCGCCTCAGCTATGTATTCGGGGCGGAACCAGCGGTCGAGCGTATCGGCAAGTGCTGTGTTTCCAGCACTTACAGCCCACCTATATTCCAACGAGTCGCCGCTGTTATAACCACAATAGCGCAGGCTATCGAATGTTGAAGGCAAGGGAAATGCAATGATGTCGCCATCGCCCGACTGCAGCCGACGCACCATTTCTGAAGTGTCCTTACACACTTCCACGCGCAAGGAAACACCCATCTTCTGCGCAAACTTCTCGCACAACATGTACTGAAGCCCCACTCCACGGCCATGATAGTCGTAGTAGGTTTCTGGACCGGTCAAGGTGAGCATAATCAGTTCGCCGTTTGTCTGGATGTCTGTGAGCGTAAATTCCGTTGATAGCGTATCATCCGTTTCTTCGACCGGCGTGCCCCAGGGCGTAAGTTCGTTGCGTGACTTTTGCCCACAAGACACCACCAGCAACGCAATCTGCAGAAACAATACAGACTTAAGAAACGTGCGAGTCGCTATTTTTTTGACCATTCAAACAAAGATTTTTACTTATTTAGGGCACAAAATTACTACTTTATTTGCAATTTTGAATAAAAAGAGTTACTTTTGCATAAACTTTTTGATATTATTAGCACATAGTAATAACCTAAATAACTTAAAAACATCTACATTATGACAGTCTTAATGGTAATCCAGCTGCTCATTGTCTTGCTTGCCCTTTGGGTAGGATCACGCTATGGCAGTTTGGCTCTTGGTGCCATATCGGGAATCGGTTTGGCATTGTTGGTGTTCGGTTTCGGCATGAAGCCTGGCTCGCCTCCCACTGACGTTATCTACATCATTATTGCAGCCGTGACCTGTGCCGGTATCATGCAGGCATCAGGCGGCATGGATTGGCTCATCCAGATTGCTGAAAAGACGTTGCGCAAACACCCCGACCGCATCACCTTTCTGGCACCTCTCAGCACCTTCCTGCTGACGGTATTAGTTGGTACAGGCCACGTGGTCTACACGCTGATGCCTATCATCTGCGACATCTCGCTGAAGCAAGGCATCCGTCCCGAGCGTCCATGCGGTGTGGCAAGTATTGCTTCGCAGGTGGGTATCACCTGTTCGCCCATCGCTGCAGCCGTCGTAGCATTCGTAACCATCTCGAATGCCAACGGCTTCGATGTATCGATACCGCAGGTTCTCATGATCAGCTTCCCTGCCTGTATATGCGGACTCATGGCGGCAGCAGCAGCCAGCTATCACCGCGGACTCGACCTCGATAAAGACCCAGAGTTCCAGGCCAAGCTGAAAGACCCTGTCCAGCGTGAGTATATCTATGGCAGTTCGGCCACAACACTCGACAAGAAGATTCCTCAGTCGGCCAAGAATGCCGTCTACGTGTTCCTCGGCGCATTGGTCGTCATCGTGCTCTTTGCCATTTTCCAGGACATACTGCCCTCCTACTCCACTATCAAGGCTGTGAAGGATGCCCCTGACTTCACCTTCAGCGACGGAACAGTGGCCACAGCGGCTGCACTTGCCAAGGCGAAAGTCTTGATTCCGGGCATCACTGAAGCCAGTACCGTTCAGTTGAAGATGAACGTTGTCATTCAGATTGTCATGGTTTCAGCAGCTGCCATTATGATTCTGTTCTGCAAGGCATCGCCCACGAAAGCCGTCCACGGTGCCGTCTGGCAGAGTGGCATGGTGGCCGTGGTAGCCATCTTCGGCATTGCCTGGCTTGCCGACACCTACTTCTCGAACTACACCAACGAGATGCAGACCATGCTGGGCGACATCGTTGCCAAGTACAACTGGTCCATCGCCCTGGTGTTCTTCCTTGTGTCGGTGCTCATCAACTCGCAAGGCGCTGTGGTCGTCTCCATGCTGCCACTGGCCTATTCGCTCGGCATTCCCGGCCCTGTGCTGCTGGGTGTGCTCCCCTCTGTGTATGGCTACTTCTTCATCCCGAACTATCCCAGCGACATTGCTACGGTGAACTTCGACCGCTCCGGCACCACCGTCATCGGTAAGTACCTACTGAACCACTCGTTCATGATGCCTGGCCTTATCCATGTTGTCACGGCCACGCTTGTCGCCTACGGACTTTCGATGCTCATTTTCTAACCTAACCAAACACACAGATTATTATGCTGATTACTATCATAGAACTATTGATCGTGCTGCTGGCGCTCTACTTAGGTTCCCGCTACGGAAGCCTGGCGCTGGGAGCAATTGCCGGCCTCGGCCTGGCCATTCTCGTCTTCGACCATGGACTTCAGCCCGGTACGCCTCCGACCGACGTCATCTACATCATCGTGGCAGCCGTGACCTGTGCCGGTATTTTGCAGGCTTCGGGTGGCATGGACTGGATGATTCAGATTGCCGAGCGCATGCTGCGCAAGCATCCGCAGCACATCACCTACCTGGCTCCGCTGTCAACGTTCGTGTTGACCATTCTGGTCGGAACGGGTCACGTGATGTACACGCTCATGCCAATCATCACCGACGTGGCCATCAAGAAAGGCATACGCCCCGAACGTCCCTGTGCCGTAGCCAGTGTGGCATCGATGATTGCCATCATTTGCTCGCCCATCTCTGCTGCCGTGGTGGCATTCTCC
The DNA here is from genome assembly GCA_902774815.1 of uncultured Prevotellaceae bacterium. GTDB lineage: Bacteria > Bacteroidota > Bacteroidia > Bacteroidales > Bacteroidaceae > Prevotella. Next base: position 145,780 of record CACYJV010000011.1, on the reverse strand, counting down.
ACCATTTCAGCCCTTAACGGGTTCCACATTTCAATCCCGCAGATTGTGGCCGTCACCATCCCCTCGTGCTTCATCGGCGTGATGATTGCCGCAGTTTGGAGCAGCCGCCGCGGACTCGACCTTGACAAAGACCCCGAGTTCCTGGCTCGCATCGGCGACCCCGTTCAGCGTGAGTACATCTATGGCAACACGCAGACCGTGCTCGACAAGAAAATTGACAAGAAGTCGAAGTATGCCGTCTGCATCTTCCTCGCTGCCATTGCCATCATCGTGGTGCTTGCATTTGCACAGCAGATACTGCCCGCTTACGAGACTGTCGTGGCCGTCGATGGTGCGAAGGACGTGCTTCTGCCGACAGGTAAGACCGTCTCACCCGACAAACTGGCACAGGCTGGCATCGTCATGGCAGGCGTGACGGAGAAGGCTCCCGTCACCATCAAAATGTATCTCGTCATTCAGATCATCCTTATCTCGGCAGCCGCACTCATGATCATCTGCTGTGGAGCGAAGCCGAAGAATGCCGTTGCCGACAACGTATGGCAAAGCGGCATGGTGGCCGTGGTGGCCATCTACGGCATCGCATGGCTCTCCAACACCTTCTTCAATGCGCATATTGCCGACATTCAGGCCCTGCTTGGCGACATGGTGTCGAAGTATAGCTGGACGGTAGCCATCATGTTCTTCATCTTCTCCGTGCTCATCAACTCGCAGGGAGCCGTCGTCGTGTCGCTGCTGCCGGTTGCCTATGCGTTGGGCATCCCCGGATGGGTGCTGCTCGGCGTGCTGCCTTGCGCCTATGGCTACTTCTTCATCCCGAACTATCCCACCGATATAGCAACGGTAAACATGGACCGAAGCGGTACGACAAAGATTGGCAAGTACGTGCTCAACCACTCGTTCATGATTCCCGGCCTGATCAGTGTCGTGGCCAGTACGCTGGTTGCCTATGCGCTGTCACTCCTGTTGCATAACGTCGGTTTGTTCTAATCACACACCGTCGTTTCATGAAAGCATAGCCCTGCATCCTCGGGGCTATGCTTTTTTTTGACCTTGCCGTTACCCTCTGACGCTATCGATGTCGGGGTTAGCGACTACCAGTCGTGGGTAGCGTGACTACCCCACATCGGTAGCGTGACTACCTTATACTGGTAGAGCCACTACCTTGTACTGGTAGAGCGACTACCATGTACTGGTAACGGCATTACCACATAGTGGTAGCGAAACTGGTAACGGCAGGCTGCAGAAACCACGGCGTAGTCTGTCGATTTTGGCTGTGTAGTCTTCCGATTTTGGTTGACTACTTTTAGTCTTACTTGTGATTTTGGTTGACTTTGTCCGGAGTTTATTCTTACTGAAGGTTTACAATGCCTATCAGGAAGGCCGGAGCGACTTTTAAGTAATGTAAAAACTGAACCGCAGGTGTTTAAGAGCCGTTAATAAGACAAATCAGAGTGTTAAATTGGAATAAAGATGACCGACAAAATGGCAGTTTAACATTTTTTGCGCCTAAATTTGCACTCTGAAAAATAAACCATGCCCGCCATCGGGCGTCACAAGCAATAACAAAAACAACAAAACTCCACTTCCCAAAGTGGCACAAAAAGAAAGTTCAAACAATTAAACAACAATTAGCAGATATGAAAAAGTATCAGAAGTATTTGTTCGGAACCATGTGCCTGGTAGCACTTGGTATTTCAGCAGGAACCTTTATGAAAGTAAACGCAGCCAGCGATGCTGTGACAGTAGCAGGACAACCCGTCGACTTGACCTATGCTGCCGAAAAGGCAGTCCCGGCCGTAGTACATATTAAATATGTGCAGAACTCGAAGACGCAAACCGTACGTATGCAGAGCAATCCCTTCGACGACTTCTTCAGCGACCCGTTCGGATTTTTCGGCGGTCCTCGTGAGCGTCAGGTCCAGACTCCAAAGAAGACTGCCACAGGTTCTGGCGTCATCATTTCGCCTGATGGCTATATTGTCACCAACAACCATATGGTGGAAGGTGCCGACGAACTGACTGTCACCCTGAACGACAACCGCGAATTCTCAGCCCGTATCGTGGGTACAGATAAGACTACCGACCTCGCTCTGATCAAGGTCGACGGCAAGAACCTCCCGACTATTGCCATTGCCAACAGCGACGACCTGAAAGTTGGCGAATGGGTACTGGCCGTTGGTAACCCGCTCGGACTGAACAACACAGTGACAGCCGGTATCGTCTCGGCCAAGGCACGTTCGATCGGTGCCAATGGTGTGGAGTCGTTTATCCAGACCGATGCTGCCATCAACCAAGGCAACTCGGGTGGCGCTCTGGTGAATGCACGTGGCGAACTCGTAGGCATCAACGACATGCTGGTATCGCCTACCGGCTCTAACATCGGCTATGGCTTTGCTATTCCTACCACTTTGATGAACAAGGTGGTTGCCGACATCAAACAATATGGTACCGTTCAGCGTGCCCTGCTCGGCATCAAGGGTGGCGACGTCCTCAACTACATCAACGAGCAGAAGGAGAAAGACAATGAAGTTGACCTTGGCACCAACGAAGGTGTCTACGTTTCAGAAGTGGAAGCCGACGGCGCAGGTGCTGACATCGGTCTTGAGAAGGGCGACGTGATTACCCATATCGATGGCAAGAAGGTCACAAAGATGTCGGAACTGCAAGAAGTAATGTTCAACAAGCGCCCGGGCGACAAGATCAGCCTGACCTTCCTGCACAACAAGAAGAGCGTCACGAAGACTGCAACCCTGAAGAATGCACAGGGCAATACGAAGGTAGTGAAGCAGGCCGACATGGACGTGCTTGGTGCCGATGTTCGCCCCGTGACCAACCAGCAGAAGGAACAGCTCAACATCAACTTCGGTCTGGAAGTCATCAAGGTAAACAATGGTAAGATAAAGGATGCAGGCATCACCAAGGGCTTTATAATCCAAAAGGTGAACGATGAAAACATGCAGTCGGTCGAAGACCTGCAGCAGGCCGTTAAGGATGCCTCTATGAGCAAGGAGCCTGTGCTCATCATCCGCGGTGTCTATCCAACAGGTAAGAAAGCCTACTTCGTAATTGACCTGAGCGAGTAGGAATTAGCACTTGTGACATTATGCCAACACAAGCATACGACATAGCTTGACAATGGGTGTCGGGTATTGGGGAAGACACTTTTCAACACAGAAAGGCTTCCACCAACTCCCGACACTCTTTTTTCATACACAAAAACAAAACAAATAAGCTGTAAAGAAAAAATAATTGGCAATTTCTTTGTATTTCTCAAGGAAAAGAATTATTTTTGCAGCTAAACACCAAACGAAGTCACATGAGGCAACTGAAAATCAACAAATCAATCACCAACAGAGAAGATGCTTCACTGGAGAAATATCTTCAGGAAATAGGCCATGAAGGACTACTCACCGTTGACGAAGAAGTGGAACTTGCCCAGCGCATCCGCAAAGGCGACCGCCAAGCTTTGGAGAAACTAACCAAGGCGAACCTGCGTTTTGTGGTGTCTGTGGCCAAGCAATACCAAAACCAAGGCCTGAGCCTGAGCGACCTCATTAACGAAGGTAACTTAGGACTGATCAAGGCGGCTGAGAAGTTCGACGAGACACGTGGTTTCAAGTTCATCTCCTATGCTGTATGGTGGATCCGGCAGAGCATTCTGCAGGCTATTGCTGAACAGAGCCGTATCGTCAGACTCCCCCTCAACCAAGTGGGTTCGGTCAATAAGATCACGAAGGCCCTCAACAAATTCGAACAGGAAAACGAACGTCGCCCCAGTGTAAATGAGATTGCCGAGACTGTTGATATTCCTGAAGACAAGATTGCCGACGCCATGAAGGCTAATACGCGTCACGTCTCGGTCGATGCTCCTTTCGCTGACGGTGAAGAGGCAAGCCTACTCGACGTGTTGCCCAATAGCGATGTCCCAGATACGGATAACGAATTGCTGATGGAGTCGCTTCGCAACGAGATTAGCGTTGCACTTAAGCAACTGAACGAGCGCGAGCGTAACGTTATTGAGGCTTTCTACGGCATCAACCAGCCAGAAATGACGCTCGACGAGATTGGACAGAAATATGGACTGACGCGTGAGCGTGTCCGCCAAATACGCGAGAAAGCCATCCGACGACTTCGTGGCAACACCAAGAGCAAGATGCTCAAGGCTTATCTCGGTAAATGACAGAGGACCTCAAAACGAAAGGTTTTTCATAAGTAAAGACAATCAAAACATCAAAAATGAATCAAATAAAAACACTCTTGCTGCTGTTGGCTCTGATGCCGACATGGGCTTGCGCTATTAACAGACCAACCTCCATCTTCATGTTCGGATTTTGCACGTCGTTCAATGACTCGACTGTTTACTTGACTGACATTCAGCAAGTTGACTCGGCATGGATAGACACGAAGACCGATTTCCTCTATAGCCGCGATAACTATTCCTTCCAACTGCGCGACTACATGAAGGAGGCTGGCGTTGAGCAACCCACTTGTGTTGTCATCTTTGCAGAAAAGCGCAAGAATGCCGAAAAGAAGTTTCTCAAACTAAGGAAGCGCTACACGCGTAAGGGCACTTGGACGATGAAGAACATCGACCAGAATTCATTCAGTTTCCAGCACATCACCCCCGATACACCCGAGGCAACCTACACCAAAGAGCAGTTGCGAGAGGCCATCAAGAAGGAAAAAGCTGAAATGAAGGCTGCCAAGAAGCAAGCCAAGACAGCTGCCAAGACCAAAGCCCGTGAGAAGAAGATTGAACGTCAGAAGGCCATGGAGGATGCCCGTCAGCGTGCAAAAGAACTGAAACAGAGCAGACAATCGTAGTTTCTGCCCTCTTTCCGTGTTCTCCCCATACTTCTAAACGATTCAGTAAATACATGCTCACGTACTATTTCAATATAGCAGAACACACGATTCGTATCGACTTCTTGCCCTCTGCCAATGCTGAAGGCCAACAAGTGCAGCGCAACGACATGCGTCTGCTGCCCTCATTTGTATCTTTCGCAACCAATCCGTGTGCAGAAGACGAGTTGTTTTTCCACCTTACCGTTGACGATGCGCTGCGTCCTGTTTCAAAAGAACACCGCGAACGCATCCGGAAGTTCGACACAGGAAATGGAGAAACAGTGGTCGATCTCATCGACGATGGTGGCTACCAATATATTATCAAAGACATAAAGAGTGCCGAATGTGCACTTCTGCTCAGCAATAAGGATTTCACCGAGTGCCGCTGTGCACTGAACGGCAACTATAACATGCGTTCCTTCGGTCTGAACAACGCCCTCATGCTCATCTTTGCCTTTGCAGGAAGCCGGCAAGACACGCTGCTCATCCACGCTTCACTGGTCCGCCAAAATGGCTACGGCTATGCCTTCACTGCAAAAAGCGGAACCGGCAAGAGTACCCACGTCAGTCTTTGGCTGCGCCATATCCCCGGATGTGACTTGATGAACGACGACAATCCCATCGTGCGCATCATCGACGGACAGCCTTATATCTATGGTGGCCCATGGAGCGGAAAGACCCCCTGCTACCGCAACGTGAAAGCACGTCTTGGAGCCATCACGCGCATAGACCGCGCACCTGCCAATAGCGTTGACCGGCTTGCCCCTATTGATGCCTTTGCCTCGTTGTTGCCATCGTGCTCGTCCATGAAGTGGGACGAAGACATCTTCAGGCGCATCTGCAATACCGTGACGAAAATTGTTGAGACAACTCCTATATACACACTCCATTGCCTGCCCAATAAAGAAGCAGCTATCCTATGCAACAAAACAATCTCCAGATAAAAGAAGTGCAGTTTGCCAATGCTGTGTTGCTACCCGAAATCGTTAAAATGATTGAGGAAGGGCACACCGTAACCCTGCGTTTAAGGGGATTCAGCATGCGCCCTTTCTTGGAGGACAACCGCGACAAGGCTCTCTTGACGAAGCCTTTGAACGTGAAGACGGGTGATCCTGTTCTTGCTGAAATTGCCCCAGGACATTTCGTGCTGCATCGTATCGTTGCTATTGACGGGCAGAAAGTGACACTTCGTGGCGACGGAAACCTGAGCGATGAGCATTGCCAGTTGTCCGATATTCGTGCTTCTGTTGTTGGCTTCTACCGCAAAGGCCGCACCAAACTCGACAGGACAGATGGCACAAAGTGGCGAGTCTACAGCTGGCTGTGGATGCACCTCTACCCCATTCGCCGCTATTTGCTGGCTTTCTATCGTCGCATTTGGCTGAAGTTGTTCCCTGTCCACATCAAGGAATAACAGCACATGAAGATGAACTCAGTATGGTCCATCACGTCTTAAACATGGCAATCGAATAAATACAAACAAAAATAAAACATTCAATTATGAAAGCTAAGAAAGGATTCAACCTGCGCGAAGTCTGCGGTGAGCAGATCATCGTGGCTGAAGGCAAAGAGAATATCGACTTCTCGAATATCATCAGCATGAACGAAAGTTCAGCCTACCTCTGGAAAAAAGTACAACAGATGGAGTCGTTCACGGCTGACGAACTGGCACAGTTGCTCACCGAGCAATATGAGGTAGAGTACGAAGTGGCCCTGAAAGATGCAACAACACTTGCCGGCCAATGGGTAGAGGCAGGTATCGTTGAGCTTTAGGACAGCTAAAGCTATCAAAAAAATCCTCCACGCATTGAGTTGCATGGAGGATTTCTTTTTGTTTTCCCCTTTTGAGTCAAGTTCTCAATGGGTTTTGAGAGAGCGCTTAGAGGCCTAAGCTCTGCTTGATGGCCTCGACCTTCTCCTTGGCACCGGCAAGGCAACGCTCGTAGCAACCGGCGCAACGCATTGTCGGATCTTTCACCTCAACGTAGAACTTGATCTTCGGCTCCGTGCCCGAAGGACGCACGCTGACCTTCGTGCCGTCGGTGCAGAACCATTGAAGCACGTTCGACGTGTCGGGCATGTCGAGCTTCACCACCGAGCCGTCGGCGTTGGTCTGCTCAAGGCTCTGGAAGTCGCGTGTGAAGGCAATCTCTGAGCCTCCGAGCTCCGTTGGCGGGTTCTTGCGGAAGTCAACCATCATCTGCTTGATCTCGTCGGCACCGCTCTTTCCGGGGCGTACCACGTTGATCGTGTGCTCATACGAGAAGCCATACTCCACGTAAATGTCCATCAGCAGGTCATAGAGCGTCTTGCCGTTGTCCTTTGCCCAGGCAGCAATCTCACAGATTAAGCAGATAGATGCTGGGGAGTCCTTATCGCGAACCTTATCGAACGGCAGGAATCCGAATGACTCTTCGCCACCGCCGATGTACTTCTTCACGCCTTCAGACTTGCGGATTTCATTGGCAATCCACTTGAAGCCCGTGTAGCAGTCGCGCAGCTCCACATCGTTCTTCTCGGCAATCTTGCGGATCACCTCGGTCGTCACGATGGTCTTCACCAGGAATTCGTTGCCCTTCAGCTGGCCGAGTTTCTTCTTGTTGGCGATGATGTACCAGCAGAACATCATGCAGGTCTGGTTACCATTGATGATTTCCCACTCGCCCTTAGCGTTGCGGCAGACGATGGCCAGGCGGTCGGCGTCGGGGTCACTTGCAATCACGAGGTCGGCATTCAGGCGTGTTCCGAGCTTCATGCCCAGCGTCATAGCCTCGGCATTCTCGGGGTTCGGGCTGACAACCGTCGGGAAGTTGCCGTCGATGACCATCTGCTCAGGCACCACGTGGATGTTCTGGAATCCCCGAGCGCAGAGCCTCAGGAATAATGACGCGACCAGTTCCGTGCATGGGGCTATAGACGATGTTCAGGTCTTTCTGACGCAGGATGACATCCTGATCGACCATAGCTTCCTTCACAGCCTGCAGGTAGTCCCAGTCCATTTCGCCTCCGATGATGTCGATGAGCTCCTTGTTGCCTTCGAACTTCACGTCGGCAATCGTCACCTTGTTCACTTCGTCGATGATACCCTTGTCATGGGGAGCCAGCACCTGAGCACCATCGTCCCAGTATGCCTTGTAGCCGTTGTACTCCTTCGGATTGTGCGAAGCAGTGACGTTCACACCAGCCTGGCAGCCGAGATGACGGATGGCATAGCTGATTTCAGGAGTCGGGCGGAGACTTTCGAAGAGGTAAACCTTGATGCCGTTAGCCGAGAAGATGTTGGCAACGGTCTCAGCAAAGAGTCGACCGTTGTTGCGGCAGTCGTGACCAACAACGACGCTCAGGTCAGTACGTCCTGGGAAGGCCTTCAGGATGTAGTTGGCAAATCCCTGAGTAGCCATACCCACGATGTAGATGTTCATGCGGTTCGTACCTGCGCCCATGATACCGCGCAAGCCACCTGTACCAAATTCCAGGTCGCGATAGAAAGCATCGATGAGTTCGGTCTTGTCCTCATTCTGTAGCATTGCCTCTACAGCCTTACGCGTCTCTTCGTCAAAAGCAGGAGACAGCCATTGCTTAGCCCTTTCTTCGCACTGGGCTATAAGTGCAGCATTGTTTTCCATATGGGTAAAAATTAATGATTGTTTATAGTTATACTCATTTTGCAAAGATAGTTATATTTTTTCATATTCGAGCATCTTTTTATCGTTTTTTATCGCCTTAGGTAAAAAAACTTTTATCTTTCATCTCTCATCTTTCATCTTTTTTGTACCTTTGCAACCCAACAAACCAAATAAACGCTGCTATGCAAATCTATTTCTCGGGCGTTGCCATCGCCATTTGCACATTTCTCGTCATAGGATTGTTCCACCCGCTGGTCATCAAAGTAGAATACCAGACGGGCACTCGCTATTGGTGGGTGTTCCTGCTGCTCGGTCTCGTGAGCATCATCGGCGCTTTCTTTGTGGCCGACGTGTTCATCTCGGCCATCATTGGCGTTATAGGGGCATCGTTGCTGTGGTCGATTGGCGAATTGTTCTCGCAGAAGAAGCGTGTTGAGAAGGGATGGTTTCCGATGAATCCCAAGCGCAAGCACGAGTATTCACCCATCGACAAGAACGAGACTCTCTGCCCCGTCCACCATGGAAAGAGCAGATATGCCATAGAGGAAGACTCCAACTGCGAAGCGTAACTAAAAGATTACAAACCAATTATGAAGACCGAACTCATTCTTGTGGGAAAGACTGTCAACAAGCATTTCGTGGCAGCCATCGACGACTATGTGTCACGCATAGGGCACTACATGCCTTTCGCCACGACTGTGATTCCGGAACTGAAAAACACAAAGTCGCTAACTGAACTTCAACAAAAGGAACGTGAAGGAGAACTCATCCTGCAAAAAATACAACCAACCGACACCGTTGTCCTGCTCGACGAGCGCGGCCAGCAGATGCGCAGCATAGAACTGGCGCAATGGCTCGAACGCAAGCAGCAGAGTGTGCGCCGATTGGTGTTTGTCGTTGGCGGTCCTTACGGTTTCTCACAGGCTGTCTACCAACGGGCCAACGAGATGCTTTCGCTCTCGCGCATGACGTTCTCCCACCAGATGATTCGCCTCGTCTTCACGGAGCAGATCTATCGCGCCTGCACCATCATCAAGGGCGAACCCTATCACCACGAATAAGCATCAATTTACTCAATATCGCGCAGTTTCGGCAGCGAAATGTGGTACTTCATGGCTATGGCACGCGTCAGGCAGATGAAGATAAACGTCGCGGCCGAAGCCACGCCCACGTTCACCTGCAACTCGAGCAGCAACCAGTAGAGCATTCCACCGAAAATGCTGGCCATGGCGTAGATTTCTTTCCGAAAAATCAGAGGCATGCGGTTGAGGAATATGTCGCGGATGACGCCTCCCGCACTACCCGTGATGCAACCCATCAGGATGGCTACCCACATGGGATGCCCACAGTCAACCGTCTTCTGCAGTCCGGCAATGGTGAACAGGGCCAAGCCCAGCGTGTCGAACACAAACCAGGCGTTGTCGAGTCGCTTCAGCGAATGGGCAAAGAGCAGCACAAAGACTTGGGCCAGCAGGGTGCAGATGATGTAGAAAGGCGACGTCATCCAGAAGGGTGTCACGCCAAGCATGACATCACGCAGCGTACCGCCACCGATGGCCACGCACACACCACAGACAAATCCGCCAAACCAGTCGAACTGGCAGGCGGCAGCATGACGGATTCCAGAGATGGCGAAAGCAAACGTGCCCAGAAACTCGATGATCTGCATAACGGTCTGCATCACTTCGGGATCGTATTCCATAAGATTTTCCGATTTATTTTCGAAGCTATTTGTTAAAGTTTCGGATGTTTCAATTCTCGCACCTCCGCGCCCTCGTACTCACGAATTCAACTATGCCGACACGACATTCAGGCGGCGACCTTCAACAAAGGCACGCAGATTGTCGACGGCTATGTCCATGAGGCGCTGGCGAGCCTCTTTCGTGGCCCAAGCGATGTGAGGAGTGATGTAGGCATGAGGTTCGCGCAGCAGCGGATTGTCGGCACGTGGAGGTTCGTTTTCCATCACGTCGGCACCATAACCGGCAAGGTGCCCTGAAGCCAATGCCTGGGCAACAGCCTCTTCGTCGACCAGAGGTCCACGTCCCGTATTGATCAGCAGACTTCCCTCCTTCATCTTGGCCAATGCTTCGGCATCGATGAGGTGGTGTGTCTGCTCCGTAAGCGGGCAATGAAGCGTGATGACGTCGCTCACGGCCAACAGACCGTCGATGGTGGTCTTCTGGATGCCTTCGGGCAGATCTGCCGAGTTCTTGCTGGTCAGCGCAAACACGTCCATACCGAACTGGCGGGCTATCGTTGCCACTTTCATTCCGATATTGCCAAGGCCGACGATACCGATGGTCTTGCCAGAAAGCTCAATCAGGGGTGTGTCCCAGTAGCAGAAGTCGGGATTGCGGCTCCAACGGCCTTCGCGGTTCTGCCGGGCATAGTGTTCAGGGCGGAAAGCCATCGTCAGCAGCAACGAAAAAGTCATCTGCGCCACGCTGTCGGTACTATACGAAGGGATGTTGGTCACCACCACCCCATGCCGGTTGGCGGCATCGATGTCCACGACATTATAGCCCGTGGCCAGCACGCCGATATACTTCAGGCGGGGCAGCTGGGCGAGCACTTCCTCTGTGATTTGTATTTTGTTGATCAGTATTGCGTCGGCATCTTTAGCACGCTCCACCACCTGGTCGGCAGGTGTACGGTCGTAGACGATTAGTTCACCCAAAGATTTCAGCGGCTCCCACGACAGGTCGCCTGGGTTGGCTGCATAGCCATCAAGTTCTACAATTTTCATCATTTTCAAATGTTTATTCTTCTTTTAGCTTCTATGTTTATCTGATTCGATGCATCGCGTACATTATTATCAATTATCATCTTCATTTCTCATAACTCCGTACACGCGCACCTCCAAAGGAAGAGCCTCTACCCCTCGTCCTTGAACCGGTCGCCCCAGTTGCGGAGCATGTTCTGATAGAGTTTCTCCTCCGACGGCGAATGCTGGGCATGCCAGAAGCGCGCATCCACGAGTTGGTCGGGCAAATACTGCTGCTCAACGAAATTGCCCGGGAAGTCGTGCGCATAGCGATAGCCATCGCTGTAGCCGAGTTCCTTCATGAGCGACGTGGGAGCGTTGCGCAGATGCAGGGGCACCGGCAGGTTGCCACTCTTCTTCACCTCCGACAGCGCGTTGGCTATGCCCATATAGGCAGAGTTGCTCTTGGGCGACGTGGCCAGATAGACGGCTGCCTCGGCCAACGGGATGCGCCCCTCGGGCCATCCTATCTTCATGACGGCATCGAAGGCGGCATTGGCCAGCAGCAACGCATTCGGATTAGCCAGTCCGATGTCCTCGGATGCGCTGATGATGAGCCGGCGGGCGATGAACTCAGGGTCTTCGCCACCTTCAATCATGCGAGCCATCCAATAGAGAGCGGCATCGGGATCGCTGCCACGAATGGATTTGATGAACGCTGAGATGATGTCGTAGTGCATCTCGCCATCCTTGTCGTAAGCCAACGGATTCTGCTGAAGGCGTGCTTCCACAAGTTCGTCGCTGATGACCACCTTCTTGCTCGATTCCGACTCGACCACCAACTCCAGGATGTTCAGCAGCTTGCGTGCATCGCCACCGCTATAGCGCAGCATGGCACCCGTCTGTTGCAATTCAATCTCGCGCTGTGAGAGTTCAACATCCGTCGTGATGGCACGATGCAGGAGCGCCAGCAGGTCGTCCTTCTCCAAAGGCTTGAGCACGTAGAGCTGACAACGCGACAGCAACGGGCGGATGACCTCGAACGAGGGATTCTCCGTCGTGGCTCCTATCAACGTGACGATGCCACGCTCGACGGCACCAAGCAGCGAGTCCTGCTGCGATTTCGAGAAGCGGTGTATCTCGTCAATGAACAGGATGGGCGATGCCGAATTGAAGAACCGCCCCGACTTGGCCCGCTCGATGACATCGCGCACGTCCTTCACGCCGCTTGTCACTGCCGAAAGCGTGTAGAAAGGCGTCTGCAGGCGGTTGGCGATGATCTGCGCCAGCGTGGTCTTGCCCACTCCGGGAGGTCCCCAAAGGATAAACGACGAGATGCGCCCTGCGTCAATCATCTTCCGCAAGACGGCACCTTCGCCCACCAAATGCTGCTGACCGACATATTCGTCAAGCGACCGCGGGCGCATACGTTCAGCTAATGGTTCACTCATATTCTTTTGGCAAAGTTACGAATAAGTAAGCGAAATGCAAAAAGAAAACCCAATTTTCTTTTTCATTTCCGAACGAAAGTAAATTCGACGCAAGTCAAAGTTACGAAAAATTGCCATGAAACACAAAAAAAACTCCTAAAAGTTTGCTCATTCAGCTTAAAGTACTTATTTTTGCAGCAGAAAAGCAAAAGCGATATTTATGAAACAACAGACTAAGAAAACATTTACCCTAAAGACACTCACCAAGGGCAACGTGTGGGAAGTAAACGAAAACGACATCTTCCGCATGCTGGAGGCTGGCGAAAAGGATGCCGACTTGAAGGAGAACATGCGCCACTACATCGACATCATCAAGAGCGCCTTCGAGGTCGAAGACGTGAAAGTCGACAAGCCCGAGGTCATCAAAAAATACGAAGCAAGAGGATTTAAGGTAGGAAGCCTGAAACTCGACGACGGCACAAAAATCAAGAAAGCCATCAAGAAACGCCCCATTTTGCGCGTGACCGACCTCACTTACGAAAACATACGCCACATTTCGGCTTCCAAACTGCTGGAAGTCATTGACCGTAACTTCGGCGGCGGTTGGGATTCGCTCTCGCAAAGCATCAAGGACATCATCGAAAGCGGTTTCGACATCAGCACCACTACCCTTCCCAAAGACCGACTCCACAAGGCTGGTGGACTCTACGAGAAGAAGGTGAACGACGGATTTGAGGTCCTGGAGATTGCCAAAGGCCTGTGGGTGGAAGCCATCTTTGCAAAGACAAAGCCTATCGTGGAGCGTCCTAAGCTGCGCTTCGACGAGGAGCCTGGCGAGGAAAAGGAATACGATGAAGAGGAAGAACTCGACGAGAAGAAGGACTCCTATGAGGACGATGACGACGACGACTTCGATGAGGACAAGCTCACGGAGGAAAGCTATCGTACCACCTTCGAGACTGATCCTGAAGACCTGAGCCTCGATGCAGCTGAAGTCAGCGACGACGATGACGACTATTAAACATCTTTCTCACAGCTAACAATTATTTGACAATTTAACAACACCAAGAGGATGTCCGCCAAACCGAGCGACATCCTCTTTTCGTTTGGGGAATTGATTCGCAAAAGAGCCACATGTAGGGGCAGACTCCCGTGTCTGCCCGTGTTTCGGAGGCTCGTATGCGGCTTGAGATTTGCAGGCCGTTTCTTGTATGCTTTTGCGGGCATTGCGGGCAGACACAGGGGTCTGCCCCTACATGAGCATCATTATCTCACAATTAAAAGCATCGTTCCACAGGAATGAAGCATAGCTTTTTGCACCATAAAGCACTGCTCTTGCACCATAACATCATAGCTCCGCAGGCTACAACTCATTACTTTTGAACGATAAGAGCACCTCTCCGCAGGTACAATAGAACCGCCTTCTCAACATAATACCACGACAACTGAACATAATACGATCTCCCCCTCGACATGGTACAACCAACTCTACATAATTCCATGACAGTAATGGGAATAAAAGCTTCCACTAAGTGTGACAATTGGACAATTTTACCCTCATTTTTGCAAAGAGACAGACCGTTATTCACAAAAATCCTTCAAAAAAAGGTCAGTATGCTGATTTCCACAACGTTCAAGCGTTCGCCAAGTACAGGAAAAAACAACATAAAAAGGGGAAATTCATGTCTTTTGTAGTTTTTTTGATACATTTTTAGAAAGATTTTTGGTGCATTTTGGGCATTTTTCAAGTTCCTAAATCTTGGAAAAGGACTTTTAATGATACTTATTTCATTGATAATCAGCCTTTTAGGTAAAACGTTAGTTGCCAAATATTCCAATTCCAGTTATTCCAGTTTATTATTTGAGGGTATTCCAACTCCCCTTACTATATATAACTATCTATATATCAATAAGTTATATAGCCTTTAGAAACAGGAATTACCTCCCATTTTTTAATTGGAATAACTGGAATTGGAATTTTTTGGAATGCTCCGCCAGGATTAGAACTCTTACTTCTCTACGAGGCCCAGAAAAAAGCAACAGACAACTAAACAACATCAAAAAAAACTCCCGACAACCAATAAGATGGCCATCGGGAGTCATATTGAGACTATTGAAGATTGTGCTTAGAAGAAGAGGTAGCGGTTGTCGACAACCTTAGCCTTCAGGTAGAGCTCGTTGTTGAACTGGCTTGCATACTGCATAGCACGCTGGCGGAGCTTCTCCTCCTGAGCCTTGGCATCGAACTTCACCTCACGATCCTTCTTGTCGACCACCTGGAAGAGGTAGACGGCAGCGTTACCCTTGACAGGAGCCTTGGAGAAAGCACCCTTGGCGGTAGCTGCTACGGCACCGCTCAGAGCAGGCTCGCTGGCTCCAGCAGATGCGATGAACACAGGAGCTGCGAAGGTGATCTGGTTGACAGAATCGACGCTGGCACCCTTAGCCTTGGCATCGGCAATCGACTTGATGCCTTCGACCTTGGTCATGAGCTGCTCGGCCTTCTTGTCCTTCAGCACCTCAGCCTTGACGAATTCCTTCACCTGATCATCATCAAGGCCACGGAATCCCTTCTCATGAATCTTGTCGAGTACGACTACAAGCAGGTGGTTGTTGTCGCCACACTCATACATCGGTGAAATCTGGCCTTCCTTGGCCTCGAAGATCCACTTCAAGGCATCGCGGGTGCCACGAATACCGGCCAGGTTGTGCTCGGCTGTGGTCACGTTGGGACGCTCCTGAACACGATAGCCGTTCTTCTGGGCGTTCTTCACGATGTCCTCGGCAGTACGGTTGCCGCTGACATAAGAGCTGAACTTGTTGTAAGCTGCGCTATAGGTGTCCTTCGAGAAGTCGATGGTCTTCTTCACGACGGCTGCCGTGTACTTCGTGATGAAGTTCTTGCGGTCGAGCACCTGAACGATGATGTTGCCCTGAGGCAGTGTGATGTTCTTCAGCTCATTGGCTGCCATGGTGTTGAGCGACATCAGATAGCCCTTCGTATCGGCGTCGATAGAGGGAGCATTCTGGTACTGACGGGTGGTCAGCCAAGTCTTCTCGCCAGTCTGGCCATACTTCTTGGCAACGACTTCGAAGTCGGCACCAGCCTTCAAGGCGTTAAAGATGGAGTCAGCACGCTTGTGAGCCTCCTCAACGGTCTCACCACCGACCTGAATCTGGCGATACTGCACAGAGTCGGGCAGCTGCGTCTTGGCAACGAGCTTGATGAGGTTCAGGGAGTTGTCCATCTTGCTCTCCACGGGACCATAGACGCTGCCTACGGACATGGAGTCGAGACGCATAGCGATGTCGCTGGGGAATGCATCCTTGGCAACGGGCAGGCCCAGATAGGGAACCAACGAAGTGCTCTTGCGCACCACCTCGGTGGGATCGGCAGCCTCAGCGAGGCCCTTTGTGTAGTCGGCAAACAGCTTCTGCAACTCGGCACGGTCGGTGGTCGAAGCCTCAACCTCGAAGTCAACATACTTCACGTCGCGAGTCTCGACATACTGATGGAAACGATTCTTCATCTCGTCGTACTTAGCCTTGAGCTCAGCATCGGTCACTTCCACCTTATCGTCAGCAATGCTGCTGTAGGGGAAAGTAGCGAGGAGGATCTGGCTCTCCTGGTTCTCTTCGGCGAAGGCCATCTTGGCCTCGACGGGGTTGGAGAGCAGGCTGTGGCCAAGCAGGCTCTGGAACTTCTGGGCAAGAAGCTGCTGACGGAGCGTCTTCTCGATGAATGTCCAATAGCGATAAATGGTCTCGTACTGACGAGCCACCTGCGGGTTGGCATTCTGCTGCGTCTTATACTCGGCAAGGAACTTCTGCAGTGCATTGGCGTCGAAACGGCCAGTCTGCTGGTTCACAAACGGAGTCTGCATGAGCATGGGGTTGGTGCCCTCCTTCAGGACGTTCTGCAACTCGCTGTCGGTAACGGTAAGGCCAAGCTCCTTGGCTTCGTTCTCGACAATCTTCGACTGAACGAACTGGTTCCAAACCATATCCTTCACCTGGTTGAGCTGCTGGTCGTTGAGGTTCTCAGTTCCCTGCTGCATCTTAATCACTTCCTGATACTCGTCAACGAGCTTCTGGAAGTCCTGCACGTTGATTTTCTCGCCTAACACTTCGCCTACGCGCTGACGCTTCTCGTTGCTTGTCGATTCGCAAGAACGCACAGCCTCTTCGGCAATGAATGCAAAGAGGGCCAAGGCAATTGCTCCTACGAGCAGTGGCCCCCAGCTTCTAATTTTTCCAATTGCTGCCATTACTTTTTGTTTGTTTTTATTTTTTGTTGTTTTTACTTATTTTCCAGTGTCATTTGAAGGGTTGCTTCAAAAAAGCGTACAAAGTTACAAAAAAGATATGAAACGCGTGAATTTTTCGTTCAAAATTTCACATTTCGCCCGATTTCTTCGGTTTCACGAGGCTTTTTTGTCAGTCTTTCTTGTCGATTCCATCGACTTTCAGCTTCACAAGCTCAATCTTTGTCATCGTGCTCTTGAGCACCTTAAAATGGAACTTTCCGATGTTGACGACCTCGTTGAGTTTGGGGAAACTCTGGTACTCGTGCAGGATGAGGCCGCCGATGGTCATGTAGTCGTCGCTCTCGGGCAGGTCGAGGTCGAACATCTCGTTGACCTTGTCGATTTCGAGTCGCGCCGAAAGCACAAACTCGCCGGTGTCGAGGTGCTTGGCCACATAGTTGGAGTTGTCGTGCTCGTCCTCGATGTCGCCGAAGATTTCCTCCACCATGTCCTCCAACGATACGATGCCGCTGGTGCCGCCAAACTCGTCGACGACCACGGCCAGCGACTTTTTCTGCTGCAGGAAGATGCGCATGAGCTTCTGTGCCGCC
Source organism: uncultured Prevotellaceae bacterium (assembly GCA_902774815.1). Lineage (GTDB taxonomy): Bacteria > Bacteroidota > Bacteroidia > Bacteroidales > Bacteroidaceae > Prevotella. The sequence continues at coordinate 128,314 of CACYJV010000011.1, read as the reverse complement.
ATGGTCTCGGGCACGAAGGGCATGGTGCGGATGGTGTCGTGCCAGTCCTTAGGATTGCGGAACATCTCAGAGGAGTGTATATAGCCCGTGATGTGGTCGATGTCGTCCTCGTAGACGAGAATCTTGGAGTGGCCGCTTTCGACAAACTTCTGCTGCAACTCCTCCATGGTGGCCTGATTGTCGATGGCCACAATCTCGGTACGCGGAATCATGCAGTCGCGGACACGGGTCTCGCCAAAGTCGAGGGCGTTCTGGAATATCTTCACCTCGTCGTCGATATCGTCGTCGTTCTTGGCGCTCTCGATGCTCGACTGCACCAGATAGTCGAGGTCGACCTTCGAGAACTCCTCGTCCTCGGTCTCCTTGCTCACCTTGATGCCAATGAGCCGCATGAGCATTTTCGAGAGGAATGTCGAGAACTTGCTGATGGGCCACAGCACAAGATAGCACAAATAGGCGGGAAATGCAAAGAAGTTGAGCAGTCGGTTGGGGTTGCTCTTGAAGAGCGTCTTGGGCAGGAACTCGCCCGTGAAGAGCACGATGAGCGTAGAGAGAATGGTGTCGGCAGGTACGGTGAATCCTGGCTGCATGCCCGCGAAGATGGTGTTGTCGAAGAGGCGTGCGATGAGTATGCCGTAGATGACGAGCGCGATGTTGTTGCCCACGAGCATGGTGCTGACGAAGCCGTTGGGATGGGCATAGAAACTGGAGATGAAACGTTGCGAGAAGCCGTGTTTCTCCTTCTCCACCTCGGCCAGCATCCTGTTGCTTGAAACAAAGGCAATTTCCATACCTGAGAAGAAGGCCGAGAAGGCCATCGACACAAGTATGGCTATGATAAGCGATATTGATACAGGTTCGTCCATATTTGTTCAGAGGGCATTTTAATAGTGTGGTGTGGTTGATTTACGCTGCGGCATCGACTGCTGGCGCATGGGTTGGCTGACTGTCGCCGTGTCGCCAGGCTTCTTGTCGTCGGAACCGTCGAAGTCGGCCTTCTCGAAGAATCCCTTTCCGTTGGAGATGTAGTAGTGGCGCATGTGTTCGTCGCTACGGAAATAGGAGCCTTGCAGGGTGCGTTCGGGGGTGACGAGTTTCGAGAAGACGTGCGAGTAGAGTTCATGTCGGGCTTCGTCCCAATAGAGTTGCTCGCTGGTGTACTGCAGTCCGTCCTTGGTCAGGATGCGCACACGCCCACGCAGTTCCCATAGTTTCTTCTTGTCGTAATTGTAGGCCGTATCACATTGAATATAGGCTTGCACGTGGAACTTCTCGTCGAACTGCGTAAGGAAGATGCCCTTGACAAACGACGAGCGCGAGGGGTCGACGTTGGGATTGAGGTCCCATTGCTCAGTAACGATGCGGTATTTGATGACGCCCGAGTCGGAGATGAGGGCATTGACACCATAGCTGGTCATCATGGGCACAGAGTCGCGCTCATGGATAGCCGGTGCAATGTGTTCCTTCTGCTTCTGGCAGGCTGCCGTCAACAAGCATGCCGCCACGAAGGCCATAAGGGTTCTGAATGCTCTCAAAGCTCTGTCCTTTCGATCTGTTTCAAACAAGACACGCGCGCCCTACTCCACTTTCCACTTGTCGAACCAACGCTCGTTGAAGGTCAGGCCAATGGTGAGTCGGAAAGTATTCTCGGTGATGAACATCTTCGAGTCCTGGCGCACCCATTGGGCACTAATGTTCAGGATGGAGCGGTTGTTCCACACGTTCATGATGGGCAGGCCTACACCTACGGACGCACTGAACTCCTTCGGTCCATCGAACGTTCCGTTGGCATTTATTATTTTTATATAAGGTGTAGCATAGGAGACGCCGAAGCGGTAGCGGATGCGGTCGAAATAGCGACGGGTGCTGCTCTCGTTCGGGCAGATCTCGGCACCCAACGTCACCTTGTGACGGTCGCTGAAGCAGTTGGACATCAGCTTATAGTCGGTCACCCCGTTCTCAGATACATACTCGGGATACTCCACACCGCCCCACTTCTGCAACTGATAGTCGGCACCAATCCTGAGCTTTCCGCTATGGTTCAGCATCAGGCCTGCGCCGATGGTAGTGGGAATCTCCAGGTCGATGCTTTCGCCACGAGGATAGGATGTGGTGTCGGCAACGCCAGTCTGAGAATTGCGCGAAACAACTTGGCAAATGGGGTGGCCGCCTATCTTGTGGCCAAGACCATAGGTGACGCCCAGCGTCAGCCAGTCCTTCTTCGTCAGCCGGGCCACATATTGTGCGCCAACGTTGAGCTTATAGTTATTTACGCTGGCCGAATAATACTTCGACACACGGTTGGAGTAGTCACCGGAGTAGTTTTCGAGCGAACGCTGGTAGCTTCCCCAGAGATAGCTGCCGGTGACACCTAACGAGAAGCCCTTGAAGGGTTCCCAACCCAGGCCGAGGTAAACCTCGTGCAAACCGCCCGACCCCTTATAAGTGTTTGAATAGTAAGAGGTGGAATTATCCTTGCCTATCTTTTCAGTCGTGCTGTAGTTATAGCCCACGTTGGTATAGGGAAGCACTCCGAAGCCCATGCCCAGATGACGGGCCAGGCGCAAGGCTGCAGAGGCATACTCGAAATTGGCGTTGCGGGCATTCAACTGCTTGCCACCTTCCTTGAAGTTGGTAATCTGGCCAGAGACGCCTACGTCAAAAATGAACGAGAGCGAGTCGATGGCCGAATAGCTGGCAGGGTTGATGGGATTCACCTGGTTGTGCTGCCGGTAGGCGATGCCCAGACCGTTCATTCCACGACTGACGCTGGCCGACTGATCGCTGAGCACACCCAGGCCGTATTGGCTATAGGGCGAGTTGGTTCCACTTTGTGCAAATACACTAATTGCAGAGATTCCGAGAAGGAATGTGCTCCATATTTTCTTTTTCATAAATAGTCTTCTTCTATCTATTTTCTTTGTTTTTTCCAATTTGGATGCAAAATTATTGAAAAATTTCGAGATAATCGCACGATAATCATAAAATTAAAGTAATTTTGCATCGTGAAACACTTAAAAGGTATTTTAAGGCCACTTTTTGGGCTGTTGCTGCTCGTCATGGGCGGCAACTTGAATGTTAATGCCCAAAATGCTCCTCTTAGTAGCTACGAACATGCCGACTCGGCCATCACGCTCAGCCTGCTGACCTGTCAGGCCGGACATGAGTCGTGGAGCCTATACGGACATACCGCCATTCACTACGTCAACCGCGACAAGGGCATCGACGTGGCCGTGAACTACGGAATGTTCAACTTCCACAAGCCTTTCTTCGTGCTGCGTTTCATCTTCGGACTGACCGACTACGAGATGGGCGTACAGCCGTTTGACTACTTCTGTGGTGCCTATGCCTACGAACGGCGGGGAATCGTCGAGCAGGAAATCAACTACCTCTCGCCGCAGGATAAGCTGAAGATTGCCGAAGCTATCGAGGAGAACTACCGTCCGGAAAACCGCGAATACCGCTACAATTTCTTCTACGACAACTGTACGACACGAGCACGCGACATGCTGGTCCTGCCCTATGGCGACGCCATCAACATCGACTACAAGAGGGAGGCTGACGGACCATCATTACGGCAGCTAACCCATCTGTGCACCGAGCATCATCCCTGGACGACTTTGGGCAACGACCTGCTGCTTGGCGTGATGGCCGACAAGCCGACAACCGTCAGGGAACAGCAGTTCCTGCCCTTCAACCTGATGGAAGACTTCGACCGCGCCACCTATTCGGTCAAGGATTCGCTCGGTCAGCCCATTCCCCTGATGAAAGGCTCGAAAAGGGTGCTCGTCCCGATGTTCAACGACGAGAGCCCGAAAGAGTTCCCGCTCAGTCCGTTGGCATGTGCCGTCATCCTCTCCTTGTGCATCATCATCGTCACGCTTGTCGAATGGCGAACCAAGAAGATGTTCTGGGGAGTTGACCTCATCCTTCTGCTGCTCATCGGCATCAGCGGATTGCTGCTCACCGCGATGATCTTCTCGCAACATCCCACCGTCAACCTGAACCTGCAGATTCTGCTGCTCAATCCGCTGGCTTTGGTTTGCGTCTATCCTGTGGTCAGAAATGCCCGAAAGGGCCGCAGCCACTGGTTCTGGACTGTCTATGCCGTCTGCCTGCTTTTGTTCTTTGCCGGCAACTTACTGCAAAACTACGCCGAAGGCACCAACATTTTGGCATTATCTTTGCTTGTTCGTTGCATAGAGCGAATTTATAATCGTAAGTCGGTAATTAAATCGTAAATCCGAAAATCGTAAATCCGAAAATCGTAAATATAAAACCATCTGTGGTTGCAAAATCGTAAATCGTAAATCAGAAAATCGTAAATGAACAGGTATCTTGCCCTCATCATAGCTGTCCTCTCAGGCACCGAACTGCAAGCATTCGAGAGTGCGCCTCGTCTGGTGGTCAATCTGGTTGTCGACCAACTGCGTAGCGACTATCTCGACTACTTCTCGCCCCTCTATTCTTCCGATGGGCTGAAGAAGCTTATGGAAGAGGGCCGCGTCTATGAGGCTGCAAGCTATCCCTTCACACCTGTCGACAAGGCTTCGGCCATTGCCACGATTGCAACGGGCACCACTCCCTACTATCACGGCATCATCGGTATGCGTTGGCTCGACCGCAACACTCTTCGCCCTACATACTGCTGCGACGACATGAAGCACTTTGCCTCGCCACATCGGATGATGACCTCGACGGTGGGCGATGAAATGAAAGTGAGTTCGCACGGTTCATCCATCGTCTGGAGTATTGCCGAGAAGCGCGAAGCCGCCATTTTGTCAGCTGGTCATGCTGCCGACGGGGCTCTGTGGATAGACGAGAAAACGGGGCGTTGGCGTGGTTCTACCTACTACTCGCCCACCCTGCCTGTTTGGGTAAAGTCCTACGCAAACAACGACGCACATCTCGTTAAGAACAAGCAGCTTACGAACGACGCCGTTGTTGATTTGGCCATTCAGACCGTCAACACAACCGCCATGGGTCGCGATGAAGTCAGTGACCTGCTCTCCGTATCGCTTTCAGCAACTGCAAGCATAGAAGACCTGACGAATTGGCAGACCTCTATGGAACCCGTCTACATGCAGCTCGACAAGTGTGTAGGCAGACTCGTCAGTAGCATCAGCGAAGCTGTCGGAGCCGATCACGTCATGTTCGTCGTCACGAGCACAGGCTATGTCGATGAGCCCATTACCGACCTCTCGTCGTATCGCATTCCAACGGGCACTTTCTACATCAACCGCACCGCCAATCTCCTGAACATGTTCCTCTCGGCTGTCTATGGCCAAGGACACTATGTTGAATCTTGCTTCCGCAATGAGGTTTACTTGAACCACAAGCTGATTGAACAGAAGAACATCAGCCTGGCTGAGATGCTTCAGCGTTCGCAAGATTTCCTCGTGCAGAATGCCGGTGTGGCTGAGGTCTATACGTCGGAGCGACTGCTCAGGGGCAACAACGACATCCTGAAGCGTCGCAACGCCTTTCATCCTACCCTGAGCGGCGACATCATCATCGAGGTGGCTCCGGGTTGGCAGCTTGTCAACGAAGACACGCAGGAAAGGCTCTCTACACGTGCCAGCTTCGTTCCGTTCCCCATCATCATCTTTGGTGCAGGCACACGTGCCGAACGCATCACGCTGCCCGTAACCGTCGACCGTATTGCTCCCACCATAGCACGAAACATTCGCATCAGGGCACCAAATGCTTGCACGGCAGAACCTTTGTTCTGACTTTTTATCAGCATTTTTCTCTTTTTTAATTTAATAATGTGCAGATTACGGATTTTTCTTCGTAATTTTGCACCCGATTACGGCCTGATGCCATCGTGGCAGGCCACAACAACGTAAAATCGTAAACAAAGCATATGAATTTCAACAGATTTATGAAGTCGCTCTTTGGCGACAAGTCTACCCGCGACATGAAGCTGATTCAACCCCTCGTTGAAGAAGTGAAGAAAGCGTATCCCGCCATTCAGGCTCTCAGCAACGACGAGCTACGCGCCAAAACCAAGGAAATACAGAAGTACGTACAAGACTCTGCCCGCGAACAGCGCGAAAAGATAGCAGAACTCAAGGCCACCATCGAGGATACACCACTCGACGAGCGCGAGGCCATCTTCAATCAGATTGACAAGATTGACAAGGAGGCACTCGAAATCTACGAGAAGGCTCTCGACGAGGTCATGCCCGTTGCCTTCAGCATTGTGAAGGAGACTGCTCGCCGCTTTGCCGAGAACGAGGAGACCGTCGTCACGGCTACCGACTTCGACCGCGAGCTGGCTGCCGATCCGAAAAAGGACTTCATCACCATTGATGGCGACAAAGCCATCTACCATAACCATTGGACTGCCGGAGGCAACGACCTGAAGTGGGAAATGGTGCACTACGACGTGCAGCTGTTTGGTGGTATTGCCCTCCACCAAGGTAAGATTGCAGAAATGGCAACGGGTGAAGGTAAAACCCTCGTGGCCACCCTGCCCGTGTTCCTGAACGCTTTGACCGGTAATGGCGTACACGTGGTGACGGTCAACGACTATCTGGCCAAGCGTGACTCCGAATGGATGGGACCGCTCTACATGTTCAACGGACTGAGCGTCGACTGCATCGACAAGCATCGCCCCAATTCCGACGAGCGCCGACGTGCCTATAATGCCGACATCACTTTCGGTACTAACAACGAGTTCGGTTTCGACTACCTGCGCGACAACATGGCTTCATCGCCTCAGGACCTCGTTCAGCGTAGCCACAACTACGCCATCGTCGACGAGGTCGACTCCGTGTTGATTGACGATGCCCGTACGCCGCTTATCATCTCTGGTCCAGTGCCCAAGGGCGACGACCAGATGTTCGAGGAATACCAGCCGCTAGTGGAGCGCCTCGTTGAGGTGCAGCGCAAACTGGCCACCCAGTATCTGGCTGATGCGAAGCAGAAGATTTCGCAAGGTCAGGAAATGATGGAACAGGGCCAGAAGAAGGAAGCTCAGGAGATGCTCGATCAAGGCTTCCTGTCGCTGTTCCGCTCGTTCAAGTGTATGCCTAAGAACAAGCCCCTCATCAAATACCTCTCTGAAGAAGGCATCAAGTCGGGCATGCTGAAGACCGAGGAAATGTATATGGAGAACAACAACCGCCGCATGCCCGAGGCTGTGGAGCCCCTCTACTTTGTGGTTGAGGAGAAGTTGAATTCCTGCGAGCTGACCGACAAAGGTACCGACTGGCTTGCATCCCAAGTGAACGACCGCGACCTGTTCGTGTTGCCCGATATCACTTCGCAGCTTTCAGCCCTCGAGGCCGATACAAGCCTGAGCGAAGAGGAGCGCATCGACAAGAAGGACGAGATGCTCAACCACTATGCTGTTCAGTCGGAGCGCGTCCACACCATTCGCCAGTTGCTGAAGGCCTACTGCATGTTCAATAAGGACGACGAGTATGTGGTCATCGACGGCGAGGTGAAGATCGTCGACGAGCAGACGGGACGTATCATGGAGGGACGCCGCTGGAGCGACGGACTGCATCAGGCTGTTGAGGCCAAGGAGCACGTGAAGGTAGAGGCTGCCACGCAGACCTTTGCCACCATCACCCTACAGAACTACTTCCGTATGTACCACAAGCTGGCTGGTATGACGGGTACGGCTTCGACGGAGGCTGGTGAGTTCTGGGACATCTACAAGCTCGATGTTGTGGAGATTCCCACCAACAAGCCCGTCATCCGTAACGACCAAGACGACCGCGTCTACAAGACTGCACGCGAGAAGTATCGTGCCGTCATCGACGAAATCGTTGAAATGCGCACCACAGGACGTCCGACTCTCGTAGGTACCACCTCGGTGGAAATCTCGGAGATGCTCTCGAAGATGCTTTCTATGCGTAAGATTCCACATCAGGTGCTGAATGCGAAACTCCACCAGAAGGAAGCCGATATCGTGGCGCTGGCCGGTCAGTCCACACAGGGTGCCGTCTGGACTACTCCCGACGGACGTGCTTTCTGCGACAAGCTCTCGGCCAACAAGCATCTGGATGAGTTGATGGCTACCGACAAGAAGTTTGCCAACGCCTCGGCTGACGACATACATGAAGAGCAGCGCCTGCTGGGTGCCGTTACCATTGCCACCAATATGGCTGGTCGTGGTACCGATATCAAGCTCTCCGACGACGTGAAGAGTGCCGGAGGACTTGCCATCATCGGTACAGAGCGCCACGAAAGCCGCCGCGTCGACCGCCAGTTGCGTGGTCGTGCCGGACGTCAGGGCGACCCAGGCTCGAGTGTGTTCTACGTATCGCTTGAGGACAAGCTCATGCGACTGTTCGGTTCTGAGCGTATTGCCTCCGTTATGGACCGTCTGGGATTCAAGGAGGGCGAGCGCATCGAGAGCGGAATGATCACCAAGAACATTGAGCGTGCCCAGAAGAAGGTCGAGGAGAACAACTTCGGTATCCGTAAACACCTGCTCGAATACGACGACGTGATGAACAAGCAGCGTACCGTTGTCTACGAGAAGCGTCGCCACGCCCTCATGGGTGAGCGCATCGGTATGGACATCGCCAACATCATCTGGGACCGCGTCATCTCCATCATCGACAACAACGACTACACCGGCTGCCGCGAGCAGTTCCTGAAGATTCTCTCTATGGAGTGCCCCATCACCAACGAGGAGTTCATCGAGACCAGTCGAGAGCAACTCTACGAGAAAGCATTCCAGGCTGCTATGCAGGCCTTCTCGCGCAAGACCGAGCGACTGCAGACTGTGGCTTGGCCCGTCATCAAACAGGTACAGGAACAGCAAGGCGAGATGTACGAGCGCATCCTCGTGCCCATCACCGACGGCAAGCGCGTCTACAACATCCCCTGCAACCTGCGCGAGGCATACGACACAGAGGCCAAATCGGTGGTGAAGCAGTTCGAGAAAACCATCATGCTGCACATCATCGACGACTGCTGGAAGGAGAACCTTCGCCAGCTCGACGAACTGCGCCACTCGGTTCAGAATGCCAGCTACGAGCAGAAGGACCCGCTCCTCATCTTCAAGCTGGAGAGTGCAAAGCTCTTCGACGACATGGTGAACGACATGAACAACCGCATCTCGTCGATTCTCACGCGTGGACAGATTCCTGAGATGCAGCAGGAAGTGCGCGAGGCTGCTCCCGAGCAGCGTTCGCAGCGCTACAACGAGCAACGCGGCGATGAGCTTGTCGATCGCAACCAGCAGGCTGCCGCCCAGCAAGACACACGCGAGACGGCTCAGCAACAGCGCCGCCAGCCCGTCGTCAAGGACAAGATGCCCGGACGCAATGACCCCTGCCCCTGCGGTAGCGGCAAGAAGTTCAAGAACTGTCACGGCCGCGGCATCGTCTAATATCGACTATCATCCATAGGGGTGTCAAAATGGAGAAAGGACACACCACTAAAATCCCTAACTATATGAAGGAGGGGCAGATGTGGTAGGGTATTCCTTCATTTTGATACCCCTTAACTTTACCCCCTCTACACCAAATCTACCAATGAATAACGAAATACAGCTGGCATGGGACTTCGTCGAGCATACCGGGCGCAGCATCTTCCTGACGGGTAAGGCTGGCACGGGCAAGACCACGTTCCTGCACCGCGTTGTGGAGCAGAGCACCAAGCGGTCGGTAGTCGTTGCACCCACGGGTGTGGCTGCCATCAACGCAGGGGGCATGACTATCCATTCCTTCTTTCAACTCCCCTTGTCGCCCTTCGTGCCCGATGCGAAAGTGAAGAGTCGCTTCGACTTCAGCCGCGAAAAACGCAAGATCATCGCCTCTATGGACCTGCTCATCATCGACGAGATTTCGATGGTGCGTGCCGATCTACTCGATGCCATCGACTCCGTGCTACGCCGATTCCGCAACCGCTACGAGCCCTTTGGTGGCGTGCAGTTGCTCATGATTGGCGACCTGGGACAGCTGACGCCCGTCGTCACTCCCGAGGACGAACAGCTGCTGCGGCCCTACTACGACACGCCGTATTTCTTTGGAAGCAAGGCACTTGCCACAACCGACTACGTGACCATTCAGCTGGAAACCGTCTACCGACAGCAAGACACACGCTTCGTCGAACTGCTTGACCACATTCGGCAGGGCAACCCTACTGCTGCCGACCTGCAGATGCTCAACAGCCGCGTGGCACCATTAGGCAAGAGCCTGGCCGACCTCGCGCCCATCCGCCTGTGCACCCACAACTATGCTGCCGACCGGATCAACGAGCATGAGCTGGACAAGCTCCAATCGGCCCCACACACCTTCAGGGCGACGCTGAAGGGCACCTTCCCCGACTACGCCTATCCGACGGCCGAGACGATGGTACTGAAGGTGGGCACTCAGGTGATGTTCGTCAAGAACGATGCAACGGGCCGACAGCGTTACTACAACGGACGCATCGGACGCGTAACGGCCTTCAACGGCGACCAAGTATTGGTAAGGTGCGAGGGCGATACCGCCGACATCGAAGTGGATCCACAGGTGTGGGAGAATGCCAAGTACACGCTTGACCCCGTGAGTCGCGAACTGAAGACCGACGTGCTGGGAACTTTCACGCAGTTGCCCTTGCGACTGGCGTGGGCCATCACCATCCACAAGAGTCAGGGACTGACCTTCGACCACGCCATCATCGACGCCAATATGTCGTTTGCCCCTGGTCAGGTCTACGTGGCCCTGAGCCGATGCCGGACCCTTGAAGGACTGCAACTGGCTGCTCCCATCGAGTCGCGCGCCATCATCAACGACCATCGCGTTGACAACTACATCAGCCACCAGGAACAAGCGGCACAGCAGAGCATCCACCAGCTGCCCATGCTGAAAGACGAGTTCTACCGCCATCTGCTGCTACAGCTTTTCAACTTCGACGACATCATTTTCCGTGAACAACACCTCGGGCGACTGTTGGTGGAATTCTTCTACAACGCCTTCACGCAGACAACTGAGCTCCACAAACAAACACAGGTCACGCTGAAGAAGCAGGTCGCCGACGTTGCGCTGAAGTGGCGAACAGCCATTGCCGGCATGAGCATCGAGCAACTACGCGAGGAGGCTTTCCTTCAGCGAGTCAGGCGCAGCTGCGAGTATTTCGACAAAGAACTGCGGTCGGCACTCCACACTCCGCTCAATCTGGCCAAGGCCGTGAAGACGAACAACAAGGAGGCCATGCGCCGGCTGGGCGAAGCTTTGTCAGAAACCAACGATGCCTACTGTTCGCGCAGGATATTGCTTCACCTGATGGCTCAGGCCTACTTCACCACCGCCACCTATCTGAAGTGCAAGCAGCGCTCGCAAGTCGAGGCGATGGACCAGAACGACCCTGCGACCAAGAGAAGGTCCAGGAAAGAACGCGAGCCCAAGCCAAAGAAGGAAAAGACCAACGTCGTCAGCTACCGGATGTTCCTGCAGGGACTCAGTCCAAGGGAAATCGCTACGGAGCGCAAGCTCACGCTTGGAACCGTCCTCGGCCATCTGTCGACCTTTGTCGAGTCAGGCGAACTGCAGCCGCAGGAAATCATCGGCCAGGAACGCTTCGAGAGAATCAGCCGCATCATCGACCGCTTTGCTCATACAGTCGACATGAATGCCATTCGTGCCCTCTGTCCTCCCGGCACCAGCTATCACGAAATTCAACTCGTCATGCGGGCCCGTCAGTAAGGGTTTTCAGAGATGTCGAACGCATTCCTATTTCAGTTTCCACAATGCATAGCCCTTGCCAAAAGAACTATGCCTTACTCCCCCACGGAGAGCATTGCCTTACCACCCCTGAAGCCATGCTTTTGTGCCTGCAAAGCATTGCCCTGAACTCACAACTACTTCGTTCTGCCAGTACAGTTGCGCAACTCCATTACTTTATCAAAGAACGCCGCTCCCCTACAAAACAATGATTGTTTTCCCCTGCATACAATGATTGTTTTTTATTTCTCACACCCTTTTCACGCCCGTACCGAAGGTCGTGAGTGGCTGAGGGGGCAGCCGGCATCTTTTCCATCCGACGTTGCAAAGATACACCAAAATCTCCAGCAGAACAAATTAGGGGTATCGTGGCTTGTAAAAAACTGTTAAAGAAACAACCTTGTTTTGTTAATAAATGTTTATTCATTGATAATCAATGAGTTATCGGCCCATTGCATCCTCATGTGCTCACGGCCAAGAGCGAACGAACAGTTGAACAGTTTACTGTGAGTGTGTGCGAACAGGCCTTTAATAATTATATATTTAAATATAATTATTAACCCTAAATTTACGCTCGCACAAAAAAACTGTTCAACTGTTCGTTCGCCCCATGACCCCCTAAGAGGCAGTTGTTTTGGGAATAATATAGCAGATAGCTCAAAGACGCCCGCAGGGGCAACACTTTTTAGGACGCGTTTATGATTCTGCCCCTGTAGGGCGCAATTTCCCTTTGTGTCACCCATCTCCCAGGGCGCTGCCCTGGGCTGTGTGGTGCTGGCCTTGCAGGCCGATTCTGTGCCACTGCTATATCATTCCCTAATTTACCGAAAACCTAATTCACTGAAAATCAAAACATTATACTCATCCGTACCTACTACGCGTACCTACTACGTAGTAGGTAAATATTGAATTATATTTGTAACTTTGCTGCGTGAAATTCAGTAAGGAGGAAGAGGAAGATGTGGCTAAGTGCCGGGCCACCATCGAACTGCCCCTGAACGCAGAAACAGGTCGACAGCAAAGGAAAAGACCACCAAGCAGCCCCCGAACGCAGAAACAAATCGACAGCAAAGGAAAAGACCACCAAAGCAGCCGCGAACGCAGAAATAGCCAGCAAAGGAAACACCACCAAGCAGCCCCCGAACAAAAGCACGTCGACAGCAAAAGAAAAACCACCATCGCGAGATGCGACGGTGGTATTCGAAAAAGAGACAGCCCAACAGCCCCTATACGTGCTACTTCTTGATGCTGTCGAGTGCCTGACGGATGTCGTCGAGAATGTCAGCAACGTCCTCAATGCCCACTGAGAGACGAATCAGGTCGGGAGCCACGCCTGCCTCGCGAAGCTGTTCGTCTGAAAGTTGCCGATGGGTATGGCTGGCGGGATGCAGCACGCAGGTGCGCGCATCGGCCACATGGGTGACGATGGCTATCATGCGGAGCGAGTCCATGAAGTCAATGGCTGTCTGCCGGTCGCCCTTCAAGCCGAAGGCTATGACGCCGCACGAACCGTTGGGCAGGTACTTCGATGCCAAATCGTGGCAATCGTCGTCGGGCAGTCCGCTGTAGTGTACCCAGGCAACGCGCTCGTCCTGGCTGAGGAATTCAGCCACCCGCTGAGCATTCTCACAATGGCGCTGCACGCGCAGATGAAGTGTTTCCAGTCCCAGGTTGAGCAGGAAGGCATTATGGGGCGACGGTATGCTGCCCAGGTCGCGCATGAGCTGAGCCGTGAGCTTAGTCATATAGGCCATCTTGCCGAACGCCTTCGTGTAGGTTAGCCCATGGTAGGAATCATCGGGTTGCGTCAGTCCGGGGTACTTGTCGGCATAAGCATCCCAGTCGAAGCGTCCGCTGTCGACGATGCAGCCGCCCACCTGTGTGGCATGACCATCCATATACTTCGTCGTGGAATGGGTGACGATATCGGCTCCCCACTTGAAAGGCCGGCAGTTGATGGGCGTCGGGAAGGTGTTGTCGACGATGAGGGGCACCCCATGACGATGGGCAATACGCGCAAACTTCTCGATGTCGAGCACGCGGCAGCCCGGATTGGAGATTGTTTCGCCAAACAAAGCCTTCGTGTTGGGACGGAAGGCAGCACTGATCTCCTCGTCGCTTGCCTCCTGGCTGACGAAGGTACAGTCGATTCCGAGCTTGCGGAGCGTCACCCCGAAGAGGTTATAGGTGCCACCATAGATCTCGTTCGAGGTCACAATGTGGTCGCCAGCCTCACAGATGTTGAACACGGCAAAGAAGTTAGCAGCCTGCCCACTACTGGTGAGCATGGCCCCCACTCCACCTTCCAGTGCGGCAATCTTTCTGGCCACAGCATCGTTGGTGGGGTTCTGAAGACGCGTGTAGAAGTAGCCTTCCTTCTTCAAGTCGAAGAGGTCGGCCATTTCCTCTGTGTTATCATACTTGAACGTGGTGCTCTGGTAGATAGGGAGCACGCGCGGTTCGCCATTAGCGGGTTCCCAGCCTGCCTGTACACACAGGGTGGCGGGACGCAAATTATCCTTCATAAACTATCTTTTTATTAAAAAACTATTACCGTCTGATGGTCTTCACGACGCGTCCATTGGGCAGGCGACTGATGACCAAGCCCTTCTGATTGGCGCCTATGCGGCGACCTTGCAAATCGAAGATTTCAACCTGCGATGGGTCAAACTGCTCGAGCGAATCGTCCTGCACATTGCGAATGCCCGTTTCGTCGTTGAAGTACCAGTAGGAGATGTTCGAGCGATGCTCCTCGCCGCCGCCACGATAGATGCTCTGGATGCCGAAGCGGTCAAAGCCTGTCTGGAAGACGTAGAGAGCATAGGCCTTCTCGTAGATATAACGGTTGCGGTCGGAGAAGAGGTAAGGCACCTCTTCCATATCCTGGGTGATGTACTTGTACTCGTCGGTATAGAGAATGAACGGCTCATCGTCGTCGCAATAGAGCCGATACGAGAGCTTCGCGGGATCCATGAAGCGGCCCTCGGTGTCGTGCAGGGGGACGTCGAACATGGCGATATTAAGACCGGCCATCTCGAAGTAGTCGGTGATAAAGGCCACTACCGACGGATCGGCCGGTGTGGCAGGCTGCTCGACAAACGGGCGGAACAAGGGGGCGTGGAACACTTCGCCACGCTCGAAACTGGTCTTCGAATTGCTCAGGAAGATGGTCTGGTCGGTCCTGAACGAACGCGTCTCGGCATCGTAGTCGAAGGTCATGCTGCCGTCAGACCAGTCGTAGATCCAGCTGTAGTAGCCGTCGTCGCCCTCCACATATTCGCCAGGAGCGCCGCAGAAGTAGAGCAGGAAGCTACCGCCCTGACCGGCACACTGGGCAGGGAACACGAGCTTCGAACCGCTGATGGTGCCCTTCATCCAGGCAGCAGGCAGATTGTTCTCGGAAACGCCCTGCACATAGACATCGTCGCCGCTGAAGCCCACGCGCACCAGATGGCCTGACTTCTCGTTCTCCAGCGAATAGAGTTCCACCATCAGGTCGTCAGGAGGCGTTACGGGCATGTCCCAGACGCGCGTCATGACGGTCTCGTAGTCGATGTAGTAGCTCCACTCGCCCTCGAACTCATCGGTATAGACCAGGCCGAGGCCGTCGTAGACCGTTTCGTCGGGATTACCGCTGGTACCGTTGAGGATGAGCTTGTCGCCCTCCATCGTGAAGGTGACGGTGCCTTTCGAGTCAACCTCATACTCGTTGATGGAGCCCTTCACCTTGACACGGGCCAGCTTCATGCCGTAGGTCTTTCCGTTCTCGTCCTTATCCCACCAATAGACCATCTGGCCAAGGGGAATGGTGATGGTGTTGCCACTGATGGATCCTTCCACCCACGTGCCTGTGGCTGCATGCGAGACGATGTTCTTGATGTAGACTTTCTGGCCGTCTTCGGTGAAAACGGCATCGGTCACGATACCCGTCTGTGTGTCGTCGCGGAAGTACAGACTGACATAGGTGGCCTGACCTTCACGCGTATAGGTGCGCAACTCTCCTTCGGGTTGATCGCGGATGATGCCGTGCTGGTCGGCCTGAACCTTGGCCAATGGGGCGAAATGCTTGGGGGCTATGGGTTCTGTGGCATCGTTCTGTGCCATCGAAGCTGTTGCACAAACGAGTGCAAACAGCGCGAACAGGATTTTCTTCATATTGGTCATGTGTGTAGATTCTTATGGATGATAATAATGAAAAGACTGAGAGTGCAACGCTGATATGCGTGGATGTGATGTCAGCGGACGAGCTGCTTCGTCACACGGCCATCGGCACTTCTGCTGACGACGACACCCTTGTAGTTGGCGCCAACACGACGTCCCTGCAGGTCGAAGCGCATAGGTACAGACTGCTGGGTGCGGCCGGCCTCGACGGCCTCGATTCCCGTGATGTCGCTGATGCGTATTTTCTCAGCATTCACGGCTTCGCCGGTTCGGGTGTTGATAAGCACTACTACAGGGCGCAGCTTCGTCTTGTCCTGCACGAGCTTGTTGCCGGCGATGTCGAAGGTGTAGGTATGCTCGTAGGGCACTTCGCCCTGAACAGCCGAAGGCAGGCATCCGGCTATGGCCAGCGGGCTGTTGTTGGCCAGCTGAATGACCACGTCGTTGAACTCAATGTCGGTAATGACACCTCCCGCGTTGACCAACTTGCTCAGGTAGGAGTCGCTTGCGTACGACGAGTTGTTGGCATAGCCATTGACCTGCGACCAATACTTGCCCGACCCCTTCAGCCCGTCGGCAGTCAGGATGTAGGCCAGCTGGTAGGGACTGTCGCTATAGGCGCGCATGAAGGTCGTGGTGCTGGTCAGCTGCAGCTTCGTCTGTGCCTCGTCGGCCCATGCGGCACGCAGTTCAAGCGTGGCCGGTGCCATGATGGCAGCACGCCGTTTCCAGTCGTCCTTGATGCCGAAGCTCTGTCCGGACGTACCAAAGAAGGGACTGACGTTCTCAATACGGTCAAGATAGGCATTGGGGAAACCACTCACCTCGTTGGGGAAATTGCTCGTCACCTCCATGCTGTCGCCCTCGTGATAGGCCAAGCCCACAAAGTCGTCGCCATAGAGTTCGTTCAGGTTCTCCATAGCCACCATGCCGCTGGGACACCATTGGCACCACGTACCGGTATATTCTTCCATGAGGGGCTTGTGCTTCGGCGGTTCGGCCACATAGACCATCGTGAAGCGGGTCGATGGGTTTGGGTCCAGATTGTCCTGACCGTTGACCTTCAGTACGCGGATGCTGGAGTCATAGGCCCCCTTCTTGTCCAAAACAGGCATGGGCACCTTCACGTCGGCCGTGCGTCCGTAGTAGGGACCACGCAGCGTCACCCGGGCTTGTGCCGTAAGGGTTTCTTCGCCAACGGTCAACTCATAGTCGATGTTGGTGATGTTGGCGGTACCGTGATTGACTAGCGGGAAGGTGATGGTTGCCTGCTGGTCGACGAATACGTTGGTGCTGAGCTCATCGGGAGCCTTGAAGTTGGCCGCATAGGCATGAACGCCCTCGCCCACCAAGCGCAACACCATAGCTGGAACACCAACGGCAGCCAGCGCGGACTCGCCATAACTCTGCCACTTGCGATAGGTGCGCAACGTGTGGATGAAGAAGTTCGAGGCATCGTCGGCAGCTATGCAGACCAAAGGTTTCTTCGACGGGTCGGTTGTGCTGCTGGTCACGGCGTTGACCGTCAGCGAGTAGCCCGCATAGAGCCCTTCGGCTGGTATGACGTAAGGTTCATCAAAGGTCACTTCCACCCACTTGGCTTTTGGCGAGAACTCTACAGATGCGATGTCGGCCACGACGTTCTTGTCTTCATCAAGCTCAAGCTTCGTGCTCAGCCAAGCCTTGTAGCCAGAAGCATCGGCATCGGTGACAACAGGAATGCGCATACCGACGACTGACAACCCCACAAGTGCAGGATCGGTCACGTGCATAGCCACATCGTAGGCTTCAGCCTTCTGCGTTCCGTTGTTCACTTGCGTGCCTGTGCCAGTATAGGTGCCGTAGTAGAGCTCGTCTTGGGCCAGCATATTGAGCATAGGCAGCATCAGCAAAACTAAGAGTAAGGATTTTTTCATAAGCTATACATAATTTATATTCGATTACAAAAGTACTACTTTTTTCCTACCTTTGCAAGCAAATCGGCCGTTTTTTGTGTTCGAGGGGTACAGATAGCTTCTTCACGCGACGACGAGACACCCTTTCGTGTAGGGGCAGACTCCCGTGTCTGCCCGATAAATAGTATTACGAAGGAGGAAATGGAAGGCCTGCTGGTAGGGCCAGACTCACGTTTCTGCCCGAAAAAATGTGCAACAAAAAGAGAGCGACGACACACGACTTCTGTGCCATCGCTCTCTCATTCTGCTCACCTCCTTGAGAGAGAGCTGGAGGTAAGTTTACTCCCCTCCCTTTGGTGAGGGGTTAGGTTTAGTTTGTTTTACATCACGCCATCCTCGCGCAGCTTCTTCTGCCACTTCCAGGCCGATGCCAGCACATCCTCAACAGGTGTGTCAGCCTTCCAACCCAACACGCGATTGGCCTTATCGACATTGCCCCATACCTTCTCAATATCGCCCTCGCGACGCGGAGCATACTCCCAGTTGACCTTCACGCCGGTAGCTTTTTCGAAGCCTTCCACAACCTCAAGTGTCGAAAGGCCGCGACCGGTACCGATGTTGAAGTACTCCAGCTTGTCGCCATCGCCGTCGAGAACGCGCGTCATAGCCTTCACGTGGGCCTTTGCCAGATCAACCACATAGATGTAGTCGCGGATGCAGGTGCCGTCGGGAGTGTTGTAGTCGTTGCCGAAAATCTTCAGCTGCTTGCGCACGCCGATGGCAGTCTGGGTGACGAAGGGGATGAGGTTCATAGGCACGCCGAGGGGCAGCTCGCCAATCTCTGCGCTGGGATGAGCGCCAATAGGATTGAAGTAGCGCAGCACGATCGACTTGATGGGAGCACCCGAGTGGATGTAGTCGGCGATAATCTCCTCGTTGATCTGCTTGGTGTTGCCATAGGGCGAGAGAGCCTTCTGGATGGGAGCCTCTTCGGTTACGGGCAGATTTTCCTTTGTGGGCTGACCGTAGACGGTGCACGACGAGGAGAAGATGATGCCCTTCACGTCGTACTTGGGCATGAGTTCCAGCAGGTTGATGAGCGAAACAATGTTGTTGCGGTAGTAGAGCAACGGCTTCTCAACGCTCTCGCCGACAGCCTTCGAAGCGGCGAAGTGGATGATGCCCTCTATCTGAGGATACTTCTGGAAAACGGCTTCAGTTGCCTCCTTGTCGCGAAGGTCCACTTGCTCGAAGGCAGGACGTACGCCCGTGATCTTCTCAATACCGTCGAGCACCTCAATCTTCGAGTTCGACAGATTGTCGACAATAACGACTTCGTAGCCTGCCTGCTGCAGTTCTACGGTTGTATGCGAACCGATAAAGCCGGTTCCACCTGTAACAAGAATGGTTTGTTTCATAGGGTAATTGGTATTTGAAATTAGGATTTCCGCATGCAAAGATAGTGAAAAATCACGAAACTAAATAACGATGAATGAATATTTTTTCAGCTATGGCGCACAAGAGACCATAAAATGAGGAAAAGCCGACATCATAAACTCCACACACGACATTGAGTCGTAGGGTACAGAGCATCGTGTTAAAGGCTACATAGCAATGAGTTACATGCAACAGAGCAATGAGTTACAGGTTACAAAGCATTGAGTTACAGGTTACAAAGCATTGAGTTATGGGCTACAGAGCATAGAGTTATAGCGTACAGAGCATTGAGTTACAAGGAAAAGAGTTTACTTGTTAACAACACATAAAAAAGCGACTCTCCATTTGACATTTGAACTTCAAACGCATCTAAATAGTAACTTGGTCAGAAAAGGATGCGCTGAAGCCACTCAGCGAAGAGTTTTCTGTCCAATCTCTATATTTACTATTGTCAGTGCCCCCAATTCATAGCACGATGAGTGCAATCCTATAGATAACTTGCAAGATCAACACAATGAAACGAACTATTCTGACTATGCTGCTGCTGGCTGCCGTCATCGGCATCAGCGCCCAAGAAGACGACGACCAGCACGACGGACCTACCATTAGTGGACACATCACCGACGTGGATGCCAAAGAGCCCATTGAACAGGCCACGATACAGATGTTCCGCGTCAAAGATAGCACCTTCGTCGGCGGCACCCTCTCCGATGTGCGCGGCAACTTCTCCGTTGAAGCTCCCTCGAGCGGTACTTACCGCCTGCGCATTTCATCAATAGCCTACCAGACCATCGTGCGCGAAGTGACCCTGAGGCGCAACCAGAATGTCGACCTCGGCTTGCTGCTCATGAAGCCCGAGAGCATCATGCTGCAAGAAGCCGTCGTCACAGGACGCGCTGCACAAGTTGTGGTGAAGAAGGACACCGTCATCTTCAACCCTGAAGCCTACCGCACGCCTGAAGGGTCGGCTATCGAGGAACTCATCAAGCGCATTCCCGGTGCAGAGGTCGATGAAGACGGCAACATCACTGTCAACGGAAAAGAGGTGAAGAAAATCCTGCTCGACGGCAAGGAGTTCATGCTCGGCGACGTGGAGACAGCCCTGAAGAACATCCCTGTCTCCATCATCCAGAGCCTGAAGTTCTATGACCAGCAGAGCGATCAGTCGCGAATCACAGGCATCGACGACGGCAACAAGGAGACTGTGCTCGACTTCACCATCAAGAAAGGCATGAACCACGGCTATATGACCAATCTCGACTTGGGTCTGGGCAATCACCACCGCTATGCTTCACGCGGCATGGGCAGCCATTTTACCGACAAGACGCGCTTTGCACTCTTGGGCAATGCCAACAACAAAGAGGAGAATGCCGGATGGTGGAACCGCCGAGGACTGAACACCCGAAAGATGTTGGGAACCAACTTCAATTACGACGACGGGAACAAGCTCAAGATAGATTTCAGCCTGCGCTGGAACCATCGCAACGGCGATAACCAAAACAAGAACTCAAGCGAGAACTTCTACAGCGAGACCTCGCGCACCTTCTCCAACAACAACTCCAGCAACTACACCCGAAGCAACAACTGGAATGGCAACATCCGCGTAGAGTGGAAGCCCGACTCGCTGACAAACATCCTGCTGCGGGCAAATGGCAGCACTGGCACCAACGATGCCACCGCCACATCAGTGGCCGCCACCTTCAACGACGACCCGTATCTCTATGCCGACGACCCGCTGGCAACGATGGCCATATCGGCTGTCGACAATCCCCTCGCCCCATATCTCGTCAACTACAACAAGAACGCCAGCCTCACCTATGGCAGCAACAAGAATGCGTGGGGCATGCTGCAACTCTACCGCCGTCTGAATCCTCATGGACGCCACGTAACCTTCCGCGTCGAAGCCAGCGGAGGCAACAGCAAGAACCAGAATGCCTCGAACAACGACGTCCACCTCTATCTCGTCAAGGACCAGGCCGGTCGCGACTCCACCTACTACACTGCCCGCTACAACACAACCCCGTCCGACAACAGCGGCTATGTGCTCAGCGCCACCTACAGCGAGCCTCTTTGGAAGGGGGCTCACCTGCAGGCAAACTACGAGTTGCGCTATAACAAGAACAAGAGCGACCGCCAGACTTACGACTTCAGCCATCTGCCGGAGAACATCTTTTCGGACATCACCCCCCGATACCGCGACTGGGATCCCTGGCTCTCTACCGTCAGCGACCATCTTGACGACTTCCTCGACACTTCGCTGAGTCGTTATTCCGAGTACAAGAACTACACGCACAACATCAGGCTCACCCTGCGCCACAAGGTTGAGAAGTACGACTACAACATCGGTATGCTCCTGCAGCCGCAGCGTTCGAACTTCATCCAGAACTACCGCAACATCTACGTCGACACCATACGCAACGTGACAAACTTCACGCCGACGTTCGACTTCCATTACAAGTTCAGCGACCAAAGCAACCTATGGCTGCACTACCGAGGCGACACCCGTCAGCCTGAAATCACGCAGCTGCTCGAAATAACCGATGACTCCAACCCGCTCTACATCACGCAGGGTAATCCCGGACTGAAACCGCAGTTCACCAACTCGTTCAACGTCTACTACAACAACTACATTACGCGCTACAAACGGTTCGTGGTGGTCTATGCGAACTACCGCCACATACGCAACAGCATCTCCAACCTCGTGCGCTATGACCCCGATACCGGAGGAAGCATCTCAAGACCGGAAAACATCAACGGCAACTGGAACATGAACGGCGGCTTCAACTTCAACACCGCCATCGACTCGGCAGCACATTGGAACATAGGCACCGAGAGCCGCGCACGCTACAACCACTTCGTCAGCTATGTGGCACAGCGTCAGGCCGATGCGAAGCTGAACACAACGAATTCGGTGAACCTCAATGAGCGACTCACAGCAAGCTATCGCAACAGTTGGCTGGAAGTGACCATCGACGGAAACATCAACTACCAGCATTCGCGCAACGAGCTGCAGCCCAATGCTAACCTCGACACGTGGCAGTTCAACTATGGTGGACAGTTCCTTGTGCGACTCCCCTTGGACATCGAGGTGAGCAGCAACCTACACCAGCGCAGCCGCCGAGGCTACAACGACAAATCGATGAACACCAACGAGCTTATTTGGAACGGACAAATTTCAAAAGCGTTCCTCAAGAACAAGACTCTCATCGCAGCCCTCAACTTCTACGACATCCTCAACCAGCAGAGCAACTTCGAGAGATGGGTGAACGCCACCGGCCGAAGCGATACGCAGTACAACAGCATCAATTCGTACATCATGCTTCATGTGCGCTATCGACTGAATATCTTCGGCGGAAAGGTTGACACCGAGGGACGCTACGACAAGAAATGGGGCGGCAACAGAGGCAGAAACTGGTAATTATTTACCACTGCAACACCCAATTATTTCCCGTTTTCGCCGTTATATCTAAAGATGATTCGAAACAAACAGAACAGCATAAAAACGATGAAAATACTGATTGTTGGTGGTACAGGCACTATCAGTAGTGCCATCACCCGGCAACTGGCAGCAGCAGGCCATGACCTTTGGCTGCTCAATCGCGGAACACGAAAAGACGAAGTGCCCGCAAACGTGCGACAAGTCATCGCCGACATCAACGACGAGCAACAGGTGAAGCAACTCCTTGGCGACAACTGTTTCGATGCCGTCTGCGAGTTCATCGGCTTCGTAACACAACAGGTGGAACGCGACATCCGCCTCTTCAGCGGACGCACCCGGCAGTATGTCTACATCAGTTCAGCATCGGCTTACAACAAACCCGCACGCAGTCATATCATCACCGAGGGCACCATGCTGGCCAACCCGCACTGGCAGTATTCGCGCGACAAGATAGCGTGTGAGGAACTGCTGCTGAAGGCTTATCGTGAACAGGGTTTCCCCGTTACCATCGTGCGCCCCTCGCATACCTACTGCGAGCGTAGTGTTCCGGTGAGCATCCACGGGCCGAAAGGCAGTTGGCAGGTGCTGAAGCGCATGCTTGAGGGCAAGCCAGTACTGGTGCACGGCGACGGCAGTTCGCTGTGGACCCTTACATGGAACGAAGACTTCGCCCGCGGCTTCATCGGACTGCTCGGCAACCCGAAAGCCATTGGCGAAGCCTTCCAAATCATGTCCGACGAAACGCTAACGTGGAATCAAGTCTACGAGTGCATCGCTAATGCCCTTGGCGTGCCCTTCCACACCTATCATGTCGCATCATCGTTCCTCGCAGCAGTATGTCCCAAAGACTACGACCTCGAGGGCAACCTGCTGGGCGACAAGGCCGTGACGGTGGAATTCGACTGCACGAAACTGAAGCGTGCCGTTCCCGGCTTCTGTGCCACCACCCGGTTCGACGAAGGCGTGCGCCGTTGTGTGGCCTACCTTCTCTCCCATCCTGAGCTGCAAGTCGAAGACCCCGAGTTCGATGCCTGGTGTGACCAGGTTATCGCGGCACAGGAAGAGGCGAGAAAGAAAGTAAAAAGACCATAAGAGAAAAGGGCAACTTCATAGTTGCCCTAATTGTTCTTCCAAGAACTCTGCTGCATCAGCTACGCACAAGGGACATTCACGTAGAACGACCTTTGTGCCTATACCCTTTAGCAGTTTACATTGAGTTGCCCCGTTGCGATCCTTAAACTTACTCATGATCTGACGCATCTGCTTCATGGACTTCACCTTATCCTTATTGAACAATCCAAGAACAAGGCCTGCACCCACCAGCGCGCCACATGTACCTTCCATGTTTCCCATGCCACCACCAAAGGCACCGGCGATGTTCATTGCTTCTTTCTCGCTGATTCCTGCCACGTCGGCATAGGTATGGAGGATCGCCTGGGCACAGTTATGACTGTTGCACCGTTTCTTTTCTGCTGCTATTTGTTTTCGAGATTCCATGAGCTGTTATTGGATAATATGTATCAAATAGTTCTAATCTTCTGCGATATGATGTACTTTTTAGGGGTCAATTACGCTATTCCCAACAATTCAATCTCGAATATAAGCGTTGAACCTCCGGGTATGCCAGGCTGAGAGAATTTTCCATATCCCATCTCGGCAGGAATATACACTTCCCATTTATCGCCAACGTGCATCTGCTGCATAGCTATGATCCAACCCTCAATAAGGTCGCAAAGTCTGCAGGCCAGAGGCACACCACCACGACTGCTGTCAAACTGCTTTCCATTGATGGTCTTGCCAGTATAATGGGCAGTTACGATGCTTCTTACTGTCGGTTTGGGACTTGCCTGATTTCCCTCACACAGCACTTTGTAGAAGATGCCCTTAGGAAGTGCTATTACTCCTTCTTCTCGTGATTTGGCTATCAGCCATTCCTTGTTTTCTCGTATGTATTCTCTTTTATTCATAATTATATCGCTATTCACTATAAAATTACTCATCAGGTTGACTTGAGAGCATCGTTCACACTACCAGCTTTAAGCAATCGTTGCTTTGCCTCATCATAATCTAGATCGAGAATTTCCTGAAGCATTCGCACACCACGGTCAACAAGTTTGGTGCTTGTCAACTGCATGTTCACCATGCGGTTGTCCTGAACACGGCCCATCCGGATCATAAGCGAGGTGGAAATCATGTTTAATACCATTTTCTGCGCAGTTCCACTCTTCATGCGACTGGAGCCTGTCACGAACTCAGGTCCTACGATGGTTTCTATAGGAAAGTCGGACACAGCGGCCAAAGGTGTGTCGGGATTGCTGGTGATGCACCCCGTCAGCATGCCGTTCTTGCGAGCTTGGCTTACGGCACCGACAACATAAGGCGTTGTGCCAGAGGCAGCTATGCCCAGTACTGTATCATCTGCAGTAGGATGATATGCCAGTATATCACGCCAGCCCTGACCTGCTTCGTCTTCCGCCTTCTCAACAGCACGACGCAAAGCTTTGTCTCCCCCTGCGATGATGCCTACTACCCATGAGTCGGGCACCCCGAACGTTGGAGGTAACTCACTCGCATCGAGAACACCCATACGTCCACTAGTGCCGGCACCGATATAGAAGAGTCTGCCACCCCGTTTCATTCTTGGCTCTATAGCCTCCACCAACGCTTCAATCTGAGGTATTGCAAGTTTCACGGCTTTGGCCACACCTGAGTCTTCTTCGTTGATGTGCTCCAGCAGTTCGGCTACCGACATCTGCTCCAGATGCCTGTAACGCGATTCTTGTTCGGTAATCTTCTGGTTCATCCTAAACATTATTTATTATTATAGGGCATTGTATCAATAAATGAGCATCTTAATGCACAATATGAAATATCGCTCTTTGACCTACAGCACTGGCACCCGTGTCACGGCATGGGAAGCAGCCCTTCCCAGCGAACATCCCATGTGCCATCGTCGGGAAAACCGGGATTGCGCACGGTGCAGCCATCCCAGCCGGCACACATCAGCGCAAGCGCCGTGAGCAGACCGCCGTTGCCGGGCAGATAGAGTCGCAGCCGTTGGTCTTGATAGTTGTGCCCGCTGATGAGGTAGGTGTTCGTACGTTTGTCCATGAGCAGGGCATCGACGGCTTTTTGTGGCTCATGGAGCCGTGCTGCCGTCATGGCCACCATCGGGTAGTCCCATCCCCACGTCTTGTCCCAGTTCCAGTTATCCCATATCCAACCCAGAGTGTTGCTCATAATGCGCTTGTCCACCTGCGGCGTGGCAGGCAGCATGCCATAGGCTCCGAGCAATGCGGGATGGTCGCTTGTAAAGCGGATATCGCTGTAAGTGTCAGTGGCACTCTCTGCCGCTAGGTAGAGGTCGTCCGACTTTGACTGCCTGTTCCCATTCAGGCTGATGGAGGCCAGAGGCGAGAGCTTTTCTACGAGGTGCTGCCACGCCGAATTCTGCGGCTGTTTCCTTCGTTGCTGCCAGTCTAGGGCAGTCAACATGCCCCAGTGCCAGTAAGATAGTTCGAAGGGCGGGTTCACCGTTTCAGCGGCCCGCAGGGTCTCCTGTGCTGGAATGATGCCTTTCAGGATGTAGCGGTCGTGTGCCGCGTCGTAGTCGGCGAAATCATACATGAAGGCAGCCGTCTCATCCACCAACGCTCCATACTTGTCGAGGATGCGCCTTCCGCCTCCGCACTCAGCCCTTCGGAGCAGTTCGGCCAAGTAAATCAGGTGTGGCTGCTGCCAGATGAGGAAACTGCCCACCTTCGAGGGAGCCTCCTCGGCGCTCGGGTCTGTCATCTTCATCCATCGCAAGCCGTCAAATCCTTGCCTGCGTGCTATCTCACGTGCTTTCGGGGCGGCGCAGAAATACCAGTCAAGCGAGTGCTCCAACAATTCGGGATGTCCCCACAAGGCGAACTGTGCCTGGTGCCACCAGACCATCTCCAGATGGTATTTGCCGAACCACGAGTTGTAAGTCAGCCCCGTCTCTTGCGGAGGCGTGTCACCTGCACAATTCACAGCCAGCAGATATTGGCTCAGCACGGCACGTCGCTCCAACTCCCTTGCACGTGGGTCAGTACAGTGCGAGAAGTCAATGATACCACCCTGCGCCCAATAGTCACGCCAATGCTGTTTGGTCTGCTCAATAGCCACTACGCTTGCCGGTGCCTCCGTAGCAGGTTCCACCGCAGAATACTCGCACGAGAAGGTCAGTCCCTGTTGCCGTGGTGTCAGCGTGAAAATGTTATTGGCTGTACAAGAGAAGGTAGCGGGAGACTCCCAGCGGATACTGACATAGTAGGTGGTGGTATCGAGTGTGCGGCGCAGGAGAACTGACGAGGTGTCTTGCCTCACGATGTCGGTACGATTGTTCGCGTGCGGTGCCCAGTCGCAACCCGAGTCGGTATGCTTGCCCGTAGGATAGGGAAAGCGGAACTTTACGGCCAGCGGTTTCTCGCTGTCGGTCATGTAGCCAGCATAGACGATGTCGCGCTCGGGATGCACCCATGTGTACGTGACATAGCCGGCATCGCCATAGCTAAAAGTGCTTATCATGTACCCCTCATAGAGGTCTAGTTCCTGGCCTTTCGACTCCACGAGAGTAGTGTCTGACGCAGGAATATCATAGCCGATACAACCCAGATGCAGACGATGAGGGTTGGCACGCAGGTAGCTGGCAGCCTCGCGCGAACGTCCGTCATCCTTATTCTCCACGCTGTAGGTTCCTTTCACACCGCTGTGGTGGCCGAAGTCGAATTCCTTCAGTACTTCCTCAGCACGGTAGTTCTCCGTGTTGGGAAACGAGTGCCACCCCCAGTCGCTCATCGTACCTAGCGGAACGCCGCTCTCATAATATTCGGGAAAGGTCTGCAGGCCAGTAGCATCGACGGTAAAGGCAAAGCCACCATTGCCAACGGTGAGCGATGAGAGCCTGTCAAGCTTCTTCACGACAGGATTGTTACGGCTGACCACGTCACGGCGGTTTATCTGCGCATACAGTGTGACTACTCCTACGCAGCATGCAAGGGCCATGAGGATTCTTTTCATAAACGACGCAGTTTGTTGTTCTCGTGCAAAAGTACATAAAAATTTTGAGATTTTAATCTGGTCATACAAAAAAGTATGACAACACATCAATACGTGAAGGAACAAGGCCCCAGATGTTATGTAACCTCAAATTAGTGATTGAACATATATTGAACATATTATTTATAATGAAGTTTTCAACTCTCTACCAGGTCATTTTTGGGAGCAAGCGAAGAACTAGTCGAAAAATCTAATAATAAAAATTAGCACATGAAGCACATAAAAAGGGACATTTGTCGGGAGAGATGAGGGGGAGATGTTGTGCAAATGTTGTGCAAGTTATAAATAAAAAAACTAACTACCTGATAAACAAGTAGTTAGTTTCAATACCGTCGGGGCGACAGGATTCGAACCTGCGGCCGCCTGGTCCCAAACCAGGAGCGCTACCGGGCTGCGCTACACCCCGAATGAAGTTTGCGGCTGCAAAGTTACGAAGAAAAGTTGAAACGCAAGCACGTTGTTGGACTGAAAAGCCTTTTCGTTAAGCAATTTTAACGATAAGAGTCCTTTCACTTCTTCGTCACTTTGCTTCGCCTGAACTTCGTTGGCTTATGCCTTGATAATCTCTTGCTCGACGAAAATCTTCTTCAGAGCTTTGACAGCACGCTCAACCTGCTCGTTGGTGTGAGTAGCCATGAGAGCAAAGCGCACAAGCGTATCCTCAGGAGCACATGCAGGCGGAATCACCGGGTTGATGAACACACCAGCATTATAGGCAAGTGCCGTCACAAGGAAAGTCTTGTCGACGTCGCGAACATAGAGAGGTATGATGGGGCTCTCGGTGTCACCAATCTCGAAGCCTTCCTCACGGAAACGCTGAAGGGCATATCGGGTGACATCCCAAAGCTTTTCGATACGCTCGGGTTCTTGCTGGATGATGTGCAAGGCCTCCATAGCGGCAGCTGTGGCAGCCGGAGTGTTGGAAGCGCTGAAAATGTAGGTGCGGCAAGTGTGGCGAAGCCAGTTGATGGTGTCAAAGTCGGCAGCAATGAAACCACCGATGGATGCCAACGACTTGGAGAATGTACCCATGATGAGGTCAACCTCGTCAGTCAGTCCAAAATGGTCGCACACGCCACGTCCTTGCTTACCAAACACGCCAATTCCATGTGCCTCGTCGACCATGATGGAGCAGTTGTACTTATGCTTCAGTTCGACGATGGCAGGCAGGTTGCAGAGGTCGCCTTCCATGGAGAAGACACCATCGACAACAATCAGCTTAACGGCCTCCTGAGGCAGCTTCTGAAGCACGCGCTCCAAGTCCTGCATGTCGTTGTGCTTGTAGTGCAGCTGCTTGGCAAAAGAAAGTCGTCGTCCATCGACAATAGACGCATGGTCACGATCGTCGCAGATTACGAAATCATCCTTTCCAAGCAAAGCGGGTATGACACCCTGATTCACCGAAAAACCAGTGGAGAAGCACATGGACGCGTCCTTGTGGATAAACTCAGCCAGCTCTTTCTCTAATTTTTCATGGAGGTCAAGCGTACCGTTGAGGAAACGACTTCCTGCACAGCCAGATCCATATTTGTCGAGGGCCTCCTTGGCCTTTGCAATAATTCGCTCATCGCCTGTCAAGCCGGTATAGGCATTCGAACCAAACATCAGCACGTGATGCCCGTCCATTTCCACTTCAGTACCTTGCTTGCTGGTAATAGCACGGAAATAAGGATAAATACCCAGCTCGGCGTACTTCTGTGGACGGCGATAGCTCTTGTATCTTTCTTGTAATTGTCCCATTATAAAGGTGTAGAAAAACTACAAATTAAACATTCAGGCTGCAAAGGTACAAAAAATTTCTTTAACATGTTCTTTTTTTCTAAGAAATCTTTCTTTTTGATAAAATATTGTATAAAAATTAGGATTATTCGCCCACGAATTAGTAACTTTGCAGCATGAAAAGAGTTGTTTTCATCATGAATCCCATCTCGGGTACTCAAAACAAAGCTGGGATACCTGAGTTGATTGAGTCGACGCTCGACCATGAGAAGTTCAGCTACGAACTGCTGATGACCGAACATGCCGGCCATGCCAGCGAACTGGCCCATGAGGCCATGGAGCGAGGTGTGGACATCGTGGTGGCCATTGGTGGTGACGGTACTGTCAACGAGGTGGCGAGAGCCATTGTGCACTCGCAGACAGCACTCGGCATCATTCCTTGTGGATCAGGCAACGGACTTGCACGCCACCTGATGATTCCGATGAACATCAAACGGGCCATCGGCATCATCAATCGTGATGAGATTCACGAGTTGGACTATGGACTCATCAACGGGCACCCCTTCTTCTGCACCTGCGGAATGGGCTTCGATGCCTTTGTCAGCCAAAAGTTTGCCGAAGCTGGCAAGCGCGGTCCCATTACCTATGTAGAAAATGTACTGCGCGAGGGACTGAAATACGAACCCGAGACCTACGAGATTCAGGACGAGCAAGGCTTGACGCGCGCCAAGGCGTTCCTCATCTCCTGTGCCAACGCCTCACAATACGGCAACAATGCCTACATAGCTCCCCAGGCATCAATGAGCGACGGACTGCTGGATGTCATCATCATGGAACCTTTCGACGTCATCGAGGCACCACAGATCAGCATCGAGATGTTCAACAAGACCCTTGATAAAAACTCAAAAATAAAGACCTTCCGCTGCCAAAAGCTACATATTCATCGCAAACAAGCTGGCGTCATCCATTTCGATGGCGACCCTGTGATGACCGATGCTGATGTGGACATCGAACTGAAACCCAAAGGAATACGCGTGGTGGTGAATCCCGATGCCGACAAGAGCCAGCGCAAACCGAACGCCTTCCAAAGTGCTGCCAGCGAACTGTTCAACGAAATCAATATCGTCCGCGATGACCTGACCAAGCAACGACGCCACGTCTTGGCATTGAGCAAGGTTCTGCAACGCAAGCTTAACAGATAAGGAAAGGAAGATTCTTGATAGAACACCTAAGAAAGTAGGGATGCGGCACAATGCGTCCGTACATTTTCAAGAAATCTTATTATCGCAACAGGAAATCGGAAGTCAGGCGGGAGTACCATCCGCTTCGGCTTCCGTCAGTTTCTTGCAGGCATACAGACTGCCGGTCAAGGATATGTGGAAGCTTCCTGCGAAAGGCAACAAGATAACGTCGGACTGGCTTTTTAGGAGTGGTTTTTACGTCATATTGACGAGAAAGATAAAACCCTGATAAATAAGCATTTGAAGAAAATTGCTCAAGATATTCTGAAGAAATGACAGCAGAGAAAACTCCATCAACGGAAAGCAGACGTTTCACCCCCGAAAAGAGGTCGGTAAAAGGAAGCGAATCGGCATGCCGGGCCAAGGCTCGTTGTGGGTCTGGACTGCGCAAGCTGTTTATGAAAAAAGGCGGATTGCACACGATACTATCGAACTGCTGCCCCACCCCATCTTTGCCCGACTCGCCGGCAGCCAAAGCATAATCCTGCAACGAAGTGTGGACGATGTCTACACGACTGGAAAAAGGCGACGACGACACATTCTCACGTGCCTGGCAGCAGGCAGCGCCATCGATGTCGATGCCAACGACGGTGGCTTCCAGAAACCGCTGAGCCATCATCAAGGCAATAAGGCCCGTACCCGACCCGATGTCGAGAACGCGCTTTCCACCCTCTGCCCATGCACCCAAAAGCACCCCGTCCGTGCCCACTTTCATGGCGCAACGGTCCTGTGCCAGGCTGAACTGTTTGAAACTGAAATCTGCCTTCATCACGTTGAATAACGCGCAATAAGGCCGTTTTATTTTGTGTTTTTAGTCAATTCTTACACATTATTTATATTTTTTCGCACTTCACTCCGTCAGAATATAAAGAAAATTGTGTAACTTTGCAGGCCAATTCAGATAACAAGGAAAAAATGAAATCAAATACATCCATTCAAATGATTGCCGACTACGAGGGAGACGTTGCCACCCTTTTCAACCATCAACCTGAAGGTGTGACTCCCATTTTGGCAACTCGCAACCTGGTTTTGTTTCCAGGTGTCATCGCCCCTATCATCATAGGAAGGAAGCCCAGCACCAACCTCATAGAAAAGCTCATACAAGACCCAGAACAGATTTTCGCCGTTTTTTGCCAGAAAAATGCCGACGTGGAAGACCCCACGGAGGACGATCTTCATGATGTGGGCGTCTATGCCAAGCTCATCCGTACCCTCGACATGCCCGGACAAGGCAATAACTCGACTGTTATTGTCCAGGCTTTGGGCCGTTGCCGCCTGGAAGGACTCACCAAGCGCCGTCCCTACCTCGCAGGAAACACATCGCTCATTGCCGAGGAGCTGCCCGACGCCCATGACAAGACTTTCCGTACGGCTATTGAAGACTTGCGCGTAAATACCGTCGACTACATCCACCAGAACGAGGACATACCCGATGAGTCGCAGTTTGCCCTGAACAACATCAAGAACGACATATTGCTGGTGAACTTCATCTGCACAAACATGCCCTTCTCCGTCAACGACAAGATGAAGATGCTGCGTGCCGACTCCACCATGGATCGCGTCATCGAGGTGTTGAAGACGCTCAACAAGGAGATTCAGCTGCTGGAACTCCGTCAGGAGATACGTACCCGGACTCGCGAGGACATCGACGAGCAGCAGCGTGAGTACTTCCTGCAGCAGCAGATCAAAAACATCAAGGAGGAACTGGGCAACGGCGAAGGTTCGCCTGAGCGCAAGGAACTCGAAGAGAAGGCACGCGGCAAGAAGTGGTCGGAGGACGTCGAGAAGGTGTTCCAGAAGGAACTCGACAAGCTCGACACCCTGAACCCGCAGAGCCCCGATTTCAGCGTATTGGTCAACTACCTGCAGACGTTGGTCGGACTGCCTTGGGGCGAATATACCGACGACAATCTCGACCTGAAGCGTGCACAGAAGATCCTGGACCGCGACCACTATGGCATGGAGAAGGTGAAGGAGCGCATCCTGGAGTACATGGCTGTGCTGCAGCTGCGCGGCGACCTGAAGTCGCCCATCATCTGCCTCTACGGCCCTCCTGGAGTCGGTAAGACTTCGCTTGGCAAGTCCATTGCCGCTGCCATGAAGCGTAAGTATGTACGTGTGAGCCTGGGTGGCCTGCACGACGAGAGCGAGATACGCGGCCACCGTCGCACCTATGTCGGTGCCATGCCTGGACGCATCATCAAGAACATCCAGAAGGCAGGCTCGTCGAACCCCGTCTTCATCCTCGACGAGATTGACAAGATCACACAGAACACCATCAACGGCGATCCTGCATCGGCCATGCTCGAAGTTCTCGACCCCGAGCAGAACTCAGCTTTCCACGACAACTATCTGGACGTTGACTACGACCTGTCGAAGGTGCTCTTCATCGCTACGGCCAACAACCTCAGCACCATACCGCAGCCCCTGCTCGACCGCATGGAAATCATCGAGGTATCGGGCTACATCACTGAGGAAAAGATTGAGATTGCGAAGCGCCACCTGGTGCCGCGCGAGCTTGAGAACACCGGACTGAAGGTGAAGAACAATGGCAGTTGTCCTAAGTTCAACAAAGCAGCCATCGAGAAGATCATCGAGCAGTACACCCGTGAGAGTGGTGTCCGACAGCTGGAGAAGCAGATCAACAAAGCCCTGCGCAAGATGGCCTTCATGAAGGCACGCGACGGCGAACTGCCCTTCGAGAAGATCACTCCCGACCAGATTGAAGGCCTGCTGGGCAAGCCGCCTTTCTACCGCGACATCTACCAGGGCAACGACTATGCCGGTGTCGTCACGGGACTGGCCTGGACAAGTGTAGGAGGCGAAATCCTCTTCATCGAGACCTCGCTTTCGAAAGGCAAGTCGGGCAAGCTCACGCTGACCGGAAACCTCGGCGACGTGATGAAGGAGTCGGCTGTCATCGCACTTGAGTACGTGAAGGCTCACGTCGACGTGCTGGGCATTGACTACCGCATCTTCGACCAATGGAACATCCACATCCACGTGCCAGAGGGTGCCACGCCTAAGGATGGTCCTTCGGCAGGCATCACCATAGCCACCTCCATCGCATCGGCACTCACCCAGCGCAAGGTCCGCAAGAACACGGCCATGACGGGCGAGATCACCCTGCGCGGCAAGGTTTTGCCCGTAGGCGGCATCAAGGAGAAGATCTTGGCTGCCAAGCGTGCCGGCATCACCGACATAGTGATGTGCCGAGACAACAAGAAGGACATCGACGAGATTCCTGAGATCTACCTGCAGGGCGTGCAGTTCCACTATGTGGAGAACGTGCAGGACGTCTGGCGTTTTGCCCTGACCGATGAAGTCGTGGCCCATCCCGTTGAATTCAAAATAGAAGAAGAAAGCAAATGACATTCGAACTGCAGCATACTGACACGGCATCGGACGCCCGCACCGGAATCATCACCACAGACCACGGACAAATCAAGACGCCCATCTTCATGCCCGTGGGCACTTGTGGCAGCGTCAAGGGTGTGCACTTCGAAGAGTTACGGCAGCAGGTGAACGCCCAGATCATCCTTGGCAACACCTATCACCTCTACCTGCGCCCGGGGCTCGACATCCTGAAGAAGGCAGGCGGACTCCACAAGTTCAACACGTGGGACCGTCCCATACTGACCGACTCAGGTGGTTTCCAGGTGTTCTCGCTGACAGGCATCCGCAAGCTCCGCGAGGAGGGGTGTGAGTTCCGTTCGCACATCGACGGTTCCAAGCACATCTTCACGCCCGAGAACGTCATGGACACAGAGCGCATCATCGGTGCCGACATCATGATGGCACTCGACGAGTGCCCTCCCGGCCAGAGCGACTACGCCTATGCCAAGAAGTCGCTGGGGCTCACGCAGCGCTGGCTGGACCGTTGCATTAAGCGGTTCAACGAGACGGAGCCCCTCTACGGCCACAAGCAGAGCCTCTTCCCCATCGTGCAGGGCTGCACCTACAAGGACCTGCGACGCGAGGCAGCCAAGTTCGTGGCCGACAAGGGAGCCGACGGCAACGCCATAGGCGGACTGGCCGTAGGCGAGCCCACAGAGGTCATGTACGAGATGATTGAGGTAGTCAACGAAATCCTGCCCAAGGACCGTCCGCGCTACCTGATGGGCGTAGGAACGCCGCAGAACATCCTCGAAGCCATTGAGCGTGGTGTCGACATGTTCGACTGCGTCATGCCCACCCGCAACGGGCGCAACGCCATGCTCTTCACCTACCAGGGCACCATGAACATGCGCAACAAAAAGTGGGAGGACGACTTCAGCCCCATCGATCCCGATGGCTGCTATGTTGACCGCCTGCACACGAAGGCCTACCTGCACCATCTTTTCAAGGCACAGGAGCTGCTGGCCATGCAGATAGCCTCCATCCACAACCTGGCCTTCTACCTGCGCCTCGTGGGCGACGCCCGACAGCACATCGAGCAGGGCGACTTCGTAACGTGGAAACGGTCTGTCATTGACCAATTGGGACAACGCGTATAAACAGTACAGCATGAACTACAGACGCATCAGACAACTACGGCCCCTGCTGAAAGCAGGGCGATGGCTCCGCAAGGCCTTCGCATGGCTGTTCGGCATCTTGAAGAAACTGAAGCCCAGTTTCATCAAGAGGCTCGACTGGTACATCATCAAGAAGTTCATCGGCACCTATATTTTCTCCATCGTACTGATTATCAGTATCTCCATCGTCTTCGACGTCAACGAGAACCTGGCAAAGTTCACGCAGTATCATGCACCCCTGCGAGCCATCGTGTTCGACTACTACATGAACTTCGTGCCCTATTTTGCCAATCTGTTCAGCCCGCTGTTCGTGTTCATCGCAGTCATCTTCTTCACGTCGAAACTGGCAGGAAACTCCGAAATCATCGCCATGCTGGCGGCAGGAGTGTCGTTCAAGCGGCTCATGCGGCCATACATGATCTCGTGCGTGCTCATCTCGCTGCTCTCGTTCTATCTGAGCGCCTACGTCATTCCTCACGGGACCGTCATCCGCCAGAACTTCGAGACCACCTACAAGAACAAGCGCAAGAACACCGCTGCCGACAACGTGCAGCTGCAGGTGGGACAAGGCGTCATCGCCTACATACAGCACTACGACAACCTGATGAAGAGGGGCTATGGCTTCTCGCTCGACAAGTTCGAGAACAAGAAGCTCGTCAGCCACATGACGGCCACCGACATCCAGTACGACACCATCTCCGACACGAAGTACCATTGGAAGGCCCGCAACTGGAAGATACGCCAGCTGAAGGGATTGCGCGAGCACATCACCAGCGGCAGCCAATGCGACACCACCATCATGATGGAGCCCACCGACCTGGTCTACTCGAAAGGCCAGCAGGAGACGTTCACCTCGCCTGAGCTGCGCGAGTACATCTCCAAGCAGATTGACCGCGGCTCGGGCAACGTGGTGCAGTATCAGGTGGAGTATCACAAGCGCATAGCCTCGTCCTTCGCCTCGTTCATCCTCACCATCATAGGCCTGTCGCTGTCGTCGCGCAAGCGCAAGGGTGGCATGGGACTCTACCTGGGCATCGGTCTGGCCCTGAGCTTCGCCTACATCATGCTGCAGACGGTATCGTCCACATTTGCCATCAATGCCGACTTCCCGCCCATGCTCGCCGCATGGATTCCCAACATCATCTTTGCCGTCGTGGCCTACTTCTGCTACCGGCATGCACCTAACTAATAGTTGAGAGTTGAGAGCTGGCCATATATTCAGGATGACGGATGGTGATGAAGGAGGTTTTATTATAGCAAGGCAAAAAGAAAAATGAAATTTGAAGAAACCTATTTGAACGACAATATTCTCGATGCGCTCTACGACATGCGCTTCGAGGAGATGACTCCCATTCAAGAGAAATGCATACCTGAAATACTCGACGGACGCGATGTGCTCGGCGTGGCCCAGACAGGCACGGGAAAGACCGCTGCCTACCTGCTGCCCATGCTCTCCATGCTCGACGACGGCTATGCCGACTTCCCCGACGGACGCCACTACGAGTTCCCCTCAGACGCCATCAACTGCGTCATCATGGCCCCCACGCGTGAACTTGCACAGCAGATTGACCAGGCCATGCAGGGATTCGGCTACTACCTGCCCGACGTGAATTCCGTGGCTGTCTATGGCGGTAACGACGGAAACCGATACTACCAGGAACTGAACGCGCTGAAGACGGGCGCATCTGTCATCATCGCCACACCGGGACGCTTCATCTCGCACCTCACCATGGGCAACGTCGACATGAGCCGCGTCAGCTTCTTTGTACTCGACGAGGCCGACCGTATGCTCGACATGGGCTTCTCCGACGACATCCTGAAGATAGCCAGCTACCTGCCAAAGACCTGCCAGACGGTCATGTTCTCGGCCACGATGCCCGACAAGATCGAGCAGCTGGCCAAGACATTGCTCAAGAATCCCGTCGAAGTGAAGATTGCCGTCAGCAAGCCTGCCGAGAAAATCCAGCAGTCGGCCTACATCTGCCATGAGCCGCAGAAGCTGAAGATCATCGAGGAGATGTTCAAGCAGGGCGACCTCAGCCGTGTCATCATCTTTGCCGGTAAGATCAACAAGGTGAAGGACGTCTATCATGCGCTGCTGCGCCTGAAAATAAACGCAGGCCAGATGCACAGCGACCTGACGCAGGCCGAACGCGACGAGATGATGTTCCGCTTCAAGAGCGGGCAGGTCGACGTGCTCGTAGCCACCGACATACTCTCACGTGGCATCGACATCGACGACATAGCCATGGTGGTCAACTACGACGTGCCACGCGATGCCGAGGACTACGTCCACCGCATAGGCCGTACTGCACGTGCCGAGCGCGATGGCAAGGCCGTGACCTTTGTCAACGAGGACGACATACGCTATTTCATGCAGATTGAGCGTTTCCTCGAACGGGAAGTGCAGAAGATGCCCCTGCCCGAAGGCATCGGCGAAGGTCCTGAGTACAAGTCAAATCGCCCGCAACGCGACGGGAAAGGCAGAAAACGTGGCGGACACGGCAGGAAAGGCCGTGGCGGACGCAACGGCAAGGGCGGCAAGCATTCGGACATGCCTGCACAGAACAAGCCCAAGACTGCGCAGAACAAGCCCAATCCTGCGCAAAACAAGCCCACCAAGCCTGCACATAACGAGCCGAAGGACTTGTCAAAGGGCAACGCGCCCAAGAAGAAGCCCCACTATCATCGCAAACACGGTACGACAAATAAGTCGTGAGCGATGAAGACATCACGGTTCTTTCAGCCTCGTAAAGCAACTAAAAGGCAGGTCCCACACGGAGACCTGCCTTCTTTATTTGTCAGCTAAAAACATCTAAATGTCCACTTGCCCACTTTCTCCATGTCAATGACGTTGCCACCTCAGAAGAACAAGCTGAACACGCTGCGCAAGATGCCGTTCAACCACTCAGGGAACACCCAGAAGAACAGGACAATAAAGGCGAAGCCTATCCAGCTGCAAGCCTTCGTGAACGCAGGCGAAGGGCTCTTTCCCGTTATCATCTCGTAGAGCGCAAACACAATCGACCCACCGTCGAGCGGATAGACGGGCAGGATGTTCAGCACCGCCAGCAGAAGCGACAACACCGCCAGCGGGCGCAGGAAGTCGTACCACTCGAAGGGCAAGTGCGGCAGGACAACATACAGAAGCAGGAACGTGGCCAGGTTGGCCAGCACCCCGGCAGCAGAAATCAGCAGACGCTGCCACGCAGGCTTGTCCTCGATATAAGGCGACTTGGCCGCATCCACCCCGATGTTCCAATTGCCCGCTGCCATGCCATCCACTTCGGCGGCATCGAACGTCGCCCGCGACTTGAACACCGTGACGCCGCCCAGAGGCAGCACGCCCAGGCTCCACTTGATGTCGCGCCACGAACTGCCTCCCGCCACACGCTTCGGCTTGTAGCTCACAAACGCGAGGAAGAACACCTGCATCTCCTTGATGAAGCAGCCGAAGGACTTGCCCATGACGACATGGCCCAGTTCATGAATGACCACGGCAACGCACAGATAGAGATAGAAGCCCCAGTCGTCGGTGAACAGGCTGCTCCCGTCAGCTATCCATACACAGAACGCCACACCCAGTACAAAGTTCAGCAGATTGAACGAAAACCCATTTCCCTTCATCGTTTCTCAATTTGACAATTTGCGTGTGTTACTATTTTGCCTGCAAAGATAACGAATTATCCTAATACTTCCAAACATAAATGGAATAACATAGCTGTCGGCACAACACAAAATCGGCCTGCAAGGCCACGACCACACAGCCCAGGGCACCGCCCTGGGCAGAGCATCACAAGAGGAAATTGCGCCCTGCAGGGGCAGAATCACCAAACGTGTACTGAAAGGTTTTTGCCCTGACGGGGCGACGATGGGGTGTTGCATCCCACCCAGGGCGTTGCCCTGGGCTAATAGATGTGGCCCCTTTGGGGCGTCTGTGTGCCATCTTTGTGCCATCTGCTATATTATTCCAAACATAAATGAAAAAACGCTTCAAAGCGAGCATGCTATCAGTTTTTTTCTTTGTCAGGACATACCTTAATTTAAGGCTATGTTGTTCCCTAACTTTATTTATCTTCAAAAGATTTGCATTTGTTGATTTTATTATCTACTTTTGCAAACATAAACAGACTGCCAAACGGAATTATGCAAATGATTAGAGATCTTGTTTTAGTTGGAATAGGAAGTGGCATAGGAGGAATCTGTCGATACCTCATATCACTCCTAATGCCTCTTGCTAACAATAGTTTCCCATGGGGAACATTTACCGCTAATATCGTAGGCTGCCTGCTTATTGGAATTCTATGGGGTGTGACGAGCCGATTAGAGAGTCTGGCTCCTACATTTTCACTATTCCTGATGGTAGGTTTTTGTGGTGGTTTTACAACATTCTCTACATTCTCAAAAGAGAGCCTGGCCTTACTACAAGCCAACAATTGTCTTCTATTCTTGCTTTATGCAACAGGAAGTGTATTCCTGGGGATAGCAGCAGTTGCCATAGGATATGCAATTGCCAAGTAAATTGCACTTTATTTATATAAAAGAGCTATCCTGCAAACGGCTTCTGCCTCTTATAGACTTCGCTTTTCATGGACGTGTTTCTCTTTTCTGCAAACATACAAATTATAATTGAAACAAGCTCTTGATTTGCAGAAAAAAAACATCTTCTTCTATTTCCTTCATCAATAAACATGGAGAAAGTGGGTGGGCAAGTGGACATTTAGATGTTTTGAGGTTGATTTTTCGGACAGAAGAAGACATAAGAATGAATAATTATACTATTATTATTTATTATTATATATATTATTATTTTATTATAATTAAAAACTTTTACTAAGAAAAGTCCACTTTCCTTGTTCCCAAAATAGCTAAATGTCCATTTGCCCACTTGCCCACTTTCTCACTTCCCTTGTTGCAAAAATAGCTAAATGTCCACTTTCCCACTTTCCCACTTTCTCATGTCACGAAGTGTAATATTACTTCAAGAAATACTTGAAACTTTTTTGCGTAAATATTTGGTAGTGTGTGGATTATTTTGTAACTTTGCGGTAGCAATGAGGGGAAATGAAAGCCTTCGATTTGCGAGTCATGGCAGAACCGGTGGCCGTGACAAAAACGAGCTCGAAACAAGATGGCAGAAGAGTGCCGCGCGATCTTTGACTTTCTGTACATAGTGCCCGGAGAAGACAGGGCGAGGCTGATGCAGGTATGCACAACGTCGACGAAACCAAGCCTTCGTACCTACGGGGCCCGCTGTTAAGCCAAATGAAGAGGTGTCTTGCTCCTGCGGAATTACGCCATTGAGCCCTCGGGGCAGTGGTAGAGTGCCGGCAGAGCGGTGGTGTCAAGGCGTCAGGGCGGTGCTTTTCTGGCAGCAGAGCAGTGCTTTACAGGCAGCGGAGCTATGCTTTTCAGGTGGCGGAGCGGCGTTTTATGGAGGATAAGAGCATAGCTTTGGAGTGAAAAGAGCTATACTTCGTGGGGCAAAGAGCAACGTTTTCTCTCCACCCGAAAAGGAATACAAGCCACCCCCAAAAGACTCGGCTATGCGCCAGCGTAGAATTGGGTGTAGTAGATGAAGCCGGCAATGGCCAGCAACACCAGCAAGACAACTATCTTGATGAGACAGCTGGCTACCTTCTTAATGATCAGCACACCTATGACCAGGGCAACAAGCGCCAGGGCATAGAGCATAAAATCGTCGTTCAACATCGTTATTTAAGGAGTTAAAAGAGTTATTCATTCGGGCAGACACAGGAGTCTGCCCCTACACGTGGACACGGCCCCTGCCCTATTTGAACAGCGCACGGAACTGCGAAGGGATGGGCGACTCGAACTCCATGCGCTCGCGGGTGATGGGATGCCAGAAGCACAGCACATAGGCGTGCAGGCACAGGCGGTGAATGGGATCGTCGCCGTTGCCATACTTCGAATCGCCACAGACGGGATGCCCCATGTCGGCAGTATGTACACGAATCTGGTTCTTGCGTCCCGTCTCCAGCTGGAACTCAACCAGCGAGTGTTCAGTGGTACGGTCGAGCACGTGGAAATGTGTGACGGCATACTTTCCACCGTTGTCCACGGGCGAGGAATAGGTGACGTAGGCCTTGTTGTCGCGCAGCCAGTTGGCCACCGTGCCTTCGTCGTCGGCCATCTCGCCGCTGACCACAGCCACATAGCGACGGTCGTAGACGATGTCGTGCCAGTTGTGCTCCAGAATCTGCTCGGTCTCCATGTCCTTGGCATAGATCATCAATCCGCTGGTGTCGCGGTCAAGACGATGCACCACATGAGCCCTGCACGACTGGCGGGACTTGTGGAAATAGTCGTCGAGCACACTCTTCACGTTCAGCGAGCGGGGCCCTGCAGCCATTGACAGGATGCCGGGGTTCTTCTCGACAACCACCAGCCAGCGGTCCTCGTAGACGATTTTCACATAGCGGCTCTTGAACTTGTCGTTCTTCTTGGTCTGGCTGACCGAAACCTTGGCACCTGGCTCCAACTGGTAGTCGAACTGCGTCACCACCTTGCCATTCACCTTGATGCCACGCCCCTGAAGCGTAGCCTTGATTTTGCTTTTCGAACCCTTCATGTTCGAGAGCAGCCACTCGAGCAACGGAGCTGCTTCCTGGACGACATAATGGTCGTAGCGGTCTTGTTGATATGCGTTTGTCTTCATTTCGGCTGCAAAATTACAAAAAACTCTCAACTTTCAACTCTCAACTCTAAACTTTTTTGTACCTTTGCAGGCAAATTAGGAACTTTAGGAGGTTTAAGTTTTGCGAAACATAAAAAAAGACATAGAGAAAGAATGATTACATTATCGAATTTAGCTATCCAGTTTGGAAAACGAGTCCTTTACAAAGACGTGAACATCAAGTTTACGAGTGGAAACATCTACGGTATCATCGGTGCCAACGGAGCCGGCAAGTCGACGCTGCTGAAAGCCATCAGCGGCGAGCTGGAGCCCAACAAGGGTACCGTGGAGCTGGGCCCGGGCGAACGCCTCTCGGTGCTCTCGCAGGACCACTTCAAGTACGACGAGTTTACGGTCATGGACACCGTGCTCATGGGACACCAGCCACTCTGGGAGAACATGAAGGAGCGCGAGGCCCTGTATGCCAAGCCCGAGATGACCGAGGAAGACGGCAACCGTGCCGCCGACCTCGAGCTGAAGTTTGCCGAGATGAACGGCTGGGAGGCTGAAAGCGAGGCTGCCCAACTGCTGCAGAACCTTGGCGTGAAGGAGGCTCAGCACTACAAGCAGATGTCGGAGCTCTCCAATAACGAGAAGGTGCGCGTCATGCTGGCCAAGGCCCTGTTCGGCCATCCCGACAACCTGCTGCTCGACGAGCCCACCAACGACCTCGACCTGGACACCGTGCAGTGGCTGGAGGAGTACCTGAGCTCGCTGGAGCAATGCGTCCTCGTGGTGAGCCACGACCGTCACTTCCTCGATGCCGTATCGACACAGACTGTTGACATCGACTTTGGCAAGGTGACCGTATTCTCGGGTAACTACTCCTTCTGGTACGAGTCCAGCCAGCTGGCCCTGCGACAGGCTCAGAACCAGCGCATGAAGGCCGAGGAGAAACGCAAGCAGCTGGAGGAGTTCATCCGCCGCTTCTCTGCCAATGTGGCAAAGTCGAAGCAGACCACCTCGCGCAAGAAGATGCTCGAGAAGCTCAACGTCGAGGAAATACGCCCGTCGAGCCGCAAGTACCCCGGCATCATCTTCCAGATGGAACGCGAGCCGGGCAACCAGATTCTCGAAGTGGAAGGACTGAAGGCTGTAGATACCGACGGAACGGTACTGTTCGACAATGTGTCGTTCAACATCGAGCATGGCCAAAAGACCGTGTTCCTCTCGCACAATCCCAAGGCCATGACGGCTCTCTTCGAAATCATCAACGGCAACAGGCAGGCCGATGCCGGCACCTACAAGTGGGGCGTCACCATCACCACGGCCTATCTGCCACTGGACAACACCGAGTTCTTCCAGAGCGACCTAAACCTGGTCGACTGGCTCTCGCAGTATGGACCCGGCAACGAGGTCGTCATGAAGGGCTATCTGGGCCGTATGCTGTTCAAGCAGGAGGAAGTGGAGAAGAAGGTCAACGTGCTCTCCGGAGGCGAGAAGATGCGATGCATGATAGCACGCATGCAGCTGAAGAACGCCAACTGCCTGATTCTGGACACGCCTACCAACCACCTCGACCTGGAGTCCATTCAGGCATTCAACAACAACCTTATCCAGTTCAAGGGCAACATCCTGTTTGCCTCCCACGACCATGAGTTCATCCAGACCGTGGCCGACAGAATCATCGAACTGACACC
Organism: uncultured Prevotellaceae bacterium; assembly: GCA_902774815.1. Classification (GTDB taxonomy): domain Bacteria; phylum Bacteroidota; class Bacteroidia; order Bacteroidales; family Bacteroidaceae; genus Prevotella. Next base: position 84,814 of record CACYJV010000011.1, on the reverse strand, counting down.
TCAGGGCACCATTGACAAGCTCATGGACTACGACGACTACATCTACGACGAGCAGATCAAGGAGCAGAAGGCCCGCATGTACCAGCAAGCCTAAGCCAGAACAACGAACAAGACAAAGCAAACAGACTGGCACGGATTTTGTATGAGGTTGTTTAGAATCAATAAACGTAACACTATGGAAGAAAAGAATATCAATATTGAAGACGGCAGCCAGGAAGAACTCGACAAGGCTCAGGCTGCCAACAACGAAAAGGAGGAAGAACAGCAAGAACAAGATGTGCAGGTGGCCGAGGAAGGCTCCGAAGATGCTGCCACGGACGACGTCACCGTCGAGGTGGAACAGAAGGACCCGCTGGACACGGCTCTCGACGAGATAGCCAAGCTCAAGGACCAGTTGCTGCGCACCATTGCTGAATTTGAAAACTACAAGAAACGCACACTCAAGGAAAAGGCCGAACTGATACTGAATGGCGGCGAGAAGACCATTACTGCCATTTTGCCAGTCCTCGACGACTTCGAGCGTGCCTTGGCCGACACCCACACCGACGACCCTGCCGCCATCAAGGAGGGCATGGACCTTATCTTCAAGAAATTCGTCAAGACACTCGAAGGCCTTGGCGTGAAGAAAATAGACACCGACGACAAAGACTTCGACGTAGACTACCACGAGGCCATCGCCATGGTGCCTGGCATGGGCGACGATAAGAAAGGCAAGGTCATCGACTGCGTCCAGACGGGCTACATGCTCAACGACAAGGTCATCCGTCATGCCAAGGTGGCCGTGGGACAATAGAAGGTTCAAGGGCCTGCGGACATTCAAAGTTCAAGGGCCTGCGGACGTTCAAAGGTCAAGAGTTCGGAAGAGTTGAGAAATAAAGGTTTCGTCCTTTCACTTCTTTATCTTCCTTAACTTCATTAACTTCCAAAAACAATATGGCAAAGAGAGATTATTATGAAGTGCTGGGCGTCGGTAAGCAAGCTACTGATGATGAAATCAAGAAGGCTTACCGAAAGATAGCCATTAAATACCACCCTGACCGTAACCCCGGCAACAAGGAAGCCGAGGAGAAGTTCAAGGAGGCAGCCGAAGCCTACAGCGTGCTGAGCGACAAGGAGAAACGCCAGCAATACGACCAGTTCGGCTTCGATGGACCCAACATGGGCGGAGGGTTCGGAGGATTCAGCTCAGGAGGCGGATTCTCCATGGACGACATCTTCTCCATGTTTGGCGACGTATTTGGCGGCCGTGGCGGCTTCGGAGGCAGTGGCTTCGGAGGATTTGGAGGCTTCGGAGGTTCCAGCAGCGGCGGCAAGAAGCAATACCGCGGCTCCGACCTGCGGCTGAAGGTGCGCCTTTCGCTGCAAGAAGTGGCCACAGGCACCACCAAGAAGTTCAAGCTGAAGAAAGACGTGGTCTGCCAGCATTGCCATGGCAGCGGTGCTCAGGGCGGCAGCGGCAGCGAGACCTGCCCCACCTGCCACGGACAGGGCTACACCGTTCGTACGGTACGTTCGCTGCTGGGCATGATGCAAACGCAGAGCGAGTGCCCCACCTGCCACGGCGAAGGAAGCATCATCAAGAACAAGTGCCGCCATTGTGGCGGAACTGGCGTCATGAAAGGCGAGGAAGTCGTCGACATCACTATCCCCGCAGGTGTTGCCCAAGGCATGGTGGTGAATGTGCCAGGCAAGGGTAATGCCGGTCCTCACAACGGCGTCAGCGGCAACATACAGGTGTTCATCGAGGAGGAACCCAACGATACCTTCATCCGCGACGGGCAGGACGTCATCTACAACCTTCTGCTCGACTTCCCGACAGCTGCCCTGGGTGGCGACGTCGAGATTCCCACCATCGACGGCAAGAAGGTGCGCGTGAAGATAGAACCAGGCACGCAACCCGGCAAGACCTTGCGCCTACGCGAAAAGGGACTGCCTGCTGTTCAAGGCTATGGCAACGGCAAGGGCGACCTCGTCGTCAACATCAGCGTCTATGTGCCTAAGACACTCGACCGCAACGAGCGTCAAGCACTGGAGCAAATGCGCAACAGCGACAATTTCCAAGGCGATAGTGCCACGAAGCGCTCCATCTTCAACAAGTTCAAGAACTACTTCTCATAAGGCCTTCAGCCTGTACCACCCCTAACAAACCACGACGATGAGGAAGAACGACATCAAACGCGACCTTCGCTACCTGCAGCTGCTTTCGCAGCGTTTTCCCACGATTGCCGAGGCATCGACGGAAATCATCAACCTGCAGGCCATACTCAACCTGCCCAAGGGCACCGAGCATTTCCTGGCCGACCTGCACGGAGAGTACAAGGCTTTCCAGCACGTGCTGAAGAATGCATCGGGCAACATCAAGCGAAAGGTGAACGACATCTTTGGCAACACGCTCCGCGAGAACGAGAAGCGCGAACTCTGCACCCTCATCTACTACCCTGAGCAGAAGATCCAGCTGGTGAAGGCTCAGGAGGACAACATCAACGACTGGTATCACATCACGATCCACCAGCTGGTGAGCGTCTGCCGCGATGTCTCGAGCAAGTACACCCGCTCGAAAGTGCGCAAGGCCCTGCCCGAGGACTTCGCCTACATCATCGAGGAGCTGCTCCACGAAAGCACCGACGACCACAACAAGGCTGCCTACGTGAACGTGATCATCTCCACCATCATCTCCACAGGACGTGCCGACGACTTCATCTGTGCCATCGCGGGAGTCATTCAGCGTCTGGCCATCGACCAGCTGCACATCCTCGGCGACATCTTCGACCGCGGAACGGGTGCCCACATCATTCTCGACACGCTGGCCCAGTACCACAAATGGGACATCACGTGGGGAAACCACGACATCCTGTGGATGGGAGCGGCAGCTGGCAACGACGCATGCATCTGCAACGTCATCAGGCTGTCGCTGCGCTATGCCAACATGCGCACGCTGGAGGATGGCTATGGCATCAGTCTGCTGCCGCTGGCAACGTGGGCCATGGAACAATATGACGACGACGAATGTACAGGCTTTGCCCCCATCACCAGCGGAGGCGCACGCGAACTTGACGAGAAGACGAGCAGGCTGATGGCTCAGATGCACAAGGCCATCAGCATCCTGCAATTCAAGTTCGAGGCCGAAACCTACCGACGCCATCCTGAATGGCAAATGCAGGAGCGCGCAGAGCTCTATTCGACGGGCTTCTCGTTGGAGATCAGCCCCGAAGAGCGCGAACTCATGAAGAAACTCCACCACTCGTTCCGCGTCAGCGAGAAGCTGCAGAGCCACATGCGACTGCTGCTCAGGCATGGTTCGATGTACAACATCTGCAACGGCAACCTCATGTTCCACGCCTCAATACCCCTGAACAACGATGGAACGCTGCGCGAAGTGCTCGACATGGGCGCTGGCAAGGAGCTGTTCGAAAACATCGAGACTGCCATACGGACTGCCTTCCAGCCTGATGGCGACCGACAGGAACGCCAGTCTGCCATCGACTTCTTCCTCTATCTGTGGTGCGGACCTAACAGCCCGTTGTTCGACAAGTCGAAGATGGCTACCTACGAGCGCTACTTCCTGAGCGACCGCGATACGTGGAAAGAAGAGAAAGGCAACTACTTCCGTCTGCGCGACGAACGTGAAGTGATGGAACACATCATGGACGCATTCGGCATCAGCGACGAGCCTCGCCACATCATCAATGGCCACGTGCCCGTACATGCAGCCGAGGGCGAGAACCCCATTAAGGCCGACGGTAGGCTGATGGTCATCGACGGTGGCTTCTCACAAGCCTACCACAAGACGACGGGCATAGCAGGCTACACGCTCGTCTACCACAGCCGCGGTTTCGAACTGGTTCAGCACGAGCCTTTCCTGAGCGTTACCGATGCCATCCGTCGTGGCACCGACATCAAGTCAACGCGGCAGATCGTGGAGATGGCTAACCATCGCATGTTGGTGGCCGATACAGATAAAGGCCGTGACTTGAGCCGACAGATTCGCGACTTGCAGCATCTGCTCTACGCCTACCGCCACGGCTATATCAAGGAAAAGGAACGCAAAGAGTAGTCGCGACTCACATCAACAAACATAAAAGCATAGCTTCGCTTCGGCAAGGCTATGCTTTTTTTGTTACAACAGATGCTTTATCAGTTACGATAGACGTTTTATCAGTTACGACAATAGTACAACGTTCTCCGGACATAATGATAAATGAAATATTTTTTTTCAACGATTTCATTATTTTCCAGCAAGAACAAAGACAAGTTTGGCATCTTGAAAGTATGTGACCATATTAAATCACATTTATCATATTTATCGATTCCTTTTAACTGAGAATCAATAAATTCTTGTCCAAAGCATTTTTTTATTTTTAAATGCTTTATGCGTACCTTTATTTTCATGTTTTAGTTTGAATAGGATGAGACTATCGCCTGCGGACCACGAAAAACCCAAGGCGATGTGTGACACCCTTTTTGTTGAGCGAACGCAACTGATACATGCCTTCAGGAATACTACTCACGTCGATGTACTGGCCACTGTAGGCCCGCGTTGCCAAAGGTTTGCCTTGCAGTGTCTCTATGCTGAGCATATCGGCGTCCAAGCTGGCTGGTTTCTCAGGCAGCAATAGTCGTCGCCCATCACACCTGAGCATCGAAGGATGTTGCAGCAGAGCATCGATACTCGAAGCACCTGTGCTTCCTGAAGCATGACTTTGACGAGGCTGGCTCTCGTTGCCAAACCTATCGACAGCTGTTACGGCGTAGAACATCTGCGCGGGTTTTGTGCCCTTCGGTTCAACAACAAGACTGTTAACCTGCAGACGCGTTGCGAGCAAATTGCCGGCATCGCTGACATCAACGGGACATGTACGGCTGGCATAGACGTTATAGAGCAAGCCTCCCTTAGCCGCAGCCTGATTTCGTTCAGCATCCGAGGTCCACGAGAGTGCCACGCCGCCACCTTTCACCGTTCGCAATTCAAGGTTTGCAGGTGCCTCTGGTGCTGTTGACGAGCACCAAGTCATCGGCGGGACAAGTGCAGGAATCTCGTTAAACCTTTTCGTAAAGGCATAGATACCTTTTATATTGTCAGTCAAGAACTTACTACGAAAGTGAGTCAACCCGAGACCAAGTTGCCGAAGCACGTTCATCTCCTGCGTGACCGTCACGAGTGGCCAGTTCCCTTCACGTCGGTCAAGCATGTAGGTGGCCATGCCTGGAGCCACAATCCTACCATAGGAACGCTCTTTCCAGTCGATGGCAAACGGATAGAAGTTGTTGTCACGGAAGTACATCATCGGGAAAAGCGCATCCATCACACCCGTACGAAGCCACTCTTGGGCGTCCTGGCATACCGTCGTGCGGGCATTCCATCCGCGCGAAGAATAGCGACTCAGGTCCTCGGCCTTGCCAATGGGCGAACAACTCATCATTACCCATGGCTTCAGACGCTTCACTCGCTGGCTGATGGCTGTTGCTATGGACGTAATGTTTCGGCGCCCTTGCTGCCGGGAAACCTTCAGCTTCCACGTTTCCGGGTAGCGGATATAGTCCAGATGGATTCCATCCACATCGTTGCGACTGACGATTTCCTCGCAGATATCAGCCAGATAGGTTCCTGTCTGTATGCTCTCAGGATCCATATAGCCGTCAGGTCCTATCTTCTTGATCAGCTTAGGATAGCGCTTGCGCAGTGCCATGCAGCCAGCCGACGTCCATTTGCCCACGGGAATCGTCACCACCCACGCATGAAGCTGCATGCCTCGCTTATGGCACTCGTCGATGGCAAACTGAAGGGCATCGTAGCCTGGACTCTTGCCGGGATTGCCGCTCAGACAGCCATCCCAAGGCTCCATGCTCGAAGGATAGATGGTTGTACCGCGCACACGTGTCTGCAAAAGCACCACATTTGTTCCGGCAGCCTTCAGTTGGTCGAGTATTCGCGTGAGTTCCTTCTGCTGTTGCTCTATGCTGGAAGCCGAACCGTTGGCATAGGAGTGTGGCCAGTCTATGCCTCCGATCGTGGCAAGCCACACAGCACGCACCTCATATTTGGGTGATGTACCCCAAAAAGCATCGCAATAGCCACCGGGAAGTCCTCGTCCGCCAGCCTGCACCCTAACGTTTGGCAGCATACATAGTATTGCCACAAGCAGGAAGGCACAGAATTGGCCTCGACGAACGACTTGGAGTATATGTCTTATCATATGATTTTTTCGAATGGAATCGTCTTTCTGCATTTTCATTCTGCAAAGTTACAAAATAAATTTGGATTTTTGATGGCTTATTCGCAACCTTTTCGTATCTTTGCAGATTATATATAGAAATAATAAACAAAAAACAGGAATATGATTTCGTTTATCTTATCATTGGTAGCCCTCGTCTTGGGCTATTTCATCTATGGAAAGTTCGTCGAAAAGGTGTTTGGCCCCGACGACCGTCCTACCCCAGCCGTGGCCAAGGCCGATGGTGTTGACTTCATCGCCATGCCCAACTGGAAAGTGTTCATGATTCAATTCCTGAACATTGCCGGCACAGGCCCTATCTTTGGAGCCATTCTTGGTGCCAAGTTTGGTCCTGTGGCCTATCTGTGGATTGTCTTCGGATGCATCTTTGCAGGTGCTGTCCACGACTATATGTGCGGCATGCTTTCCATACGCCATGGCGGGGCCAACCTGCCCGACCTCGTCGGTGTTTACCTTGGTAGCAAGACGCAGAAGGTCATGCTTGTGTTCTCCGTGCTGTTGCTGATGATGGTTGGCGTAGTGTTCGTCTATAGCCCGGCCGAAATTCTCACACACATCTGGGAACCCAAGGCCATCAGCAGCTTCCTAGGGCACAACACGTTCTGGATAGCACTCATCTTCATCTACTATATCTTCGCCACGATGCTGCCCGTTGACAAGATTATCGGACGCATCTATCCGCTCTTTGCCTTCTCGCTGCTGTTCATGGCAGTGGCTTTGATGATTGCGCTCTTCGTGAAGATGCCTGCATTACCCGAAGTTTGGGATGGCTTGAGCAATCGTGGTGCCGAGACGCTTGGATTTACCGACGCCGTATTCCCCTGTCTTTTCATCACAATAGCCTGTGGAGCCATTAGTGGTTTCCATGCCACACAGAGTCCGCTCATGGCCCGCTGCGTTAAAGACGAGCGCATGGCTCGCCCCATCTTCTATGGAGCCATGATAACCGAAGGCATCGTCGCCCTGATCTGGGCTACGGTGGCCATGTATTTCTTCTACAACGACCCGACTCCTGGATACCAGCTCATGGAAGCAGCTAAGGATAGCGGCGCACACACGTCGGCTCCACGTGTTGTCAGTATTGTCTGCAACGACTGGTTAGGCCTCTTCGGCGGCATCCTAGCCTTGCTGGGTGTTGTCGCTGCACCCATCACAAGTGGCGATACGGCTTTCAGAAGTGCCCGACTCATCATAGCCGATTTCCTGCACTTCGAGCAACACTCCATTCGACGCCGTCTGATGATTTGCATTCCCATGTTCGCAGCTGGCATTTGCATGCTGATGTGGCAGATGGCCGATGCTGACGGCTTCCAGAAGATTTGGAGTTGGTTCGGATGGTCCAACCAGACGCTTTCCGTATTCACCCTCTGGACAGCTACCGTCTACCTAGTACAGTCGAAGAAGCCTTTCTGGATGACGCTCATCCCTGCCCTGTTCATGACGGTTGTCTGCTCGACATTCCTGCTCATCTCGAAACAGGCATTCGGCCTGAGTCCGGCGATTTCCTATACGGGCAGCATCGTTGTGCTGCTCATAGCCACAGCATGGTTCTTCACGTGGATGAGGAAAAGGTAATAGGTAATAGGTAATAGGTAACAGGTAATAGGTTTTATAAATAAACAACAGAGTGGAACAGCAATATCCGTCAACCCTCCTTGAAAAGGCAGTACAGGAGTTGTCGAAACTGCCAGGAATTGGACGCAAGACCGCGCTGCGGCTGGCACTCCACCTGCTGCGTAGGGATGTGGAGGAAGTTGATGCTTTTGCCGACGCACTGGTACACCTGAAGCACGATGTTCGCTATTGCAGCGTTTGCCATAACATCAGCGACGACGATGTCTGTCCCATTTGTAGTGACCATCGGCGCGACCGCTCCGTCATCTGTGTCGTTGAAAACATTCAAGATGTGATGGCTGTCGAGAACACGCAGCAGTTCAACGGGCTCTACCACGTGTTGGGTGGCATCATCTCGCCCATGGACGGGATAGGACCTTCTGACATAGAAATCGACTCTCTCGTCAGCCGTATTGAGCAAGGTGGCATCAACGAGGTCATTCTCGCGCTGAGCTCGACGATGGAGGGCGACACGACCAACTTCTACATCTCACGCCGGCTCAGCCATACTGGTGTCCGCATCTCGGTTATTGCCCGAGGCATCAGCGTGGGCGACGAACTTGAATACACCGACGAAGTGACTTTGGGACGCTCCATCCTGAATAGGACTCCCCTGACAAAATAAACATCAAAAGCAAACTGATAACATGAATAAAGTACAAAGAATGTTGATGATCGTCTTCTGGAGCAACGTTGTCGTCGTAGCAATTGTCATCCTGACGGGCGAAACCAATTTCATGCCCTACGACAGATTCAAGGGCGACACAAAAACCGAGTTCTACCTGCTCACCATCATGGAACTGCTCACCATCTGCATCATCCCGTTGGCACTCCGCCTCTTTAAGTTTAATAAGGTGAAGACCGACCTGCTGCAGAAACGCGAGCAAGCTCTTGCCAGATGGGGCATCATCAGGCTCGACATGCTCTGCCTGCCCATGTTCATCAATGCCGTGCTTTACTACGTCTATATGCACGCCGCATTCGGCTACCTCGCCATCATCCTGTTTATATGTCTGTTCTTCGTCTATCCCAGCATGAGCCGATGCCAAAGCGAAGTGGAAGAGAAAGCATGACACCCTGAGCCCTTCGGCCCAGATTACCCAAGAAAACAGCAATGCCCATGAAACTAACCGTCGTCATCGTCAGCTACAACGTCAGAGGCTACGTGGCTCAATGCCTGCTCTCCCTGCGCCGCTCGCTTCGTGGAATCGAAGCTGAGGTCTACGTCGTCGACAACCACTCACACGACGATACCGTCGACTTCGTCCGCGAATCGTTTCCTGAGGTCAACGTCATAGCAAGCAACCACAACCATGGATTTGCACGAGCCAACAACATCGCCATCAGGCAGACGCAAAGCGACTATGTGTTGTTGCTCAATCCCGATACCATCGTGGGCGAAACTACGATAACTCAGGTGCTCGATTTCATGGACCAGCACCCGAATGCCGGTGGACTTGGAGTCCGTATGCTCAGCGACTTTGGCACAAACGCTAATGAATCGCGCCGCGGGCTGCCTACGCCTATCGTTGCTTTCTACAAGATGAGCGGCCTATGTGCACGTTTTCCAAAAAGTCGCAAATTCGGTCATTACTACATGAGCTACCTTCCTTGGGACCAAGCTGCACAAATAGAGGTTATCAGCGGTGCCTTCTGCCTGTTGCGTCGGGAAGCTCTCAACAAAGTCGGCCTGCTCGACGAGGACTTCTTCATGTATGGCGAGGACATCGACCTGAGCTACAGGCTCATCAAGGGAGGCTTCGAGAACTGGTATGTTCCAGCTACCATCCTGCACTACAAGGGAGAGTCAACACAGAAGTCGTCGTTCCGCTATGTCCACGTCTTCTACGACGCTATGCTCATCTTCTTCCGCAAGCACTATGCTCATGCCAGTTTGTTCCTGACCATACCTATCAAGACAGCCATCTATGCTAAGGCCATGATGGAGTTGTGCCGCATGCAGCTGGTCCGTGCCCGCCAGAGCCTTGGCTTCGTCAACAAAAAGCGTTCTCAGTCGCCGTTCTACGTCTTCATCGGACAGGAAGACCATCTGGAAGACTGCCGGCAACTGGCTATGGCAAAAGGACTCGATGCCGAGTTCCATGAAGGCGACAGCCAATCGCTGCCCGACGGACACCTCAACATGCCTCTGCCCACAGAACGGAATATCTATGCCGTCTACGACACATCAGCATACAGCTTCGAAGACATCTTCCAGCTGTTTGCCCGGCAATCATTCAAGAACGTGAAGATAGGTACCTACCTGCCAGAGTTCAACACCATTGTCACAACAGCAGAAATCCTGAAATGAACCTTCCACAAATCACACTACGAGCACTTGAACCTGAAGACCTCGACGAACTCTATGCCATTGAGAACGATACCGAGATTTGGAACGTCGGCCAGACCAACGTCCCCTACTCTCGCTATGCACTCCACGACTACATCGCAAATGCCTCGGCCGACATCTATGCCGACCGTCAGGTGCGTTTGATGATTGTTGGCGAAGACAAAAAGAAGATAGGACTGGTCGATGTGGTCAACTTCGATCCTCAAAACATGCGTGCCGAACTGGGCATCGTCGTCAAGAAACCTTTCCGCAACGAAGGCTATGGGCATGCTGCCATTGCTGCCATCATAGACTATGCGCGTCGCTTTTGGCACCTGCATCAGCTCTATGTGCTCATCGACAGCGAGAACCAGGCTTCGCTCCACTTGTTCCAGCAAATGGGATTCCGCGACGGAGGAACGCTCAAGTCTTGGCTCTTCGATGGCAAAGAATATCGTGATGCAAGGCTAATGCAAACTTTTTTATAAAAAAAGTGCCTTAAGATTTGGTGGAACAAAAAAATATCACTACCTTTGCATCCGCAAATAAGGAAGAGCCTAAGAATGGTGCGTTAGTTCAGTAGGTTAGAATGCCTGCCTGTCACGCAGGAGGTCACGAGTTCGAGTCTCGTACGCACCGCTTCTGAAAGCGGATCAATAAATTTCCTTTTGCACATTGAGGTGCGTTAGTTCAGTAGGTTAGAATGCCTGCCTGTCACGCAGGAGGTCACGAGTTCGAGTCTCGTACGCACCGCAGAAGCCTTCCAATCGGAAGGCTTTTTTTGTGTATCTTTCCAACCGGTCAAACAAAGGCCATGAAATGGAAGATGTCCTTTAATCAGCAGGAATAGTGATCATCATAGGAACGCTCGACACTCAAGGAGTCTTTCTGCACGAAGCGAGTAAAGAAATGAGGGAAGCCACGGCCACATGTAACCATGTATGTCCTCACTCCAGCCCACCCCAAGTAGAGAGGAAACCACGATAGCCACGTGCAGGGGCAGATGTCCGTGTCTGCCAGTGATGATGTTATCGGAAAGCAATCCAGCCAATGTCCAGTGTAGGGGCACGATCTGTATACGGGCAGACACGGGAGTCTGCCCCTACAGCGTGGTGTGATGTTGGCACAAGAGGAATGAGATGAAGCAGCAAGAGCAATGCTATTATACTTCAAGAGCGTTGCTATTATACCGCAATAGCTATGCTTTTATGCTGCAAAAGCTATGCCTTTATGATGCTAAAGCAGTGCTTTATAGGGTACAAAAGCAGTGCTTTATAGGGTACAAAAGCATTGCTTTAGAGAGGCAAAGGCTATGCTTTACACAGGACAATAGCTATGCTTTCTAAAGGACAATGGCTTTGTTGTGTCTTGATTTCGTACAAACCTACTGAACGAAAACTATTATCTTTATAATACTAAAGGTAATCCCTATTCAGAAAAGCATGTAAACAAAGTAAACCCAGTGGGCCACGATGGCGGCGACGATGCCTCCAAACGTGTGGGAAATAATGGCTTTCGAAGTCAGTTCACGATAGCCTAACGAGTCGAGCATGGCCGTATGGGTGCTCAGGTAGCCGCTCCAGCACATACCAATGGCAGTGAACACAGCGATGGCGTTGCCGTCTACCCATCCTTGGGCGATGAAGTTGGGCACCAACGAGAGAGCTGCGCCCACAGCGCCAAGCGCCGTTATGGGGAATGCCACCTGATGTGGATCGGTGAAACCAAACAACCAGCGGAACAACCAGTCAATTTTTTCGGCCAAAAGGGGCAGCAGTTGCGTACCCTCATAGGCAGCTCCTGTGTACGTACCATCAGCCGAAGGACCAAAGGTAAGCACCATGACAAGCGTTGAAATGATCAATACGCCAGGTATGATGGCGATACCGATGTCCACACCCGAACGTCCTCCATCGAGCAAAGCATTGAGAATGCGCAGGAAGAGCGACTTCGTCTCTTTGTGTTCCACCTCAGGCATGAGCGTCTCCTGCCCACCTTCAAGCTTGGTCACATCTTCATTTGCATATTGCGGGTAGGCTTTCAGTACGTAATGCTGCATGAGGCGCGTCGACACTATACACCCACAGAATGCCCCGAACAGTCCTATCAATGGTGCAGCAAGGTATCCCTGCCCTATCATGAAGATGATGACGATGAGTCCCATGCCAAAGGCAGTTCCGAAGTTGGTCAGCGATATGAACTGATATTTCTTGAAATAGCTGGAGAAACGCTTGTCTTTCGAGAGTGTGATAATAGCCGGATTGTCACTCAGAAACGTCATCACCGCACCCAACGACGCCACACCAGGCAGATTGAAGAGCGGGCGCATGAGGGGGCGAAGCATCTTTTCGAGCAGGTCGACCACGCCAAATTCCACAAACACCTTGCCAATGGCACCCGTCAGGACACAGATTGCCATCAAGTAGAACACGGTGTTCAGCAACAAGTCATGAGCCGTATGCATCACGGTATTAAGCATCTGAGCAGCACCCATTATTATGCCTAGAATGGCGAAGAGCCCAACGACGATGACCAGGCATATGATGCCCGACGTTGTTTTCGATGTTTTCATTTGTTTAGGTTGTCTTTTTCTATGGGTGCAAAGTTACATATTTTTTGCAGAATAATAACACTTTTGCAGAAGGAAATTTGAAAAATCATGCCAAAGATTTTGAAACGTGGCGGGAAAAGCGTAATTTTGTAAGCTGGAAAAGTAGCAAACCAAATATGGACAAATATATTGAAATAAAAGGAGCCCGCGTCAACAACCTGAAAAACGTGAGCCTCAACATACCACGCAACCAACTTGTGGTCGTGGCGGGAGTCAGCGGCTCGGGCAAATCGTCGCTGGCCTTTGACACGCTATATGCCGAGGGACAACGCCGCTACGTGGAGTCTCTCTCCTCCTATGCCCGCCAGTTCCTGGGGCGCATGAGCAAACCTGAATGTGACTTCATAAAGGGACTCCCACCTGCCATTGCCATCGAACAGAAGACCATCGCACGCAATCCACGCTCAACAGTGGGCACCTCCACCGAAATCTATGAATACCTGCGCCTGCTCTTTGCACGCATCGGACGAACCTATTCGCCCATTTCAGGACAAGAGGTGAAGAAACATTCGACCGAAGACATCATAGAATGTACACGACAATACGCTGAAGGCACACGGTTCGTGGTTCTGGCACCCGTTGTGGTGAGTGAAGGACGCACGTTGAAACAGCAACTCGACATGGAATTGAAGCAAGGCTATGCGCGCCTATGGATAGGCAACGAGCCTGTGCGCATCGAAGACTACGACTTCACGACAGCTCCTTCTGAGTCGGAACTGGATCCACGTAATCCTGGAAGCTCGCCCCTTTGGTTGCTCATCGACCGTATGAAGGTTGACTTTGCCAAAGATGCCCTGTCGCGTCTGACTGATTCGTGTGAGACTGCCATGTATGAGGGACACGGCATGTGCCGTCTCGTTTTCCTGCCTTCAGGCCTATGCTACGATTTCTCCACTCGCTTCGAGGCTGACGGAATGACCTTCGAAGAGCCCACCGACCAGACGTTCTCGTTCAATTCGCCTGTGGGAGCATGCCCTACTTGCGAAGGCTTTGGCAGTATTATTGGCATCGACGAGAAACTGGTAGTGCCCAACTCATCATTGAGCGTCTACGATGGATGCGTACAGTGCTGGCATGGCGACAAGATGGGCATATGGCGCGAGGAGTTTTGCAGGCGTGCTGCACGCGATAACTTCCCCATATTCAAACCATACTACGATCTGACACGCGAAGAGAAGGACATGCTCTGGCATGGACTTCCATCTGAACGCCACAAGGACATTCATGAACAGGTTTCTATTGATGCCTTCTTCCAAATGGTGAAGGAGAATCAATACAAAATCCAATACCGCGTGATGATGAGCCGCTATCGTGGAAAGACAATTTGCCCAAAATGCCATGGCACCCGACTGAAGGAAGAAGCTACGTGGGTAAAGATTGGTGGTAAGTCGATTGCCGATCTCGTGGAGATGCCTATTGGCAAACTCCGTGAATGGTTCGAGATGCTACAGTTGGACGACCATGAAACAGAAGTGGCACGTCGACTGCTGACGGAAATAAAAAACAGATTGAACTACCTGTCGGAAGTTGGATTGAACTACCTGACGCTAAACCGAACATCGAATACGCTGAGTGGCGGCGAAAGTCAACGCATCAACCTGACCACTTCGCTTGGTTCGTCGCTTGTAGGTTCGCTATATATCCTCGATGAGCCCAGCATAGGCCTGCATAGCCGCGACACGAATCGCTTGATTGGGGTGTTGAAGGACTTGAAAGACTTAGGTAATACCGTCATCGTGGTGGAACACGACGAAGAAATGATGCGCGCAGCCGACTATCTCGTCGATGTCGGTCCAGATGCAGGAAGGCTGGGAGGCGAGATTGTCTTTGATGGTCCCATGAGCATCGTCAACGACACCGACAATGATGAACTGCTGAAACGCTATCCACGTTCGCACACTATCAAATATCTGACACACGAGGAGACCATCGAGGTACCACTGTCACGCCGCCCATGGAACATGGCTATCGAACTGAAGGGGTGCCGAATGAACAACCTTCGTGGCATCAACGTCAGGTTCCCCCTGAACGTCTTCACCGTCGTAACGGGTGTCAGCGGATCTGGAAAGTCGTCGCTCGTGAAGGGCATTCTCTACCCTGCACTGAAAAGACACCTTGACGAAGTGGCCGATCTGCCTGGCGAATACGTTGCCTTGGAAGGCGACTGGCAGCACATCAGCCATGTGGAATTGGTGGATCAGAATCCTATTGGCAAGAGTACCCGCTCCAACCCAGCCACCTACGTGAAAGCGTACGATGCCATACGCCAGCTATTCTCTGAGCAGCCACTGGCCAAGCAGATGAACTTCAGCCCGCAGTATTTCTCGTTCAATGCCGACGGAGGCCGTTGCGAAGAATGTAAGGGAGCCGGTGTCATCACGGTTGAAATGCAGTTCATGGCCGATCTCGTACTGGAATGTGAGTCGTGCCACGGCCATCGCTTCAAACGTGACATCCTTGATGTACGCTATCATGGGAAAAATATCGACGATGTACTGAACATGACGGTCGGCGAAGCCATTGAATTCTTTGGTCAATATGGCGAAAAGGCCATCACGAGCAGGCTTCAACCATTGGCTGACGTGGGTCTTGGATACATCAAGCTTGGACAAAACTCATCAACTCTTTCCGGTGGTGAGAACCAACGTGTGAAACTGGCCTACTTCATCGGCATGGAACGACAGGATCCCACGCTATTCATCTTCGACGAGCCAACTACAGGCCTGCACTTCCACGACATACGAAGACTGCTCAATGCCTTCAATGCCCTTATTGAACGTGGCCACAGCATTATCGTTATTGAACATAATCTAGAGGTGATTAAGTGTGCCGACCACATCATTGATCTTGGACCTGACGGCGGAAACCAAGGCGGTGATATCGTCTGCATTGGAACGCCTGAAGAGGTGGCAGCATGCAAGGAAAGCCTTACTGGCAAGTACCTGAAGGATAAACTCAACGACACTCATAAATAAAATGCAGCAGAAGAAAGAACTATCGATACTGATACCGACCTACAATGATGTGTGCACCGACAGCGTGAACACGCTGATGCAGCAGGCAGAATCCATAGGTGATTTACGCTTCGAAATCATTGTGGCCGATGATGCTTCTACCGATGAGAATGTCGTTGAGGCCAATCGGGCTATCGATCGCATGACGAATTGCCGCTACATAAGAAGGGAAAACAATGTGGGGCGAGCTGCCATTCGTAACTTTTTGGCCCAGGAAGCACGCTACGAGTGGTTGCTTTTTGTTGACAGCGGCATGGGCATCGTGCGTTCCGACTTCATCTTCAACTATCTGCAGGCAGAGGGCAACCCCATCTATGGAGGCTATGTAGTGGAAGGCGATGCCGAAAACCTGCGTGGCAACCTGCGCTTTCGCTACGAGAAAGCCAACGAACCGAATCATACGTTGGAACAACGACTGAAACAACCCGAACAAGATTTCCACACGTCGAACTTCCTGGTGAGTCGTTCCCTGTTCCTGCAACACCCCCTTGACGAACGATTCCGGCGCTATGGCTATGAAGATGTGTTGTGGGGAAAACGGCTGAAAGAAGATGGCATCGCCATCAGCCATATTGACAACCCCGTGGCCTTCGACCGATTTGAAACCAACGAGGCATTTCTCCATAAAACCGAAGAGAGTCTCTCAACGCTACACCTTTTCAGCGAAGAACTGAAAGGCTATTCACGACTACTCACGATGGCACGCCGTCTGAAAACCTTACACCTTTCAGACGCAGTATTATATATATATAAAATGTATAAGCAAAAGTGGCTTCAAAACCTTCTTAGCAACGAGCCATCGCTAACGCTTTTCAAGTTCTACAAGCTTGGACGATTCCTCGAAATAGGACGTTCCACCTCTAACTCCGACACGTATTAAACGCATAGGAAAACAGGTTATTCGAGTTCGAACACTCCCGTGGGTATCTTTCGTTTCAGGACATCGAGCTTGAAGTCCTTTCCTGCCACAATCCCATAGCTACGAAGAATCTGCTCGACGGTCTTTCGAGCCAATTCTGGATGGTTATTCTCTTCACTAAGATGGCACAGCCACACGTGACGCAACTTGCCTGTGGCATGCTCGGCCAACACCTTTCCACATTCTTCATTTGACAGATGGCCCCCAGGACCCACAATGCGCTGCTTCAGATGCTCAGGATAAGGTCCCGCCGAAAGCATCTCTGCATCGTAGTTGGCCTCAATGACGAGATAGTTGGCATCACTAATCATGGCCCGCATCTGGTCAGTCAGATAGCCAATGTCGGTCATAATGCAGAAGACGATGCCATCGTGCTCGATGCGATAGCCAACATTATCGGAGCTATCGTGAGGCACACAGAATGGAGTGATGACGAAATCGCCCAGAATGAGGGGAGTATCCGGCTCGATACAACGGGCACGCTGCGGCGTGATTTTTGTTCTCACCACATAATTGTTGTCTATTCCCACATGTACCTTCCTGGTGGTATAGACAGGAATCTGCAAATCAGAACTCATCTTACCTACTGATTTTACATGATCAGCATGATCGTGAGTAACCAGCAAAGCACTAACTTTCGCAAGCGATAGGCCATACTCGCGAATGTATTTTTTGAGCGTTCTCAAACCTATTCCAAGGTCAACAAGCAGCGCATCATTTTCTGTATATAGCATGTAGCAATTACCACTGCTGCCACTGCCAAAAGAAATGAATTTCAGCATTGTAGTTGTTATTTTAGTACAAAAGTAAGCAAAACACTTGAAATAACCAAAGATTTTTTATACCTTTGTCCTAAATTTAATCTTTTTATATGTATTTGAGAATTCTAAAACATATATCGAAAATGTTTTCGGCCGTCGGCGTTGCCGTGTCCTTCATGTTCGCTACTGCCTCGTGCGAGCATCAAGCCGATGGCAGTGAGCGACAGCTACTGGCTACCGTCGACTCGTTTGCCACGGTCTACTTCAATTGTCAGTACCATCTGGCAGAGAAGTTCTGTACGCCCGAGTCCAGACAGTGGATCAGCTATGCCGCAAGCCAGCTCACTCAAGACGACATAGACTTCATCAATCAACAAGAGGAAAGAGCCACTATCGAGCTGGGCGACGTCGCTTATGATGGTGATACGGCTGCCTTTGTCAACCTCAGCGTGCACAACTATCTGAAAATGGATACCATTGGAGGAAAGCCACACATGGCCAAAGAGGATGACTACAGGCTTCTCGTCGTGAAGCAGGACGGGCAAAAACGTTGGAAGGTAAGTCTGAAAACGATGCCCAGAGCAGAAAAATGAGCCGGCAAGCCGTTTTTTTTGCCCGAATGTTTTGCCGTTCCGACGAATTGAAGTATATTTGCATGTAATTAGAGAACTGATAGAAACCTGAGCATGAAACCGACTAACCAAACCATCCAGCAGATTGAACGCGCCATCAAGAAGATAGCACAAAAGTTTCCTACCGACGAGGAAACAAGCATCATTACTGACATCCATCTCCGTGTATCGCAAGACAGTGGTGAGCTGCTTGCCTTCGACGACGACGATGAAGAAGTGAACCGCTGCGTCATTGAGCAATGGATTGACAATAAAGACGAGGATTTCTTCGACTGCGTGACGCTCATTCTGCGCGACGAATTGAAGCGCAACAGCGAAGTGGTGGACAACATGGGTATCATGAAGCCATACAGTTTCGTTCTCGAAGACGACGACAAAGCACCAATAGCTGAGCTCTATCTGGCTGACGACGACACCGTAATCATAGGCGGTGACTTGATGGAAGGACTTGAGAAGGACCTGGATACCTTCTTAGATGACCTCTTCAAGGAATAAGATTACGACAACAAACTCCCAATACTATAAATAAAAAAGGTAAGACTTCAAAGTCTTACCTTTTTCTTTACGCCCTTGCTTTCGTTGCTCATCCGGTCGAGAGCTGTCACTACATAGACGTATTGGCTGTCGCCACCGCGATAAGGCAGCTGAATACTGGTGTCATAGGTCACAGTTACGATCTTAGAGGCGTCATTTAGGTCTACTTTTTCACCCTTCAGGAAACGATAGACCACATAACGATTTACCTCATCGTCCCACTTCTTACCCTTTGGCTGCTTCCATTTGAGCACGGGCCCCTGCATGGTCCAGTCCACCTTGACCGACTTTGCAGCCTTCGGAGCTTTGCTGTCGATAAACGGCATGAGGGGTTGCAAGGCGGGAGTCTTCCAGTAAGCCGTGCGGAGTGCCTGTCCATAGTTGCCGACATTATCGACTGCTGCCTTCGCATACCAAAGTACGGTGCCGTTGACATTAGGCATCTGGCGATGCAGACGCATCTTTGCGGGCAACTGATGGCTGTTGGGATTTTGCGGATCGGCATACTTCACGGTACGTTCAATGTCCTCGCCAATGAACAACGGGCGATTGGAAGCATAGCGATTCCACCATGTGATGAGTGTCTTGTAGTCGGCGCTCTTATGTCCTATCTCCCAATAGATCTGTGGAACACAATAGTCTATCCATCCATTGTTCACCCACAGAAGAACGTCGGCATAGAGATCGTCGTAGTTCTGCGTCCCAGCCGTTTCACTACCGTTCT
Source organism: uncultured Prevotellaceae bacterium (assembly GCA_902774815.1). GTDB lineage: Bacteria > Bacteroidota > Bacteroidia > Bacteroidales > Bacteroidaceae > Prevotella. The sequence continues at coordinate 65,443 of CACYJV010000011.1, read as the reverse complement.
GCGGGTCGTTGCGCTTATTGCGATAGATGCCGAAAGGCGACACACCAAACTTTACCCAAGGCTTCACTTGCTTAATGGCATCGTTCAGTTCTTTGACGAACAGGTTGACGTTGTAACGACGCCAGTCACCACGATTGCTGATACCATTATTATAACGCTGATACTGCTCATCATCGGGAATGGCCAATCCAGCTACAGGATATGGATAGAAGTAGTCGTCGATGTGGAGGCCATCGACATCGTAGCGTCTGACGATGTCCTGCACCACTTGGCAAATGTACTTGCGGTTCTCGGGCAGACCTGGGTTGAGCACAAGCAGCCCATCGTAGGAGAAGACACGTTCCGGATGCTGAATAGCAATATGGTTTTGCGCCAACGTCGTGGTGGTCTTGGTGCGTGCTCTGTAAGGATTGATCCACGCATGGAGCTCCATACCCCGCCGATGACATTCGCGAATCATCCACTCAAGCGGATCCCAATAAGGCGAAGGTGCCTGTCCCTGGACACCGGTGAGGAAACGGCTCCATGGCTCAAGACTACTCTTATATAGAGCATCACACTCAGGACGTACCTGGAAGATGATGGCATTCACGCCATCTTTCTGCAACTCGTCGAGCTGATAACTCAGCGTCTGCTGCATAGCCTGAGTGCCCATGCCCTGGAACTGGCCATTGACACATTGTATCCACGCACCCCGGAATTCGCGTTTCGGCGCATTCTGTGCACTTAGTGAAGTAGTGGCGAGGAGCCCAACAGCTGCTATCAGCCACGTTCTGATTGTTGTCGCTATATTATACATAACGTTTTGTTCATAAAAAGAGGACTTGTCTCCCGACAAATCCTCCCAAAAAATACTTACTAAAACTAAATTAACCACTAAAAAAACTATTGACTCCTACAACTGCAGGAAATCGCTGCAAAGATACACTAATTTCATTTACCATGCAAATTTTTATGCCATTGTTTTGGTTAAGAAAAACTAAAAAGGCCAATTCTATAGAAGAATTGGCCATTATCTCACAGAGAAAACGTCGTTGTAGTCGAGTGATTTAGAACTTGTAGCCCACTGTGAAGAGCAGTTGGTGACGTTTGTTGGAAACTTTCACTGCGTTGCAGACATTGTCGTTATCACTATACTCGTTGTCAACATAGGTCATGAACGGCATGAAATCACCATCGGTAGCGCTGTACTGATAGGCCACATCGAAGTTGAAGCCACCCGTGCTGTAACCCACACCGCAAGTGATGCGATTGGTAGCCTTCCAGTTGGTGAAGTCGGTTGCTGAGCTGTAATAGCTACCATTCGACTGGATGGTGCCATCCTTGAAGCCATCGGCCTTGTACATGGGGCTGACATAGTTGTAGCCAAAACGTACGGCAATGCTGGGATCGGGCTTATACTCAAGACCCAGTTTCAGGGTTGAGACGCCCTTCAAGGTCTGCTTTGTGTGATCGTTCATGGCCACGTCGCTCTCGCTCTCCTCATAGTAGTCGTCATACCAGTAGTCGTAGTAGCCACCAGTTTTGACACGTGTATCGAGATGAGCATAGTCGGCATACTCATAGCTGGCACCCAAAGCGAGGAAGTTACCAACGGTGTGACCAAGGCTCAGGCCGAACTTCCAAGGCGTGTAGAGCTTGAACTCATAGGTTTCGCCAGAGCTGTCCTTGCCACCTGTGTTGTCGAACACTTCCGTATAGTTGGAAGTCTTGAGGTCATACCAGGTCGGAGTTGCCACAGAGAGACCCATGCGGAACGGCGAAGTCTCGACAGGACGGAAGATGACGCCAGCTGTGATGTTGGCACCTGCACCATCAATACGGCGCTCATCGGCCACGGTCAACTGATAATTGCCATCAGGACCACTCAGCTGCTCTACATACTCGCCATAGTGACGATAGTTAACGTCGCGCAGTCCGATGGTCATACCCAGATAGACACGATCGTTGATGTTACCGCTGATGTTGAAGTCGTAGGCACCTACATAGCCTTTATGTGCACGGTCGAGTGTATAGCTCGAAGCAGGATCGTAACCCCACATGTCATAGTAGTTCAACCCACGTGCATAGATGTCGTCAAGCTGATTGCAAGAAACATAGGGACGATCGAAGTCAGGCACGTAGTTCAACTCGCCATCCTTGACGATGGGCTCGCCATCGCGCTGTTTGTAGAGGATGCCGTCATAGCCTTGGGCAATGTCAATGGCCGACACATAAGCCTTGTCGTATGTGAGCTTGTTCTGCGAGGCATTGTCCAGACGATCGGCAGCCGAAAGGATAAAGTCGAAGTTACGGCTCTTATGGTAGTTGAAACCGAAGTTGACAAACGATTTGGCGCCCGAACGTGCTGCATAGACAAAACCTATCTGGTCGAAGCTCAGGTTGGTCTTGTTGCCACTGGAGAACTCCACCGCATCCTGCTGGGAGACAAGTCCGAACGACGTACTAACGGTCGATTTACGGAAAAGGCCGATACCTGCAGGGTTCGTAGAGATGGTCGAGATGTCGGCACCAAGTGCCTCCATGGCTCCACCCATGCCCACATAGCGAGCCGTACCGTTGAGGTCTTCAGCAGCTATCTTGGCGTTCTCGTAGGTTTCCTGTGCCATCAGGGGCATAGCCGCAAACGCCATAGCCACAATAACAAAATATTTCTTCATAGTCATGATGTAATTGCTTTATTTCTGATTGTGTTGATGTTTATTTAATAAGGTGGGCAGGCAGCACAGCCTGCCCCACTCCATTTGTGCCATTGCTTAGCGTCGTCCGCCAAAGCCGCCACCTCCAGAGCGACCACCACCGCCGCCTCCGCCAGAAGAACGGGAGCCGCCGAAGCTGCCACCACCGCCTCCGCTGTAACTACCGCTGGAGGAACTGCTGCGCGCAGGTGCGCTGTAGCTGCCTCCATAGCTGGAACTACTGGAGCGTGATCCGCCAAAGTTGCCGCTTGGTGTGCTACTGTAGCCTGATCCACCGCTGCGAGTGTTCACGCGAATGCTGCCATTGTTGCTGCGCGAGGCCGTCGAACGCGAGCCGAACGTGCCAGCACGCGAGCCTCCGAACGTACCTGCAGAATAGGAACGTGAGCGTCCGTTGAAGGATCCGCTGTTGTTACGTCCATAGGAAGCATATCCATGGTTGCGGGTTCCGGTCACCCCATCAGTGTAGGCATAGCCGATATTGCCGCTATAGTAGCGTCCACCCCAGCCGTTGTAGCCATAGTACCAAGGATCGTACCAGCCATAGTAACCATGGTAGTAGGGATAGCCCCAGCCATAGCCCCAGCCGTAGTAACCATAGTACCAGGGATCGTACCAAGGATCATACCAGCCATAATAGCCGGAGTACCAAGGGCCGTACCAGCCGTGATAGCCCCACGGACGCCATCCCCAATGGCCATAGAACCAGGGATCGTACCAACCATAGTAGTCATCCCAGCGACTCATCCGACGGCTATAGGTGTAGTCCTCGTCTTCGTTTTTGTACTGCTTGGGAGCCACCCACATCGTATCGACATACGAAGTGTCGGGATAGATACCCGTACCAGCCTGGAACTCGATGATGTCATTGCCAAGCGAATCGACACCCACTTTCTGGAAGCGGCTGCGGAACTTGCCGTGGCGGTTGTACTCATCGACGTCGCGTGTGGAGCCTACATAGTAAGCAGGCTTATCCTGATAGGAGCTCTTCTTCTCGGCCTTACTCTTCGAAGGGGTGAAGTAAAGGTCGTCGTCCTGAGCCATCATCGAAAGTGGCATCGCTCCAGCGAGGACGAAAAACAGAAAAATCTTTTTCATTTTCATTGTTACTCCTTTTTAATTATTATTCTTTATTTATCTGTCAAGTGTGGCAGCAAATGCTTAAAAAGCCGCTATCCACTCTTTCACGATGCAAAAATAATGCTAATTTTAATGCAAAAATACGGAAAAACCCTAAACAATGGTAGGTTTTTCCCTATTTTTTATAATTTTGCAGAGAAATTTAACGTATCAGCAATGAAATACAATGCCGTTGACTTCAAAATAAGATGCGACGAAGCACTCATGCAGACGTGTCGCGAATTGCTGGCCGATGCAGCTGGCGAAGCAGGCTTCGAATCGTTCGAGGACACAGAAGAAGGCCTGAAGGGCTATGTGCAGGCCGACCTCTTCCATGCCGTACAGCTGGACGAAGCCATCCAGTCATTCCCCATCGAGGGCGTCGACATCAGCTACGAAGTGAGCGAAGTGGAAGATCAAGACTGGAACGAGACGTGGGAGGAACAAGGCTTCGACCCTATCATCATCGACGAACGTTGCATCATTTACGATGCCCGGCAGCAGGGCGACACCCCGCTTTGTGCCCATCTGGCCCCCCTCCGCATCGGGATTGAGGCCCGTATGGCATTTGGAACCGGCACCCACGAGACCACCCGCATGGTCGTGTCTCGCCTGCTGGACTTACCTTTGGAGGGCAAACGCGTGCTCGATTGTGGCTGTGGCACAGGCATTTTGGCCATCGTAGCAGCTAAATGCGGAGCCCGCGAAGCTATCGCCTACGACATCGACGAATGGAGTGTGGAGAACACCCTGCACAATGCCGAGCTGAACGACGTCAGCTGCATCACCGCCTTATGTGGCGATTCGAGTGTGCTCTCCCATGTGAGCGGCGTTTTCGATGTGGTGTTGGCCAACATCAACCGCAACATTCTGCTGGCCGACATGCGCCACTTTGCCGAGGTACTTGCCACAGATGGAACGCTCATCCTGAGCGGATTCTACGAGGAAGACGTCGCCCTCATCACCACCGAGGCCCAGAAACATGGACTCCATCCCGTAGGCACGACGACCGAAAACAACTGGGCATGCGTCACCTTCAAGCGTTAACGCGAGGGCGTTTCAGCGGCATTTCGACCATTGAGCAAGGCATTAATTTCAACAAAGCAATACTTTGATAGTCAAAGAACTATACTCTAATGACTAAAGAGCTATGCTCTAATAGTTGCAGAGCTATGCTTTAACACTAACAAAGCTATGACTTACAGGTCAGAAAGCTATGCTCCAGAGGTCAGAAAGCAATGCTTTATAGGGGTACAAAGCTATGCTCTATAGGGGTATAAAGCTATGCTTTACGACTATAAAGCGACACTGTTTTTCCTGTAATTATACCGCTTTTTTTGAAAAAAACGCCAGAGAGACCGAAAGTTTACAATCTTTTTTGTAATTTTGCAGGTTGAAACGTAATTGAACAAGAAATCATAAGATAACAGCAAACATATGGTAACGAAAGACGAGAACCCCATTGAAGAGCGTAAATCGCTGAGTTTTGTTGAACAGATTGTCGAAAAAGACCTCGCAGAAGGCAAGAACGGAGGACGCCTGCAGACACGCTTCCCGCCGGAACCCAACGGCTATCTGCACATCGGTCACGCCAAAGCCATAGCCATGGACTTCGGAGTTGCCGAGAATTACGGTGGCATTTGCAACCTGCGCTTCGACGACACCAATCCACAAAAAGAGGATACCGAGTACATTGAGAGCATCGAGCACGACATCAAGTGGCTTGGCTTCAAGTGGGCAAACGTCTATTATGCCAGCGACTACTTCCAGGAGTTGTGGGACTTTGCCGTATGGCTCATCAAGCAAGGCCGTGCCTACGTCGACGAGCAGAGTGCCGAGGTGATTGCACAGCAGAAAGGCACCACGACCTCGCCTGGACAGAACAGTCCCTATCGCGATCGTCCCGTTGAGGAGAACCTGCGCCTGTTCGAGTTCATGAACAGCGGCGAATGTCAGCCAGGCACACTCGTGCTGCGTGCCAAAATCGACATGGCTCACCCCAACATGCTCTTCCGCGATCCGCTCATCTACCGCGTCCTGAACATTCCCCACGTGAAAACGGGTTCGAAATGGAACGCCTACCCCATGTACGACTTCACCCATGGACAGTGCGACTATCTTGAAGGTGTCACCCATTCGCTGTGCACCCTCGAGTTTGTCGAACATCGTCCCCTCTACGACCTGTTCGTGACGTGGATGAAGGAATGGAAGGGCGAGACCGACAACATAGAGGACAACCGTCCCCGCCAGACTGAGTTCAACAAGCTGAACCTGAGCTATACGCTGATGTCGAAGCGCAATCTGTTGGCCTTGGTCAACGAGCATCTCGTCAGCGGGTGGGACGATCCTCGCATGCCGACTATCTGCGGTTTCCGTCGTCGCGGCTATAGCCCTGAAAGCATCCTGAAGTTCATCAAGAAGATTGGTTACACCACTTACGACGCCCTCAATGAGATTCAGCTGCTGGAGAGTGCCGTTCGCGACGACCTCAACGGCCGTGCCATCCGCGTCTCGGCCGTGCTCGATCCTGTTCGCGTGGTCATCACCAACTATCCAGAAGGCCAGATCGAGCAGCTCACCGCCATCAACAATCCTGAAAACGAAGCCGATGGAACCCACACCGTAGAGTTTGGACGTGAGATTTGGATTGAGCGCGACGACTTCCAGACCGTTGCCGAGAAGAAGTTCATGCGCCTGGCCCCTGGCAAAGAGGTACGTCTGAAGAATGCATACATTATCAAATGCGACGAGGAGCACCCCTTCGACCAAGATGCCGACGGCCGTATCACCACCATCTACTGCACCTATGACTCCGAGACACGTAGCGGTATGCCCGGTGCTAATCGCAAGATCAAGGGCAAGACGCTCCACTGGGTCAGCTGTGCACATGCCGTCAAGGCCGAAGTAAGGCTCTACGAGCGACTGTGGAAGGTTGAGAATCCGCGCGACGACATGGCCGCCATCCGCGAAGAGCAGCAATGCGATGCCGTCACAGCGATGAAGCAGATCATCAATCCCGACTCCCTGCACGTGCTGAGCGAATGCTATGTGGAGCCCTTCGCCGCCACCATGAAACCCGGTCAGTACCTGCAGTTCCAGCGCATCGGCTACTTCATGGCCGACCTTGACAGCACTCCTGAACACATCGTGTTCAACAAGACTGTAGGACTGAAGAGTTTCTAAACTCGTAACACCAACGAACAGACACTTGAAGTTTTCCGATAAATATTACGAAAGTAAAGAGTTTCAACAGATACTCGCCCGCTATGAAGCCGCCAAGGCCGACGGACGGAGCCTCTACATGGAACCCGAAGAACTTGCCGACATTGCCGAGTATTACCAAATGCTCGGCAATGGCGTCGAAGCTACTAATGTCTTGGAGCATGGATTGAGCATGTTCCCAGGGTCGGACATACTGCTTGCCCTGCGTGCACGCATGGCTTTGTTCAACAACAACGACATCGCCATGGCTCAGCAATACGTCAGCCAGATTGTCGATACGACATCGTTCGAATACTACTACATCGTCGCTGAAATCATGTTAGCCGACAAACGGCCCGACGATGCCGACCAGTATCTGAACGACGTCGTCAGCAAGATCGACGACGAAGAGGAGCGCGACGACTTCTATGTGGACTCGGCCATGCTCTTTGCCGACTACAATTGCTACGACATAGCAGCCACTTGGCTGGAGCGGTCGACCGACTACGAGGCCGACGACTACAAACAGCTGCAAGGCAAAATCGCCCTGCACAAAGGTAATTACGAAGAGAGTGAGCGCATATTCAACGAGCTTCTCGACCGCGACCCTTTCTCAGCACCTTATTGGAACAGCCTTGCCTCGACTCAACTCCTGAAGGGCAACGCACGTGAATCCATCGAAAGCAGCGAATATTCCATTGCCATCAATCCAGAAGATCCCGATGCTCTACTTAACAAAGCTAACGGACTCTTGCGACTGGGCAACTACACCGAGGCGCGAAACTATTACCACCGCTTCAGCGAGCTGTATCCCGACGACGAAGTGGGCTATCTCTTTGAAGGTGTCTGCTGCCTCAACGACGAGTCAATCGATGATGCTATTGCCTTCTATCTCCAGGCAGAGAAAGTGGCACTTCAACACCAGCCGGCATCCAACGCTAATCTTCTCGACATCTATAACGAGCTGGCATTGGCCTACGCCCTCAAGCACGATAGTGAAAAGGCGATGAGCTATAATGACAAAATGGCAGAGATACCCGATGCCGACAACGACGAAGTGCTCGTCATGCGTGGCCATCTGCTCATGTCAATGGGGCAGATAAAAGAAGGACGCGATGCCTACATACAGGCGCTCAAGCACTCCGACGGATCGCCAAAGATATTTCTGAAAATCGCCATCAGCACGTACGACCTGCGTCTCTACGACCATTCCTATCGCATGTTCCAGTTCCTGAGAAGGAATACTGACGACAGCTGGAACGAAGGATACTCCTACGAAGCACTCTGCTGCTATGCCCTGCACAAGGACGACGAGTTCCTTGAGGCCGTAAAAATGGCCATCGAGAAGAACCCTTATGAGGCTCAGTTGGTGCTTTCCGATGTCTTTCCACCTGATCTTGAAGTGAAAGACTACTACCAATGGCTGCTTGAAGGCAACACACCCCTCATCTAATCAACAAACAAGTACAAACAGTAATGGAATTCTACCAATTCATTCTCGAACACCTCAACTACTATTGGATATGGTTTCTGATGCTTCTTGAGAGTACGGTCATCCCCGTTCCCTCTGAGTTTGTGGTGCCGCCTGCCGCCTACTTTGCTGCCAGCGGCCATCTCAACGTGTGGCTTGTCATTCTGGCAGCTACCATCGGTGCCGACTGCGGGGCTACCATCAACTACTTTGCAGGACGCTATTTGGGCCGCCCCATCATCTATCGCTTTGCCAACAGCCGTTGGGGACACCTTTGTCTGCTCAATCAAGAAAAGGTAGAGAAAAGCGAACGCTACTTCAATCGCCACGGCATCGTGGCCACGCTCACTGGTCGTTTCGTGCCAGTCATACGCCATCTCATCTCTATTCCTGCCGGTATGGCACGCATGGGCTATTGGAAATTCCTGCTCTACACGACCATCGGTGCCGGTCTTTGGCACTCCGTGCTGGCCGTTCTGGGCTGGTATATGCAGGCCATCGTGCCTCAGGAGCAACTCTACGAAAGCCTTACCCGCTACGGACACTACATCAAGATTGTCATCCTCGGCCTTGTTGGTCTGGCCATCGTGGTCCTTGTTGCCCGCCATTACCTGAAGAAGCGCTAAGCTTTTTCTTGTTTCAAAAATCTTAGCATGGTCGCCGAAAGGGGGCTTCACAGCCTTCATGTGACGACTCAGTTCGGCTTTTCCCATACAAAAGCATTCACCAATTCGGTAAATTCGTAGTATTTCTCGATAAAACGCATGTATTCTACGTCGGTGAGATGAGCGAAAAGCGCAGGGATTGCAATCGCAAAAAGTGAAAATAATGGAAAATACTACTGCATCCAACGACCAGCATCAGAACGGCAAACCTACAGCAAAATGGAACTGGAAGTCGCGACCAAAGCGAGGATGCAGGATGGCGTAGTGTTCGTGATTGTTGCTATAGGAGGGATTGATGGCCTTCATGGCAAAGTCAAAACGCAGGATGAAGTAGTCGAAATTGAGTCGAAGACCAAGACCATAGGCCACAGCAAGTTGCTCATAGAAATGATTCAGCCGGAACTGACCACCGGGTTGATCGGGATAGTTGCGCAAGGTCCAGATATTACCGGCATCGACGAAGGCTGCTCCGTTGAACTTCCAGAAGAGGAAAGTGCGGTACTCCATACTCAGATAGAGCTTCATGTCGCCGGTTTGATTGATGAAGTCGATGCGGCCATCCGTCCCCCTGAAGCGTCCAGGGCCCAGTCCGCGTACGCTCCAACCACGAACCGAGTTGGCACCACCGGCAAAGTAGCGCTTTTCAAAAGGTAGGATGGTACTGTTGCCATAGGGCCATGCCACACCAAGGTCGGCATGTGCCACGAGTTGGTTGTGGCTATCGAAAGCCCAAAGGTGCGTGTAGTCAAAATCGAACTTCACGTACTGGGCATAGGCAATGTTGAAAAGCGTGTGCTGACCATTCGCGTTGGTTTTGAAATGGGCTACGCCTGAAAGGGCATTGAGCAGGTTGCCCGCCGTCTCCACATTGGCTCTGAGGGCGTAGTTGGCATGGGTATAAGTGATGCCGAAACCGATTTTCATGATGAAAAGGTCCTCATAGTTGTAGCGAAGAATGGCATTTCGGTTGCTGACACTATCGAGATAGTCGTGCTTGAAGGTAGGACTGATCCACGGCATGTGCACGTAGTTCATGTCGATGAGGTCGAATCGGTATTGCAAATTGTGTGGAGAGCGGTCGGCAGCGGCAGGCCTGTGCTCACGACTCCAACGATAGCGCCAAGCCGCAGAGAATACACGACGGTGAAATTCCGGGCGGTTCTGCATGTTGTAGGCAAACGACAACTCGCTGGTGGCGGTGCTTCGTCTCGTGAACTGGCGCGACAGGAATGGAGCCACCATGCGTGGGAATGCCAACTTGGTCTCCAATCCATACTCCTTGTAGTCCTTGTTCTGATAACCCTCAAGTCCGGTGATGGCTTCGAATGCGGCACGCAACTGAACGCTAAGCACCTCAGACCCACGGAACAGGTTGCGGTTGGCATAGGTCAGCGAAGCCGCAGCTCCCAAGTCGCCGGCCGTGTTCGTACCTTCGGGTTGGAAGGACAGCGTCGACGGTTTGTTCATGTTGAGCAGGACTTCGCAGTCAAGCTTCTGGGAATCGGGCACCTCAACATATTTAATATTGGTGTACTTCACGGCCTGCAGGCGGGCAAAGTTGTTGTAGGTGCGCTGCAGATCGGCATTGCTGAATGGCATACCGAGCTGAATGGCAGTATTGTTTTCAAGAACACGCTGGCGCAACGGCACCTGCGGATAGTTGACTTGACGCACCACATATTGGGGATGGTTCTGCTCTGGCGAGGAGCTATTGGCACGATAGCGTGCCAGATGGAGCGTCACGTCGACAAGATTGCTGCCTGCTGCAGTGTCCACACTAAAGCTGATGAAGTCCTTATGGAACCGGTAGTAGCCACGATTCATGAGGAAAGTGGTCAGTCGCTTGCGCTCTGCATCGAGGCGTTCCACTGTGAAAGGCTCTCCCTCTTTGATTTGAAGTCCCTTACTATCTTGGCTTTCAATGAGTTCAGCTATGTTCTCGTCGGCAATGTCGTATGCCACGTGGCGAATGTCATAGGGTGCGCCAGGATGCAACGTATAGACAGCCTTGAGCTTCTTGCCTTTCACATGTGTGGCAAGACTCACGTCTGAATGTAGATAACCCATGTTGCGCATGGCCGTCCGCAGGTCGTTGCAAGTCAGTTGTGCCTGCAAGGTATCAAAGATAACGGGTTTTTCACCTATACGACGCAACGTCCGATTGATCCATTTCGTCGTGTCGCGACCTGCCAAGGAGTAGGTTCCGAGCGGTATCTTGAAGAGCGAGAACCACTTGCTGTTAGCCTTCTGACGAACGTAGGGCTCAAGGCGAGCCGTATTGAAACCTTTTGGATCGGACTCCATCGCGACGGCAGTAAGCATGTGTTCATCCTCCGGCACAAAACGTGTGGCGGAACAACCTGTCAGGATGAAAATGGCAATCCCGATGAGTAGCATTGAGAAGGCAGACTTCTTATTCACGCCACAAAATTACTAAAAAATTATGAACTATCCACTAAAACTTCCAACTTTCAACTTTGAACTTTCAACTTTTATTTGTACCTTTGTCGCCGATGATAAGCAAAGCGAAAATAAAATATGTGCGCTCGCTCGAACAAAAGAAGTATCGACGGCTGGAAGGGGCATTCGTTGCAGAAGGTCCCAAGGTGGTTGGCGACCTGATGGAGGTGATGAAACCTCGTGAGGTGTTTGCCACAAGCCAGTGGATAGAGGACCACGCACACGTGCTGAAGGGCACTATTGGCAGTTCATGCATCGTCTCTGAAGTGAGCGACGATGAATTGCGCAAGCTCAGCTTCCTGCAACATCCCCAACAGGTTTTGGCCGTTTTCCCGATACCACAGTCGTCTACCCTGCCCGATCCTGACCAACTGATCCTCGCACTCGACGGCGTACAGGATCCTGGCAACCTGGGTACCATCATCCGTATTGCCGACTGGTTCGGTATTGGCACCATCGTGTGCAGCACCGACACGGCAGATGCCTACAACCCAAAGGTGGTACAAGCCACGATGGGCAGTCTCTCGCGCGTACATATTTTATATATGGACATGACAGACTTCATCGACTCGCTGCCTAAAGGTACTCCTGTCTATGGCACTATGCTCGATGGAGAAAACATATACCAGAAGAAGTTGGAGCCAAGAGGCATCATCGTGATGGGCAACGAAGGTAAGGGCATCACGCCGGAGATTGCCAAAAGGCTCAGCCATAAGCTGCTCATTCCTAACTATCCGGCAGGTCGGCAGACTGCCGACAGCCTTAATGTGGCCATTGCCACAGCTATTACTTGTGCAGAATTCCGCCGTCAGCAAGACTGACAGCAAAAATTGGCACGCTGTTTGCAAGTTGCTCTTTGTATACAGATCGCTAAATCTATCAATAGGTATTAAGCATTCATCAAAAACAGACATTAGAAACATGACAAGCCAGTTTTCGCCAAAGGTATCGCAAGTGCTCGCCTTCAGCAGGGAGGAAGCAACACGTCTGGCCAGCCAATCGGTGGGTCCAGAGCACTTGTTGCTTGGTATCATGCGCGAGCATAGCGACTCTATCATGGAACTATTCTACCGACAGGGCGTCGACGTGCAGGCGGTGAAAGCCGAACTGGAAATGCGCGTCAAGGACGACATGCTCAGCCGGCCTCTCAACACACGCGACCTCGTGCTCAACGAACGTGCCAGCAACATTCTGAAATTGGCCGTACTTGAGGCACGTATTCAGCATACGCAGGTGGTGGATGTCGAACATCTGCTACTTGCCATTCTACATGACTCCGTGAACAACGGCGCCAAAGAAATACTTGAAACCAACAATATGACATACACAGACACCATTACCTATCTGAAAGCTCAGGCAAAGCCTACTCAAAACGGCATAGGACTGCCCGACGAAGACGAGGATGAGGACGACGACGAGATGACAACGGGAGGAAACGCCGGCAACGGTCCCAGCAACCAAACTGCCACGCAGACCAAGAAAGGCGAGACCAAGACACCCGTGCTCGACAACTTCTCTACCGACCTCACGCAGGCTGCGTTGGAAGGAAAACTCGACCCCGTTGTGGGACGTGAACGCGAAATACAGCGCGTTGTTGAAATCCTGTGCCGCCGTAAGAAGAACAATCCTATCCTCATCGGTGAACCTGGTGTGGGTAAAAGTGCCATCGTCGAAGGGCTGGCACAACTCATTGCACGCCGGCGCACGTCGCCCGTACTCTTCGGAAAGCGCCTAGTCAACCTCGACATGACGTCGATAGTGGCTGGCACAAAGTATCGCGGACAGTTTGAAGAGCGCATCAAAGCACTCATCAAGGAACTTGAACAAAACCCCGATATCATTGTCTTTATCGACGAGATACACACCATGATAGGTGCAGGCTCAACACCTGGAAGCATGGATGCCGCCAATATCATGAAACCAGCATTGGCCCGTGGCACCATTCAATGCATCGGTGCAACGACACTCGACGAGTATCGCAACTCCATAGAAAAGGATGGCGCGCTGGAACGCCGCTTCCAGAAGGTCATCGTGGAGCCGACTACACCCGAACAGACGCTCCAGATTCTGCATAATATCAAGGATCGATACGAGGAACATCACCACGTAAACTACACGGACGAGGCTCTCGAGGCATGTGTCAAACTGACAGACCGCTATGTCAACGACCGTTTCTTCCCTGACAAGGCCATCGACGCACTCGACGAAACGGGTTCACGTGTGCATCTGCAGCATGCAGAAGTGCCGCCTGCCATCGTCGAGAAGGAGAAAGAGATTGGCTTCATCAAGGAAAAGAAGCAGGCTGCCGTTCGCAATCAGAACTTTGAACTGGCTGCTGGTTACCGCGACCGGCAGACTCAACTGGAACGCGAACTGGCTGAACTGCAGAAGCAATGGAGCCGTGGCGATGCCGCAACGCGCGAGACCGTCAGCGAACAGGAAGTGGCCGATGTGGTTTCAATGATGACGGGTGTGCCCGTACAGCGCATGGCTGAGGCTGAAGGCATCAGGCTGAAAGGCATGGCCGACGAGCTGAAACGTGCCGTAGTGGCGCAGGATCCGGCTATCGACAAGATAGTGAAGGCCATTCAGCGCAACCGTGTTGGACTGCGTGAACCTAATCATCCCATTGGCGTATTCATGTTCTTGGGACCGACGGGCGTTGGTAAGACCTATTTGGCCAAGAAACTGGCTGAGTTCATGTTTGGTTCGTCCGAAGCTTTAATTCGCATCGACATGAGCGAATATACCGAGGCTTTCAACACTTCGCGACTCATTGGCGCACCTCCGGGATACGTAGGTTATGAGGAAGGCGGCCAACTCACAGAGCGAGTGCGCCGTAAGCCCTACTCCATCGTACTGCTTGACGAGATTGAAAAGGCTCATCCGAACGTCTATAACATGCTCTTGCAGGTGCTTGACGAGGGACGACTCACCGATGGTAACGGTCGTTTGGTTGATTTCCGTAACACCGTGATTATCATGACGTCCAACGCAGGAACCCGACAGTTGAAGGAGTTCGGGCGCGGCGTGGGCTTCACGGCTGGCGGACAGATGGGGCTAAGCATCGACGACCGCGACAAAGAGTACGCACGATCCATTATCCAGAAAGCCCTCTCGAAGCAATTTGCACCGGAGTTTCTGAACCGACTCGACGAGATTGTTACCTTCGATCAGCTCGACCTGGAGGCCATCAAGCGTATTGTTGACATAGAGTTGAAGGGACTCTATGAACGCATTGGGCAGATGGGCTATCAGGTAAACATCAGCGACGAAGCCAAAGAATTTGTCGCAACTAAAGGCTACGACGTCCAGTTTGGAGCACGACCTCTGAAGCGTGCCATTCAAAACTACATCGAAGACGGCGTGTGCGAGCGCATCATCGATGGCGAACTCGCACAAGGCTCCACCATCAACATCAGCAAGCATCCCGAGAAGGACGAACTGGTGTTTGAATAGAAGTCATGCGTTTGAAGTATAAAACGCACCTGTTTAGAAGGAAAAAAGCATAGCTTTCATCGTGCAAAGCTATGCTTTTTTGTTGTCTTATACCCCAATTAGTCCTGAAACAAAAGCCCTTTACTGTTAAAAATCATTAAGTTATCAGGACTGTGGAAAAATAATCCGAAGACTGTATATAATATGTATAAATTTTTGAGTAATTTTGCAGCCGCAAAAAAACAACGATAAGAAAAACGTTATAAAAAACAATGATCATGAGAAGTATTTTTACTTTCAAGAAAAGGGGGTTGTTTATGCTCTCTTTCGTCGTCGCCTTGCTTGCAGGGGGAGGTTCGTCTGCTATGGCAGCAATCAATCAATCATTTAAAGGACCAGAAGATGGAGATGTTCATGAAATTTTGACCGGCCTTGGTTGGGAAGTAGAGAATGGCAGATGGAAGTTCTATGGCGCAGGTATCTACGACTATGATAATGCAACTGCAAATACAGATCTCATCACACCAAAGATTACTGCATCATCGAATTTACAAACTCTTACCATTACCGGATATAGTGGTAGTGACAATGTCCGCCTGAAGGCATATATTTCGACCGATGAGAAACAAACGTGGACGGAATTAGAGGATTTGACAGAAAAAATAGCTGCGACAGGTTGGAGCGCAGAAGACATTACAACAAAGGAGTTTAGTGTTGAAGGTGATTATTACGTAAAACTGGAATGCTTCTACGTATTCTTTACAAACTTCAAATCAACCGACATATATGAGATTCCTAATATGGCAGTTTATTCTGATGCATATGGATCAACTGCTACTTCAGGACGCACAAATGATTTCGGATTAGTAAATGCAGCTCCTTCTTATACATATTATGTGAAAAATACTGAAAGAGGTGTGCTCACCGTTGAAGCCGAGGTAACAGGTGGATATACCGTTAGCTCTTCTATGCTGTCATTAGAGGCTGGTCAACAGCAGGCTATCACCGTAACTGCACCAATGGGTGATTCAGAAGGCACTCTCACTATCACTGGCAAGAACGGTGAGGAAGTAATTAAGACCTTTACCGCCAACTTCAAAGGCGACGTGATGGATAAAGAAGGAAAGTTCTTTGAGGACTTTGTTGATGATTACAGACCTGTCACTTCGAGCGATCTTCCTGGTTGGGAACTTGACCTCAGCGTTACTGGTAGTACCGATGGTTTTGGCCGTCTGATGTTCTACAACAGCACACTTTACGAATATGCCAACACCAACGAGTCAAAGTATGCTATTACGCCGAAACTGAGTGTTAAGGGTGAAAACGAAAAGTTCTACTTCAATGTATATAAGCGTAATGGATCTTCCGATGCTATGATAATTGTTTCATATTCGGCAGACAAAGAAAACTGGACTTCAGTTAAAACCTTCTCTTCTTACAATTTCTCAACTAGCGCTCAGACTTTCTCTTTCAATGGTATTCCCGCTGGTAATTACTATGTAAAGTTCGAAATCTGTGATGTTGCAATTGACTGGGTCTACGGCTTCAACTTCGCTTCTGAGGCAACTGTTCTCGACGAGACTGTTGCTGCCGAGGGTCTTACAGCTGGTGTACAGGACGTAACGCTGAAGTACACAGCCAAGGCTGGATGGAACACCATCGCTCTGCCTTTCGCTGTTGAGGACCTGAGCGTGTTCGGTGCTGACGCCAAGGCTTATGCTTTCAATGGCTATGCTGACGGCAACATCAGCTTCACTCCCGCTACTGCCCTCGAGGCTGGCAAGCCCTACGTGCTTTATGTAGGTGAGGTAGCCGAGGCAAACGGCAACTTCGAGTTCCAGCAGGTCAATGTTGAGGCTACCGAAGCAGCTGAGGTTGCTTTTGGTGGTGCAACCTTCAAGGCTACTTATGCACCCGTTGCCAAGGGCGAGATGACTGACAAGTATGGTATCACCCCTGATGGCCACGTGAAGAAAGGTTCTTCAAATGCCAGCATGAAGGGATTCCGTGGATACTTCGAACTGCCTGCTGCCGGTGCACGCATCGTGATTGACGGTCAGGAAGTTACCGCTATTGAGGGTATCGAGACAAAGGCTAACACTGTTGAGACCATCTACAACCTTAATGGTCAGCAGCTCACCAAGCCCCAGCGTGGTATCAACATCATCAATGGCCGCAAGGTTGTTGTGAAATAAGCAATAATAAAACAAAACACCATACAAACACCATTATAGTGATATGAAGAAGACAAGCTATATAATGCCTCTGACAAAGATACTTGTCGTTGGCAACGAAGCAACCATGCAAACCGCTTCTGCACTGGATCCCACACAGGGCGACCAGACCATCATCCCAAGCGACGAGGAGTATGATGGAGAGTTCGGTGCACGCATGAATACCTCCAGCGTGTGGGACGATTAAGCATGTGCATGCACTGCTAATGATGTATGCGTCAGTTCGACATTCGGTCGAACTGGCGCTTTCTTTTTATACCCATGCAAGAAAAGGCAGAAACATAAAAAATGTAAAATCTTTAATTTCATCGCAAAAAAACAAAAGAAAGAGCACGTCTTTCAAAAAAAAGTTGTAATTTTACACCAAATTTGTGTGTTTTTGCTCTATAGCACTTATTTCAATCCATATAAAACAATGAACTTAAACAATAATCTCAACAAAAGTAACAATTATGGCTAACTTAAAAAACATTCTGTTTGGAGCTGCTGCAGCAACAATGCTGCTGGCTTCGTGTGGCAATGGTGGCAAGACATTCTCTGGCCTTGACCCTGCTAAGTTCGACACGGTAATCAATGAGAAGCCCGTAAAACTTTACACGCTGACCAACGACAAGGGGTGCGAGGTGTGCATCACTAACTTCGGCGGACGAGTAGTTTCCTTGATGGTGCCTGATCGTGACGGTAACTTCGTCGACGTTGTGCTTGGATATGACAACATTGCACAATATGCTGACAGTGTGAACTCGCCCAGCGACTACGGTGCAACTATCGGACGTTATGCCAACCGTATCAACAAAGGCCAGCTAACCATCGCTGGTGAAAAGATTCAGTTGCCCGTCAACAACTTCGGCCACTGCCTGCACGGAGGTCCTTCGGGATGGCAATATCAGGTTTTCGATGCTGAGCAGATTGACAAGCAGACCTTGAAGCTGACGATCGTTTCGCCCGATGGCGACAACAATTTCCCTGGCACTGTCACAGCAACAGCAACCTACAAGCTGACCGACGACAACGCTCTTGACTGCACATACGAGGCTACGACCGACAAGGAGACTGTCATCAACATGTGCAACCACTCGTACTTCACGCTGACGGGTGATCCCTCTCAGCCTGGCACGAACATGATCCTGATGGTGAACGCCGACAAGATGACTCCTATCGACACCACCTACATGACCACTGGCGAAATGCGCGATGTCTATGGTTCGTCGCTTGACTACAGAAAGCCACGCGCTCTCTATGAGATGATTGCCGACACCACTGAGCATCAGATTAAATATGCTGGCGGCTACGACCACAACTATGTGCTCAACACCTATAAGGACGGTAAGGGCAACGACCAGATGGTAGCAGCAAGCCTCTATGCCGAGAACACTGGTATCTTCCTGCAGGTATATACCAACGAGCCTGGTATACAGGTATACACCGGTAACTTCCAAGGTACAGGTATCACTTGCAAGAATGGCATCAAGTATCCGAAGCAAGTGAGCGTCTGCCTTGAAACCCAGAAGTATCCCGACTCACCCAACAAGGTGGCTAAAGGCTGGCCCAGCCCCTATCTGAAGCCCGGCGAGAAGTACTACAGCCATTGCGTATACAAGTTCTCGACAAAATAAAAGAGTATCAACCATTAATCATCAATAATCATCATTTAACCAAATGAACTGGAGTTCACATGAATTTATTTGGCTCGACTGGGTGGTACTCGTCGTTGGCCTGTTAGGAGTGGTGGCAGCTGTGTGGTATGCCATCTGGAAAGATAAGAAAGCCCAGCAGGGCGAAGATTCGTCGGCTTATCTCTTCGGTAAGGGTGAGCCTTGGTATGTCATCGGTATGGCCATCTTTGCTGCCAACATCGGCTCAGAACACCTCGTAGGTCTGGCCGGTACAGGTGCAAAGGACGGTGTGGGTATGGCCCACTGGGAGATGCAGGGCTGGATGATTCTCATCCTTGGCTGGCTGTTCGTCCCCTTCTATCAGTTGCTTATCAACAAGATGGGCAAGATCATTACGATGCCCGACTTCCTGAAATTCCGTTACACCCAGCGTACGGGTTCGTGGCTGAGTATCATCACGCTCGTAGCATATGTGCTGACAAAGGTATCGGTGACCGCATTCACAGGTGGTATCTTCTTCAAGTATCTGCTGGGCATTCCATTCTGGTATGGTGCCATCGGTCTGATCGCCATCACAGCCGTGTTCACCGTGTTTGGCGGTATGAAGGGCGTAATGACTCTTTCCACTATCCAGACACCTATTCTTATTATTGGTTCGTTCCTGGTACTCTTCCTCGGCCTCGCAGCTCTGGGTGGAGGCAGCATTACTGCTGGTTGGGAGAACATGATGGCCGTATGTAATGCCGCCCACGACGGCTACGGCACTACCCACATGTTCCATACCAATCCTGGCGACCCCATGTATCCACAATTCCCTGGCTATGTGGTGTTCCTCGGAGCATCCATCATCGGTTTCTGGTACTGGTGTACTGACCAGCACATCGTTCAGCGTGTACTCGGTCAGGTGCCTGGTGAGGACAATGCAGAGGTAATGAAGCGTGCCCGCCGTGGTACCATTGCAGCTGGTTTCTTCAAGATCCTGCCTTGCTTCATGTTCTTGATTCCCGGTATGATTGCTTACGCTCTCTCACAGAATCCTGATAGTGGTATCGTGATGGACATCACCAACCACGAGTCTACCGACGGTGCTTTCGCCATGATGGTGAAGAACATCCTGCCTGCTGGTATCAAGGGTATCGTTACCATCGGCTTCGTCTGCGCCCTGGTTGCATCGTTGGCAGCATTCTTCAACAGCTGCGCCACTCTCTTCACCGAGGACTTCTACAAGCCCATGAAGAAGGGTAAGAGCGAGGCTCACTACGTATTCGTAGGACGTACCGCCACTGTGGTGGTTGTGATTCTCGGCCTGCTGTGGATGCCAGTGATGATGTCTATGGGTAACCTCTACAGCTACCTGCAGGACATCCAGTCGCTCATCGCTCCCGCTATGGTGGCTGTCTTCACACTGGGTATCTTCTCTAAGAAAATTACACCTAAGGCTGGTGAATGGGGCCTCATCGGTGGCTTCACCATCGGTATGATTCGTCTGATCACCAATGTCGTCACCGACTCTGGCAAGGCTGCCATGGACGGTGCATTCTGGGAGAACACCACATGGTTCTGGCAGACCAACTGGCTCATCTTCGAGTGCTGGCTGCTCCTCTTCATCATCGTGCTGATGGTTGTGGTGAGCTGCTTCACGCCCGCACCTTCTAAGGCTCAGGTTGAAGCCATCACCTTCAGTGCTGATTTCAAGAAGTCTATCAAGGAGAGCTGGGGTGTCTTCGATGTGATAGGCACACTGGTCGTCATCGGCCTCTGCGCTTGCTTCTACGCATACTTCTGGTAATCATACGACAAATAGTTAAGACAGCATTCTGTCGGAATGCTGTCTTAACTTACACAAAACCATATAATTAGAAAGAGATGACTCAATATTATGGTGAATACCCTAAGACATGGGTTTCCGTCGACTGCATTGTCTTTGGCTTCGAAGGTGGCAAGCTGAAGCTTCTCATCGGAAAGCGTAAGATGGATCCAGGAAGAGGTCAATGGGCATTATACGGTGGATTTGTAAAGGCTGGAGAAAGCCTTGACAATGCTGCTCACCGTGTCCTTCTAGACTTGACGGGACTTGACAAACTATACATGAAACAAGTTGGTGCGTTCGGTGACATCGATCGCGACCCTGGCGACCGCGTCATCTCTGTTGCCTATTGTGCGCTGATCAACGTCAAAGACTACGACAACACACTTCGACAGCAGTATGGTGCAGAATGGGTGAACCTCGACGAACTCCCCACCCTGTTTGCCGACCATAATAAAATGGTCAAGAAAGCCATCACTCTGCTTCGACGCCGTATCAGCAGCGAGCCTCTGAGCTTCAACCTGTTGCCCGACGAGTTTACGTTGACACAACTACAGAACGTCTATGAAGCCATTCTTGGTGAAGAAATCGACAAGCGCAATTTCCGCAAGCGCATTAAGCAGATAGACTTCATCGAGAAGACTGGTGCCATCGACAAACTGACTTCTAAACGTGGTGCAGCCCTCTACAGATTCAATAAGAAGATGTACGAGGACGACCCAACGTTCAAACTTTGACATTTCTAATAATTATTGACAGTCCATCAGAAATCAAAACAACTATGCTTGAAGAGCTAAAAGAAAAAGTATTCAAAGCCAACTTAGACTTGGTGAAGCACAATCTCGTCATCTTTACCTGGGGCAACGTTTCAGGCATTGATCGTGAGAAAGGCCTTGTAGTAATCAAACCCTCCGGTGTCGATTACGATGTGATGAAGGCAAGCGACATGGTTGTTGTCGACCTGGAAACAGGTAAGGTGGTTGAAGGCGACCTCAACCCCTCATCAGACACGCCTACCCATCTCGTGCTCTATCGCACTTACCCAGAGATTGGCGGTGTCGTACACACCCACTCCACCTATGCCACAGCTTGGGCACAGGCAGGACGTGACATTCCGAACATTGGAACAACCCATGCCGACTACTTCCACGATGCCATTCCCTGCACAGACGACATGACTGAGGCTGAGGTAAAGGGCAACTATGAGTTGGAAACGGGTAACGTCATCGTGAAACGTCTTACCTACGGAAAGATTAACCCAGTCCATACTCCTGGCGTTTTGGTAAAGAATCACGGTCCCTTCTCTTGGGGCAAGAATCCCGATAATGCAGTCTACAATGCTGTAGTAATGGAACAGGTTGCCAAGATGGCCTTTGTATCGTTTGCCGTCAATCCCGGAACGACCATGAACCCACTGCTTATCGAGAAACATTTCTCCCGCAAGCACGGACCAAATGCCTACTACGGACAAAAGAAAAAGTAAGAAAAAATCATCAATTTCAACTAATAACTTAATCAAACAATTACAATGAAAGCATTTGAGAATTATGAAATTTGGTGGGTAACTGGTGCACAGTTACTCTATGGTGGTGATGCAGTGATTGCCGTCGACGCTCACAGTAAGGAAATGGTTGCCGGTCTGAACGACGGTGGCAATATTCCTGTGAAGGTTGTCTACAAAGGCACAGCCAACAGCTCTAAGGAAGTTGAGGCCGTGATGCTGGCAGCCAACAACGATGAGAAGTGTATCGGTATCATCACATGGATGCACACCTTCTCGCCTGCCAAGATGTGGATTAAGGGCCTGCAGCAGTTGCAGAAGCCTCTGCTCCACTTCCACACCCAATACAATGCCGAAATTCCTTGGGACACCATGGACATGGACTTCATGAACCTGAACCAGAGCGCTCACGGCGATATCGAGTTTGGTCACATCTGCACTCGTATGCGTGTTGCCCGTAAGGTGGTTTGCGGCTACTGGAAGGATGAAGAGGCACAGAAGAAGATTGCTGTATGGGCACGTGTTGCTGCCGGTGTTGCCGATGCTCATAACGTACGCTGCCTGATGTTCGGTATGAACATGAACAACGTAGCCGTTACCGATGGCGACCGTGTTGAGTTCGAGCAGCGCATGGGTTACCATGTTGACTACTACCCCGTCAGCTCATTGATGGAGTACTATAAGAAAGTTACTGACGCTGAGGCTGATGAACTGGTCGAAGAGTACAAGAAGCTTTACACCATCAAGATTGACGAAAGTGGCGAGGAAGTTTACTGGGAGAAAGTGAAGAACTCGGCAAAGGCTGAAATCGCTCTCCGCCGTGTGCTGAAGGATGAGGGTGCAACTGCCTTCACGACGAACTTCGACGACCTTGGCGATGCCGACATCGACGATCCTAACTTCGTTGGCTTCGACCAGATTCCTGGTCTCGCTTCACAGCGCCTCATGCAGGAAGGCTATGGCTTCGGTGCCGAGGGCGACTGGAAGACTGCTTGCCTCTATCGCACTCTTTGGGTCATCCAGCAGGGCATGCCCGAGGGATGCTCGTTCCTTGAGGACTACACCCTTAACTTCGCTGGCGACCGCTCGTCATGCCTGCAGAGCCACATGCTCGAGGTTTGCCCGCTCATCGCAGTCGACAAACCCAAACTCGAGGTTCACTTCCTCGGCATTGGTATCCGCAAGCAGCAGACTGCTCGTCTGGTCTTCACATCAAAGGTAGGCCGTGGTATCAAGGCTACTGTTGTTGACCTTGGCAACCGCTTCCGCCTCATCTCGCAGGAGGTTGAGTGCATTGAGCCGAAACCCATGCCCAACCTGCCCGTGGCCAGTGCCCTTTGGGTTCCGCAACCCACATTCGAGATTGGTGCCGGTGCATGGATTCTTGCTGGTGGCACACACCACAGCGCCTTCTCCTACGACATTACCGAGGAGTATTGGGAAGACTTCGCCGAGATGGTTGGCATCGAGTATGTCAAAATCAACAAGGACACCAAGACCAGCGAGTTCAAGCAGACTCTCCGCAACAACGAGGTATACTTCATGTTGAACAAAGCGCTGAAGTAATAGTATGACTCCTAAGCAAACAATTGAAAGCGGTAAAGCCATTCTCGGTATCGAGTTTGGCTCTACCCGCATCAAGGCTGTCCTCATCGACGAGAACAACAAGCCCATTGCACAAGGTGCACACGAGTGGGAGAATCAACTTGTCGATGGTCTTTGGACTTATTCGATTGATACTATTTGGCATGGCCTGCAAGACTGTTATGCCGACCTTCGCAAGGACGTGATGAAGCAGTACGACTGCGAAATCGAGAAGCTGGCTGCCATCGGCGTGAGTGCCATGATGCATGGCTACATGGCTTTCAACGAACAGCAGGAAATCCTCGTGCCTTTCCGCACATGGCGCAACACCAATACTGGCAAGGCTGCAGCAGAGCTTTCCAAGCTCTTCAACTACAACATTCCCCTGCGTTGGAGCATCAGCCACCTGTACGAGTGCATTCTCGAGGAGAATGAACACGTTAAGGACATCAAGTATCTCACCACTCTTGCAGGTTACATCCATTGGCAGCTCACTGGTGAGTTCGTATTGGGCGTAGGCGATGCATCGGGTATGATTCCCGTTGATCCCGCCACGAAGACCTACGATGCAGAGATGGTGCGCAAGTTCGACGAGCTCATCGCCCCGCGCGGCTTCTCATGGAAGTTGCTCGACATTCTACCCAAGTCGCTCAATGCCGGCGAGGCTGCAGGCGTGCTCACAGAGAAAGGCGCCAAGTGCCTCGACCCGAGCGGACACCTGCAAGCTGGCGTTCCCCTCTGTCCTCCTGAAGGTGACGCAGGCACAGGCATGGTTGCCACCAACGCCGTGAAGCAGCGCACAGGCAATGTATCTGCCGGTACGTCGTCGTTCTCGATGATCGTGCTCGAGAAGCCCCTGTCGAAGCCCTACGAGCCCATTGACCTCGTCACGACTCCAGACGGATCGCTCGTTGCTATGGTACATTGCAACAACTGCACCAGCGAGATTAACGCATGGGTAAGCTTGTTCAAGGAATACCAGCAGCTCATGGGCATGCCCGTTGATATGGGAGAGATCTACACGAAGCTGTTCAACAAGGCACTGGAAGGCGATGCCGACTGCGGAGGTCTGATGGCTTATAACTACGTCAGCGGCGAACCTGTCACAGGACTTGCCGAAGGCCGTCCCCTCTTTGTCCGTTCTGCCAACGACAAGTTCACGCTTGCTAACTTCATGCGTGCACAGCTCTACGGAGCCATCGCCGTGCTGAAGTTCGGCAACGACATCCTCTTCAAGCAAGAGAATATTCAGGTTGATCGCATCACCGGTCACGGTGGCTACTTCAAGACTCCAGGCGTAGGCCAGCGCATGCTTGCCGCCGCACTCAACTCGCCGATCTCTGTCATGGAGACTGCTGGCGAAGGTGGAGCATGGGGTATTGCACTCCTCGCAGGCTATCTGGTGAACAATCCCGAGAAGAAGTCGCTCGCCGACTACCTTGAGGATGTTGTCTTTGCTGGCAACACGGGCACGGAGATTGCTCCTACGCCCGAAGATGTTGAAGGTTTCAACTGCTACATCGAGAACTACAAGCGTGGTTTGGCTATTGAGCAGGCTGCCGTCTGCAACAAGGCATAGGCCGCTGCACAATTATCATTGACGAACTCCCACTGCAGTATTCTGTAGTGGGAGTTTACTTTTGTACTATAACTCATCGCTATAACTCATCGAACTCTCAGCAATCGTTATTCTCCAAGCAGTGCTTTCTTGCTTAAGGAGCATAGCCTAGCTGCTTAAAATGCATTGCTTTACAGGCTACATCTCATTGCGTCGTAGGTTACAAAGCATTGACTTGTAGGTTACGAAGCATTGACTTGTAGGTTACGAAGCATTGACTTTACGCTTCTAAAGCATAGCTCTATACCCTTACAAAGCATAGCTTCTTAGCATATAAAGCATTGAGTTGCTACATATAAAGCTATGCTTTGTCCACCCCAAGGCAGGTATCCTTGACACATTACCAAAAATAAAAAAAGGATAAGCCTTACAGCCTATCCTTTTTTTGAGAGCCGGATTCGAACCAACGACCCCGAGATTACAAATCACGTGCTCTGGCCAACTGAGCTAAAGAGGCGGGTGGGCAAGCTACCCGTATCGCGCCGCTACAACCTGCTACCCTTGCTGCGTTCCCACCCTGGGGGATTCACAGGGAGCTGGCCGTACGGGACTTGCCCGTGTTTCTTTTTGCGGCTGCAAAGGTACAAAGAAAAGTTGAAAGACAAAAGTTGAACGTTGAAAGTTTTCGATATTTAACATTTATTTAAGGGTCCTATGCATTATTTTGGATAGCGATGAGTGGTCGTTGGATATTTTTTTGTAATTTTGTAGGCCGAAACATAATGAGAAAACAGGACCTCTCGTTCAAAGACATCCAATCTCCAAACACCTCACGACGTATGATCAATGCAGCTACACTGATTCAGCTCAAGGCGTTCGCCCGTCAGGACGGACTCCTGCTGGGACTCTTTTGGACGGCAAGTTTTGCGCTGACCATGATGAGTCCGCAGTCGCCGTGGGGTAACATCCTTGCCATGGCGACACCTTTCTTCATGGGGTGGCGGCTTTGTGCTTTTCGGGATAGCGCTCTGAATGGGGTCATTTCCCTGCGGCGAGGTTTGGCCTACGGTGTCTATACCGTCATCTATGCCTCGATCATATTTGCATTGGTACAATATGTCTACCTGCGTTTCATCGACAACGGAACGTTTATGGGCATACTCGACGATGGCGTCAAAGTGGTGAAGATGGTCTACGAGCAACAAGGCATGAGCACGGCTGAGTTGACTCAAGCCGTTGAATCAATGCATTCCGTATCGCCCCTGCAGTGGGTGTTCATGCTGATGATGCAGAACATCTTCCTCGGTTCCCTGCTGGCATTGCCTGTTGCGGCCCTGTGCAGGAAGAAAGGTAGTCAATGAGAGAGTTAGTCTCGCAAATAGTAAAACCACAAATCATTTATAAATGGACATTTCTGTTATTATACCTCTTTATAATGAGGATGAGTCGCTCGGCGAACTCTACAGCTGGATCGACAAAGTGATGAAGGCTAATGGCTTCACCTACGAAGTTATTTTCGTCAACGACGGTTCTACCGACCACTCATGGCAAGTGATTGACGAGCTCAGTCGTCAGTCTGATTGTGTGAAAGGCATTTCTTTCCGCCGCAACTATGGTAAGAGCCCCGCCCTCTACTGTGGTTTCAAGGAAGCACAGGGCGATGTGGTGGTGACGATGGATGCCGACCTTCAGGATTCTCCTGACGAGATACCGGAACTCTATCGGATGATTACTGAGGACGGCTACGACTTGGTTTCGGGTTACAAGCAGAAGCGCTACGACCCATTATCAAAGACGCTGCCCACGAAGCTCTTTAATGCCACAGCTCGTCGCGTGAGCGGCATCAAGAATCTTCACGACTTCAATTGCGGCCTGAAAGCCTATCGCCGCGATGTGGTAAAGAACATCGAAGTCTATGGCGAAATGCATCGCTACATTCCCTATCTGGCCAAGAATGCAGGTTTCGACAAGATTGGCGAGAAAGTAGTGCACCATCAGGCCCGCAAGTACGGAAGCTCGAAGTTCATGGGATTGAATCGCTTTGTCAATGGCTATCTCGACCTGCTGACGCTGTGGTTCCTCTCTACATTCGGCAAAAAGCCCATGCACGTATTCGGTTTCCTGGGCAGCATCATGTTCCTCATCGGATTCTTCTCGGTCCTCGGACTGGGCATCGACAAGCTGTGGTGCCTTGCCAACGGTATTCCGCAGCGCCTCATCACATCGTCGCCTTGGTTCTACATAGCCCTGACCACGATGCTCATCGGCACGCAGCTGTTCCTTGCAGGATTCCTTGGCGACCTCATCAGCCGCTCGTCGCAGAATCGCAACGACTACCAGATCAAGGAAACCATCAACCTCCGTGAGAACGCCCTCAGCTAAGTGGCACTCATTCTATATTCGTCATGAAGAAGTTCTTCTATGTCTTTTGGTGTTTGCTGATTGTGTCGTGCAGTAGCATCGACTGTCCGCTCAACAACCGTGTAGCTACCATCTACAAGCTACAGGGAAAGGTTGACGTGCTCAGCGATTCGCTCACAGTGTCGACATCTCGTTTCGAAAGGAACGACACTGTGCTACTCAACAGAGCCATCGACATCGACAGCTTCTTACTGCCTATCAGCTACAACCATCCTGAGGACGTGCTCTATTTCCGTAGGCACAACGCCAGCGGATGGAGTGTCATCGATACGGTAGTTATCAAAAAGCAAGACATTCCTCATCTCGAATCCATCGATTGCCCAGCGGCCTATTTTCACCAGATTCAGAGCATCAGCTATACGCGCCGGGGCATTGATTCCATAGTCGTGAACAGGGCAGACGTGAGTTACGACACAAGCCGCCCACACCTCTACCTCTATTTGAAAGAGCACAACGATTAAGTGCCCGCCACAACAACAGAAGCCATCATGATGAAACGTTTCAGCGCCATCTGCCTCATCAGCATTGCCTTGTGTGCAAGTGCTTTCGCACAAAAGCATCAGGATGCAAGGTCCAGCCACACTGACTCTGTGGCTTTCTTTCGTGGCGTTGCCGTTTCTACTGACATTGTGGGACCATTGCAACTCTATCTTGGCAACTATGGGCAATACGAAGCCGCACTACGAGTCAACCTGAAGGACAAGTTCTTCCCTGTGCTTGAATTGGGTTATGGAAAAGCCGATGCCGAAGATGCAGTAACAACCATCACCTATAAGACCAGTGCTCCTTATGGACGTGTGGGTATGGACTTCAATCTGATGAAGAACAAGCATGATCAATACCGTGTATATGGAGGTCTTCGCTATGCCTACACCAACTACAAGTTCGACTTTCACTCCCCAAAAGTAACTGATCCCGCATGGCATGAAGATATGGAATTCGGAGTTAAAGACGTCAGTTGCAACTACCATTGGATGGAGATAGTATTTGGCATCGACGCCAAGATATACGGACCTGTCAGACTGGGATGGTCGGCTCGCTACAAGCGTCGTCTCTTCCACAATGACGGAGGTTATGGTCGCCCTTGGTATGTTCCTGGTTACGGCAAGCAGGGCAATATGCGACTGGGCGGCACTTTCAACATCATCATCGAGTTTTGATAAGGAATGAACAAGAAACTTTATTGGCAGATTCCGCTGGCTTTGTTGCTCATCATAGGCACCATCTACATTGCACGTCAGGAACATAGCAAGACCTACCGTCATGCTGAGGGCAGCATCTTTGGCACCATTTATCACATCACGTACGAAGCCGACCGCGACCTGCAACCCGATATGGTTGAAGCCCTGATGCGTGTCGACAACTCCCTGTCTATGTTCAACGACTCGTCCGTCATATCACGCATTAACCGAGGCGAAGACGTGGACCTCAGTAAGCAACGCATGTTCGTGGAAGTATTCCTGTTGGCACAAACCATCTCAAAAGAGACAAACGGTGCCTTTGACATTACAGTAGCACCGTTGGTCAATGCATGGGGATTTGGTTTCAAAAACGACACAAAACCTTCTCCTGCAGCTATCGACTCGCTTCGACAGTTCATTGGTTATCAAAACGTCAACATCGTTAACCACCAGGTCCAGAAGACCGATCCGCGCACGATGCTCGATTGTTCTGCTATTGCCAAAGGTTACGGCACCGACGTAGTGGCCCGTTTGTTGCGCAGTAAGGACGTGAGCAATTTTATGATAGAAATAGGTGGAGAGGTTGTCGTAGCAGGCAAAAATGACAGAGGAGGACCCTGGCGGATTGGTGTAACCAAACCTACGGAAGACCCTGAAAATCAGAATAATGAACTTCAGGCAGTGCTCTCCCTACCCTACCACAATAGCACAAGCACCTCGAAGCATACATTGAGCGCATTAGCCACTAGTGGCAACTACCGCAATTTCTACTACAAAGACGGGAAACGATATGCGCACACCATCGACCCACGCACAGGCTATCCGGTACAACACAACATTCTGTCAGCTACAGTGATTGCGCCTAACTGCGCTACGGCTGATGCCTATGCAACCTCGTTTATGGTGCTTGGCCTTGATAGTGCCAAACAAGTTTTGGCGCATCATCCTGAGCTCCTCGCTTACCTCATCTACACAGATGAAAAAGGGCAATATGCCACTTGGCAATCCGAGCAACTGCTCATTGATAAGTAATAATTGATTTCTGGCTAATGGAATCTACTTTCAAACGACAGTCATGACAATTCTCGACCAACTATTGTTACTCCCTCTGTTTCAGGGAATGAACACCACCGACATAGAAACGTTGGCCGGTCAGACGAAGTTTGGATTCCTGCGACAGCAAAAAGGCAAAACCATCATCAGCGAAGGCGACGTCTGCGACGGCTTTGACTTCCTGATGAACGGCACGCTGCTTGCAGTAACTTATGCCGACGATCACGGTTACAGCATCAGCGAACAAATACAAGCTCCAGCCTTGTTGCAGCCCGAGTGCGCATTCGGCCTCACTCAACGCTACACACGAACCTTCAGCACCCTTACGCCATGCAACATGATGAAGCTCGACAAGTCGGAGATACTACGCCTTTCTGAAGATTACGTGGTCTTCCGCCTCAACCTGCTCAACATTCTTACAACCCTAAGCCAGCGACAACAACGCAGTCATTGGCATCGCCCGCCACAAGACCTGCAGCAACGCATCGTTCAATTTGTTGCCAATCATTGCTCGCGACCTGTTGGACATAAGACTCTCAACATCAAGATGACACGATTGGCCGAAGAACTCAACGACAGCCGGCTCGATGTCTCACGCGCACTAAACGACCTGCAGCAACAAGGCCTGCTTACGCTTCATCGTGGCCGGATAGAGATTCCCGATTTGCGCCGGTTGCTTCCTTAACTTCTTCGTGCATAGGCTCTGTATTTTTCATCATCTATCATGAGTAGATGATGCTTTGCCCCGTTAAGAGAGGTTAAAGTATCATTAAAAGAATGTATGCGCGCACATGAGTGAGTTTTTTTTGCTAATTTTGCAATTTAGAAATTGCGTCGAAACGCCCTGCAGAGGGGTATACGGCCATTTGAGAGAAAAGAGAAGAAAAGAAAATGACAAAGGATACGACAACAGAACAGAGAAAGAACCCCTTTTTCCTTCCTTACGACACTCCCCATGAGACAGTGCCTTTCACCGATATTCTCCTAGAGGACTACGAAGAAGCCTTCATGGAAGGCATACGTCGTGATAATGAGGAGATTGAGAAAACCATCAACGATCCAGCAGAACCGACTTTCGAGAATACCATTGTACGCACAGACTACGAGAAGGGCGACAACTACTACGACCTGCTCAATCGTGTGTCGACCGTATTCTCCAACATGTTAAGTGCCGAGACCACCGACGAACTCGACGAACTGGCTCAGAAGATGAGCCCTATCCTGACCAAGCACGCCAACGATGTCAGCCTGAACCCTAAGCTGTTCGAGCGTGTTAAGTACGTATATGAGCATCACGGCGACCTAACGCCTGAGGAACAGATGCTGCTGCAGAACTGCTACGACGGATTTGTACGCAGTGGTGCCTTGCTCGACGAAGCTGGTAAGGAACGTCTGCGCCAGCTAACTGAGGAAGCTAGCCTGCTTTCTCTTAAGTTTTCCCAGAACTTGTTGAAGGAGAACAAGGCATTCGAACTGCACATCACCGACGAAGAAGACCTTGACGGTCTGCCCGAAACAGCACGCGAAGCTGCTGCACAAACAGCTCGCGAACGCCAGAAAGAAGGTTGGGTATTCACGCTCGACCATCCGTCATATTCTCCTTTCATGACCTATTCCACCCGTCGTGAATTGCGTCGTCAGCTATATATGGCGAAGAATACCGAGTGTACACACGACAACAGCGAGAACAACCTGGAGATTTGCAAGCGGCTCATCAACCTGCGTCGAGAACTGGCTCAACTCTTAGGCTACGAGACTTATGCTGACTACGTGATGGTACACAGAATGGCAGGCAGCGCTGACAATGTCTACAAACTGTTCCATGAATTGATTGACGCCTACAAGCCTACTGCCATCGAGGAAGTCCATGAAGTGGAGGAAATGGCCATGAAGGCCGAGAAAGACTCCATCACTAAGCTCGAGCCATGGGATTTCTCGTTCTACAGCCATAAGCTGCAGATGGAGCGCTACAACATCGACTCCGAGATGCTACGTCCCTATTTCCAGCTTGATAAAGTCATCAATGGCGTTTTTGGATTGGCCAACCGACTCTATGGCATCACTTTCAAGGAAAACATCCAGATTCCCGTATACCATCCCGACGTGAAAGCCTTCGAAGTGTTCGACCGCGACGGTTCTTACCTTGCTGTGTTCTACGCTGACTTCCACCCACGTAAAGGCAAGCAAGGTGGTGCCTGGATGACCGAGTTCCAAGGACAATGGATTGAGAAAGAGCACCGAATGCCGAACGGTGAGTTGCGCAAGGAGAAGAATGTACGCCCTCACGTGAGCGTTGTGATGAACCTCACCAAACCTACCGACGAGAAACCTGCCCTGCTCACATTAGGCGAAGTGGAAACATTCCTCCACGAGTTTGGCCATTCACTCCACGGCATGTTTGCCAACACGCGTTTTGAGAGCCTTTCTGGAACCAGCGTATGGTGGGACTTTGTGGAACTTCCTTCGCAGTTCATGGAGAACTATGCTGTCGAGCGCGATTTCCTCCGCACCTTCGCCTTCCACTATCAGACGGGCGAACCGATGCCTGACGAACTCATTGAGCGCATCATCCATAGCCGTAACTTCATGGTGGCTTATGCTTGCCTGCGACAAGTGTCATTCGGTCTGCTCGATATGGCGTACTATACAAAGCGCGATGAGTTCACCGACGACATCATTAGCTTCGAAAAGGAAGCCTGGAAGGAGGCTATCGTGTTGCCGCAGCTGAAGGACACTTGTATGACAGTACAGTTCTCGCACATCATGGCGGGTGGCTATGCAGCTGGCTATTACAGCTACAAATGGGCCGAAGTGCTCGATGCTGATGCATTCAGTGTGTTCAAGCGTGAAGGAATCTTCAATCAGCAGACGGCACAACGCTTCCGCGACTGCATTCTTTCGCGCGGTGGTACGGAACATCCTATGACTCTCTACAAACGCTTCCGCGGAGGAGAGCCCACCATTGATGCACTACTTGAGCGAAATGGCATCAAGAAAGATAGAAGTTGATAGTTTATTTAGTGATATTTGAACATGAGCTATAAAGAAACAAAACAAGCACTACTTGATCAGCGCTACCTGCGAATGGCCCGCATCTGGGCTGAGAACAGCTACTGCGTACGGCGACAGGTGGGAGCGCTTGTGGTGAAAGAAAAGATGATTATCAGCGACGGCTACAACGGAACACCCAGCGGATTCGAAAACATATGCGAAGACGACAACGGCGTGACGAAACCTTATGTGCTTCATGCTGAGGCCAACGCCATCACCAAGTTGGCACGCTCGTCGAACAACAGCGATGGAGCAACCATCTACATCACAGCCTCGCCATGCATAGAGTGTGCCAAGCTCATCATCCAGGCAGGTATCAAGCGTGTTGTCTATGGTGAGAAATATCGCCTTACCGACGGCATCGACCTACTGGAACGTGCCGGAATAGAAGTCATTTATTTAGGAGACTAAAAGACATATGAACAACAAGAACAGATATATGCCCATCATGCTGGCGCTCTGTGTTGTGTTTGGCATCCTCATTGGAACTTTCTATGCCAACCACTTCAGTGGAAACCGGCTTAACATCATCAACAGCGGAAGCAATCGTCTGAACAATCTGCTGCACATCATCGATGATCAGTATGTGGACAAAGTGAATCTTGACTCACTCGTTGAGAAAGCCATCCCTCAGATTTTGGCCGAACTTGACCCACACTCCGTCTACATGAGTGCGAAGGATGTGCAAGCCTCCAACGACGACCTGAAGGGTTCCTTCTCCGGTGTTGGCATTGAGTTCGTCATCCGCGAAGACACCATCCATGTACAGGCTGTGATTAAGAACGGACCCGCTGAACGTGCGGGCTTGCTGGCAGGCGACAAGATCGTGACCATCGACGATAGTGTTTTCGTTGGAAAGGAAGTGACAAACCAAGAGGCGATGCGCCGTCTGAAGGGACCTAAGGACACAAAGGTCAAGATTGGCGTCGTTCGCTACGGGCAGAAAGGTGTGAAGCAGTTCACCGTTACACGTGGCGAAATCCCACAACGCAGTATCACCTCTACCTACATGCTCGACGACCACACGGGCTACATACGCATCAAGAACTTTGGCGAAACCACCTACGGCGAGCTTTTGGTGTCGCTTACGACGCTCTCGCAACAAGGTTTCGACAACCTCGTTATCGACTTGCGCGACAATACGGGTGGCTATCTCGACCGTGCCATCCAAATCAGCAATGAATTCCTGCCTAAGAACAAGCTCATCGTTTACACGCAGGGCCGCAAGTCGCCTCGCCAGGAGTACCGCTCCGACGGACACGGCAGCTATCAGCAGATTCCCCTCATCGTACTCATCAATGAAGGCTCAGCCTCAGCTTCGGAAATCTTTGCAGGAGCAATGCAGGACAACGACCGCGCTACCATCATCGGTCGCCGGTCTTTCGGTAAAGGCCTCGTTCAGCAGCAGATAGAGTTCAACGACCACTCACTTATCCGACTGACGATTGCCCGCTACTATACTCCATCAGGCCGCTGCATCCAGAAACCATACGAGCCAGGTCGCGACCAAGACTATGAACTCGACCTTATCACTCGTTACGAACATGGCGAGTTCTTCTCGCAAGACAGCATCAAGCACACCGGCCCTGCCTACCATACGGGTATCGGCCGTGAGGTCTTTGGTGGTGGTGGCATTACGCCCGACATCTTTGTGCCAGAGGACACTGTTGACATGACGAGTTACTACAAACAGGCTGCCATGAGTGGACTGATTCTGCAGTTTGCCTTCGCCTATACCGACGACAACCGTCAAAAACTGAGCGAGTTCAAGGACATGAAACGGCTAAGTGATTATCTTGTTCGCCAGAATATGGTTGAGAAATTCGCGGCCTATGCCGACAATCACGGACTTAAACGCCGTAACCTGCTCATCCAGAAGTCGCACAAGTTGCTGGAACGCTATATCAATTCACGCATCATCTACAACATTCTTGACGAGAACTCCTGGCATCAGTACATCAATCAGGACGATCCCGTCATCATAGAGACTTTGCGCATCTTCGGCGAAGGGGCGGCTTTCCCTAAGCGTCCCGAGCCCAAGATGGAGAACGGCAAACAGCAGAAAGTTGCATGGGGCCACCGTCCTTACGACTATAGCCCCATCCACATGCGTGCCACAATGGTAGCACGAACATAATATAAAGAAGAGATAATCTGCTACTTAGTAGATTCGAATGTCGGCAATTACCATTGCTCCGACTTCACCATTCAACCTCTTGATGAGCTGCGAACGCATCATCGAGAGGTCTTGTCTTAATGCAGGATTGGTAATCTTCACATGCAGCGTCTGGTTTTTGATATACTTCTCACCTGTATATCGCGCCACCATCGTTCCCGTCACCGTCTCCCAAGAGTCAAGGAGCCGCTTCTGCTGAAGGGGCGTCTCTAATCCTTCCTGACGCATGAATTGCTGAAGAATTTCATCAATGGGTTTTGCCTGACGTTTGAACACAATAGAGATATATTAGAGATTTACAATATTACTTACTTAGGAATAATCTCGCCCTTTTCCACGTGGAAGATTTTATAGTCAAGATGACTATTCTGAAGGATCTGGTCGAGATGATCGCGATTAGTATCCGTAATGAATATCTGACCGAAGCTATCACTCGCCACTAGCTTTACTATCTGCTCAACTCGCCTTGCATCCAGTTTGTCGAAGATGTCGTCGAGCAGCAGTAGTGGTGTCGTATTGCTGGCCGTTCGCTTCAGAAAGTCGAACTGAGCGAGTTTCAAAGCCAGCACGAACGTCTTGTGCTGTCCTTGACTACCTTCTCGCTTCACGGGATATCCGCCCAACAGCATCTCCAGGTCGTCGCGATGATTGCCGTGCAACGAGTAGCCAACAGCCCGATCCTTGAACCGATCGCGCTGTATAACCTCTAACAAGGGACCGCGTTGGCAATGCGAAACATACTGAAGCGACACCTCCTCCTTGCCTTCGGCAATCTGTTGATAGATGCGTTGGAAGATTGGAATCAACTCATCGACGAATGCTTTGCGCTTCTCGTAGAGTCGTTCGCCGTTAACGGCCATTTCCTGTTCCCAAATATCGAGCAAGGCGGCATCGGGTTCTTCCTCCAACTTCAGTAATGCATTACGCTGTTGGAGTGCCTTGTTGTAGTTGGCTAGAGCTTCAATATAGGAATGGTCATATTGCGCTATCACCATATCCATCAGTCGCCTACGCTCGTCGCTACCGCCGTCAATGAGCAACGTATCCGATGGCGAGACAAAGACGATGGGTATGAGCCCAATGTGCTGCGACAGTCGCTTGTACTCCTTCTTGTCCCGCTTGAAGTGCTTCTTCGTGCCTCGCTTCATGCCACAGTAGATAGAAAGCTCATCGCCATTGCCCGCTTCATAGGTGCCTTCTATCATGAAGAAGTCCTGCTCGTGGTTGATCACCTGCGAATCAATAGCGGTGAAGGCACTACGACAGAACGACAGATAGTAGACCGCATCGAGCAAGTTGGTCTTACCTTCACCGTTATGCCCGATGAAGCAGTTGATCTTAGCCGACAGTTCGATATCTGCCGACAAGATATTCTTATAATTGATGATTGAAATCTGTTTAAGAATCACGCTTCAGCTTCCTAATTTGAGCGCAAAGATACACGTTTTATCAATGAAAAACGAAAAAAAGGGCAAATAAATTTCAGTATATGCGAGAAATTCAGTAATTTTGCAACGCTTTATGCGAAATTGCGTAAGAACAAATTAAAATCAATCATAAGAAATGGCAAACAAGAAGCAAAAAGAGGTACTCGAACAGAACGAGGCCTTGAACAAATCAGAGGAATTTATCCTCAAGTACAAGAAGACCATCATTATTGCAGTGGTAGCCCTGCTGGCCATCATTGCAGGTATTTTCGTCTACAAAGCCTACGTCAGCGGTCCCCGCGAGGATAAGGCTAGCACTGCACTCGGACGCGGCCAGCAGTATTTCGATGCCGACCAGTACGACAAGGCTCTGAACGGCGACGGTGCCAACTTCGCTGGTTTCCTGAAGATAGCCAGTGACTATAGCTCGACTGATGCCGGCAACCTTGCCAACCTGTATGCAGGCCTGTGCTATGCCAACCTGGGCAAGTGGGAAGATGCCGTTAAGTATCTCGACCAGTACTCACCCGCCGACGACGCTGTCGTCAGCCCCGCCGCTGTGGCTGCTCTTGGCAACGCTTATGCTCACGTCAATCAACTCGACAAGGCTGTCAGCGCCCTGAAGAAGGCTGCCGACATGGCCGATAGCAAGGGTCTCGACGGAGTTAACAACAGCATTGCCCCCACCTTCCGTCTGCAGGCTGCTGAAATTCTGGAGTCGCAGGGCAAAAAGGAAGAGGCTCTGAAGATGTATC
Source organism: uncultured Prevotellaceae bacterium (assembly GCA_902774815.1). Lineage (GTDB taxonomy): Bacteria > Bacteroidota > Bacteroidia > Bacteroidales > Bacteroidaceae > Prevotella. Next base: position 28,026 of record CACYJV010000011.1, on the reverse strand, counting down.
AGGAGATTAAGTCGAAGTACGTGAATTCTGCACTCGTTCAGAGTCAAGAGATTGACAAGTACATCGAACGCCTTTCGGAATAATTCTGTTGACGATCGTCTTCCAACACGTTTGACAAGAACATCACAACATTATGGCAACATATCTGCGCAACCTCTCTGAATACGACTTCTCGAAAGTGCCCGATGCCAGCAACATGTGTTTTGGCATTGTGGTAGCTGAGTGGAATCCTGAGATTACAGGGAAACTGCTTGAAGGTTGTGTGTCGACGCTTGAGAAGCATGGCACACTGCCCGAAAACATCCATGTGAAGACCGTTCCCGGTTCGTTCGAGCTCATCTATGGTGCTCACCAGATGTGCCTGAACGGAGGTTACGATGCCGTCATCATCTTGGGATGTGTCATTCGTGGCGACACTCCTCACTTCGACTACATTTGCGAGGGAGTCACCTACGGCATTGCCCGTCTGAACGCCAAGAGTGAGATTCCCGTCATCTACGGTCTTCTCACGACGAACGACCTTCAGCAGGCAGAGGACCGCTCGGGTGGTCGTCTGGGCAATAAGGGCGATGAATGTGCAGTAGTGGCTATTAAGATGGCTAAGTTCTAGTACAAGTCATCAGCAGAATAATAAAAAATGAAAGAGGATGGTAACCCGTCGGTTGCTATCCTCTTTCTCTTTTTTTCGCTGTTAGACGTTCACCTGCATAACGCGTTTAGACGCCGTCTTCATCTTCGTCGTAGTCGGCAGGCTCAGTGTTCGGCTCGTTAGAGGTTGCGTTGTTATCCTCAGAGCCTTCCGACATCGTATCGAGTTGCGTGTCTTTGCTGATCTTTACGTCGCCAAAACGCGACACCTTCATGACCAGAGGCACATACTCATCACTCATCTTGTCGGGCGAGCCCACGCTAGCGGCAAACACCAAGTAGTCAGCTTCAGCTCTGTCGAGCACAATACCCAGCAGCGCACTATTCTTTTTGTAGAGTGCATCTACGTAAGCTGAGAAATCTTCCTTCACAAACGTGCGGTTGAAGAACTCGCTGCCATCCTTCCTGATTATCTTCACCGTGATGCGATTATCGTAGTACTTGTTTCCCTGACCGTCGTCGGCCAAAGGCAGTGACTCGTCGGCCTTGCGTTCGACCAGCACTTGGTAGGTCGAACCCACCCAATCTACTGGCGTCGTCGTTTCGTAGTCGCCCACTTTCTGCGTGGGTTTCTTTGCCTCAGGCACCGGTTTCGTGGTGATAATCACGTCGGTTTGCTTCTTCTCCTTGCATGCTACGACGCCCATCAGTACGCCGAAAGCAAGTACCATCGTTAAGTTCTTTTTCTTAATCATGCTGCAAAGTTACGAATAAGTGAGTGAAATGCAAAGCAAAAACCAAAGTTTTTGCGCACAAAAAAACCTGCCGGGAAAACCCGACAGGTTGTTACCCTTAAAAACTTCTAATACCCTTGAAGCAAAACACGATATAATAAAAGTTCAGTTATAAAAAAGACGAGCCTCACGGCCAGTATCCTTCTGGCGCACCTTGATGGCACCAGTATATTGTTACACATTGTTGTCTATCTGCGAGGTCCACGTGGTCCGCGACGTTCCATACGTTGCTTCTCGGCAGCTTCATACTTCGAGAACTGCTCCTCGGTCATAATTTTCTTCAGTTCAGCGTTGTAAGCCTCGCGATTGGCTCGCATTTCCTTCATGCGTGCTTCCATCTGTTCACGGCTGGGACGCTGTGCCTGCTGCATCTGTCCTTGCTGAGGTGAAGCACCTGTCTGTCCGTCGACGTTTTGTCTACGCTGTCCACCGTTAGGACCTCCATTGGGACCTCCGCGACGTTGTCCACGCATGCCACCCATATGAATCTTCTCAGCGAACTGAGTGTTAAGCTCCATGAGTTTGGCCGTCTGTGCTTCGTCAAGACCGTACTCACTTGCCATACGTTCGGTTTGTACCTTAACCATCGTAGCTCTATCCATCTGAGGACGCTGCTGATCATTGTTTTGAGCCATTAGTGTAGCCGACATCATCGTGAGGGCTACAATCATCATTTTCTTCATAATCATAATGTATTCATTTAAAATTAAATTTTACGGATGTATTATTACCGCTTTTGTGTTGATTTGTTACTTTTATGACGACGTTTCATGGAGAAAGTTTAATCCGATTGAAAAAAATTTGCACAAAAAGAATAATTTTCTTACTTTTGCAGAAATAACAACGCATATCTCTCAAGCGCATCATGAACAACCACCGACACCTGAACCCCGTCATCCGGCTACTGTTGTCGCTGCTGGTGACCTTCGTTTTTGTGGCCTGTACGGCCGACCAGCAGCCTGAGCCGCCAGCCGAGCCGCAACTGCCCGAACTCGTCATGAATATCCAGAAGCAGTCGCGACTCTATAGTACCGAGTGCCACGTCCACAAGATTATATCCCACAACGACACCCAGCAGTTGCTTGGCAGCATCTTGGGACAACAGTTCTCCATTGACCTTCCTTTGGGCAAGCGCAGCGTTGCCATCCCAATCGATGCTACCGTGAAGGCCTACATCGACTTTGGCGAGTTCGACGAGAGCAACGTCAGACGTCATGGCAATCAGATTGAAATCATCCTTCCCGATCCGAAACTTGAAATCACCAGCACACGCATCAACCATGATGAAGTGCGACAGTATGTGCCCCTTCTGCGCCGCAACTTTACCGACGAGGAACTGACACGACTGGAACAGGCCGGACGTGAGGCTATCGTAAAAGACCTACCGAAGCTGGACCTCACGGAGACGGCTCGCAAGAATGCCGCTCGCACGCTGATTCCGATGATTGCACAGATGGGATTCCCTGCCGATAACGTCACCATCACCTTCCGCAAACAGTTTGCGCCCAGCGACATTTCGTCCCTTTTGAAATCAGGGAACTAAGTATTAAGAATGGTAATTGACAATGGATAATTCAGCTTCACGCATGCCTAAAAGAAAAAGACAACAGGAGGATTCCATCCTCGATATCGTGGTGACTATCATCAACGGGCTCTCGCGCACCGCCCTTATCGTTATAGGCATCGTTGCCGTCGTGCTCATAGCAGGTTTTGCCCTCGTCTACTGGATGCTGAACAGCAACACGGCCAGCCTGTCGGCTAAAGAGCGTGTCGAGCTGTCGCCGACACAGATTGAGAGTATCAAGGCCATCGGCCAGTGGGAGTTTCTCTCCATCAGCGACGAGGAAATCGTCGATACCGTCCGTCACGGATTCTTTGGCGACGACGAACTTGTCCGCATCTACAGCGGTACCTTGCGACTGGGAATCGACCTGAGCGACACCGAGGATGGCTGGCTGCGTGCCGACGGCGACACCCTGCGCGTGTTGCTACCCAATGTGAAACTGCTCGATGAGCATTTCCTCGACGAGGCTTCTGCACGCCCATTCTACGAAAGTGGAACCTGGTCGCAATCCGACCGCAAGGCTTTGGCCAACAAGGCTCGCCGCAAGATGCTGGCCCGATGCCTGACTCCAGCCAACATTGCCTCGGCTGAACAAAATGCCACCGCCCAATTCCACCAGATGCTGCGCTCTATGGGTTTCCAAAACGTGAGCATCCGCTTCAACGAACGCAAGAGCCTGCTCCCCTGAGGTGATTGGCTACATGCACGAGGATTTACGACAAAGACACAAAAGCTTAGCCCTCTGATATCGAGAGCTAAGCTTTTGGTTTATAGATAGATATGCTCTTTTGTCCCTACTGCAACGCTTTGTGTATGACGAAGCAATGCATTGCACCCTATAGAGCTATGCTTTGCACCTTATAGAGCTATGCTATACACGCTATAAAGCAATGCTTTCAATGCTTAAGATTTATGCTTTATATACCTATAGAGCATAGCTCTGTAACAAACAGGGCAATGCTTTGCAAACTACAAAGCAATGCTTGAGAGGATACAAAAAGAATATTCCCGTTAGCTGTCAAATAAGTCCTGACAGCTAACGGGAAACCTTATCGAATGAACAGCAAACTACTCGTTTACCTCCTTTGCTCCAAGTTGGGGATCAACAAGCAGACCTGAGTAAACAAGGCGCTGATTGTCCCAGTTGATAGCACGCAGAGCCTTGAAGTGAAGGCGGAACAACGGCTGGTCGCCATGCAGCAACGGCTGACGGCCAATGTTGACAAACGTCGGGTAAAGCACGCGGTCACCGTTGGAATGAAGCCGGTCATTAGTCATGTTCTGCATCTGGCCGACGCCAAGTGGTTCGACGCTTTCAAACTGCATGTCAATTTGGTTATAGGGTACAACGAGATTCAGGGCATTAACAGCCTGCAGGTCAATGCCAGTGACATTGATGACAATCTCATCGCCAGCCTTGTACGATTTGCGGTCAGGCTCAATGACGACGGAACCCGCTACGCCCTGCCCCGTTGCCACGGCGGCCGATGTCCCAAGCAGCGTTGCCACATTTGAAATGTCTTGAGCGTCAATATAGCCATTACGGTTGACATCGCCCACAGAGACATAGCCGTCGAAATCGCCATCGCCCTGACGGAGACCTGTATAATTCAGGTAGGACGTGAGGTCGCCCTCGTCGATGTGACCATCCTGGTTTATGTCGCCCGGGATGATTACCTTGGCATCGGGACGGCGGAAGACGTAGAGTTCAGTGCCCGAACCGAATCCGCCAACGGCATCGGTCACGTTCAGTCGCACATAGCGGACTTGTGCCTCGCCACCTTCAGAAGTGATTGTCGGGAAGATGTCCTTTGGCTTGTTGTCGCGCTGCCAACGGAAGTTCTGCGGTTCGCTCCACGTACGACCGTCTGCGCTGAGTTGCATGGTACCAGCCAAGATGTTACCATTACCGGCATTATCACGCGGCAGGTATGTGATATGGTCAACCTCGGTCAATGCGTGCATATCAACATCAATCGTGAAAGGCACCGCTTGCGAATTCTGCCAGTCGGTGTGCCAGATGTCACCTCGGTCGTCGAAGTCGAAGAGATACTGGATGCCGCTTCCTGGCTGTTCGGCTGCTGTACAGGTAGCTGTGAGACCATGCATGGCAAACTCCAGCGGGTTTGCAGCGGTACGGAGCGTGAATTCGGTCCAAGGACCGGCTTCTCCCTTGCTGACAGCACGCACGCTGAACTGGTAGTCAGTCTCAGGTTTCAACAGGTCAACGGTGTAATGCGTGTCACGAATGTTTGTGTAACGCATACCCTCGAACATCAACTCGTAGTAGTCGACACCCTCAACGGCCTTCCAAGTAGGCGTCAGTGCGTAAGCCGTAGCATCGCAGTCGTCAGTTGCAGGCTGCTGCATAGCCAGCCGGTCGGTAGTTTTCAGGTTGGTGTTTGTGGGTTCGGGCAACATCACAATGTCGCGAACGAGGATTTCAATCTTCGCCTTGTCCCTATCGACGGCAGGAACCTCGATGATGAACTGCGGATTCTTGCGTATGCTAAGCCCAGCCATTTCGCTGCCCGGTGTTGAGAAGCGGTTCAGCTCGGGCGACTCCACAAACTCCGTAGCAGCTTCAACGCGTTTCCCATCGACACGTACCGTCACTTTCTTGGGCTTCTTGGCCACATTGACGACGAAGCGCTGACGCTGGCCACGTTGCGGACTGTAGACGCTGAGTTTCAGGTCGTAGTCGCTGACGTGCTGCATGACCCACGTATGGTGGTCGCCCCGATTGTAAAGATAGTTATCGGTGGTACCGTCATCGTCGTAAACAACGATGTCGCTGGGCGTCCGCGAGGGATAGATCTCGTAGGTTATGAGCGTGGAGTCTATCTGTGAGGGGTTGTTGTTGGGATTGTTCATCGGGATAATGGCACCCTTACGCACGAAAACAGGCAACTTCCACAGCGGGCACTCGAATGAGTTCAAGATGCAACCGCCTGCATAGGACTGACCAGTGAAGTAATCATACCATGTGCCTTCAGGCAGATAGATGTTGTTGCGCAAAGTACCTGGCTCGTATATGGGTGCTACAAGGAACGAAGGACCATACATGAACTGATACTGCGTGCGCTTGCCATAAAGGAAACGGCGCAACTCGGGCGAGACATCCTTCGGCGAAGCCTTGGCGTTCTTCTTCAGGAATCCTGCATCCTTCACCTGATAACGATTGTCCACAGCCCCTTCGTTCTTCATCCCTTCCTCCTTCATCTTTAATCCATCATCTAAAGAAAGGAACATCGCGCGAATAAGCGGTTTTCCCTTGATAGCCTCGTGAGCAAAAGTGTAGGTATAGGGTAGCAGCATCGACTTCCACTTCAGATACGAGCGGTTGATGCTCGCAGCGGGTTCACCCAGCGTCTGCGGATACTTCGCATGGGAGCCCCAACCGTCCATGTTGAGCTGCATAGGCGTGAAAGTCTTCCATTGGAAGTCACGAATATTAACCTCCATGTTGCGTCCACCAAAGATGCCATCCATATCGCTTGTGATGTTTGGCTGGCCGGCAAGGCCCGAACCAATGTAGGTGGGAATGTGGAAACGGATGTACTCCCACTCGCCCCCCGTCTGATCGCCCGTCCAGATGCCTGCGTAACGCTGCGTTCCTGCCCACCCGTCGACCGAAATGATGAACGGGCGAGCTTGATGTCCGTAGTAAGGCATTATCTGGGCTACGTCGGCAATACCATTCAGGCCAAACGAATAGCCCGCACCCACCCATGCGACATCGGTTTTCAGTACGCGCACGCCCGCGTCGCGTACCTCCTTTATAATATCGCGCTGCAACAAGGCGGGGATGCTGTCGACGGGGTGAAGGTTCGACTGCGTCCACAGGCCTATCTCAACTCCTTTGGAGTGGGCATAGTCACCGAACGACTTCAGGTTCTGAATATTCCCGTCGAGGGTTGCAGCCTGACCATAGCCAGTTCCGTAGCCGTCATTGGGCAAAATCCATCCGAGTGGCATATCGTGGGCAGCATACCGATCGATGACAGCACGAGCCGAGAACTGATAAGCCGTCGTTGCGTCTGTTGCAATATCATCGCTACATTCAGAACCGTTCAGCGACTCACGAATACCACCATCGACAGGCTTCTGGCTCTCCACGTAGCGACGTCCATCCTCGAAGAGCACGCCACGCTGCTCATCGTCTGTTGGTGTCCAATAGTCGCGGTTGTAGGCATTCAGGTGCCCCTCATAGAAAGCAAACTTCGGCAACAGTACCGGATGACCTGTCAGCTGATAGTAGCAGTTGAGCAGGTCGACGGGCTCGTTTCCGGTGAAGAAGAATACATCGAGGTAGTCGGCATCGTGATGAATCAAGGTTTCCTTACCTGAGAAATCGTAATGGCCTGGCCGGAACGTATGGCATAGCACCCCATAGCCTGCCGTCGACCAATAGAATGGGGCCGGCGAACAGACACCGCCGTCAGTCCACGAGTTGGTATTCACGATGTCGATGCGTTCGCCACGATGCGAGAAGCGGCCGTTCTGCACGCCACCGCCGAAGTAATATTCATCGGGCTTCATCGAAAGGTGCAGGTCGTAGCCGCCATTCTTGAACTCAAGTGGCGACGTCTGCCCGACAACTGGTTCGCTAAGCCCCACACGGCCTACGCTCAGCAACCCCGTCGATTTATTGATGGAGATGCTAACGCCATCGCCCGATGCTGTCTTCGACTGCAAAACGAACGATGTTGCCTCGTCACTCACCTGCAGTGGCTGACTCAGTTTACGCCTGGCATTCGAGACAAGAATCTCTGCAGGTGGCGTAGCCTGAGGATCGCGAATCAGACCGCCCTGATCGTCACGGAAAAGGCGGAAGATGTTTGGCCCGTAGAAGTCAATGGTCATCGACCGCCCATCAGCATAGACAACTTCGACGGTCTGCTGGTTGAGTAGTCTGACCGCTTTCACCACTTGTTGGCCGTCGGCCCAAGCTCCAACTGCGAGTAAAGCTGTGAGCACAGAGAGGAAAAACCTTTTCATAGCGAGTGCAAATATATTTTTGCAAAGGTATAGAAAAAAGATGAAAGATAGAAAAGGAAAGAGGAAAGTTTTTCGTAACTTTGCACAAAGAAATTAAAAACATAGAGAAACAGTCATGAAAAAACGAGTATTTTCGCTGGTGCTGATTGCAATGTGCACCCTTGCTGCGTGGTCGCAGAATCTTGAAGGTTTTGAGTATGGCATCATGATGAGCCCTGACGGCACCGAGTGGCAGAGTCCTGGCAGGCTGGGATTCAACAAACTACAGCCGAGGGCCTGCTTCACGTCGTTTGCAACCGTTGACGAGGCCCGCCACGTGCTGCCCGAATACAGCAGCCGCCGACAAAGTCTTGACGGTACATGGAAGTTCCACTTTGCCAAGACACCCGAAGAACGGCCCTTGGACTTCTATCGCACCGACTTCGACTGTTCTGCGTGGGATGACATCAGCGTTCCCTCATGCTGGAATCTCGTAGGACTGCAGAAGGACGGGCAGCAACGATATGGTACACCCATTTACGTCAACCAGCCTGTCATCTTCTACCATGAAGTCAAGAAGGACGACTGGCGCCAAGGCGTGATGCGTACGCCACCCACCAACTGGACAACCTATGAGTACCGCAATGAGGTGGGCTCCTATCGCCGTACGTTCAACGTGCCTAAAGCGTGGAAGGACCAAGAACTGTTTCTCGAGTTCGACGGTGTTGACTCTTTCTTCTATCTTTGGGTGAACGGTCGCTACGTGGGCTTTGCCAAAAACTCTCGCGATGCAGCACGATTCGACATCACCCGTTTTGCCCATGTCGGTGAGAATAGCATCAGCGTCGAGGTATATCGTAACTCCGATGGTTCGTTCCTCGAGGCACAGGACATGTTCCGCCTGCCTGGCATCATCCGCTCGGTCAGCGTCTATGCCACTCCAAAGGTACACATCTACGACCTGCGGACCAATGCTCAGTGGGACGGCTCGAAGGCGCTGCTCAGTGTCGCTGCTGCCGTTGAGAACTTCACGGGGAAGAATACCGACTACACGCTGGAATATAAGCTTTATGAGAACGAACTCTACGGTGACAACAACCGCCTCGTGACAACATTCAAGCCTCAAGAGGCTACCACTATCCCCACAGAACGGCTCGGACTAAAGCCATGGACGGCTGAAGAACCACAGGTATACGTGCTGGTGGCCGAACTGAAGGACAAGAAGGGACGCACGCAAGAGGCCGTTTCGACACAGATAGGCTTCAGAACTGTGCAGATTAAGGACGTCAGTGCTGAAGACGATGAGTTTGGACTGGCAGGACGCTACTTCCTCGTGAACGGCCAACCGCTGAAGCTGAAGGGTGTGAACCGCCACGAGACGAACCCCGAGCGCGGACATGCCATCACGCGTGAACAAATGGAGGAGGAAGTGATGATGATGAAGCGCGCCAACATCAACCACGTGCGCACATCGCACTACTCCAATGACCCCTATTTCTATTATCTCTGCAACAAATACGGTATCTACCTGGAGGCTGAAGCCAACCTCGAAAGTCACGAGTACTACTACGGCGATGCTTCGCTCTCACACCCCATCGAGTGGCGACCAGCCCACATCGCACGAATGATGGAGCTGGCTCACGCACGTGTGAACGATCCCTGCATCGTCATCTGGAGTTTGGGCAACGAGGCAGGTCCTGGCGACAACTTCAAGGCATCTTATGCGGCACTGAAGACTTTCGACCCAACGCGTCCCGTACAGTATGAGCGCAACAACGACATCGTCGATATGGGCTCGAACCAATATCCTTCGGTCAGCTGGGTGCGACAGGCTGTCAAAGGCGGAATGGGCATCAAGTATCCGTTCCACATCTCGGAGTATGCCCACTCGATGGGCAACGCGGTAGGAAACCTGAAAGACTACTGGGAGGCTATCGAGTCGACGAATTTCTTCTGCGGAGGTGCAATCTGGGACTGGATTGACCAGTCGATGTACAACTACTCAACGGATGAAAGATTAAGTACAAAGGATGAAGGACGCTATCTGGCATACGGCGGTGACTTCGGCGACACGCCCAACGACGGGCAGTTCGTCATGAACGGCATCATCTTCGGCAACCTCGAACCCAAACCGCAATACTATGAAGTCAAGAAGGTCTATCAATACATTGGCATCGACTGGGATGACCCCTGTTCGGCTAGCATCGACATCTTCAACAAGAACTACTATACCGACTACCTCACCGATTACGATTGCTACTACAAACTGATAGCCGACGGCGAAATGATCAGCGAAGGACGCATCGACATCGACAGCGTGGCGCCCCGTACACACAAGACGTTCATCGTGCCAAACGTAAAGCCTGGCGAACTGAACGACGGTCGCGAGTACTTTGTCAACGTAGAATTCCGACTGAAGCACGACCAGCCATGGGCTAAGAAGGGCTACGTTCAAGCGGAAGAACAACTGTTGCTGAGAGCTGCCAAACCTAACGTTTCAGCGATTAAGAACTACAATACAACCGTTAACGTCAGCGAGGCAGACGGTAGAATTCGGGTCAGTGGCGAAGGTTTCAGCATGCAGTTCGACAATGCCGACGGTAGCATCTACAGCCTCACCTACGGTGGTCAGAAGATGTTTGTCGATGGCTTCGGACCTAAGCTCGATGCCTTCCGCGCATGGGTGAACAACGACAATTGGATCTACCAGAACTGGTATGCCAACGGTTTGCACAATCTGCTTCACAAGGCCAAGAGCCATCAGATGGTGAAGAATGACGACGGCTCGGTGACCATCGTCTACACGATTGAAAGCCAGGCCCCCTGTGGTGCACGCCTCGAAGGTGCTGACCGCAACTGGAAACGACTCGTCGAACTGACCGAAAAGCCTTTCGGCTCCGACGATTTCAAGTTTGTGCAAGACCTGGCCTACAACATCTTCCCCGATGGAAGAATTCAACTGGAGGCCTCCATTACCAGCAACAACGAGCAGTTGGTACTGCCGCGCCTGGGCTATGTCATGAAGATGCCTGCACAGATGGACCGCTTCTGCTACTACGGACGTGGCCCCATCGACAACTATCCCGACCGAAAGTCTTCGCAGAACATCGGTATCTATGAGAACAAGGTGGCAGACGAGTTCGAAAACTTCCCCAAACCGCAGGATATGGCTAACCATCAAGACACTCGCTGGTGTACACTGACCAACGAAGCAGGCACGGGACTACTGTTTGCAGGACGCAATGCGCTGTCAGTATCGGTACTCCCCTGGTCGGCACAAGAATTAGCAATGGCCAACCACCCGTACGAGCTGCCTGCCTCAACGGGCAACTGGCTGCACATCGACATGGGCATTACGGGACTGGGCGGCAACAGCTGCGGACAAGGAGGCCCGTTGGAGTACGATCGAGTAAAGGCTGGCCCACACACCTTCGGTTTCATCATCCAGCCCACGAAAGTTCGCAAGCCTGAAGCCAAAGTCCTGCGTCAAGCTTTCAGTGGAATGACGCCCTTGCAAATCACACGTGACGCCGAAGGAGCTGTCAGTATCTCATCGGCAAAAAAGGAACGAGGCATCTCTGAGAACATTTGGTACAAGGTAATTCCTGCTAATGCAACGGCCAAACAGCTGAAAGCATTGAAACCTCAGCACTATACGGGTCCGTTTGTCCAGCGCGAAGCCTGCAAAGTGGTGGCATACGAGAAGAAGTACGAGTCGAAAGTGGAATTCACGCAAGAGTTCAAGAAACTCGACAAGATTCCTGTCAGCGTGTATTTTGCCAGCAGCGTGGAGAGTGGTGAAGGCGATGCCGATCATTTGGTCGACGGCAATCCCAACACCTACTGGCACACCATGTGGAGTGTCACCGTTGCCAACTATCCGCATTGGGTAGACTTCGATTGTGGGAGCACAAAGATGCTAAAAGGCTTTACCTACCTGCCACGTCAAGACTCGAGAAATGGCAACATCAAGAACTACCGCGTGCAGCTGTCGATGGACGGCAAGACTTGGGGCGATGCTGTCATCGAGGGACAGTTTGAAAACAACCAAAGAGAAAAGACAGTCTACTTCAGCCGCCCGCAGCGTGCCCGCTACCTGCGTTTTACTGCCCTCTCCTCGCAGGACGGTCAAGACTTTGCCACGGGTGCAGAGTTCGCTGTGCTTGAAGAGTAGCAGCGATAAGCAACCAAGCAGCAACATCAAAACATTATTGGAAATTAAACAATACTGACCAATATAAATAGGACGCGCGGGAGACTGTTCTCTCGCGCGTCCTATTTATATATAGATTCTATATATCGATGCTTAGAACGTCATTCGCAGCATGAAGCGGATGCCGTGCTTATGTGCAGTAGGAAGACTATTGTAGTTCAATCGACGCACATACTCAACGTGCAAAATCTTAAAGATGTTGTGCACACCTGCTATGATCTCGACATAAGGCTTCTTCGGATCCATGATGTTACAGCCGTTGGGGAAGTACATCAAGAGCGACGAACCCTGATTCTGCTCCAAGAAGGGATTGTTCTTGTCAGACAGGTCGCCCCACAAGGCTTTCACGCCGAGGTACTCGCGCCATTTGAGTTTCTTCAGCAGCGGGATGCGGTTGAAAATCTTACCGTTGAGGTCCCACGACACGTCGAGCGAAGCAAAACGGTCGTTGAGGAACTCCATGTTGTTGACGAGGTTGAACGTCTCGTCCTCAATGATGTAGGACAGGTTGGCGGCAGGCATGATGAGCAGCGGGTAAGGAACCTGATTCCATTGGATTCCGCCCTTGAGATAGCAGTCGATCTTTCCCCACGACTTCATCCAGAAACGCTTGTATATGGCTGCTTCAGTGAGGTTATAGCGATAGTCTCCACCAAGGAATCCCTTGAAGCCCATCGTGTGGCCCAACGTGAAGACGGGTGCATCGAGATTGATGGGCAGTCGGCGCTGCTTGGTGTTGATGTATGTACGACCAGGAGCAAACTGCACCTCGGCATGCAGCTCTGTCGTACGCAACTTACCATTGTGCAGATGGTTATGCAGTTCGTCTTCAGGGATGTCCATGTTGTTGTTGGTTTCCGAGAGCGGGGTGAAGAACAGTGCTCCCGCCGCCTCATTCTCTTCGGCTTTCAGCGAGACAGTGGTCTTGAACCCCCATTCCTCCTCACGCTCAAACGTGAGCTGCTGGCGGTTGTAGAACATCATCTTGTCGACAGTAGCCCACTTGAACGCCGTGAAGACGTTATCCTTGTCAGTATGGACAAACTTATCGCTGGGTGATGAGATGTCGTAGGTGGACGTGAACGAAAGCGTGCGCTTGGGGAACTCGCGTGGCAGATACTCCTTCTTGTTAAAGGAATAGGTAAGGTCGCCTTTATAGTAGAACTTCTTCGAGCCTACGCCATAAGCCACGTAGCCCGATGCAAACCAATGGGGCGAAAGGTTGGCGGTAGTCTGTCCCGAGAGGCGGAAACGATAGCCATCGATGAAGTTGTGAGTAATCATCGTGTTGACAGGACCAATATCGAACTTGGAAGGATGACCGGGTGTGCTGGTCTCTACGAAGTTCTCGATGAGCGCCTTCATGCCAAAAAGTATGTACTTGAAGCCTTTCAGTTGCTCAATCTTGTGGATAAAGGCATCCATCGACGACTCACTCTTGGTCAGTTCTACAGTTCGGTACTGGTTCCAGAAGGCTTCATCGCGCATCATTGCGTTCGCATCGCGACGCTCTTTGGCCTTACCCTTGAAAAGTTGCTTGGGCAGTGGATCGAAAGCATAGTCGCTGAGACGAGTCGTGCGGATGACAATCGCCTTCGTGATGAACTTCGACACCTTCAGCTCTACAATCATGTCATCGATAGACAAGGCCCACTCGCCATTCGGCAGGTGGGTGTACTCCTGCTGAACCTGAAGATTCTCTACGAAGTTCACATCCGATCGCTTCGGTATGGTCAGGTTGCAACGCTTCACGTGGAGCGTCGAGTCGGCAATGATAAACAGTTCGCCGCGGAAGCCAAAGTCCTGCTGGTTGTTGGGGATGAACTGCAGATGATAGCACAAGTCGCGGTCAACATATACAGTGTCCTCGATGTAGAAGCGATAGAAGCTGATGGCGTCCTTGCCAATAGGCGAGGTGAAGGGATACTGAAGCAGTCGCACCTGATCCTCGTAGATATCGACATCGGTGAAGACGTCCTTCATGGCCACATTCAGGATGTCGCCCGTCTGAATGAAGTGGTTGATACCCGTTGAGTTCACGCCGCGAATGATATCCTTTTCATCGTGTGGATCACGACGATAGATGTGCTGACTGACAGTTTCATCGACACTGATGGGCAGGATGAGTTTGTTGTTGTATGGGCATGTCTCTATCTGGTCAATCAGCCACTGCCGCTTGCCAATAAAGCCGCTATCAACGAGTTCGTCAGGACCGATATCGTTCATGGCGAGCGTAATCTTCTGGTACTTGTCGAACTGATAGAAGTCGTGGTTACGCAGGTCGGTCTTCTTCTTGGCAGCGATGACGCGACGCATCAACTCGACAGCTGGATTGTCCTTGCGCGAATACTTGCCGCGCTTTTTGTTCACCACGACCTCCTGCAGTTGCTTCGTGTCGGGCTTCAGCTTCACGTCAAGGCGCGAGGGTGTCTTTTCGTTGACCATAATACGCTTCGACTGGTAACCCACCGCCGAGAACGTCAGGTACCACCCGTTGTGTCGCGCAATGCGATAGCGGCCGTTTGCATCACCGCTCACAGCCACATGATTTCCTTTATAGGAAGCACTGGGATAGAGAATGGTGTCGCCGGTCTGTGCATCAACGATGACACCGCTGATTTGCTGTGCCCACGATAAAAGTGGGCAAAACAACGCTATGAATAATAGTATCTTCTTTTTCTCCATTGATTCTTTTTTATCAAAACCAAGAAAGCATTATTAGCAAACGATCAGTTTTCGCCGAGCAGACAAAGCAGCTGGCTCAGGTCTGTAATGACCATATCGGGGATCGTCTCATCGTAGGTTTCCTCCGTCCAGCCTTCACCCTTAAACCATGCCGTATGGCAGCCCGCCTTCTGGGCAGGCAGGATGTCCTTGTAGAAGCTGTCGCCCACGACGAGGACGTCTTGCGGGACAAGCTTCGAGGCACTGTCTGTCCCTTTCATAGCAGCAACACCTAACTCGAAGATGCGGGAATCGGGCTTGCGGATTCCTACCACAGCCGACTCCACAATGCTTGGGAAGAAACGGTCGAGGCCAAACTCACGAAGCACACACTCGATGTTGCCATAGAAATTGCTGACGAGCACCATTGGGAAACGTTCGCTGAGCTTACAGAGCACCTCGAAGCTATGAGCAGTCGTGGCTTTCACCTCGGCATAGACGTCGTCGAGCACAGCCTGATGCTTCTGCTTGAAGTCCTCCTCCGACGCATCCCATGCACCGTTCGTGCACAGGTGCTCCATCTCCAGGCGAATCTTCGTGGAGAGTGTGCGATAGAAAGTGTAGTCGGGTTTGATAATTGGGTTACGGCCCAAAGTGCGCTCGCCGTAGACATATGCATCGCGAAACTGCTGCTCAGCAACGGGAACTTGCTGACGCTCGTAAGCATGCCAGAGTTTCTTGCCCCAATGCTGACCACATGTGTCGAGCGTACCGCCATAGTCGAATATGATTCCTTTCAGTCCAGCCAAAGCTGAGGCCTGGAGTTCTTGTCTATTGTTCATTGTCTAAGAATGTATGAAGTTCTTTGCAAAGTGCCTCATGCTTACGATGCATGTAGACATAGAGACACTGCATGATGGTGATTTCGAAAACGGGATAGATCCACGGCTGATTGAACAAACACGAGAGATAGACCACGATGGCGCGTGTGTTGAAAGTCAGGATGTTCGTATAAGGCATCAGTGGACGTGAACCCTCAAGGAATTGCGGCCGAACTACCGAAGCATCTTCTTGCGTGGCATTCTCTTTGAACTTCTTGAAGAAAGCCTGGAACGCTGGCGTACGCTGCTCCTGAGAGTGACAGTAATTGGCATAATTATAGAAGAATAGCTGGCCAACAAGGTTGCCCTCTTTCTTGTACTGTTCATAGACACGGCGCTGCTGCTCGTAGTTGTCGAGTTCACTTCCCTCCTTACCCTTCAGGAAAAAGAGATGTATCTGCCGGTAGTAGTCGGCCAACGACGACTGTCTGGAGTGGAAGATGAAGCCTGCCACGGCACAAAGCGCCCAACTCCATGGGCCCCACTGATCATCGGTGAAGGGGATGAACTCGGGCATCAGTCGCCAGGCAATGGCTGCATAGATAGCAAAGAACCAGACATCGCCCGAGAAGCCGTCGAGCATGCGCCCAATGAGCGTCTTCTTGCCGGTAAGGCGCGCCATCTGTCCGTCGGTTGAGTCGCAGAAATTAGCGAACATCAGAAGGATGACGCCCCAGATGTTGTGCTGTAGGTCGGTGTAGTGAAACATCCATCCGGCTCCTACACCGAGGAAGATGCTCAGGATGGTGATGACATTTGGATGTACACCCAACTTGTTCCAAAACAAAGCAAACACCAAGCCGATGGGACGTGTGAAGTGGACATCGAGCCATTCCTCAGTGTCGCTCGACTTGAATGATGCTTGTAATAATTCTTTGAATGTTGCCATTATTTGGATTTACGATTTACGGATTTACAATTTACGAATTTACGGATTACGATTTGGGAATGAACAGGCTGCTGATGGCCGAACTGGCCTCATCGCGACAGCGCGAGAAGCTGGGCCAGTCGTTGAAGTCGATGATGTAGAAATGGCCTTCTGCATCTATGATGGCATCGCCGCCATAGACCGCGACGCCAACTAACTGGGCCAGTCGTTCCACTTCAATTTGCAGGAGATTGGAATCGAAGTCGTAGTGATGAGCCTGACCATTATGAGCAGCCTCGTCGCCAAACTTCGTCTGCCCATCGTCGGTCGGATAGTAGAAGCGGAAGAAACCTCTCCCCTGCCCTTCCTGAACGGGAGGCGCGCTTACGCCGTAGAACTTCACCACGTCGCCTTCAACATGACGGCTGACCACGTAGTCGCAAATGCCACGCGACTCAAAGGCGCTGATGGCCTTTCGCAGTGTCTCGCCATCCTTGCAGAACACCACATCTTCCTTCGACTGTGCTGCAACATCGCCTCGCTTCAGCCAGACTCCGTGCTGCAGGTCGTTTGCATCGACAAAGATTTCAGCAGGCATAGCTACATGATTAGCGCGCATCAGCTGCTCCAGCTTACTGCGTTGACAGTTGCGTACGCCCTGAACGCCGTTGACGACACGCCGCCCCTGACGCTCGAATCCTTCAAGGATGTTCAACGTCTCTGGCAGTCTCGCCATCGAGAGATAGATGTCAGCTTCATCTGCTGCCGTCAGTTCGGCCTCGTCCACCCAACGATAGGCGGCTGGTTCGCCCTGTTGCTCATAGCTGCTGCAAAGCATGATGCAAGCGGCTTCGAGTATGAGGCGGTCTTTTTCTACCGAGTTGGGCGAAAAGCGATCGTCGCGACGTACGGCTATGAGATTCATTTACGATTCCTAAACTTATGGTTTGAGCACTATTTCTTGATGCTTTCACTCAGAAAAGCTTCTGCCTTAGCGATGTCACTGGCATGATCAATGTCGAGCACCTTCGTGAAAGGATAGGCACGCAGCTTCAGCCCATCACGGATCAA
Source organism: uncultured Prevotellaceae bacterium (assembly GCA_902774815.1). Classification (GTDB taxonomy): domain Bacteria; phylum Bacteroidota; class Bacteroidia; order Bacteroidales; family Bacteroidaceae; genus Prevotella. The sequence continues at coordinate 10,403 of CACYJV010000011.1, read as the reverse complement.
GGCCCGCTGGAAGTTGCGCATGCGGCTTTCGCCACGCTCCATGCACCCTTGCAACGTCTTGATGGCACGTGGCGTCAAACCGTAGATACCGCCGCTGATGAAACGCGGATGGTCGCACGCATCAAGGAAGCCCGTGATTCGCGGATAGAGCGTATCGCCTGTCTCCTCGACAGTTTCCACATAGAGCGGCTTTTCGTCGTCGATGTAGTCGGTTACGCCCATCATTCCATCTTCGCCTTTGGCCAGCATCTGCTTGAATGCACTGACATAGCTGACGAACTCCTCCTCGCGGAAAATGGTGTCGACGGTAGTCAGCACAAAGGCGTCACTGTCTTCCAGATAGCGGCTCAGCTCGAAGAAGCTGTGCATGCTGCTGGGCGTACTCTTCACCAGAAAGCGCAGCGGGATGGGACGGCCTTTAAGTCCATTCTGATGAATGTCCACCAAGTGGGCACTTACCAGCGTGGTCAGGTCGTTGCATATCACGACAATCTCCTCTGCATCGTTCGCCATGAAGATGCGGAGGAGACGGTCTATAAGGTGTTCGCCATGAACATTTACCAATGGTTTCGGGCTTTCAATGCCCTCTTGCTGTAGCCGCGAGCCTTCGCCTGCGGCAATGATAGCATATCTCATATTTTGAATGTGTACTTAAAAAACGGATGCAAAGTTACACATTATTTATGAGAAAGGGAAACTTTTTCCCGTGTTTTTGTTTTCTTTAAGTCGCTTTAAGTGTTGTTTATGGGAATAAACAAACGCTCGAAAGGACTTTTTCATTCAACTACGAGGTCATCGTGGTCAATCTTTCCGGTGCCCATGACGTGTGCATCGTAGTGCTTGGCATGACCCGAGAGCTTCACCTTGCCGACACCCATGATGTTAGCATCGATTTTGTCACAGCGCTCGAAGTCGGCATCGACTTTTCCTACGCCTTTCAGCTCAATCACGCAATCCTGTGCGGCGATGGGTCCAAGCTTAATCTTGCCGGCACCCTTCAGCTCGGCCTGCAGACGGTCGCACACGATACTTCCAATCTCAATCTTACCTGCTCCCTTCATCTGCAACAGCAGCGTGTCGGTGTCGATGGGGTTGCCTGACCAGAAGACACCGGCTCCATTCATCTCCACTTCGATGAGGTCGGGTGTGGTGATGACGACCTTCAGCATTTCGTCGTCCTTCAGACGCGTCACCTTGTGCGACGTCTTGTAGCCGATGACGAAGCGTCCGTCCTGGTTCTTGATGTCGAGGGCAGCGAAATCCTTCGGGTCAGCATAGCTGATGGCTACGCTGGTGGAGTCGCCCTGGACGTAGCGGACGTCGCAGAAGGCATCGATAATGATTCGGTCGAAGGGCTTCACGGCTGATCCCGAATAGGTCTTTGTCACCTTAGAATGGGTAACGGTTTTGTTGACTTTCACGTGACAACTCGTGGCGAGTACTGCGGTGGCCATCGCAATGACGGCGAAGACAATTTTTGCTTTCATGACTTTATTCATTTGTTCGTTTATTTTAGTTTTTGCTTCTTTGACGTATGCCGACAGGAAAAAGTTGCAAGGCTGCGTTGTTTTTATTTTGTTTTTCACGTGCAAAGTTTCCAACTTTCAACTTTTATTTGTACCTTTGCACCGCTATTTAATAAGACTATGCAAGAACAATTTGAAATGATTGCCAAGACATTCATGGGCCTGGAGCCCGTCTTGGCTGAAGAATTGACCAATCTGGGGGCAAACGACGTGCAGATTGGCCGCCGTATGGTGTCGTTCACGGGCGACAAAGAAATGATGTATCGTGCCAACTTCCAGCTGCACACTGCCATCCGCATCCTGAAACCGATTGCCCGCTTCAAGGCTCGTTCGGCTGAGGACATGTACGACGAAGTGAAGAAGATTGACTGGAGTCAGTATATAGAGAAGGGCAAGACCTTTGCCGTCGATTCCGTTGTCTATAGTGACGAATTCCGCAACTCACGTTTTGTGACCTATAAAGTCAAGGACGCCATTGCCGACCAGTTCCGTGAGCGTACTGGCGAGCGTCCAAACGTGTCGGTGTCGAATCCCGATATTCGTCTGCACATCCACATTGCCGACTTCGACGCCACGATGTGCCTCGATTCGTCGGGCGAGTCGTTGCACCGCAGAGGCTATCGCCAGGAATCAACCGAAGCTCCGCTGAACGAGGTGCTCGCAGCAGGCATGATCCTGATGACTGGATGGCGCGGCGAGTGCGACTTCATCGACCCGATGTGCGGTAGCGGTACGTTGCTCATTGAGGCAGCACTGATTGCCCACAACATGAGCCCGGGCATTTTCCGCAAGGAGTTTGCCTTCGAGAAATGGCCCGACTTCGATCAGGAGCTGTTCGACGAAATCTACAACGACGACTCGCAGGAGTGCGAATTCGAGCATCACATCTACGGTTACGACATCGATCCGAAAGCCGTCGCCAAAGCTAACCTGAACGTACGCGCCGCAGGTATGCTGAAAACAATCACCGTGCAACTGCAGGACTTCAAGGACTTCAAGAAGCCTGCCGAAAAGGCCATCATGGTGACCAATCCGCCTTATGGCGAGCGCATCTCGACGCCCAATCTGCTGGACACTTATAAGATGATTGGCGAACGCCTGAAGCACGAATTCTCGGGCAACGATGCCTGGATTTTGTCCTATCGCGAGGAGTGCTTCGAGCAGATAGGCCTCAAACCGTCGCTGAAGACGCCGCTCTTTAACGGCAGCCTGGAGTGCGAGTTCCGCAAATACTCCATGTTTGAAGGCAAGATGAAAGAGTTCCGCCAGGAAGGCGGTATCGTGAAGACCGAGGCCGAAAAGGCCGCTATGGCCGAGAAACGCCGCTTCAAGGCCAATCGTGAGTTCAAGAAGCGGTTGGAAGAGCAGGAAGACAATGCCAATGCCGACATCCGTTCGTTCACGTTCCACTCGCTGGAGCGCGAGCACGAGGAACAGGAACGCCGCGAGGCTGCCCGCCGACGCCGTTCGGACAGGGCTGAGTTCTTCCAGCACAAGACTGGCGACGACGGCCCACGCCGCAAGGATTTCCGTCGCGGCGGCGATGCCCCGTTTGGCGGTAAGGGCCGCGGCCGCGACGACCGTGGCTTCGGCGGACGTGGCAAAGGAAAGTTCGAAGGACGCGGCGGCAAGGGTTTCGGCGACCGCGGATTCAAAAAGGGTTTCAAAAAGGATTTCAAAAAAGACGACAGAAATCATGATGAAGACTAAAAGGTTCATGCTGGCCTTGCTGCTGGCATCGTCGGTCTACGCGATTCCATTCTCGGCCTTCCATTCACCCTCTTCACTGGGAATCATGGCACAAAACAAGCAATTCACACTTGAGGATCTGAACTTCGGCGGTAACAACTACCGCAACATGATACCTAGTTCTAAGTACTACACGTGGTGGGGCGATCAGCTGGTGCGCTACGACGTGGAGGAATGTTTCCTTGTCGACAAGAACAAAGGAACGGAGAGCGTGTTGTTGGACACGGCTATGGTGAACGACATCATCCGCAGCTACGGGCAGGACATAGGCCAAGTGCGCCACATGTACAACGTGACTTTTCCTGAGGCCAAGAAGACGCTGGCTCAGGTCAACACAGGCCGTAGGAATGTGTTGCTCGACTGGAAAACGAAGCAAGTGGTGTGGGTTGAAAAGCAGGTTCAAGGCGCCAGAGTGTTGGACTTCTGCCAAGCTTCGAAAGCATCGGCATTGCTGAAAGGAAACAACCTATATGTCGTTGATGCTCAAGGAGATGAGCGTCAGCTTTCAACCGATGGTTCACGCGACATTGTCTATGGGCAAAGCGTACATCGCAACGAATTCGGCATCGATGGCGGTACATTCTGGAGCCCCGACGGACAGCGTCTGGCCTTCTACCGCATGGACCAGACCAAAGTGAGCGACTATCCACAAGTTGACATCGAGGCTCGCTCAGCAGCCTATCAGCCCGACAAATATCCCATGGCAGGCGAACAGAGCCATGACGTGACGGTGGGAATTTACGACCTGCAGACAGGCAAGACCATCTACCTGCAGACACCGAAGAGCAACGACACGCAGCGACTTCCCGAATCGGGCGAGATGGACGGAAAGGCCGTTTATTTCACCAACGTAGCCTGGGCTCCCGACGGAAAGACGGTCTATATGTTCGAGCTGAACCGCGACCAGAACGATTGCCGGCTCGTGGCCTACGATGCGAGCACTGGCGTGCGCCTGCGTGAGCTCTATCGTGAGACGAGCGACAAATACGTCGAGCCTCAACACCCCATTACGTTCCTTCCGTGGGACGCCACGAAGTTCCTGTTCCAAAGCCAGCGCGACGGATTCAACCACCTCTACCTGTTCGACCTGAACAAAGGTGAATACAAGCAGCTGACGAAAGGCCAATGGGTGGTGATGGACCTCGTCGGATTCAACGAGAAGACGCGCTCGGCCATCATCGTTGCCAACCAGCTGAGCCCCATCCAGCGCAACACATTCGCTGTGAACCTGAAAACTGCAGCCCTGACATTACTTGACAATGGCCGTGGCTACCACAGTCCTCAGCTTTCTGCCGATGGCCAGTGGATTGTCGACAGTTGGTCGGAACCCGACGTGCCTCGCAAGATTGGCGTGAGCCCCACGACGAAGCAGGCCACGAAGACACTCTTCACGGCTGAGAATCCCTGGGAGGGCTATGAGGTGCCCGAATACCTGTGCGGAACCATCAAGGCTGCCGACGGCGTAACCGACCTCTATTACCGCATGGTGAAACCGACGCATTTCGACCCCAACAAGCGTTATCCAACCATTATCTACGTCTATGGCGGTCCTCATGCCCACAACGTCGATGCACGTTGGAACTACTGCTCGCGCGGATGGGAAACCTACATGGCACAAAAAGGCTACCTGCTCTTCATTCTCGACAACCGCGGGTCGGAAAACCGCGGTCGCGACTTCGAACAGGCCACTTTCCGTCGGCTCGGTCAGGTTGAGATGCAGGACCAGATGCAGGGCGTAGCCTTCCTCAAGTCGTTGCCCTACGTCGATCAAGACCGCATCGGCGTTCACGGCTGGTCGTTTGGCGGTTTCATGACGGTCTCGCTCATGACGAACTATCCCGACGTGTTCAAGGTAGGTGTCGCCGGCGGACCTGTCATCGACTGGAAATGGTACGAGGTGATGTACGGCGAGCGCTACATGGACACGCCGCAGCAGAATCCCGAGGGTTACAAGCAGACATCGCTCATTGGAAAGGCCAAGGACCTGAAGGGCAAGCTGCAGATCATTTCGGGCTACAACGACAACACGGTGGTACCACAGCACTGCCTGTCGTTCCTCTATCAGTGCAACATCGATGGCACCCAGCCAGATTTCTACGTCTATCCTGGCGAAGGCCACAACATGATGGGACATCAGTCCACACACCTGCACGAGCGCATCTCTCAGTACTTCGACGATTACCTTGGAGGAAAGGTAATAAAATAAAAAGGTAAAAGGGTAAAAAGGTAAAAAAGGTGACAACACGGAGACATGCCATTCTGCTGCTCTTATGGGCGTTGGCCAGCTTGGGAGCCTACGCACAGGGTGAACTACTCGCACGCTTGCAGTCACTGCAGGGTGTGAGTGGCGTCGAGGCTTTGGAGAGTAGCATCTACACAGAGAAATATGTGCTGAAGGTCAGTCAGGACGTTGTGCCGGGCGAGCCGCATAAAGGCCAGTTTCAGCAGCGGGTGGTGATTTGCCACGTGGGCTTCGACCGCCCTACCATCCTTGTCACCGAAGGCTACTACGCTCACTACGCCCTGCGCAAGGACTATCAGGACGAACTGTCGAAGCTGTTCAATGCCAACGTCATCACCGTGGAATACCGCTACTTCGGCGAATCAATGCCCGAGCCCTGCAACTGGGACTACCTGACGGTGGAAAACTCGTTGGCCGACCTGCATCGCGTCAACCAGCTGTTCCGCCAGGTCTATCGGGGCAAATGGGCAGCCACAGGCATCAGCAAAGGCGGGCAGACCACGATGTTCTACCGGGCGTTCTATCCCGACGACGTCGATGTGTCTGTGCCCTATGTGGCACCGCTGAACAAGGCTTTGGAGGACGGGCGCCACGAACCATTCCTCGCCAAGAAGGTGGGCACGGCCGTGGATCGCCAGCGACTGGAGGATTTCCAGCGCGAGGTGTTGCGCCGACGCGCTACACTCTTGCCGTTGTTCCGCGATTACTGCCAGGAGAAGGGTTACACGTTCCGAGCTCCTATTGACGAAATTTTCGACCTCTGCGTGCTCGAGTATCCCTTTGCCATCTGGCAGTGGGGAACTCCCATCAGCGAGGTACCCCTGCCGACGGCTACCGACCAACAGCTGTTCGACAACCTCATCCAGTATAGCGAGCCGAACTATTTCTCTGAGCAATCGCCCTACCTGTCGTTCAACGTACAGGCAGTGCGCGAGTTGGGCTACTACGGCTATTCCACGAAGCCGTTCCGTGGCCTGCTCTTCCGAAAATCTGCCCACGACTACATGCACCGCGTGATGCTACCTGCTGAGTTCCGCCAACTGAAGTTCGACAAGCGACTCTACCGACGCACGCGCCGTTTCCTCAAGCAGAACGATCCAAGCATGATCTACATCTATGGCGGTATTGATCCGTGGGGAGCTTCCGGCGTAGGCGACATGAAGTGCCTGCAGAAGAAAACCCATCTGCGCGTGCATACCCTACCCGAAGGGAGCCATCGCACTCGCATCAATTCCTTCCCTGAGCCCGAACGCTCGCAAATCATCCAAGAGATTCGCCAATGGCTTGAATAATATCCAAACCCATTCAGAACCATTCCAAACCATTCAGAACCATTCGAACCATTCAGAACCATTCAAAACCATTCAGAACCATTCAGAACCATTCCCAACAGCGCCGCAGGCGCACTGAACCCCAATAAACCACCTATGGCATTCAACGCAATCATTCCAAACGATCCCATTGAGATCAAGACCGCTTATCACCCAACGATAAGCATGAAGAAAGAATTGACCATCTTGCTACTTGGTAGCGGAGGACGTGAACATGCTCTGGCTTGGAAAATATCACAGAGCAAGAAGTGTGGAAAACTCTACATCGCACCCGGTAATGCTGGCACAGGCAACGTGGGCGAAAACGTGCCCATCGGCGTGAACGACTTCGAAGCGCTGAAGGCCTTTGCTTGCGACAACCACGTCGATATGGTTGTTGTGGGACCTGAGGACCCGCTGGTGCGTGGCATTTACGACGAGTTTCGCGGCGACGTGCGCACAAGCCATATCCCCGTCATCGGTCCGTCCAAGGATGGTGCCGTGCTCGAAGGGTCGAAGGACTTTGCCAAAGCCTTCATGCAGCGCCACCAGATTCCCACGGCTCGCTATGCCACCTTCGACGGTGAGCACCTGCAGGAGGGACTGCAGTTCCTTGAGACGCTTCAGCCGCCCTATGTGCTGAAGGCCGACGGCCTGTGCGCCGGAAAGGGTGTGCTCATCCTGCCAACGCTCGACGAGGCACGCCGTGAGCTGAAGGAGATGCTGGGCGGAATGTTTGGCAATGCTTCCAGCCGCGTCGTCATCGAGGAGTACCTCAGCGGCATCGAATGTTCGGTGTTCGTACTCACCGACGGCCAGCACTATAAGATTCTGCCCGAGGCCAAGGACTACAAGCGTATTGGCGAGGGCGACACAGGCCTGAACACGGGTGGCATGGGATCGGTATCACCGGTTGCCTTTGCCGACGAATCGTGGATGAAGAAGGTCGAAGACCGAATCATCCGTCCCACTGTGGAAGGACTCGCTGCCGATGGCATCGACTACAAGGGATTCATCTTCTTCGGTCTGATGAACTGTCTGCCCGAAGGCACCTCCAAGGCCGACCGTAATCAGGGCGATCCCTACGTCATCGAGTACAACTGCCGCATGGGCGATCCGGAGACTGAGAGCGTCATGCTGCGCCTGAAGAGCGACATCGTCGACCTGTTCGAAGGCGTCGCTGCCGGCGACCTCGACCAGAAGAGCATTGAGTTCGACGAACGTGCAGCCGTTTGCGTGATGCTGGTCAGCGGTGGCTATCCCGAGGCTTATAAGAAGGGCTATCCCATCACGGGCATCGACGCCGTCGAGGGAAGCATCGTCTTCCACAGCGGCACCGCAATGAACGACGGCCAGGTGGTCACTGCCGGCGGACGCGTCATCGCCGTGTCTTCCTATGGCGCCGACAAGGCCGAGGCACTTGCCAAGTCGTTCCGTGAGGCGCAGAAAATCACGTTCACCGACCGCTACTTCCGTCGCGACATCGGTGCCGACCTGTAGTCAGGAGTCAAGAGTCAAAAGTCAGGAGTTGGAAGCATGAAGCGATTACAGAACAAAATAGCCGAGAGCCGAATGACGCTGTCATTTGTCAGCGTCTTGGGCTTCCTCATCTGCATAGCCTGTGGAGCCATTGGCATGCAACTCGGCAACACCGTATTCAGCAATGTGGCATGGTGGGAACAGGTACTGATTCTCGCCGTGTCCACGATGCTTATGGTCGAGCTGAACAATGCTAACTCGCTCATCCGCATCTACAGCCGAATGGTGTCGTGCTCCTTTCTTCTGCTGACACTCATGGCCACCTTCCTCTTCCCATCCCTGCGAGGAGGTATCGTCGGCCTGACCTTCATCGTCTTCTACATCTTCTTCCTGCGAGCCTATCAGGACCGTCAGGCCGTAGGCAGCATCTACGCCGCATTCCTCGCCCTCGGTGTTGCCAGCCTGTTCTTCGTACAGATACTATACCTCGTACCGCTGTTCTGGCTGCTCATGGCCATACGACTGATAGCGCTCAGCTGGCGCACGTTCTTCGCCTCGCTGCTGGGCCTGGTCACGCCCTATTGGCTCGTTGCCGCCTACTACCTCTACCAACAGGACATTGCCACCCCACTCCATCACTTCATGCAGCTGGCCACATTCAAGCCGCTCAACGAGGTGTTTGCTGCCGATGGTCCACACGTAGCACCGTTCTTCACCGAACCCAGCCTGCTCATCCAGTTTCACGGCTCCGTGCTCGCACCGACGTTCACACTCCTTTTCGTCCTGTTGCTCTTGCTCGTGGGCATCGTCCACTTCCTACGACAGAGCAGCAAAGACAAGCTGCGGACACAAATGGTCTACGAGATGTTTATCATTGTAGCCATCGCCATCGTCGTCTTCTACGTCCTGCAGCCACAGCACTACCCCTTTCTGCTCAGGCTGCTCATCGTCAACACGGCAACACTCATCGGCCATTTCCTGGCCCTGACGCGCACCAAACTGACCAACGCAGCCTTCTTCACCATCCTCGCGTTCACGCTGCTACTCACTGCGTACAATCTCGTGTTCAGCTGAGCATCCTTCATCCATCAGCCAAATGATCGAAATTCTCACCGCCTACGGACTTTGGGGCATGCTTATCGCAGCATTCCTTGCAGGTAGCTTCTTTCCGTTCAGTAGCGAGGCCGTCATGCTGGCACTCCTCGCCACAGGACTCGATGCATGGGAACTCATCGTCTGGGGGACCATCGGCAACGTGCTGGGCTCAGCGTTCAACTACGCCGTCGGACGCATGGGACGCCTCGACTGGGTAGAACGCTATCTACACGTCAGTCAGCAAAGCCTGCAACGCGCTGAACGGTTCATGGCTGGACGGGGAGCCATGATGGGTTTCTTCGCTTTTCTGCCCGTCCTCGGCTCGGCCATCACCATCCTCCTCGGACTCATGCGAGCCAACATCCCCCTTTCATTTTTCAGCATCACGCTGGGCAAATTCCTCCGCTATGCCCTGCTCGTCTATAGTGCCAATGCCATTATTCATTGACGATTGAACATTAACCGTCAAACTTTGACTGTTGTCCTCGAAACTTGGAACTCGGAACTTGGAACTCGGAACTCGGAACTCGAAACTTGGAACTCGAAACTTGGAACTCGAAACTTTGATCGTTGAACATTTGTTCTCGGCTATGTTCTGTGCTCACGCTCTGTCTGTCGCTTTCATTGATTTCAAAGATCGCCTTGGTTAAAAAAACCTGTCTTCTGTTTTGAAAAAGCAGTGCCTTAGAGTTTGTAAAGCACCGCTTTTTTTAGAGAGTCGAGGGCCGCGTTTTCACCTGTATGGGGCATCGTGGCTTCCTCCTGTAGGGGCAGACTCCCGTGTCTGCCCGTTGTTCGGTGGTTCCTGTCTTGCTTGGGTGGTTCCTGTCTTGCTTGGGGACAGGCGGGCAGACACGGGGGTCTGCCCCTACGCATGGTGCGTCGTTTCACCCTCCAAGGCTAATTAACGTGAGTTCGACGTAAGAAAAGTGTTAAAAAAGTTGTGGGAATGGAATATTTTTAGTAACTTTATAGGTGATAATCAAAGAGTTACGAACAAAT
>CACYJV010000010.1 GCA_902774815.1 uncultured Prevotellaceae bacterium | reverse complement strand
CATGGTCTGAAGGACGATGCTGCCGTCATAGACTTCATTGCCGTAGCCCCTGTCGGTAAGGACGAGGATGATGGTAGGCGCACCGTAATAGGGATCGCCCGTGGTGCCCATCACCTCGGCGTTCATCTTCCTCAGCCGTTCGATGAATGCCGGATTCTGCACAGCTATGATATGGGGATGTTGGGCACCCATGCTGGTAGGTGACCATGTTCCGGCTTCCAGTATCTGGATGAGTTCGTCATCCTTGATCTGCTCATTCCTGAACTTGCGCACACTGCGGCGCGTCTTGATGCAATCGATAGTATTCATGTCTTTTCAGAGTTGAATGGTATATTGTTCCTTGATGTCGCCACTGTCAATCTCGTTTGAGACTTCGGCGACTGTTTTTTTCTTCACGTCTTTGCTTTCGGGCACAACTGCGTATGCCCGGGCATATTCCTGTTTCATGTCTTGTCGTTTGATTTAAATGGGTCACAAAATGTTGATGCTGATTCGGCGGCCAAGCCCCTCGAATATCTTGAAGAGCGTGGAAACCTGTACGTCGGTGTGGCCGTTCTCCACACGGGAGATGTAGGCCTTCTTCGTTCCGATTCTTGATGCCAGCTGCTCCTGGGTGAGTCCAGCCCTGAGGCGTTCCTCCTTCAGGCGCTCACCAATGATGAAGGCATCACAGCCGTTCTCGAACTCCAGCCTTAACGGTGTGCCTTCCTTACCGAAATCTTCCTCTATCAAATCCTCTATCGGTGTCAGATTCAACTGCTTCATCTTTTCTCTATCCATGGTCTTCGAGTTTTTTCTTGTTGTTGAAATATTCTTTCATGATTCTCGCGGCGGTCTCAATCTCCTTGCGCGGTGTCTTCTGCGTCTTCTTCTGGAAGCCGTTGAAGAGTATCACAAGGTTTCCTTCATCCATACAGCAGAATATCCGGTAGATGTTTCCCTGGTCTTCCACCCGTATCTCAAACAGGCCCGGTACGCCCGAAATGGACTTCAGGTAGGTCTGCGGTATGACATCCAGTGTCATGATGTAGACGAGTACCTGGTATATCTTTTTGATGGTCTGCTGACTGAGCGTCCGCTTGAACTTCTTGAAGTAGTCACCATAGACGGTGACCTGCCTCTTGAATTCCTTTTTCATATTTCGCTTTGCAAAGTTAACTAATTGGTTTACAAAATCCAAGGATTTTGGGCAAAATCTTTCAATCCTGCCCAAAATTCCTCATATTCTTCTTAATTTTGGGACTTACCAAACAGGCCATCAAATTTCTTCATTGACTCAGCCTTGATTGCGTCAACCACGTCGATGTATGGCTTCATGGCCTTGTAGTCACTGTGCCCAGTCCATTTCATGACAATTTCGGGTGGTATGCCCATCGACAAAGCATGACAGATGAATGTCCTGCGACCTGTATGAGTTCCCACAAGTTCCCACTTAGGCTTGATTTCATCAATACGTTCCTTTCCCCTGAAGTAAGTCTTGCGAACCATTTCATTGATGCCGGCAAGTTTACAGAGATCATGGAGACTGTCATTCATCTTCTGGTTTGAAATGACAGGTAATGCCTTGTCATTTTCAAATGTTATGTTGCTGTATCTGTCCAGAATGCTCTTGCTCTCCTCATTCAGCTCTATGCGCAAGGTGTCATTGGTCTTGATGGTCGTGACATCGATATGGTCTTCATGAACATCACACCGGCGAAGATTGAACACATCGGAATAACGAAGTCCTGTGCTGCACTGAAAAAGGAACACGTCCCTGACTCTCTCCAAGTTCTTCCTGTCTTCAGGTGCCACATATTTCTTCAGTTTCTCCAGCTCGTCCTTTGTCAGGAAAACGACCCTGTTTTGTGTCTTCTTCAATTTAGGACGGAATGACTCGAAGTAATTCACGTCATGAAAACGCTTGGCAAGTGTCCAACGAAAGAACCATCTTAGGAAGTCAAGTTGTTTGTCAATCGACGTGTTTTTCATCTTCTTGACTTTACTCAGGAATTCCACAAAGTTCAGAAGTCCCTCTTCGTCAAAATATGAAAAGGAGAGCTCAAACTTTTTATTCTTCAGTTTTTCCCTTCGGTCTTCACGAAACTTCTTCAGGTGGTTTTCTAGGGCGTCAAATTTTTGATAGGTAGCATGCGTCCATTCATTCTGCTTACCCATGACTGTTACGAACTGGTCAAGTGACCACCATATGTCTTTTTCGACACCATCGGCGGGATTTACCTTTCCAACTTGCTCTTTCGGCTTTTTGACCTCAGACAAATCATCATCAATATCCATATCATCATCATTTGATAGTAATCCTGCCTCATTTGACACTAATTCTGAATCTTTGTTAAAATTGGGTGTAGGGGTACTTCGATTCCATTTTGGATTCGAATATTCCATGTTCTCACGTATCACCCTTTCCGGCTGCTGCTGTGGAAAGACATAACCGTTGGAAGGGAAGAAAGGCTGCTGAGGAAAGCCTGGATGATAGGTTCCTTGCATCTGCTGTGGCATGTACGGCACCGATTGATAGGGAGGGGGTGCAATAGGAGAATTTAAGCTTGCTGTCATTTCAGGAACGGACTGAATACCACATCCTGCCTGGCCAAAAGATATTCTGTAGCTCTCAAAGGATCTTTTGAACTGCTCTACCGTAGGTATGACATTCAGTCTCTCAAAATTGTGCATCACACTACTGACACCGTTTCTTAGCATTTCAAGGGTAAAGTTAATCTGCGCCTCGGACATTCTCATATAAAGATTATCCCCAGTAACCCTTTGGCATCTGGCATCCCACAGGTCCCTATCAATATGCAAATTGGTGGACAGTCCTATACGATTACCACAATACCTGACTGTCATTACAATGAGAAGGTTCTTTTTCTTGAACACCCTTTTCCCACTGACTTTGTCTGTAGTCTTACGAGACATCAGATTGAATCTAACTGATTTCTTAATCTCCATCATTTTAATCTTTTTAAAAGTTAGACATAAGTTGCGTCGCAGGTTTCATCAGGCAGGTTTTGCTCATCTCACATATACAGTGCGTTCGCATAAAATGATGGATCTTTCTTCTCTATTTTTGCCGAATGCGTTCGCGGTTTTGCATACACCGTTCGCGCTTTTTCTCAAAAAATAGGCTCAAAATCCAAAACCTCGGCAAATTTGCGATTTTCTTTACAAAATGTCGTGTGTTTCCGCACACAACACCGTAAAAAGTGCCATTTTTTTGCCGACTGCGGCAAAAATAGCGTTCGCTGTTTAGTGAACACAATGTTCGCTGCAATTCGAACAAAATTGCCGATGAAATAGCAGGGATTTTGAACCTTCGATATCCAGTTCTGATTAGGATGTTAGCAAATGTCAACAACATCTTGAGTTGTCTTTATTAAAAGCATTCCAAAGTGCTGTCTTGTCAGCCATAGAGGTAACAGATGATGTGGAACCCCACTAATTTGCGTCCACATTTTGGCCATCAATACCCCTGCAAGCCAAATCAATTGCGTTCGCAAAAATAAAGCTTTTTTTTGAAACTGCAAAATGCCATTTTTGCCGATTAGTAAAAAAAGCAGCTATTTTGAAGCAAAAATGGGAAAAAATTGGTATGATAACGAGAAATTCTTAATTTTCTTGAAATACTATAAAATACATTAAATTATTTAAGGAAAACACCTCTGAATCGAGAAATAATGAGTACATTTGCAAAAAATAATTTAAATGTTTGGCTATATAAGTCATACTGGAAATAGTAGCTGAGAATGGGCAAAGTTCACTTATTCCTTCTCCTTAGGAAATATGATACTAAATCCCCGTCTCTCCGCGAAAATGGGGGCAGTGTAGCTGTTCTCTCCGCAGGAATGAATGGATTCAAAGTTCCGAGGCTAAATCCTCGAAGTCTCTGTTCTTTCCGATAAGTGATTAGAATTGATAGTCAGCGGCATTCCACCATTGGGAGGTCGCTGCATCTTTTTTAAGAGATTACCATACAGCATACCCTCATCACACGCCACTCATCACCATCACCCACCACCCAAAATGAACACCAAGAGCAAAGCCGCAACGTCTGTCCTGCTGATGGTCAGCATGGGCCATTTGTTGAACGACATGTTCCAGTCGGTCATTCCTTCCATCTATCCGATGATCAAGGAGGCGCTGGGACTGAGTTTCATGCAGATAGGCGCCATCACGCTGACCAATCAGATCACGTCGTCGCTGCTCCAGCCGTTGGTGGGCTATTTCTCCGACCGGCATCCGAAACCCTATGCGTTGGTCGTTGGTATGTGTTTCACACTGGCAGGACTGATGTTGCTGTCGATGGCCAACAGTTTCCCACTTGTGCTGTTGTCGGTGGCATTCGTCGGGGTGGGTTCGTCGGTGCTTCACCCCGAGTCTTCGAAGATAGCACGCATGGCATCGGGTGGTGCCAAGGGCATGGCACAGTCCGTCTTCCAGGTGGGCGGTAACGTTGGACGCGCCATCGGTCCTGTTGCCGTGGCATTGGTGGTCGTTCCTCACGGACAAGGCAGCATCCGCTGGTTTGCCCTGTTGGCAGTAGTTGCCTTGTGGGTTCTCACGCGCATTTGTCGTTGGTATCGTCGGCAGCTGGAGCTCTACGGCCGTAGCAAGTCGAAGTTCGACCTTGAGAACGTGAGCCATCTTTCGCGGCGGCAGATCGTTGTGGCCCTTGTCGTACTGTTGGTGCTGATGTTCTCAAAGGATTTCTATACGGCCAACATCCAGAGCTATCTGACGTTCTACATGATTGAGAAGTTCGGACTCTCCGTCACCGCATCGCAATACGTACTCTTCGCGTTCCTCGTCTCCACTGCCGTAGGCTTGCTCATCGGAGGTGAAGTAGGCGACCGCTATGGCCGCAAGTACGTCATCTGGTTCAGCATTCTCGGTTCGTCGCCATTTGCCTTGCTCCTGCCTTATTGCAATGTGGCGTGGACCATAGTCCTGGCTATCCTCGTCGGCATGGTGATGTCGTCCGCTATGTCGGCCATCCTCGTCTATGGCACCGAACTGCTGCCAGGCAACGTGGGCATGATTTCGGGTGCCTTCTTCGGGCTGTCGTTTGGCCTTGGCGGCATCGGTTCAGCCTTGTTCGGGTGGCTTGCCGACCTGACCAGCATCCAGTACGTTTTCCAGCTGACTGCCTTCCTCCCACTTCTTGGTGCCGCAGCCTATTTCCTCCCTAACATCAAAGAGTGACGGACTGTCCCTCCGGTGTTTTTCAGTTTTGGCACATTGTTCCTATATTAAAAAATAACCGAAAAATGATGGTTTATTGGAAATTATTTTGTATCTTTGCATCGATATGGGTACTTCCTCGAACCACGCACTTTTCAAACCCATCGTGGCCGATAGCTATGGCGTGGGAGGATGTAGTTTCCATGGACTGCTAACATTGCTGACTAAACACTAAAAAACACTAATATGAGAACCAAACAACTATTAACGGCCCTGCTCGCGGCCTTCATGTTCTTGCCGAAAGCATCGGCACAGAGCGAAGAGATGATCCAATACAATGGCGTCCAGTATCAGATAACATCTGAGGGTGCCTATGTCGCACAGGCAAGTCCTTGCACGGTGACGGGCGTTGACAACGAATGGATTGTGCCCGATGAAGTGCGCGCCAGCGACGGCACTTATGTGCCCGTGCTCGGCATCAGGCAGTTCAATTTGGAAAGAAATACTTCTTCTTCCTTCACAATCATTCTGGGCAAGAACACGAAGTATGTGGGACGACTCAGCAACAGTACCACTGAATTAGAGTGCAACATCTATGTTTACGTGAATGCCGACAACGTTGAATTCAACACAAGCTTATGTTTGCCGAATGTCAGTGACGGAGTACTTTCAGTCTCTGAATATAATATTTTTTATTATGGCAGTACGCTCGGGCCATGCCAGTTTTATACAGACGTTCTTGACACCAAATACGTGAAACCCTATATTTGCGCCCCATTTGGTTCGAATGCTTTCTACGTTGCCAACACTTATTCCCCCTCTGTGTTTAGAAACGTCACATACTTCAACTATTTCGACGTGAACGTGAACAGCCTCGGGGGTGGCACCGTAGTGTTCAATCAGTTAGGTACCGACGGCATCATTCCCGAGAGTGGTGGGTCGGTTCAGTTGAAGTATTCTTCGTTGATGAGGGACGAAAGCAACGCTTATGGCTATGCTTTCCATTCACCCGGTGTTTTTCCCTACATTGAACGCGTCGACAAGAATGGATCATGGCGAAGCGAAATAAAAAGCTACGAGAATCAGGGCGATACACAAATTCGTACGCATTTTCTGCTGAAACCATCCTTTGACAACACCACCTACAACATACGATTCATCCCGGAAGAGACAAACGTGAACCTGAACATCGCGGGTGAAGGCCAAGTGACTGTGGTCTATTATGGCAACCTGAGTGGTAATTCCCAGACGAATCGGACTTTCGATGCCCCTGGCAGCTATACAATTGATTACCATTACAGGCCACGTGCCTATGTTGGCACAGATTTCAAAGATAACGTCCTGCTTAGGTTTAGACTGAGATATGACCGCGCCACCACCCATCCCGTGGTGACCTATGTGGGCAGCGGCGGCAACAGTCATCAACTTTCTGTCATAGAAGATGGGGAGAGCGATGTCGTCTACATTCCCTATATAGGAGAAGAAAACCCCACCATCGACATTCAGTTCAGGCCATTGCAGCGCCACTTCACCGTCATCAGTACGCCAGGAGCCCTCAGCGTACAGGTTGGCGGTGTGGTGATGGATCCAGCCAATGGCGGCACAAAGACCGGAGTGTGGAATGGATCTGCCTTCAGCGGAAAGATACAATATCAGAGTGATCTCTATACAGCTGAGGTGAAACTCGACGGCGTTGAAGTGCCACTGACGCAGACAGGAGAGTTTACCTACACCTTCGACACGCCGCCAGGACGCGACAATGCTGTCTACGAAATCAACTTCGAGCCCATACGCTGCAACTATCAGGTTTACAATTTGGGCAATGGCACCGTCAATGTTCAGTCGTTGGTGGGCACCGAGAAGAAATACTACACCATAGGCAGTTATGAACATGCAAATGTGGAAGCCAACAAGGGTGGCTACTTCGTCACTTTCTCTGCCGTGCCTGAATCGGGAACTGCCAAAGCCTTCTACACGGTAAACGGAAACACTACTCAGGGAGTTCCCAACATGGTCGTCGACGGCGCCAACAGGATTAACTGTTTCCAACTCGTCACCCCTGAGAAAGGCGAAACGGTACCTGTCTACGTTGACTATCGCAATTTGGGCATGCGTTTGTTTGGCAATATGGCCAATGCTGCCACGTTCAACATCATCTTGAACAATGGCACCAGGCAAACCCTGAATTTCCCGGTAGGGCAGTGGAATACCTTTGACATCGACGTGGCTACTGTTGCCTCAGCCACCCTTACAGTCAAGACAGGCAACGGACTGCATGTCTACAAGAACGGCAACGACATCTCCTCGCAAAGCAATCCGTCGCCCGATCAGAAGACGCTCACTTTCAACATCAACCCACTCTTCCTCTGCAGCGAGTGGATTGTCACTTATTTGGCTACCGACCTTGATGCCCTTCAGGACATTAACGTCACCTTCGGCGTTAACAAGGGCGGCTCGATGACGGCGTATTGTAGGAATGCCACCGGCTATACTGTTCAGACCGTCAATGTCGAACAGCAGCCTAATAAGGTGTCGACCATCAAGGTCAACGGCTACGACCATGTGATGTTGTACATGTTGCCCGACTACAACTACAAGATTTCAAAACTCATGGTTGGCGAAGTCGATGTGACCGACAAGCTGACTCCCATCAACTTGGGTTCGGAAATTGCTTACACCTACACCCTTCGCGGACTCTACAATACTGCCGTGATGCTCATGTATGAGCCCAAGGACGAGAGCGAGAATGATGATATCAGCTATGTTGTCAACTGGGCTGGCAATGGTGGCGTCAGCGCGGGCTACATGACCTTCTTGGCACAAGATGCGTGGACCAATGAATACGTCTATACCAAGGAGCCCTATCTCAAGGACTACATGACCAACGCCAGTACCGTTGGTCGCACCCAGACGGTGCATTACAGCCGTTCCGACGAGCATCACGTGCAGAACAAACTCTTCCTCACACCGTTTGAAGAGGGTACGCCCATCAGCTTCTACATCAATGGAGGCAACCGGACCAACGACATCTTGAACAAACTTGACCGCGACCTCAACGGACGTCTGTGCTACTACGTCGATCTCGACTCGTTGTTCCAGACACGTAGCACGGCACAATTCACCGTCATGTTTGCTCCTGATCCCAAAACCACTGCAGTCGACCATGGCGACTCCATCCGTGTGCAGGCACTCGTCACGACTGGCGAACAGGTGGTCACGGGGCTGCAGTGTCGCTACAATACCGATGCCACGGGGGCATACGACATCAAGGCACTCCAGACGGGAATCAACGAATTCTATATGCCCAACGTCGCGGCATCAGCCAATGACGGTATTGCCTTCGCCCTGCCTTCCATTGAGGGCTATAGCGTAAAAGTCTATTTCAACGACACCGACGTCAGTTCGCTCATTCGGTCTGATGCCGATGCGTGGCAGCTGCAGTGCAATGGCAGCGACTATCGGAACGCCAACAGCATGTGGTCCATTGTCTATGAAAAGGATGAACCTGCTGTCAGCAAGGGCATCACTTGGACGGGCTTCGTTGTGGGCGATGTTGAGAACGGATGCTTTGCAAACGTCATGCCAAATGGAGACAGCAACTTAATGCTTGGAAGCCTGAATAACGAAACTACGTATGCACAGGTTGAAACCAACCTGAAGGCTGACGATATCAATGGCGTCATCGCCAATCTGATGGTAAAGGAAGGAGTCAGCTTCAAGGCTTGGTTCAATGGCATTGAATATACCAGCAAATTTGTTCCCACCAGTGGCAATTACTACATGCTGAGCGAGTGGGCGGATGTTGCCCCGTTCCGAACCGACGGCCAATGGGTGTTCTTGTTCAGTAAGGCTGGCAACAGTCACGATGTCAACGGCGACGGCGCAGTAACCATTGCCGACGTGACGAAACTCGTCAATATCATCCTGGGCAAGGAATGAAGCAAACGTCAAGAAATCTTACCTGGTAGCGTGCAAAGCATGGCTTTGTGCGCTACCAATGATTGCTTTGTACGATAAGGACCTATGCTATGTAGGTTATAGACCTATGATTTGTTGGTCATAGAGCTATGCTATGTAGGTTATAGAGCTATGTTTTATAACGTACATACATCGTGTCGGTATAAAAAAGAAACGAAATTCTTTTGTCCAGCCCACAACTTTTCGTAACTTTGCAGCGATTTCTATGATTTTGAAGTGAAATATTGAACCATCTATAATTATAAAAGGTGAAGAAAACAGGAAATATTCTGACCAGTGCTTTTGGTATTGTGCTGCTAGCACTGGTGCTGATGGGAAGCCCCATGCGTGGCTTGGCACAGCAGACGGGCACGCCACAAATAACACAAACCTCTGCCATGGCTGAGAACGATGGGCAAAAAACCGTCGCCGACTCGGCTGTGACGATGATGACGGGTGCCGATTCGGTGGCTGTTGACTCTGCATTGCTGCAGGCCGTTGCCAACGACGAGACTCCCCTGAAAGCCGA
This sequence comes from uncultured Prevotellaceae bacterium, assembly GCA_902774815.1. Classification (GTDB taxonomy): domain Bacteria; phylum Bacteroidota; class Bacteroidia; order Bacteroidales; family Bacteroidaceae; genus Prevotella. The sequence goes on along the minus strand of CACYJV010000010.1, from coordinate 98,846 downwards.
CGAAGGCACCGGACTGCACCACGCGCTGAAGAAAAAGTTCATCGAAGGCAATGCAGGCTTCATGTCACTTGTCGCACTGGCTTTGGTCTTGGGATTGGCGTTCTCCATCGAGCGCATCATCTATCTGACCTTGTCGGAAATCGATGCACGCCGCTTTGCCGACGACCTGAGCCGTTTGGTCGACGAAGGGCAAATGGATGAGGCTCGTGAACTGTGCCGTAATACCCGCGGTCCTGTCGCCTCGGTGTGCTACCAGGGACTGCTTCGGGCCGATGAACCCATGGAGGCCATCGAACGCTCGGTAGAGAGCTATGGCTCCGTGCAGGCATCGCTGCTGGAAAAGGGCTGCTCGTGGATACGCTTGTTCATCGGTATGGCTCCCTCGCTGGGATTCCTTGGAACAGTCATCGGTATGGTCATGGCCTTCGAGAACATTGAACTGGCTGGCGACTTGAATGCTTCAGTCGTGGCCGAAGGCATGAAGGTTGCCCTCATCACGACCGTATTCGGTATCATCGTAGCGCTGATCCTACAGCTGTTCTATAACTACATCAATACGAAGATCGACAGGCTCGTTGCACAAATGGAGGAGACCAGCATCACGTTGCTCGATGCCATCGGCAGGAGAAAGTCGGCTCACCAAACAAACGTCAACGCATGAACTACGAACTACTGGCCACCTGTATGCTTGTGCTCATGGCTGTAGCATTGCTGGGAGCACTCGTTGCCGTGGTCTGGGCTACGACGACCGCATTGCGCAAGCGGAGTGGGGGAGTGCCGAGACAGGAGAACCATGTGCCTCTGCGACGCATCGTTGCAGGCGTGGCTGCAGGCACCCTGCTCATCGGTGTGCTGTCGTTTCTCTTGGGGTCGTCTGAAACCATCGTGGTCAATGGCCGCACTTACGATGACGGTCTGTGGCTTCGTGCTGCCGATATGTTCATCGTGACGGCAGGCGTGCTGCTCGTCGTAGGAGCCGTCGCCTATGCCTATAGCGAGCTTCGGGGCGGTGCATCTGGCCGTCGAAGCGTGAAGATAAACAAAAGCAAACGGGAGGGGGCATAGAAAATCATGATCAGACGTCGTAGCAATCGTAGCGTACCAGCACTGAACACCACGTCGACAGCTGACATTTCGTTCATGTTGCTCATCTTCTTCCTTGTGACCTCCTCGATGGACATCGACAAGGGACTTGCCCGCGTGCTTCCTCCCTTGGATAAGCAGGAGCAGCCACTCGAGGCATTGGTGGAACGCGACCAGTTGCTCACAGTCAGCATCAGTCAGAACGACGAGTGCCAACTCAACGGACAGCCTGTCTCACCGGCCCAGCTTCGTCCGATGATGGCCGATTTCATCGCCCAGCGTGCATCGACACATCTCATCATGATCGATGCCCATCCACAGGCTACCTACGAAGCATACTTTTGCGTGCAGGAAGCCCTGATGGGTGCCTATCGCGACGTGCGGAACCAGTTGTCGCATCAGAAGTATGGCCGTTCGTTCCAGCAAATCAGCGAGTCGCAGCGCGACCTCATTCGCGAACAGTGTCCGCAACGCATTGCTGACAAGAATTCGTAGTTTCTTCTAATATCGAAAGTTCATCAAGTTATTATAAAAACCCGTGATCAAGCGAAGAAAACATAACGTCCCGAATCTGAATCTGGCATCTATGCCCGATCTCATTTTCACGGTCTTGTTTTTCTTCATGATCTCCACCCACATGCGCAGTTCAGCACCGAAGATGAAGGTCGAGACTCCGCAGGGTACCATGCTATTGAAGCCCGAACATAAGTCGGCCTTGGTCTATGTCTATGTTGGTGAGGGACGCGTGCAGGTAGGCAATCGGGTCCTTCCAACCACAGAAGGGAAAGGACTGTCAGAAGCCATGTCGGTAGCATTAGCCGATGAGCGACGCCGTATGTCAGCAGATGATCGTCAGCAGATGGTGGTTTGCCTGAAAGCCGACAAGAAAACGCCTATGCAACTCATTCTGCAGGTCAAGCAGGCGTTGCGCGAAGCCCGCGTCGGCCATATCTTCTACAGCGCACAGGCGCCCCTTCCAAAATCGTGAATGCTTACAGTTTGCCAACAAAACTGCCCCGAATGATTACAGATTGGTAGTTCTATTGTAAATAGATTTTACTTTTAATGTTTTTTACCAATTGTTTTCGTATTCTTATTTGATTTTTTATGTAATTTTGCAAAATTAAATCATTAAGACTAAAACATGTCACAGCGCTTAGATTCATTAGACAAGAACATTCTGAAGATGATTTCTGATGATGCACGCGTGCCGTTCCTTGAAGTTGCACGTGCTTGTAACGTCAGCGGAGCAGCCATCCACCAGCGCATCCAGAAACTCACCAATCAGGGTGTAATCAAGGGTTCGCAGTTTATTCTCGACCCTGAGAAGATCGGTTATGAAACATGTGCCTACATAGGCCTTTACCTGAAAGACCCGGGTTCGTTTGATCATGTGGTGGAAGAATTGAAGAAGATTCCTGAAGTAGTGGAGTGCAGCTATACTACTGGAGGTTACGACCTGTTCATCAAACTCTATGCCCGTAACAACCACGATCTGCTGAACATCATTCACGACAAGCTGCAGCCGCTTGGTCTTTCGCGTAGCGAAACCATCGTAGCTTTCAATGCCGTCATCGATAGACAATTGCCGATCCTTGACGAGTAAGAAACTCTGTAGCGTGCAGGGACCTACGTTCGTGCGAAGACGCTTCGCGAGTGGAAAGCCCTTCGTCGTGTAAATACTGCTTTGCAGCGTTGAAGGAGAGATTTATGCTTTTCGCTGATAGTCGGCGAAAGTGTAAGCGTGCGTGTGCCGTTCGTCGGCTTCATGATGCTCACTCCACGTCAGCTGCCATTCTTCCTCATAAGGAGGGAAGAACACGTCAGCCTCAGCTGGCACATCATCGATCTCAGTCAGACAGAGGCGATCGGCCAATGGCAACGCCTGTTTGTAAATGCTTGCACCACCGATGACGAACACCTGCTCGTCGGTGGCGCAACTCTTTAGTGCATCAGCCAGCGAACGATAGCAGTCGCATCCAGGGAATCGCTCGTCGGCGATGCCGTTCACGCTACGCGACAGCACGACGTTGCGTCGGTTGGGCAGTGCGCCCTTTGGCAGTGACTCGTAGGTGCGGCGTCCCATCACGATGGTATGGCCCGTCGTGAGTTGCTTGAAACGCTTCAGGTCGTTGGGCAACCAGTACAACAACTTGTTCTTTAGGCCGAGGGCGCGATTGCGTGCCACTGCGGCAATGATGCAGATTTCAGGTTTCATGTTGCAAAGTTAATAAAAACTTTTCATTATTTATCCGATAGTTGCAAACTATTTTGTATCTTTGCATCGTGAAACCTAATCAATGTAATCTTTACAAAATTCTTATAATGAAACGACTACTACTTCTTTTCGTGGCCCTGATGGCTTTGACAATGGTCCATGCAGGCCCCATTACCCGTCAACAAGCACTACAGCAGGCTGTTCAGTTTGTGAAAAGTCTTGGCGGTAACCAGCAGTTGGAGGCTGTTGCCGAACGTGCCAAACTGGCTCCCCGCCGACAAGGTGTGAGTCAGGACGAGGCTTACTACGTTTTCAATCGCGGCCAGAACGAGGGCTTTGTCATCATTTCGGGTGACGACCTGACGCCTGCCGTGCTGGGTTATACCGATAGCGGCAGCTTCGACTATAGTCAGATTCCCGACAACATGAAGTCACTACTCGCTGAGTACGAGAACCAAATCGACCACCTGCGCCAGCAGGGGGCATCGGCTCGGCGTGTGCCATTGGCCGAGAAGCATCCGAAGGTGCCACAGCTGATGACCAGCAAGTGGAACCAGGGCAACCCCTACAACCAGAACTGCCCCAACTACTTTAGCCTTGGCAAGTCCGTGACGGGATGTGTCGCTACTGCCATGGCACAGGTTATGTACTATCAGCGCGACAAGTCCACCGACCGTACCTTGGCTGCCATCCCAGCCTATACAGCCCCGACCAAGCATGAAATCTATGGTCAGTTGCACGTCGACGGCATTCCTGAGGGTGCACCCATTGATTGGGCCAATATGCGCGATAGCTATAACGGCAGCGAGAGTGCTGTTCAGCGCGAGGCAGTTGCCAATCTGATGTTGTATTGCGGTGTGTCGGTACAGATGGACTATACCAACTCGGCCTCTGGTGCCTACAGCTATCGCGTTGCCGATGCCCTGAAAGCTTACTTTGGCTACGGTTCGTCCGTGCAGTACATACAGCAGTCGTCCTACTCGAACGACCAGTGGGATGAGGTGCTTTACAACGAACTTGCCAACGGACGCGCTTTCTACCTGAGTGGTGCCAACAGCGAGGCTGGTCATGCATTCGTTTGCGACGGCTACGATGGCGACCGCCGTTACCACATCAACTGGGGATGGGGCGGACAGAGCGATGGTTACTTCCTGCTTTCCAATCTCTCGCCTGGTTCACAGGGCATTGGCGGAAGCAGCGATGGCTATAACTCGGGTGTCGAGGCCATTATCGGTATGGAACCTGAGAACTTCTCCGACATGGCGATCAACTTCAGCGACTCGCGTGTGAGGGTGCTCTGCGTAGCCAATTGGGACACCAATGGCGATGGCAAGTTCAGCTATGGCGAGGCCGCCGAGGTGAAAGACCTGGGCACCGTGTTCCAAGGGCAGACGATCAGGAATTTCAAGGAGTTGCGCCAATTCACCGGTCTCACCGCAATTGCCGACGATGCCTTTAGCGATTGCGCGTCGCTGGCCAATATCACGTTGCCACAGGGCATCAAGAGCATCGGTGCACGCGCTTTCAGCGGTTGTCGTGCGTTGACGGCACTCGCCCTGCCTGAATCGGTTGCTGCGATTGGCGAGGAGGCCTTCAATGGTTGTAAGATGCTTGCAGCTATGACGCTGCCCGAAGGGTTGACAGCTGTCGAAAACGGCACCTTTGAGAATTGTGCTGCCATCACCCAGATGAATCTGCCTGCCAGTGTGAAGCGCCTTGGCAACCGCGCCTTTGCGGGTGCTGCCAAGTTGGCTGCCTTCCGCGTGAACAATGGCAATCCAGCCAATATCGCCTTGGGTGCCGACGTGTTCAGTGGCATGCCGCTTTCCACGGCTATCCTCACCGTTGAGCAGGGAGGTAAGGCACTCTTTGCCAAGGCTGACCAGTGGAAGGAGTTTGGCGTCATTCGCGAATACCGTTCCGTGCCAACTCCGACGTTCTCGGCCATGCAGACCGATCGACTTGTCTATATCTATAATGTCGGGACAGGCCGCTATCTTACCAAAGGTGAGGCGTGGGGAACGCAGGCCATTGTCGGCGACGAACCTATGCGTTACATCGTGAAACGATCGGCTTCCATGCCCGAAGGCACATACTACCTATATTCCGATGACACCCCAAATTCCAACAAGGTACTCTTCCGCACCTCCACTGATACGAATGTAGGATCTGGCGTGAAGGCGTGTTTCGTTGATGGCATCTTGCGCGAAAATGCCTACTGGGTGATCAAGTCCGTAGGCAACGATCACTATACGCTGCAACCACCATCTTCATCGGCCGACTATGCCGACGGGCTGTATCTCGGTGTGCTCACTTCGCATGCCAGCAATGCCGCCAAGCCTACCTATGGCGCCTACTACGACATCAAGTATGTGGGCAACGAGGAGGCTTGCCAGTGGGCATTTGTCGACATCGATGCCGTCTATGGTACTTACGAGGCAGCCCAGAAGCTGGAGGAACTGCTTGAACTGGCCAATGCCCGCAACATGGAAACCCAGCAGGAACAGGCTGTTCTCGACAACATGGAGAGCACACTTGCCGAACTGGAGAATGCTCAGCGCAAGCTACGCCGCAAACTTGGATTCATCCACTTCGAGGACCCCACAGTGCGTACCATCTGCGCTGAAAACTTCGACTATGACGCCAATGGCGAAATCAGTACTGCCGAGGCTGCCATCGTCACCGACTTCGGACTCGCATTCAACAATAGCTGGATTGAATCGTTCGACGAACTCGACTATTTTGTCCATCTCTCCACAATCGGTTCCTTTGCGTTTGGCGAGTGTCCAAACCTGAAGAAGATAACGGTGCCGGATGCAGTGACTTCCGTGAGGTCATATGCCTTCAGCAATAGTGTGGCAATGACAGAAGTTTCGCTGCCGCAGTATGTCACCAGCATCGGCAACAGCGCCTTCTCCGGTTGCACCAGCCTGCGTACGTTCAGCATCGCTGTCAGCGATCCTGCCTATGTCACGGTGACGAGTAATGCTTTCCAGGGTGTGGACCTCTCGGCAGCTACGCTCTATGTGCCGCAAGGCTCACGCGAGTTGTATGCAAATGCCGCCGTGTGGAAGAATTTCGGCCAGATCAAGGAGATGCGTGCCTTGGGTGAGCCTGAATTCGCTGAAATCCTTGAAGGAGAGATGGTTTATGTCTATAACATAGGTACGCGGCGATATCTCACGGCAGGCGAGGCCTACGGCACGCAAGCTGTTGTGGGTACCCAACCAACGGTCTATGCACTGTATACCAGCGGAACGGGCGACGACATCTGGTATCTGCAAGCCTACGAGACAGGCAATTCAAGCAACACCCTCTTCCGTACCGACACCGATTCGAAGGTGGGTACGGGCGTGAAGGCTTGCTTCGTTGATGGAGCGCTTTCTGAGAAAGCCTATTGGAAGGTTCAGCTTGTTGGCGACAACATCTACACGCTGCAGGTGCCCGAGACTGACGCCAGCTATGTGGAGGGCCAGTATCTCGGAACGCAGAGCAACCACGAAAGCAGCTACGCTCGCCCGACCAGTGGTGTCTACTACGATGTGAATTATGCGACGAAACCCGAGAACTGCCAGTGGGCATTTGTCCCAAGGGTAGAAATTGAGGGGGCCAAGGCGGCACTTGAGCATGCCAAGGAACTGAAGACGTTGCTTGACCGTGCTAACGAACGTGGCATCGATGCTACTAGCGAACAGGCTGTTTACGATAATCTGGAGAGCAGCAATCAGCAGATTGACGATGCCATTGCTTCGCTGCGCGAGAAGTTGCACTACATATCATTTGATCACTACGCTGCCCAAACCGTCTGTGTGAACAACTGGGATGACGATGGCGACTACGAGCTGAGTCTGGAGGAGGCAGCTGCCGTGAAGAGCATTGGTACGGCCTTCCGCCGTGCTTCGATGACGAGTGTCGACGAGTTGCGGTACTTCACCTCTATCACCGAGATTCCAGAGAATGCCTTTGCCAACTGTTCGCAACTGGTTTCGCTTTACATTCCTGCCAACGTAACGCTGATCGACAAGAACGCTTTCAGCAGCTGTGGCAACCTGAAGTATGTGGCTCTGCCCAATGCCACGGCCCAGCCTATCAGTGCCAGCTCGTCGTCGATACCTCGTGCAGCAACGATGTTCGTGCCTACTGCTGCTATGGAGGCCTATGCTGCCGACGAATATTGGAGCCGCTTCTCCTACGAGGAGTTCACGGGCAAGCCAACAGTTGTTGCCACCGACCTGAGCCGTCAGTATGGCCGTACAATCGGCTATAAGTTCGAGGTGAAGGGCGCACCGGTTAACGGTAAGCCTGATGTTTACAGTGAGGTAGACCAGACAACACCGGTCGGTGAATATGCCCTTGAGGTCTATCCAGGAACCATTACGACAAATGGTGTCACGTATGTTCCCGGTGTGCTCACCATCGAACCGGCATCGGTAACCGTCACTGCCCAATCGTACACACGCCAGTATGGCCAGCCGAATCCTGAGTTTGAGGTCACCTATCGCACCTTCCGCAATCGCGAGAAGGCTGAGGATGTGCTGCTGAAGGAACCCGTTATCGAATGCGATGCAACAGAGACTAGTCCTGCAGGCGAGTACGAGATTCGTGTATCGGGTGCCGAGGCGCAGAACTACGTGTTCGAGTATGTCTCGGGCGTGCTTACCATTGAGAATGATCCCACTGGTATCGACGTACTGCAAAATGATGATGCTCCTACGGCTGTCTACGATCTGCAGGGACGTAAAGTAGCCAATGGGCAGTGGTCAAAGGTCAAAGGCGAATTGCCAAAGGGTATCTACGTGGTAGGTGGAAAGAAGATGGTTCAAACCAAGAAATAAAACATGGACGAGTATATTTTGAATGATCATAACAAAGAGGAGTTTCCGCCGGCACATACGGCGGAACACCTCTTGAATCAGGTGATGCAGCGCATGTTTGGCTGCGAACGTTCGAACAATGCGCACATTGAGCGGAAGAAGAGCAAAATCTCGTGGATCCTAGACCGCAAGCCTGACCGTAAGGACGAGCAGGCCATCACGCGGCAGATGAATGAACTCATAGATCTGGACCTGCCCGTGACGTTCGAGTTCCACACGCGTGCCGAACTCGAAGGCATCGTGTTCAGTGCCGACGAGGATTCGCCTGATGCACACATCTCGCTCGATCGCCTGCCTGACGATGCTTCTGAGACCATCCGCCTTGTCCGCATTGGTGACTTCGACGTGTGCCCTTGCATCGGCAAACATGTGCGTTCCACCTCACAAATCGGCCGCTTCGAACTCCTCGGCACCAACTGGGATAACGATAAGCGTTCCTTCCGCATCCGGTATAAAATAGTCTGACGCTCGTCCACAGCGTTTATCTCGTATTTCAGATATTTTTAGTAATTTTGTAGCCGGCAAAGCAGACCCTCGTTGGCTCGGTGGGTTGATAAATTGATTGAGCTATAATGTAACATTGGCCGAAACCTGGATTTATAGAAATAAATAAAAACCTATAATTATGAAACAAATACGTTTTACATTGTTGCTGAGCCTGCTTCTGAGTATGGCTCACATGAATGTTTTTGCAGGTAACATCGTCTTTGCAGATGCGAATGTAAAGGCAATCTGTGTTGCTAACTGGGATACTAATCACGATGGCGAACTAAGCGAGGCTGAGGCTGCAGCCGTGATGTCGTTGGGTGAAGTGTTCAAAGGAAATACCGAAATCACTTCTTTTGATGAACTCCAGTATTTCACTGGCCTAACAAGTATCAATGACGAGGCTTTTATGGGTAGCAGTATTTGTTCTGTCGTCTTTCCTAATAATATCACGTCTATTGGCAATTGTGCTTTTGCAGGCTGTGACGACTTGGGACGTATCATTCTTCCAGAGGGTGTCGTTAACATCGGCAGCAGTGCGTTTGCAGGTTTAAGTGGAGACCAAAGTCATCATGAATATGCGCATAGCTATGTCTACTTTCCGTCAACGATTAAGACTGTAGGAGAGAACGCATTTTGGAGAGGAGTGGAAAAAGTAGAAATTGCAGACTTAGCAGCTTGGTGTGGAATAGACTTCCAGGGTTCTTATGCTAACCCTATGTCTTATAATGGGTGTATTATCGTTAATGGAAAGGAAGTGACAGACTTGGTAATACCTGAAGGCATAACAAGCATAGGCCCATGTGCCTTCATCCAAATTCCTGGGTTTAATCCAGATGGAAACTATATTCAATCAGTAAAACTTCCTTCTACATTGGTGACGATAGGAAATGGAGCGTTTGGCAGAAGTCGGATTTCAGGAATTGATATTCCAAGTAGTGTCAAAACCATCGGTAGTAATGCATTTGCGGAATCAAGTCTTGGATCAGTAACATTGCATGAAGGCTTGGAAACAATTGAAGGAAGTGCATTCTACGATTGCGATGGCCTAACTTCTATCGATATCCCTGCAGGAGTGACAATCTCAGAAGGGGCTTTCAGTGATTGTGATAATCTTACATCGGTGAGAGTACGTGAAGGTGAACCCTCAGAAATGGATGTAGTATCGACGTTCTCAAATTGCGCTAATGCAACACTATACACCCCAGGCCTTTCCCTAAGAAAAGAAGGTGGATCTCATAATTTCATTGATAGTCACCAAGCCTATATGGATAATTGGCCAGGCTTCAAGGAGTATGTTGCGATTGAAGAAGACGATGACTATTTTAATCTTGATGAACTTGGTTGCCTAATGCGTGTTATCAGTGCAGAACAATCTACAGCTGAGATTGCTGTTTTTTGGCCTGTTGAAGGTGGAGTTTCAGTTTCAGGAACCTTTAACGTTCCTTCGACGGTTGCCAGCGGGCAGTCTGGAAAAGTTTATACTATAACCACCATCAATCGTGATTCAGGATTCGATTATTCAATGATGAGCAGTAACTTTGATTTGAAATTACCGAGTTCCATTACATATATTAAAAGTGGAGCATTGCCGGGTAATGCTTTCAGGTCAATTACTGTCGATGCTGCGAATCCCGTATATGATTCTCGTGACAACTGCAATGCTGTGATAAAAACGGCCACGAACGAATTGATTGCAGGTTGTTTCAACACTACAATTCCAGAATCGGTAACAGCAATAGGAGAAGCAGCTTTTGCAGACATTACAAGTCTTAAGGAAATTACCATTCCAGCTAGTGTTGCTTCAATTGATAGATATGCCTTTTGGGGATGTGAGAGTTTGACTTCTATGACTGTAGAATGGGCGGAGCCTATTACCTCGACAAGTGAAATTAGTGATTGGTTCCCCAGCTGCTTCAATGCCACCCTTTATGTTCCTTATGGCACCAAAGCTGCATACGAGGCTGCTCCTTATTGGGGGAATTTCAAGGAGATTATAGAATATGGTGCACCTGAAAAGTATACGGTAACAGTAAATGGAGATATAGGTGTTAATTTGGATGAATCAAGATTCTCCGAAATTCAATCGGACGATCCTCATATGTTTGGCACCAGCGCAGAATTTAATGCTGGTAGTCGTATCTTGATTTCGGCATCATGTTATGGCGCATTCTATATTCAAGACATTATAGTCAATGGTAATTCTGTAGTTGATTGGGAAGAAAATACTGCTCCATCTGTATATGTTTATCAAATTGAAAGTCTTTCGGAGAATACAACGGTGGAGGTCAAACCCTATCTTCGCACAGATTATAGAACTCTTGGCTGCGTAGCAGAAGGACCGGGAAAAGTTGAGATGTATAAAAATGGACAATATGTGGGGACAACGTCAACTCAGAATTCTTATAATACAAGTCTCAACCTTATCACTGCTGTTTATGAATATGGCGATGTGATGAAACTTGTGTTTGTACCTGATGCTGGCAGCACACTCACAAGTTTCGTGGGTGGTGAGCATTATGGGTACGAGGAGCATGACCTCTTCCGAGAAATTTCTGACAACTCTTATAGTATTACTTTCGATCCTGACGAATGGTTTTCAGGCACTTTAGAGAGAAGTTATGTTGCTCGTTTCGAGGGCCCAGAGCCAAGCACGAACAATACCCTCTCAGCCTCTGTTCCCACTCTCCTGACAGGCAAGAGTTCTACTATGAGCCTGAGCCTGACGAACGAGGATGTGATTATCGCTTGTGAGTTTGACTTGCAGTTGCCGAATGGCATTACGCTGGCGAAGGATGACGACGGCGACGTGATTCGTACGCTGGGAAGCCGAGCCAGTAAGCATGTGCTGGAAGTGTCGGATAGGGGTAATGGCATCTATCACTTCCTCTGCTATTCGAACACAAACAAGGTGTTTACGGGCAACGATGGCGAACTGCTGAGCGTCGAATTCGTATGCGATGAGAGCATGGCTGAGGGTACTTACGAGGCCACGGTGAAGAATATCATCCTTTCTGATCCCGACTTGAAGAAGATTACATTGGCAGACTATACGTTCGGTGTGGAAGTGATTAATGCCGATCCGGGCGACGTGAACAACGACGGCGATATCAACGTGATGGATGTGGTGCAGACGGTTGCCTATATCATGGGTAACGGCACTGCAGACTTCATCTTTGGCGCAGCCGACATGGACAACGACGGATCCATTAACGTGGTAGACCTGGTGCGCATCGTGAGTATGATTATGTCGTCGTCAGCGGCCGCACCTGCCCAGCCCTGGACTGATAACAGTTTGCTGCTCAACACCCGTGCCGACGGAACGATTGCCGTAGGCGTTAATACCGATATTCCGTACGTGGCATCGGAGTTTATCGTTGAGGTGGGCAGCGGCCAGAGCTTGGAGGATGTGACTACCGACAAGCAGCACCGTGCAGCGTTTGTGCCTGTGGACGATACGCATTTCAAGGTGATGACGTATTCGTCGAGCAATCAGCAGTTTGCTGACACTGATGCCATGCTGACGCTACACGTGAGTGGCGAAGGTTTGGTGACCGTTCGCGATGCCATGCTGGTTGACGAGGACTACAAAGGCGTGACCTTTGCTCCGACATCTGGGGGATATACGACGGGAATCATGCAAATGGAAAATGGAAAATTGATAATTGAAAATTCAAGTGTGTACGACCTGCAGGGCAGGAAGCACGACACGCTGCAGCCCTTCAAACATGAGGTGCTGATAGTGAACGGAAAGAAACAGGTGGTTAAATGATGGCAGATAAGATGAAACTACTGAGAACGACAATCCTTATGGTGCTGCTTGCCTTTGCAGACAGTACCTGGGCCGATGAGGTAAAGGTGGCCAACATCAGCATGATGCCTGGCCAGAACAAGACTATCTCGGTGGAGTTGCAGAACACAACGACATTGACAGGCATTGAGTTCTGGATGCGATTGCCTGAGGGCGTATCAATCCCGAAGGACGAAGAGGGCGATTATGTCGTTATACTGAACAGTACTCGCCTCAACAAGTTTGAATTGGAAGTGGCGTTGGATGCCGACGGTCGCTATCATATTCTTTCCTATTCCAATTCGCTCAAGACCATCAAGGGCAATAGCGGTGAGTTGTTTTCCATAGAACTGACTTGTGCGGATGATGTTGCAGAAGGCAATTATGAAGCAGGCATCGAAAACATCATCTGTTCTGACCAGAATTTGGATCGTGTTGACTTGCCAGATTGCACTTTTTCCGTTCATATAGGTCTTGAAACACAGTTGGGCGACGTCAATAAGGATAAAGCAATTACGATTGCGGATGTGACTGCCTTGGTGAATATCATCCTTGGAAAGGACAATACCGTACCATACATATATGATCACGAGGCAGCTAACGTGAACAAGGACGAAGTTATCACAATTGCTGACGTTACTGCTTTGGTAAACATCATTTTGGGAAAGAACTAAGAGTGATTTACGATTTACGGATTTACTATTTACGATTTCTGCAGTTGTCTTCATGCATAGATAATGCAACGTTTTCTCTGCTGAAAATATAGAATCGTAAATGGTAAATCCGTAAATCGTAAATATGATTATACAGGTATCTTGTCGATACGGCGCTGGTGGCGACCGCCCTCGAACTCTGTGGCGAAGAACTCGTCCATGATTTTGCGGGCCATGTCTTCGTCGATGAAGCGGCCGGGCATCACGAGCACGTTGGCATTGTTGTGCTGGCGGATGAGGTGTGCAATCTCAGGAATCCAGCAGAGTCCGGCACGGATGCTCTGGTGCTTGTTCAACGTCATGTTGATGCCTTCGCCCGAGCCACAGATGGCAATGCCGGGGAACACTTCGCCTGCTTCGATGCCGCGAGCCAATGCGTGACCGAAGTCAGAGTAGTCGCACGAGTCCTCCGTATAAGTACCATAGTCCTTATAAGGCATGCCTTTCTCTTCGAGATATTTCTTCACAAATTGTTTCAAGGCAAAGCCGGCGTGATCGCTAGCGATGCCAATAGGGAGCTTTTCCATAGTTAATCTTATTATTTATCGGAAAGAAATTAGAAGAAATTGGAAGAAATTCTATCTATAAGCAGTGTTATTGATGAATATTTCCGGTTGATTTCTGGTAATATCTTTCCGATATTAAAGAATTAATTGATCTTGGTGGGTGGGCTCTATAAGAGTTTCTTCACCTGCTCGTAAACGTTCTGGCCATTGTAACCGAGCTTCTCATCGAGCACCTTGTAGGGAGCTGAGAAACCGAAGCTGTTGAGGCCCCATACACAACCGTCGCTGCCGACAAGTCCTTCGAGGGTGACGGGCAGACCAGCGGTCATACCGAACTTCTTCTTGCCTGCGGGCAGCACGCTCTGCTGATACTCAACGGGCTGCGAACGGAACAGTCCTTCGGAGGGAACGCTCACCAGACGAACCTTCACGCCGTCCTCGCGGAGCAACTTGGCACCAGCCTCGAGGGTGGAAACCTCGGAACCACTGGCCAGGAGGATGACATCATAGTCCTCATCGCTACCTGCAACGACATAGGCACCGCGGGTTGCCTGATTGTAGTCATTGCCTTCAGGCAGCATCTCGATGTTCTGACGCGAGAAAATGAGGGCTGTAGGCGTGTCGACGTTCTCCATTGCCATGCGCCAGCAGACGGTTGTCTCCTCGGCATCGGCGGGACGAACCACGAGCATCGAGTTACGGCCGTGGTGGTTCTTAAGTTTCTCCATCAGGCGGATCTGTGCCTCCTGCTCAACAGGCTCGTGCGTAGGACCATCCTCGCCCACGCGGAATGCATCGTGCGTCCAAATGAACTTCACGGGCAGCTCCATCAGGGCAGCCATACGAACGGCGGGCTTCATGTAGTCGCTGAACACGAAGAACGTACCGCAAGCGGGGATAACTCCACCATGCAGAGCCATACCGATGCAGCAGCAAGCCATGGTCAGCTCGGCAACACCAGCCTGGAAGAAAGCACCCGAGAAGTCGCCCTTCACAAGGTCGTGAGTCTTCTTCAGGAAGCCGTCGGTCTTATCGGAGTTCGAGAGGTCGGCCGAAGCGCAGATCATGTTGGGAACCTGCTCAGCCAGAACACCCAGAACGGTAGCCGAAGCGCCACGTGTGGCAGCACCGGCCTTCTGCTGAACGGCTGTCCAGTCAATCTTCGGAGCCTTGCCGCTGAACCACTCTTCCATGAGAGCAGCCTTCTCAGGATTCTGCTTAGCCCACTCAGCCTTCTGGGCATAGCGCTCGGCACAGATCTTCTTCAGTTCCTCAGCACGGCGTGCATAGAGCTCCTGTACCTCGGGGAATACCTGGAAGGGATTCTCGGGATCGGCACCCAAGTTCTTCATCGTCTGTACGAAGTTGTCGCCGCCAAGCGGTGCACCGTGTGTGGCACAGTTTGACTCATAGCTTGAACCGTCGGCCTTGCGGGCACCCTTGCCCATGACGCAATGACCAATGATCAGGCTTGGACGCTCTTTCTCGGCCTGAGCCTTGCGCAGAGCCTCGCGAATCTGATCAACATCGTTACCGTCGATGTTCTGAACGAACCATCCCCATGCCTCATACTTCTTAGCGGTGTCCTCGCAGGTCACCACTTCCGTACGGGTAGAGAGCTGGATGTCGTTGGCATCGTAGAACATGATGAGGTTGTCGAGACCCAGGTTACCAGCGATACGGCCAGCGCCCTGCGAGATTTCCTCCTGCACACCACCGTCAGAGATGTATGCATAGATGGTCTGATTCATCACGTCGCCCAGGCGAGCCTTCAAGAACTTGGCTGCGATAGCAGCACCCACTGCGAAGGTGTGACCTTGTCCGAGAGGACCACTGGTGTTCTCAATGCCGCGTGCGATTTCGCGCTCGGGATGTCCAGGAGTAACACTTCCCCACTGGCGCAGATTCTGCAGATCTTCCAGCGTGTACTTGCCGATGAGGCACAGCTGCGAGTAGAGCATCGGAGCCATGTGGCCGGGATCGAGGAAGAAACGGTCGCGACCTTCCCACTCAGGATGTTCGGGATCATAAACGAGGAATTCCGAATAGAGCGTGTTGATGAAATCGGCACCACCCATGGCGCCACCGGGATGACCACTCTTGGCCTTTTCGACCATAGCGGCAGCCAGAATACGAATGTTGTCGGCTGCACGCATCATTACTTTGTTGTCGTTCATTTTAATATTTTGTTTGATGATGGTAAATTCGTAGTAGATTGCAAAGGTAATAAAAAAAAAGCAGTTATGGAAATTAAAGAAGTTCTTTTTTTTCGTTAATAACGAAAATGGGGGTAAAGCCGAACGAAAGAAGCAAAAGGATAAGGTGTTTTTAGTTCTATTGGCGCGAATTTAGGATACTTTCGCTCTGTAAAACCATCAAAAACTTCGTTTTTTGCTTGTCATTTCGCTTGCTTATTTGTACCTTTGCCGCCGAAAACGAATACATTGAAAAGAAAAATGAAAGATACAATCCTTATTTTGAGTGGAGGTATGGACTCCACAACGATGCTCTACGAGTACAAAGATCGCATTGCCATGGCTATCTCTTTCGACTACGGGGCGAACCACAACCGTCGTGAAATCAAATGTGCATCCCTGCATTGCGAGCGACTTGGCATCACTCATGCAGTGATACCGCTTGACTTCATGCGGCGCTACTTCCGCTCGTCGCTTCTCGATGGGGCAGAGGCGATACCTGAAGGTCATTACGACGACGAGAATATGCATTCGACGGTGGTACCCTTCCGCAATGGCATCATGTTGGCTGTTGCCGTGGGCATGGCTGAATCGAACGACTTGAAGAACGTGATGATGGCCAACCATGGAGGCGACCATACCATCTATCCCGACTGCCGGCCTGAGTTTGTGGAGGCATTCGATCGAGCAGCAGAAGCAGGCACCTTCAATGGCGTACGCCTGTTGTCGCCCTATTGCCACATGACGAAGGCCGACATAGCCCGCCGAGGCAAGGAGCTGGGCATAGACTACTCGGAAACTTGGTCGTGCTATAAGGGCGAGGATGTTCACTGTGGCCGTTGCGGCACATGCGTTGAGCGTCGCGAAGCCTTGGCGGAAGCTGGCATAGAAGACACCACCGAGTACGCTGACTAGGGTGAACGGGACATAACAATCTTTTCTTTATTGAAGGCCTATGTTGGGGAAGTGCTGAAAAACCTGTGCTTTCGTGCCTCAATAGCATAGCAATGGCAGCAATAATGCAGTGATTTAGGTGCATTATTGCTGCCATTTGAGCCATTAAAAGGTGGCGTTTAGCGTGGAGATTATTCGATTCTGTGGTCGGAATACTGTGGGAGGTGGAAGAAATCCACGTTCTCAAACACGCGACGAATGGGGTTGATCTCGAGGAAAGTCGTACCAGCTGCCAGTCCGAGGTTACCGCTCAGGTAGGCAATCTTGTCGTCAAGTTCGACGTAACCCTTCTGCTTGAGCATACGCAATGCGGCCAGGAAGATATACTCCGGTGAGCGTTGGTCGTGCTGATAGATAGGGATGACGCCGTAGGAGAGGTTCAGCAGTCGCTGCGTTTTGTCGCGATAGCAAATGGCAAGGATAGGCTTCGGTCCGCGGAAAGAGGCCAGATAGCGTACCACCTCGCCCGTCATGGAGTCGGCAATGATGCCTGCCACGCCCAGTCGGCGTGTGGAATCAATGGCTGCATGAGCCAGGAACTCCTTCTGCGAGCAATCTTCTGAGAGCGGCAAGTCGAAGTGACTCAGTCGCTGGCGGTCCTTTTCGGCTTGTTCGGCGATGGTAGCCATGGTCTCAACAGCCTCGATGGGGTATTTTCCCGTTGCGGTTTCACCCGAAAGCATCAGCGCATCGGTACGCATATAGATGGCGTTGGCGATGTCGGTAACCTCGGCACGCGTTGGGCGTGGCTGCGTAATCATGGAGTGGAGCATCTGCGTTGCCACGATGACAGGCTTGCGAGCGTGGACGCACTTGCTGATGATTTCGCGCTGGATACCTGGTATGCGCTCCAAAGGAATCTCAATGCCGAGGTCGCCTCGGGCAATCATGATGCCGTAACTGGCTTCGATGATCTCGTCGATGTTGTCGACACCTTCCTGATTCTCAATCTTCGAGATGATCTTGATGTCGCTGTGGTGCTCGTCAAGGATGTCCTGTACGGCCTTCACGTCGGCAGCAGAGCGCACGAAGGAGTGGGCAATGAAGTCGATGTCCTGTTCGATGGCGAAGAGAATGTTGCGGCGGTCCTTCTCGGTAATGGCCGGAAGGTCGATATGGACGCCTGGCACGTTGACGCTCTTGCGGGCTCCCAGCACACCGTCGTTCTGCACTTGTGCCACGATCATGGGGCCTGTGTTCTCCATAACGAGCATATCCAGGGCACCGTCGTCAAAGAGAATGTGGTCGCCTTCGTGCACGTCGCTGCAGAAATCTTTGTAACTGACGTTGACTATGTCGTGGGTAGTCTCCATTTCGGGACGTCCGAACACCTTCACAACGTCGCCGGTCTTGTACTGGATGGGCTCCTTTACGGTTGTTGAACGCACCTCAGGTCCCTTCGTATCGATGAGGATTCCGATGTGTGGCGATACCGTACGCACATTGTTGATGACCTGCGTCATTCCTTCGATGGTGGCATGGGCGGTGTTCATTCGAACGACATTCATGCCGGCGAAGAACAGTTTGCGCAGAAACTCCACGTCACAGCGGAAGTCGCTGATGGAGCATACTATCTTTGTCTGTTTCATATTCTTTGATTATTAGTTGGCAATAAACTTCCCATTGTTCTACTTTCCGATGGGATGGTTGAGCATGGGTATCTCGGTATCACTCAGATGCAGTTCACGAATGAGGGCATCGCGTTCCATCATGGCACGAGCCACGGTTTTCAGTCCCATAGCTGTGCAAACGAGGTAGATATTCTCCGACACATATGCAGCATCCATGGCACCAAACTCTCTTTGGCCGTGCACTTTCTTGATGTCGCTGACCAACAAAAGGCAGACTGGAGCCTTGGCGGCAAACTCCTGACGCCCGGCAACAGCCTGTCGCAGGTCGAGATTGCTTGCCTTGGTAAGCGTATTCGTCTGTGCATCGAAGCGCCATGTACCATCGGCACGACAAACGTAGACGGTGATATCCTGTGCATTGATGGCTGATGGAGCCGTGAGACGTTTCGACTCAGGACGGTTGATGCCGCAGGCTGCCCACAGCACATTGGCGAGTTCTTGATCGGTGAGCGGTGTTGCCGCATATTCTCTGACGGACTCGCGTTGCTGCAGCACGTCAACGAGTTTGGCGTTACTGGCCTTCTTGTCGTACTTTGGCGCAGGCAGTTGGATGGTGTTCTGTGCCATGGCACTCATGCTCATGAGGGAGGCCATGACAATGAGGAATAGCTGTTTCATATGTTTTGGTTGGTTTAGGTTGTCATTTCACAAACTTCTGTCCACGACTGATGAAGATGCCGTGCTGCAACATACCCATATCGTTGCCCAATCGGCGGCCTTGCAGGTCGTAGATGGAATCATCGGCGGTCTGCCTTCTGTCGCTGTCAACTAGCTGGATGCCGTCAATCTCGTTCTGCACTTGGCCAATCTCCTCGCGAGTGAGGGCGATGTCGTAAAGGCGGAAACCACCTATAGTTCCAGCGAAATCAGCATTGTCGCCGCCGTAGCTGCTGTCCCACCATTGCGTTCGGCCAATGTAGTTACGGCTGTCAGTAGCAGCCTCGACTAATTGATAAGGCTCAGCTTGATTGGCGGTACCTGAGGCATCCAATACGCCGTCGATGTAGATGCTGGTTTTCTTTGTGGCCGCGTCGAAAGTCACGGCCAGCTTGTAGTCGCGATTAACTTGCAGGGAGGTCTTGCCATTCACCATCGTCGTAGTGCCGCCGTTCAACTTGATGCCTGCTGAGAGTTGGTTGGCGCGAAGAAACACGCTGTTGCCCGAACTGCAACCAAAGTCGTAGAAGCGTGGCTGCTTGGTCAACCGCTTGGCATTGGCTGTAAGCAGAAACGTGTAGGAGCGCAGTCCGCTAAGCAATCCTGCCGGAGCCGTCAGGCTTTGGTTGGTACTGAAGCCGGTCTCTGTGTTGCGTGTCAGGTCGATGACTTCGTCATGCTGATACCGCAGGTTGTTGCTGATGTCGCGTGGATGAACCGTTGCCGTAAAGCTACGTTGGCCGGCTTGTGTCTTTGCCGTCAACGTGACGGATGTAGGCTGTTGCGGCAACTTAACGATGCCTTTTGCCGTGATAATAGATGTCTGACTGCTGGTCCAAGTGATAGACTTTCCATCGGCAGTGGCGGATGGCAGTACGATGTCGGTATAAACGTCAGCAGGTACTTTGATGGCATCGAGCTGTGCCTCAGCCAGTTGCTGTTCGAGGAAGCTGATGCCTGCAGCGTCATCATAGACTGTTACACTGACAAGGCTCCCCGTGAATCCGCCCACTGTGAACGGTGAGAGTTTGAGACCATCGGTTTCAAAACGCTGGTCGATGAGTCCGTTGCGATAGACGGTGAGCAATTTCGTTGATGCATCATAGCTAATGGCAGTGTTGAACAGCCCCATCTTCGTCATATACGACTTGCCGTCGGTTCCAGTTGCGCCTGTCTTCCAGGCATCCGACGTGCAGAGCATGTTCTGGCTGCTGAATGTCTGGTCGCCTATCTTCACATAGGGTTTCAAAGTCTGCTTGTTCACGCCGTATTCGAGGTCGCCCATCGTAAGCATCGGTCCACCATAGTTGTCGGCATCAAGTGCCCAGTTGAGGAAAATGGCGAACGATGCACTGCTCTTGCCTTCGCCTAAGGGATCGATATTGACGGGACTATCGTTAGTAATGGCAGCATTGGGAACGTCGCGATAGACGGGGGCCAGGGTGGGCAACGTCATTGAAGCCTCGTCGTAGGGGCAGTGCATTCGCACATCGGTGGGATAGCCGCTGGGATAGTTCTTGTTGACCATCCAGTAATAGTAGTCGCCGTTCATCCAAAGCAGGCGCAGCTTGGCTCCCTCAGCTCCAGGCATGACGAACGGGCGCATGTTGTTCTTTACGGAATTGTGGGTAACCTGCTCAGAACCAGTCACTTTTCCGTCGCTGCTGATGCTATATTTCCAAATCTCGTAGACACCGTCCTTGTTATAGGCACCGTTCTTGGTAGGGATGGAAAGGTAGAGGTCGCCAGTGTTCTCAGGGTCGATAGCCATGCCGCCCGAATAGCAGCGTTCGGTGGAGTTCCAGTTCTGGTGGAAGGCATGTCCGGCATATTGCACCCATGTGCGCTGCCACTCTGAACCAGTCCATCGGCCATACCAATAGACGTGGGTGGTCTTTGCGTCGTCAATGTGTGTAAATGCGATGACGGGGTTTTCGTCCTTGTCGAGCGAAATCTGCCACACCCAGTTGCGGATGTTGTCGGTCTTGTCGACGACGGTCAACGGATAGTTGTTGGCATAAGTAGTAGTCTTGTTCACGGCAAACGTCCCGTTGTTGATGATGCTCAGTTGTTTACCGTTGATGTCGCGCAGGATAGGACCATTGCCTTTGTTGATGTCGATGACGTTGAAGTACAGCCAGTTGGGTTGTTCGTTGTCAGGATGTCCCGTGGTGTAGCAGAGGTAGATCTTGTCCTTGCCGTTGCTGTGGTACTTGGCGTAAGGCCTTGCACCCGTTGACTGCACAATCTGCTTGGGTCCGAAGTCGAAACGGCAATCGTCATTACTGTCGGGCATGGTTAACCGGGCAATGGTGGGATGCCAGTTGATGCCTCTCCAGCAGAGGTAGATGTGGTCAGGATCGTCGCTGAGAATGAAAGGCGATGGGTAGGTAGTGTTGTTGGCCGTGGTCAGGTATTTCTCGTCGCCCAACTGCGTGATGTCCAGAGGCTTGCGCGAGATGCGATACCATATCTTGGCCTCGTCGGTATGGCGGGTGTAGAAGATCATGATGCGCTCGTCGGGAAGCACGAGGAAGGTTGGATTGTTGTGGTCGTCGGGTTGGAAGTAGCTACGCACGAGAACCTCTTCTTTCTTGGTTACTCCGTCGGCACCAACCATCATCTGTGCTGCCTTCACGTTTCCATGTACGTCGATATAGCCCACGTAGGCAACACCTTTATAATATATAGCCCGAGAGTCGGCAAACCAACACCATGCGCCTTCGTCGCTGATGACGGTACCGGAATAGTTTTCTGCACTTTGTGCACACATGGTCGTGGCCAAGAACCATGCGATACTAATAAACGAGATGAATCTTTTCATATGATTGTTTGTAGCTTTTGATTTCAGATTTGCCTACAAAGATACGAAAAAAAAGTTGTAAAGAACAACGGATTATGGAGAATTAACGCAAAACAGCCTGAAATGTAACATAAATGTCCATCATCTTGTTTTTTTCCGAGCGTTTTATGCCATTAGCAGCTATGAGGAAGGATGCCTAAACGAATGGGATCGTGAACTTAGAACAAGTATGGACCCATGCTGAACCTTGGCTTTCACGGGGCAAAGTCGAGCCATCCTTCTTCCCAAACGGCATCGTCAGTCAATGGCGATGAGGCTGAAGTACGCGAAACCGACAGGCCCAGCAGGCGGACGGGACGCTCGGTCGATACCTCAACCTCAGCCAAGAGTTTCTTGGCCAGTGGCAGCAACTGGTCTTTCGTCGTGAGGGTTGTGTTGCTGGTGATACTACGAGTTATCTGCGTGAAGTCGTAATACTTAACCTTTAACGTAAGGGTGCGACCCTCGAACTGCGAGCGGGCAATGCGTGTCTCCAGTTCGAGAACCGTGTGGTATAGTTCAATGAGCAGGGCAGATCGCTTGCCAATGTCCTGCAGAAATGTCTGTTCGCAGCCCACTGACTTACGTTCGCGTTCAACTATGACTTCGCGATTGTCAATGCCACGAGCGAATTCGTAATAGACAGGCCCGGCTTTGCCAAATACATCGGTCAAGTGCTGAAGTGATGCCTGCCGAAGTTGTGCTCCAGTGAAGATTCCCATGCGGTGCATGCGCTCAGCTGTCTTTGGCCCGACGCCCCAGAAACGCTCAATGGGTAGTTTCCCGATGAATTCCAACGCGCGGTCGGGATGAATCACGAACAGACCGTCGGGCTTTCGATAGTCGCTGGCTATCTTTGCCAGAAACTTGTTGTAGCTGACGCCTGCCGAAGCCGTGAGTTGTGTACGCTGATGAATCTTTTGCTTAATCTCTGCGGCTATGTCCTGAGCATATTCCATGCCAAACTTGTTCTGGCTGACATCGAGAAAGGCCTCGTCGAGCGACAGTGGCTCCACCAGGTCGGTGTATTCGTGGAAAACCTCATGCACTTGGGCCGACACTTCCTTGTATTTGGCAAAATGAGGAGGCACTATGATGAGGTTAGGGCAGAGCCTTTTGGCTACAACGATGGACTGTGCCGAATGGACACCATAAGGACGGGCTTCGTAACTGGCCGTCGATACTACACCGCGATCGCCATCGAAGCCTACGGCAATGGGCAGACCTCGAAGAGAAGGGTCGTCTCTCTGCTCAACCGAAGCAAAGAAGGCGTCCATATCGATGTGGATTATCTTTCGCATGAATTTCGTGCAAAGATAACAAAAACGTGTGAAAAAACTTGCGCCGTTGGAATTTTTTATCTATATTTGCCCAATCAAAACTAACAAAGACAATTTTATTATTCACTTAAACATCAAAACCTATGGCTTACAAAATTATTGACGTCGAGGGAATCGGCGAAGTGTATGGACTGAAACTAAAGGAAGTCGGTATCAATACCGTAGAACAGCTGCTCGAGAAAGGCTGTAAGCCTGCAGGCCGCAAGGCTTTGGAAGAAGAGACTGGCATCAGCGGCAAGCTCATCCTGACTTGGTGCAACCATGCAGACCTGATGCGCATCAAAGGCGTAGGCCCCCAGTTCTCGGAGTTGCTCGAAGCCGCCGGCGTAGACACCGTGAAGGAGTTCCGCAATCGTGTACCTGCCAATCTGCAGCCCAAACTTGAGGAGGTCAATGAGCAGAAGCACCTCGTAGGTCGTGTTCCCAGCCTCTCGGAAGTTGAGCGGATGGTTGCTCAGGCCAAGGATTTGGAGCCGAAAATGGAATACTAAATCACAACCTTCAACCAGTAAAAAGGGGGCGAAATGTAGGTTTCGCTCCCTTTCTTTATGGATAAAAGACTGAAAATAAGACACTTCTGCAAAAAAATAAGCAAAAAAATACTAATAAATTTTCAAATCACACGAAAAACTCGTATCTTTGCATCCCAAAAACGAACAAGAGAGAATTATTAAACATTTAAGAATCAAAAAAAATGACAAAGGCAGAGATTATCAATCAGATTGCTATGACGACGGGACTCCCCAAGAAAGATGTGGGCGTAGTCGTTGAAAGCTTCATGGAGACTATTAAGTCGAGCCTTCTCGAAAAACGGGAGAATGTCTATCTGCGTGGATTCGGCAGTTTCAATATTAAGCATCGTGCCGCTAAAACAGCTCGCAACATTCAGAAGAACACTACTATCACCGTCGAGGCTCACGATCTTCCAAGCTTCAAGCCCGCCAAGAGTTTCGTCGAGCAGATGAAGGGCTAACTCTTTAGGCTCTCCTGAGTGAGGGTGAGCCTATGATAGTGAATACTCAAAAATCAACAAATACAAGTCACATTTAAACAATTAAACAATTATGCCAAACGGTAAAAAGAAAAAGGGCCACAAGATGGCTACGCATAAGCGTAAAAAAAGACTTAGAAAGAACAGACATAAGAGCAAGTAAGTGAATGTCTGTCAGAGGCGTTGGGCCACGGTCCCAACGCCTTTGTATTAAAACCTCAAAAACAAGGAAGTAAAAGAAATGACCAGCGAAGTTGTAATTGACGTCCAACAGAAACAGATTTCGATTGCCCTACTGGAGGATCAGAAACTCGTAGAGTACCAAAACGAGCCCCGCTCGGCATCCTTCTCTGTTGGTAACATCTACATGGCTAAGGTGAAAAAGCTCATGCCAGGACTCAACGCCTGCTTTGTGGATGTCGGCTATGAACGCGACGCCTTTCTGCACTACCTTGACTTGGGAAATCAATTCAGCTCTTACGAGAAGTACCTCAAACAGGTACAGAGCGATCGCAAGAAACTTTATCCATTTAGCAAAGCATCCAGGCAGCCCGACCTGAAGAAAGACGGCAGCGTGCAGAACACGCTGAAGCTGGGGCAGGAGGTTCTGGTGCAAATAGTGAAAGAACCCATCTCGACAAAGGGTCCTCGCCTGACGGGCGAAATATCTTTCGCTGGACGTTATCTGGTGCTCATTCCATTCAACGATAAGGTTTCTGTGTCGTCGAAAATCAAAAGCGGCGAAGAACGTGCCCGCCTGAAACAACTCATCCACAGCATTAAGCCACGCAACTGCGGCGTTATTGTACGCACGGTGGCAGAAGGAAAAAGAGTTGCCGAACTCGACGCTGAGCTCAAAGTGCTCAACAAACGATGGGAAGACACCATTCAGAAGGTGCAGAAGACCCAACAGCGTCCACAACTGGTGTATGAAGAGACCGGAAGAGCCGTTGCCCTGTTGCGCGATTTGTTTAATCCGACCTATGAGAGCATCCACGTCAACGACGACGAGGTGTTCAATGAAGTGAAAAACTATATCACTCTCATAGCTCCGGAGAAAGCTAACATCGTGAAACGCTACACTGGCAAGGTGCCTATCTTTGACAACTTCAACATCACGAAACAAATCAAGTCGAGTTTCGGTAAGATTGTAAACTACAAACATGGTGCCTACCTCATCATTGAGCATACCGAGGCACTGCACGTGGTGGATGTAAACAGTGGCAATCGCACACGTTCGGCCGAAGGACAGGAGGCCAATGCGCTCGACGTTAACCTTGGAGCTGCCGACGAACTGGCACGTCAGCTCCGGCTGCGCGATATGGGAGGTATCATTGTCGTTGACTTCATCGATATGAACCTTGCCGAGGACCGCCAGATGCTTTACGAGCGTATGTGCAAAAACATGCAACAGGACCGCGCACGGCACAACATTCTTCCGTTGTCGAAGTTCGGACTGATGCAAATCACACGCCAGCGTGTTCGTCCGGCCATGGACGTCAGCGTGGAAGAGACCTGTCCCACGTGTTTTGGAAAAGGAACCATCAAGTCAAGCATCCTTTTCACAGATCAATTAGAGAGCAAGATTGAAAACCTCGTCAACAAGATTGGCGTCAAGAGGTTCTATTTGCACGTTCATCCTTATGTGGCTGCCTTCATCAACCAGGGCTTCTTCTCGTTGAAACGTCGTTGGCAGATGAAGTATGGCATGGGAGTGCACATCGTCTCTTCGCAGAAACTAGCCTTTTTGCAGTATGAATTCTACGACTCCAACAAGCAGTTCATTGACATGAAGGAGGAGATTGAGACGAAATAGCTGAGAACCTTTGACTTCTTCTGATGAAGAAACAACATTAAAGAGAGCGGGACAATCACCCAAGGTGGTCGTCCCGCTCTCTTTTGTTATATCTTTACGAGGGCTATGTGGCTGGGTTAGAGGAGCTAACCCACACACATAGATGGATTATCTCACGCGTACAGATGGATTATCTCACGACGATCTTGTGCACCTTGCCATCGCTCATCTTCACGATGTTGATGCCTTTCTGTGGATGGGAGATGCGTTTGCCGTCGATGGTGTAGCGAGCCACTTCACGAATGTCGTCACTGGCAGGCAGCGTGCTGACGCCTTCGGTTCCGCTGATGACATCCTTGATGTCGGCATTCACCCAAGCACCGCGTTCCTTGTCGTAGAGTAGGGCTACCACATGCAGCTTCTTGGCAATCTTGGCCAGCGAGCTGTTCTTGATATTGAACTTCGAAGCGTAGCTCTGCGTGACGCCTACCTCGGCCTTACTGGTCAGACTGCCGGTGATACCGGGCGAAGCGGTGAGCCCGATGTGGGCGATGGCCACGTGGTTGTAGATGTAGCCAGGCACGGAAGTGCCCTGTTCGGTCCAGTATTTCATCTCGGGATCGTCGTCGTAGCTACCTGCATAGAGCGAGAAGATGTTGGCTTGGTTCCATGCAGAGGTCGTTCCCGTCAGTCCATCGGCCAGCAATGCGTAAGCCAACGTGTAGGGTGCGCTGCGGCGATTGAACTGGAACGTGACGTCAGTCGAGAACGATATGTCGCCAGTCTCCTCGTCTAGCACAGGCGTCGACAGCTCAATGGCAGCCTCGGCCAGCTTTTTCTGTTCCTGTTCGATGATGTCGCCAATGCCCCAACCGCTGTCGCGATAGCCAGTGTATACATCGGGCTTATTTTTGTTGTCGGGTTTGATGTAGCGGTTCACCCAAAGCGTAGGCATCGACATGCCGCTGGTAAGACCATTGAAGGCACTCAGGGCCATTGGGTCGTCGCCTCCGTGGATGGCAATGACCACGGCATCGTTGGGATAGCGTTCGGTCACGTGGTCCATGCTGACGAGTCCGCGTGGACACCAGATGCACCAAGTGCCAGTAAACTCCTCAAACACCGTACGCTTCGGCGACTTTTGGGCGATGGTCAGAATCTTACCCGTGCTACGAGCCGTACCTGCCTCATTGGTTTCGCCATTGATTCCACGAATCGTGATGTAGCGTGTGATGATGCCAGTGATCGTGTCGGAAGGCACTTTTACCTGGATGGTGGTGCGCAGACCATAGGTAGAGATGGGCTCAGGCAGCTCCATGTGGATGGTATCCGACTCCACGCGTCCCGTACGGATGGTGTAGTCGATGCTTGTGATGGGGTTCTTGCCCAGCGATGTGATAGGCATTTCAACCTCAGCCGTGTCGCCCAGCACGACAACCGTCTGTGCGAAGTCGTTCACCGAAGCACTGTTGCATGGGAAGTTGTCGGCCAGCGCCACAGGTTTCACAGTTGCGTTGACCACGGTGCCCGTTTCGGTGTTGATGAGCATGGCTACCACGCTGAGTTTGTCCAGGTTCTGTGCCAGCGCGTTGCCGGTCAGGGTGAACGTCGTGGTGTGTTTCTGTGCGGCACCGTCCACGATGGGCGCCTTAATGCTGTTGGTAATGCCGTTGGCAACGCTCTTCGAAGCGATGGCAACGTGGTGGAAAGGCATGTGAACATACTCTTTCTCGTCAACCCAATACTTCAGGTTTTCGTCGTAGGCATACTCTTGGCGGCCCGTATAGTAGTTGTGTTGCCACCAGTTTCTGGCATCACCCGTCAGGCTGTCGGCCAGCAATACGTAGGCCAGGGCATAGGGAGCCTTGTCGCTGTTGTATCGGAACACCACATTCGTGGTCACGTTGATGCGTCCATTGGAGGCCAGTTCGAGGTCGCCAAGCTCTACCGATGCCTCGGCTGGCGTCTTGTTGCACTTGGCAACGAGGTCGCCGATGCCGAACGGAGCCTGCGTCTTGCCCATATAAGGGTCGGCAGCGATGCTCCTGTTCACCATGGCATAGGGATAACTGGGTGCTTCGACGCCATAGCTAATGGCCATTGGGTCGTCGCTATGGATGGCTACGGTCACCACTTCGTCAGCCATCTGCTCGTTAAGCATGTCGAGTCCTGTGATTCCACGAGGACACCAGCCGCACCAAGTGCCAGTGAATTCCTCCACCAACGTGCGCTTGGGCGAGAACTGCGATAGCGTTACCATGTAGCCAGAGGTCTCGGCCGTGGCTCCGGTGATGGCGTTAGGTTGGCCGTTCACCTTCGTTACCTTGATGGTACGTGCAGTACGTCCAGCCACAGCGTCGCCTTCGACGGGCAGGTTGATGGTGGTTGCAGCACCATAAGGCTTGCATGCAGGCAAGTCAAGGTGATAGTCTTTCGTGTTTCCGTTGCCGTCGGTCACGGCATAGTCAATGCTATTCACCTCGTTGGTGCCATGATTGAACAGCTCAAGCTCTGCATCGCCCGAGCTACTGATGAGCGAGAACACGTCGCGGAACGACCCCAGCGACACAGCGTTCTCCATGAAATCGCCCTCGAGCAGCACTTGCATGGCCAGTTTGCCGTAACCCGACTCGCTATCGGCAAAGTCGCGCCACTCCGTCAACCTGCCTGACGTCCTGACGAGCAATGCCTGCGGGATGTTGGTTCCGTCGTTGGTGACGAGTAGCGGATATCTGGCGCCCTCGCTGTTGGTGTTTGTGATGGTGAACGAGATGCCTACATAGACGCCTTTCGATGTGATGGTGTAGGGTTGCGGCAGTTCGAACTCAGTGTACGTGCCATCCTTCACCTGCGACATGTCCAGAGCAAATCGCTGATAGTTGCTTGCCGAAGCCGAAGGAAGCGTTTCTGAAATCCAGACACTGAAGTCTTTCATTGCCTGTGTGCCGCTTACGATGAAGCGAAGCGCCTTGATCTGCAGGCCTTGTGCAAACGTCAGCGACGACGGAATGCCGATAGCGGCATCGTAGGTTTCAGCTTCCTGTGTGCCAAAGCCAGAGAGATTGGCATCATCCATGTAGTAGCCCCACCACATCTGGCTGTCGGCGGCCTTTATGGCATGCTGGGGACGAAGTCGAAGCGTGCTACTTTTCTGCACGTCTTGTGCGGTTGCTGCCATTGTAATGAGCAGCAAAGCCAATAGTAGTTGACATTTTTTGAGCATAATATCGTTAGTTGGTAATATCGTGAAGGTCTACACCTTATTTATATATATGGCTTAAGGCTTGCAAAGTTCGCCATTTTTCGTGATTTATCCAAATAATTGCCGTTAAAAAACGGTATTCTCGCTTTTTATTTGTATATTTGCAAACACAACAACCAAACGAAACCAATACATGATGAAGAAACTTTTGATTTGCTTGCTCAGTGCCTTTGCTGCCACGTCGGCAATGGCTCAGGATGCTACGGTGGCCGTCCGCAATGCTGATGGCAACCAGAAAATCCACAAAGAAATCTACGGGCAGTTTGCCGAACATCTCGGAACGTGTATCTATGGCGGTCTGTGGGTAGGGCCGGAGTCGGCCATTCCCAACACGCAGGGCTATCGAAACGACGTGCTTCAGGCGCTTCGCGACCTGAAAGTGCCTGTTTTGCGCTGGCCAGGTGGCTGCTTTGCCGACGAATACCACTGGCGCGACGGCATCGGACCACGCTCAGAACGCCCGAAAATGCAAAACAACAACTGGGGCGGGACCATCGAGGACAACTCGTTTGGTACGCACGAGTTCCTGAATCTGTGCGAACTCATCGGCTGCGAGCCCTACATCAGCGGCAACGTCGGGTCGGGTACGGTCGAGGAACTGGCTAAGTGGGTGGAGTATATGACCAGCGATGGCGACACGCCCATGGCCAAATTGCGCCGGCAGAACGGTCGCGACAAGGCCTGGAAGGTGAAATATCTGGGCGTAGGCAACGAGTCGTGGGGCTGTGGTGGTAACATGCGCCCCGAATACTATGCCGATCTCTACCGTAGATACCAGACCTATTGCCGCAACTACGACGGCAACCGGCTCTATAAGATTGCATCGGGTGCCAGCGACTACGACTACAACTGGACAAAGGTACTCATGAAGCAGGTGGGAACACAGATGAACGGCGTCTCCCTGCACTACTACACCGTGAGCGGATGGGACGGTTCGAAGGGCTCGGCATTGGTTTACGATAACGATGAGTACTACTGGACTCTTGGCAAGTGCCTCGAAATAGAGGACGTCATCAAGCGCCACTCTGACATCATGGACGAAAGCGACCCGCAGAAGCGCATCGGACTGATGGTAGACGAGTGGGGCACATGGTGGGACGAAGAGCCTGGCACCGTGCGCGGACACCTCTATCAGCAGAACACCATGCGCGATGCCTTTGTGGCTGCACTTTCGCTGAACGTCTTCCACCGTCATTGCGACCGTGTGCGCATGGCCAACATCGCACAGGTGGTAAACGTGCTGCAGTCTATGATTCTTACCGACACGAAGGATGGCGGTCACATGGTGCTAACGCCCACTTATCACGTCTTCCGCATGTACACACCGTTCCAGGAGGCCACCTATCTGCCCCTCGACGTGAAGTGCGACGAGATGAAGGTGCGCCACGACATGCGCAAGGCTATCGACGAGACCGATGCCAACGGTTTCCGCACGCTGCCTCTCGTCAGTGCATCAGCTGCAAAGACCAAGGATGGAGCCGTCGTGGTGTCGCTTAGCAACGTGTCGCTCGACAAGGCGCAAGTGGTGGAAGTCAGTCTGCCGTCCAGTGCAGCGGCTAACATTCAGGGCGACCTGCTTACGTCGGCTGATGTGCGCGACTTCAACGACTTCGAGCATCCGCAGCGTGTTCAGCCCGTCAGTTTTGCCAGCAGCAAACCAGGAAAGGAAGTCAGTGTGGCTACGGCCGACAAGCGCCAGCCCCTGAAGATTACACCCGTAAAGGGCAACCAGGGCAAACTGCGCATCCAGCTTCCTGCGAAGAGCATCGTAGTTTTCACCGTGAAATAATGCGTGGAGCGCGGTTGTTCCATGCCCTTCTAGATGGCATAGGCGACTGTTGAATGGCGTTTCACTAAGGTTTAAGGCCTTTCTTCTGCGGTGTAATTCCATCAAGTCACTACTATTGTCCCTCAAAAGCATTGGTTTCGTCCTTCGAACTCAATGCTTTTGGGGGACAAACTCAATGCTTTCGATGTACAAACTCAATGCTTTTGAGGGACTAACTCAATGCTTTTTAGGGTATAAACTCAATGCTTTTGAGGACCCAAAGGAATGGTTTCGGAGAGTTATACTATTGCGATATGATCGCTATACCTTTGTAACGTAAACACTTCACCACAGTAAAGTAATTGCTTTACCATAGTGAAGTGCTTTTGGGCTTTATCTTTTTTCTTGATAGAGGTTCAGATATGTGGCTTTCAGACCATCGGTTTGCTACGGCAATTGCGAATAAATGCGACGGCGATGGGCGTAGTATTGCCATAGCAAGGAGAAGTGTTTCTGCTCGGGAATGTCCTTGGCCACGCGGCTTTGCTGTATCTGTCGACGGTCTTCCTCAAACTGAGGCAACCAGTGCTTGAAAGCTTTGCGTGCACGATAGATGGCCCGGAAATCGCCAAGGTTGCGGTTTAGGATCAGCGTCTGCCATGCAGCCAGATAGTCGAGAAACCATCGCCAGCGCATGACGTGGCGCAACTCCTCATCGGGCAGGCACTTGTAGAGCATCGTCAGGTTATTGCGGAAATTGAGGAAGGTCTTGCGTGGATTTCCCTTTGGCAGCGTTCCTCCGCCTAAGTGATAGACAACGCTGTCGGGCAGGCATACCACCTGACGCCCCATGATGTGCAGTCGCCAGCAGAGGTCAATCTCTTCGTTGTGAGCAAAGAAACGTCCGTCGAGGCCATTGGCCATCCAATAATCCTTACTACGAATGAAAAGGCAGGCGCCTGTTGCCCAAAGCACGGGTGCGGCGTAGTCGTACTGGCCATTATCGGTCTCCACTGTGTCGAACAATCGTCCCCGACAGAACGGATAGCCATAGCGATCGATGTAGCCACCCGAT
This sequence comes from uncultured Prevotellaceae bacterium, assembly GCA_902774815.1. Lineage (GTDB taxonomy): Bacteria > Bacteroidota > Bacteroidia > Bacteroidales > Bacteroidaceae > Prevotella. The sequence continues at coordinate 66,666 of CACYJV010000010.1, read as the reverse complement.
GCTCCGGCATACTCAAACTTGTCCCTGTTGACGAACGAAAGCAGCTTTGGCTGGCAGGCGGCCACCTCTTCGTGGTTGTCCATGTACTCGACCAGCGGCTCAAGCCAATGGTGCGTCACCTCCACATCGCTGTTCAGCAACACGTAGTATTCGGCATCCACCTGGCGCAGGGCACGGTTATAGCCTTCGGCAAAACCGTAGTTCTGGTCGAGAAAGATGGTCTCCACCTTTGGATAATGTTCGGCCAAAAAGGCCAATGAGCCGTCGGTAGAGGCATTGTCGGCCACTATGACGGTGGCGTCGTTGCGAGAATATTCCAACACAGATGGCAGATACTGCTCCAGCATCTTGCGTCCGTTCCAGTTGAGTATGACGATGGCTATCTTCATCTTTATCGTTGATGGTTGTTAGGGTTGCGTGAAATGGGCCATGAGTGCCGACTTGTCGTGGTTGAACTGGCCAAGGCGGACGGTGAGGAGTTGGTTGTCGTACTCGGCACGTGCCTCCGATGGCGGCAACTCCACACGGATATAGTTGCGCGTGAAGCCATGCATGGCTCGTCCACGGGGGGCTTTTTCGAAGAGCACCTCGGCCGTTTGTCCGATGTGACGGGCATAGAAGGCCTCTGTCTTCTGGTCGGAGAGTTGCAACAGCCGGTGCGAACGCAGCTTCTTTTCCTGATCGCTGACGACGTAGGGGATGCGCAATGCAGCGGTACCCGGGCGCTCTGAATAGGGAAACACGTGCAGTTGCGTGACGTCGAGGCTGTTGAGGAAGTCGTAGCAGGCCTCGAAATACTCGGGTGTCTCGCCGCGTGTGCCCACCATGACATCGACTCCGATGAATGCATCGGGCATCTTTTGCTTGATGAGCGCAATCTTATGGGCAAAGAGAGCCGTGTCGTAACGTCGGTGCATGAGCTGCAATACCTCGTCGCTTCCACTCTGCAAGGGGATGTGAAAGTGTGGCATGAATGCCCGGCTATGGGCACAATAGTCAATCAACTCATCGCTCAGCAGGTCGGGTTCGAGGCTGCTGATGCGGAAACGGCTGATGCCTTGCACTTGGTCAAGCGCCTTCACGAGGTCGAGAAACGACTCGTTTGTGGTGCGACCGAAGTCGCCTATGTTGACGCCAGTTATCACTATCTCCTTGCCACCCTCACTTGCAGCCTCCTCAGCCTGGGCCACCAGCGAACTGATGGATGGGTTTCGCGAGAAGCCACGGGCAAAGGGAATGGTGCAATAGGTACAGAAATAGTTGCAGCCATCCTGCACTTTCAGGAAGTAACGCGTACGGTTGCCGCGTGAACACGAGGGGGCAAAGGTGGTGATGTCGCGCGTTTTCTCGACGGCTTTCACGATGGTTTCGCCGCGATCAGCCGTCCACGCATCGCTCAGAAACTGTATGAGATTGGCTTTCTCATTGGCTCCCAGCACCAGATCGACACCCTCGATACGTCCAATTGTCTGTGGTTCCAGCTGGGCATAGCAGCCTGTTACGACGACAAAGGCACCGGGATGGTTGCGAATCATGCGGTGGATGGCTTGCCTACACTTGTGGTCGGCCACCTCGGTGACGGAGCAAGTGTTGACAAGAACCAGGTCGGCATGCTCGCCTTTGGCTGCTGTCTGCACGCCAAGTTGCTGCAACGCCTGTCCGAAAGTTGACGTTTCCGAGAAGTTGAGTTTGCAGCCAAGAGTGAAGTAAGCTGCCTTCTTGCCTTGAAAAGCCGATGTATTGATCATATACCTTATATATATATAATAGGGGGCGGTATGCTTCCGTTTTGCAAAGGTACAAAGAAAAGTTGAAAAATGGCAAAAAATGCCCGTTTTTTGTCAATTGTGTGGGGACACAAAAACTTTAACTTTTGTTTACAATTTGTAATTTATTGAATTTCAATCAGTTACAAAAAAGTTACAAAAAGCACCAAAAAAAAGTTCTGAAAAAGTATACGCCGTATTAAAAAAATGATTACCTTTGCATCGTTTTAATAAACAAATGATTGTTTTACAGATTTAAAAAAGCAAAGAAAATGAAGAAATTAGTTTTTATGTTCGTAGCTATGGCTGCCATGTCGTTCGCATCTTGTGGTAACAACCAGCCCAAGGCTGAGGTCGTTGAGGACACTGTTGCTGTTGACACTTTGGCTGCCGACACTCTGGCTGCTGACACTGCTGCTGCAGACACCACAGTTGCTGAGTAAGAAAAAGCTTGAACTGAAAAGTGAGAGAATGCCGCTGGGTCTCAGACCTGGCGGTTTTTTGTGCCCTTTACAGAAGTATTTGGGTCGCAAAAATGAAGGATGGCATTGAAATACACCATGTGTTTCAATGCCATCCTGCTTGTTTTGATGCTCAAAAGTGCCCGTTTACAAGCTGCATCTAGAACTTATGCTCAAACTGATAGTAGTGTTCAATGTAGTTGACAAAGGCCTGCAGACAGAGCTTCGTGCCGCCTGGGGTGGGGTAGCGGCCCGTGAAGTACCAGTCGCCACGGTTCTCGGGGATCGCCTCATGGAGTCCTTCGATGGACTGGAACACCAGTTCGATGGGCGTCGTCACGTTGTTGGGGCGAAGCATGTCGACGATTTTATGGTTAATCTCTTCCACGGTGAAGGGCTCGTAGATGTTGCGTACGTGGTTCGTCATCTCGTCTTTCGGCTTGCGAAGTTCCTCAAGGCAACGGCGATAGGTCGTGTCGATGATGTCGTGCAAATTGCGTTCCTTCAGCAGATCGATAGCTGCACGGAAGGCACAGAACTCCTCCAGACGGGCCATGTCTATGCCATAGTAGTCGGGATAGCGTATTTGTGGCGCGCTGCTGACCATGACTATCTTCTTCGGATGCAGGCGATCGAGAATGCGGAAGATGCTTTCTTTCAGCGTTGTTCCCCTGACGATACTGTCATCGATGACCACAAGGTTGTCGACACCAGTGCGTAAGCTCTCGTAAGTGATGTCGTAGACATGCGAAGCAAGGTCGTTTCGCGACGAGTCTTCAGTGATGAAAGTACGCAGTTTGATGTCTTTCCAGGCCACTTTCTCAGTGCGAACATACTCGGCAAGGATAGCTTCGAGTTCTTCGCGTGAGGGATTTTTACCGATTATCTCTTGAATCTTGTCCACCTTCTTCTCGTTCACGTAGTGCTTGAAACCGTCGAGCATACCATAGAAAGCTACTTCGGCAGTATTGGGAATGAATGAGAATACAGTGTGTTCGGTGTCGTAATCAATGGCACGGAGCACGGGCTGAGTGAGCTGTTCGCCCAGTTGCTTACGCTCCTTATAGATGTCGCGGTCGTTACCTCGGCTGAAGTAGATGCGCTCAAACGAGCACTTTGAATCGCCTTTCTGTTCAAGTATGCGCTCAATGGAGCACTGTCCGTTGCGCTTAATGAGCAAAGCAGTGCCGGGTTCGAGTTCTTTGATTTCGTCACACTCCAGGTCGAAGCAAGTCTGAAGTACCGGACGCTCACTGGCGAGCACAGCCACTTCGTCGTTGATGTAGTAGAATGCTGGACGAATACCCCATGGGTCGCGCATGGAAAACATCTCGCCTGAGCCTGTCATACCACATACCACATAGCCTCCATCGAAGTCGGCCATTGCCGTCTTCAGCACGTTGCTCATCTTCACATGATCCTCTATGTAGCGGGTGATGTCGGTATCGACGAGCTCCATAGCTTGAGCAGCAGTGAAATTGCGTTCCACTTCGCGGTCGAGACGGTGTCCCATGAATTCAAGCATGATGTAGGAATCGCTGTAGATGCGTGGGCATTGGCCCTGGCGAGTAAGCTTTTCGAAGATCTCGTCGATGTTGGTCATGTTGAAATTACCACACAGACAGAGGTTCTTTGCCTTCCAGTTGTTGCGCCGCAGGAATGGGTGGACATATGACATGCCGCTTTTTCCAGTCGTCGAATAGCGCAGATGTCCCATGTAGAGTTCACCTTTGAACTTGTTGACGTCGGTGGCAAAAATCTTATCAATGGCATCTTTGCCCTCTGCACGTTCACGGAACATATATTCGTGACCTGGTTCTGTATCTAGTTTCACACTGGCTATGCCTGCGCCTTCTTGTCCCCTGTTGTGCTCTTTCTCCATCATCAGATAGAGTTTGTTCAAGCCATACTTCCATGTGCCATACTTCTGTTCATAGTATTCGAGTGGCTTCAAGAGGCGTATCATGGCAACGCCACATTCGTGTTTGAGTTGTTCCATTATGGGAGGATGAGTTGTGTGCTAAAAGAGTGTCGTTCTGAAAACTATTGTATTGAAGATATGGAATAAAAAAAGAAGAATGAACAGGGCGTTCGTCATGTTCATTCTTCTTTCTTTACTGTTAGCTTAATTTCTCAGGATGTTTACCAGCAGCGAAGCAACCGACGTTACGATACCGATGAAGGAGAACCAAATGGTCGTAGATTGGCCGATGGCAGAGTTCTTGGCTTTCACGCGGTTGGGCTCCACGTAGATAATGTCGTTCTGCTGCAGGTAATAATACGGCGAGTTGAAAATATTGGCATCATTCAGGTTCAGGCGCACGTGGGTCTTCTGGCCCGTGGCATCCTCGCGAATCAGCAGCACGTTGTCGCGCTTACCGTAGATTGAGAGGTCGCCAGCCTGCGCAAGGGCTTCGATGATGCTCATCTTCTCGGTCGACACGGGCACCACTTTCGGGCCGCTGACCTCACCGATCACGGTCACGCGGTAACTGGCCATGCGCACCGTCACGATAGGATCCTCAGTAGCTGCCAGATAAGGCTTCACTTTATCGTGGATCATCTGTTCGCACTCCGACTTTGTCTTGCCAACCACATGCAGACGACCGATGATGGGGAAGTTGATGTAGCCGTCGTTGTCGACGAGATAGCCCTGCAGTGTACCGGCGCCTGTTGAAAGACTGCCAGTTGGGTTCAGCGTGTTAGACACCGAGAGGTTGAAGTGGCTCACAGCCTTTGGATCGGATGCGCTCACGGTGATGGTAAGCATGTCCTTCGGCATGATACGGGCATCGTAAAGTCCCTTCGATGCAGCCAAACTCAGCGAGTCGATGTTCTGGAAGTAGGCCACTTCCTTACTACCTGTGCAGCTGCCCATGAGTACGATCATGGCCAGCACGACAAACGGGATGAGAATCTTCTTCATATTCTTTTCTAAAATGATTTCGTTAAATTCGGTGCAAAATTACAAAAAAAATCATAGCTAAAAAAGCAAAAGGGTAAAAAAGTAAAGACAAATCGTCATTTTTTACCTTTTTACCCTCATCTTAATTGTAAATGCCTAAGTACTAATAGAACTTGAAATAGCGGCGGGCATTGTTGTAGCTGATGTCCTCAACCATTTGTCCGAGCAGTTCCATGTCGGCTGGAATCAAACCCTTTTCAACGTCATTGCCCAACAGGTTGCAGAGCAGACGGCGGAAATACTCATGGCGCGGATAACTCAGGAACGAGCGTGAGTCGGTGAGCATGCCTACAAAGCGACTGAGCAGTCCCAGCACAGAGAGGGCATTCATCTGGCGTGTCATACCGTCGAGCTGGTCGTTGAACCACCAGCCACTGCCGAACTGGATCTTTCCTGGGCACGAACCATCCTGGAAGTTGCCAAGCATAGTAGCAATGACTTCATTGGCGCAAGGGTTAAGCGTATAGAGTATGGTACGCGTGAGTTTGCCCTTCTTGTTCAGGTCGTTCATGAAGTGGCTCATGGCCTTTGCCGTGTTGAACTCACCGATAGAGTCGAAGCCAGTGTCTGCACCAAGACGGTCGTACATCAGGGTGTTGTTATCGCGAATGGCGCCATAGTGATACTGTTGTGTCCAGTCGCTGTCGGCATCCATTTCTGCCATTACCATCAGGAAGCAATGCTTGAACTGGCGCACCTCATAGGTTGAGAGCGATTGACCACGCATGGCTTTCTCGAAGATAATATCGATCTGTGAGTCGGTATAAGGTTCATCATAGAACTCTTCGATACCGTGGTCACTAAGGCGGCATCCCTGCTCATGGAAGAAGTCGTGTCTGCGCTTAAGGGCATCAACCATGTCAGAGAACTTGGAGATAGAAACCCCAGAGACCTCTGCCAGCTGATTGACGTAGGCTGGGAACTCGGGTTTCTCAATGTTCATGGCCTTGTCAGGACGCCATGCAGGGATCATTTTAATCTCGAAACCACTCTCGCGGGTCTGCTTGTGGAAACGCAGGTCGTCCACGGGATCATCCGTCGTGCATACACACTCCACACCATAGTGGCGCATCAGGCCACGTGCTGAATACTCTGGCAACTTGAGTTTCTCGTTGCACTCTTCGAAAATCTCGCGGGCAGTCTTCGGACTGAGCAGTTTCTCAATGCCGAAAGCAGTCTTCAGTTCCAGGTGTGTCCAGTGATAGAGGGGGTTACGGAGTGTGTAGGGAACGGTCTCCGCCCACTTTTCGAACTTCTCCCAGTCGCTGGTGTCGCTACCAGTGCAATAACGCTCGTCGACACCATTCGTACGCATGGCACGCCACTTGTAGTGATCGCCGCCAAGCCACAGTTCCGTAATGCTGCGGAAGCGATGGTCGTCGGCAACCATCTGAGGAATCAAATGACAGTGATAGTCAATGATGGGCATCTTAGCCGCATGATTGTGGTACAGTTCCTGCGCAGTCGATGTCTCGAGCAGGAAATTCTCATCCATGAATTGTTTCATTGTTTTGGTTTGCTTAGGTTTTACTGTATGAATACTATATTTTCCGCAAAGGTACAAAAAAAAACTCGAAACTCAAAACTTGAAAGTCGAATCTTTTTCGTATCTTTGCACCAAAACCTGTTTATGTCATGCAAAACAAAGTATTGATCATCTATACGGGAGGAACTATTGGTATGGGTCTCAACCCGGTCACTGGAGCCCTCGAACCTCTTGACTTTGCCCATCTTTTGGACAATATGCCTGAAATGAAACTGATTCAGACGGGCATTGATGTATGCCAGTTTCCAACGCCCATCGACTCGAGTAACATGGATCCAGCTACCTGGGCACAACTTGTAAGCATCATCAATGATCGTTACGACGAATACGATGGTTTCGTCGTACTGCATGGTACTGATACCATGGCCTACACGGCATCGGCTCTGTCGTTTATGTTGGAGAACCTGACGAAGCCTGTCATACTGACTGGTTCTCAACTTCCTATAGCGCAACTACGTACTGATGGCAAGGAGAACCTGCTCACAAGCATTGAATTGGCTGCTGCTCATAGAAGCGATGGGCGTGCCATGGTTCCTGAGGTGGGAATTTATTTCAGTGGTCGACTCTTGCGTGGCAATCGGGCAACAAAGCAGAATGCCGACGGTTTCGACGCCTTTGACTCCTTTAACTATCCACACTTGTGCGATGCAGGCGTCACTTTCAATTTCCATCGCCACAACATACTGCAACCCGACTACAATCGGCCAATGACGCCACATACCGATATGGATCCTGGCGTGATGGTGTTCTCGCTATTCCCTGGTATTCAGGAACGCATTGTGCGTGACATGCTCAACATAGAAGGACTTCACTCCATCGTTATGCGCAGCTTTGGCAGTGGCAACGCACCCGAACAACCTTGGCTCATAGATGCACTTCGCCAAGCCACAGAGCGTGGCGTCATCATTGTGAACATCAGTCAATGCGTGGAAGGACAAGTGGCCATGCAACGTTATGATGCTGGTTATCAACTGATGAGCGCTGGCATCATCAGCGGCCTTGACAGTACAGTAGAAGCAGCCATCACGAAACTCATGTACCTGCACGCACTCTATCCCAATGACCATCAACTCATTCGGCAACTCATGACGACTAGTATCGCAGGCGAAATAACCACGGTTCATGAAGCATAACGAGATTAGTCACGAAGGAACAGTCGTCAGCATCGACGATGGCCACATGCAGGTCAGCATTACCCGGCAATCGGCTTGTGAGGCATGCAAGGTTGCCACACATTGCATTGCAGCAGAAGGTAAGCCCATGACAGTCGATATTGCCAATGCTGATGTTGCAAATTACACGGTGGGCGAACGAGTTCGCATCGTTGAGACAAAGCAGGTGGCTGTACGTGCCCTGGTTATGGCTTTTGTCATTCCGTTGGTGGTAATAGTGGCTACACTTGCCATCGTTACCGCACTGACAGGGAATGAAGGGCTTGGGGCGTTGGCTTCGCTTGCTGCTTTGGTGGTATGCTTCCTGTGTATGCGGATGATAAGTGGTCGTATAGAACACCAACTGCAGTTTCGGGTGACCAAGTTGATTTAAGTTATCATTAAGATTATTCATTATTTAATAAGAAAGAAGTACAGATGGATTTCATGATTACAGCCGTATTAGTTTTAGGAACCATCGCTCTTATTGCCGCAATAGGACTGTATGTTGCGGCTAAGAAGTTCTATGTCGAAGAAGACCCACGTATAACCAATGTGGGTGAGGCTCTTCCTGGAGCCAACTGTGGAGGTTGCGGATTTCCTGGGTGTAGTGCCATGGCCGAAGCTCTTGTGAAAGCTGCAGACAAAGGATCGCTCGAAGGACTCAATTGTCCTGCAGGCGGTTCGAAGGTCATGGGGCAAGTGGCCGACATCCTTGGTATTTCTGTCGCAGAAACCGAACCAAAGGTGGCAGTGGTCAGATGCAATGGATGCAAGGAACATCGTCCCACCATTGCTCAATATGACGGTATGCCGACCTGCGCTGCCATGAACATGTGTAGTGCCGGCGAATCAGGTTGTGGCTATGGTTGTTTAGGTTGCGGTGACTGCGTATCAGCCTGCAAGTTTGGCGCTATTGTCATTGATGACGAGACGAGGCTTCCGAAGGTTGACGAAGAAAAGTGTACCGCTTGTGGTGCTTGTGTGAAGCAGTGCCCACGCCACATCATTGAATTGCGAAAGAAGGGCATCCGCGGACGTCGTGTCTACGTGAGCTGTGTCAACAAAGACAAGGGAGCAGTTGCACGAAAGGCATGCATGTCGGCTTGTATTGGTTGCAGCAAGTGCCTGAAAGAGTGTAAGTTTGAGGCCATTACCATTGCCGATAATCTTTCCTACATCGATTGGCAGAAGTGTCGTTTATGCAAGAAGTGTGTGGCAGCCTGTCCCACAGGAGCTATTGTGGCAGTTAATTTCCCTGCTCCGAAGCCTGCCGTTGAGCTACCGCAAACTAATGTTGAACCCAAAAAGGAGGATCAGGCATGAAAATGAAGACATTCAAAATAGGTGGTATTCACCCCGAAGAGAACAAACTGACGGCCGAAGTAGCAACGCAGGTGGCGCCTCTGCCCGCACAAGCCGTGTTTCCACTTTCGCAGCATATCGGTGCACCAGCAAAACCAGTCGTTGCTAAGGGCGACAAGGTAAAGGTTGGAACGCTCATTGCTGAGGCTGGTGGTTTCGTTTCGGCACCCATCTACTCATCTGTATCAGGCACAGTTCTGAAAATAGATACCGCTATCGATGCGACTGGCTATCGTAAGCCTGTGATTGTCATCACTACCGAAGGCGACGAATGGGAAGAGAGCATTGACCGCAGTGACAAACTGGAACGTCTGGAAGATCATCCCGAGTTGACACCCGAGGAAATTGTTGAGCGTGTGAAGCGTGGAGGCATAACTGGTATGGGCGGTGCTGGTTTCCCAACCCATGTGAAACTTTGTCCGCCACCAACCGCCAAGGCAGAGTGCGTCATCATCAACGCTGTGGAATGTGAACCTTATATCACTTCCGACTATCGTTTGATGATGGAGCACCCTGACGAGATTGTCGTAGGTTTGCAACTACTGATGAAGGCTGCAAAGGTCAGCCGTGGTTACATTGGTATTGAACAAAACAAGCCCAAGGCCATTGACCTGCTGAGTGAGAAGACGGCCAACATACCGGGAATTGAGGTGGTTGCACTCAAAACGAAGTACCCGCAAGGCGGCGAAAAGCAACTTGTCGATGCTGTCACCGGCCGACAGGTTCCTGCTCCGCCAGCCATTCCCGTCAACGTTGGAGCCATTGTGCAGAACGTCGGTACCGCTTTTGCCGTCTATCAGGCAGTGATGAAGCACAAACCTCTGTTCGAACGCTACACCACGGTGAGTGGCAAACGCCTTGCACATCCTGCCAACTTCCTCGTTCGCATGGGTACTCCCATGTCGCAATTGATCGATCTTTGCGGCGGAATGCCAGAAGGCGACAACAAAGTGTTGGCAGGAGGTCCGATGATGGGTAGGTCGTTGATGACGACCGATGTGCCTATCTGCAAAGGAACCAATGCAGTGACCATTTTGTCTGACGATGATGCCAAACGCAAGCCTGTGCAACCTTGCATCCGTTGCGCTAAGTGTGTCAGCGTATGTCCCATGGGTCTTGAGCCCTATCTGTTGGCTAAGCTTTCAGCCCATAAGCTCTATGATCGTGCAGAGCATGAGGACATCACGTCGTGTATCTCCTGCGGTTCCTGTCAGTTCACTTGCCCGTCGCATCGTCCGCTGCTCGACAATATTTCCCTTGGTAAGGCAGCCGTGATGGGCATCATACGCGCCAGGAATGCGAAGTAAACCATCTTTATTACCGAACGAAAAGAACAAGAAATATATGAGTAAACTGATTGTATCGCTATCGCCACATGCCCATGGCAGTGAGTCTGTCGAGAAGAACATGTATGGTGTCATCATTGCGCTGATTCCAACACTACTGGTATCGTTCCTCTACTTCGGCATCGGTAGTGTCGTTGTATGTTCAACCAGTGTAGTTGCCTGTATGCTCTTTGAGTGGGCCATCGCCAAATACATGCTCCATCGCCGGCCAACCCTGACCGACGGCTCTGCCATCATTACGGGAATCCTTCTCGGCCTCAACCTGCCAAGCAACCTACCCATTTGGATGGTCATTCTGGGCGCCTTGGTTGCCATTGGCATCGGTAAGATGTGCTATGGTGGCCTTGGCCAAAACCTTTTCAATCCCGCTATCGTTGGACGTTGTTTCCTGTTGGTGAGCTTTCCTGCTGCTATGACTTCTTGGCCGGTTATCGGACAGTTCTTCAACTATACCGATGCCACAACAGGAGCCACTCCGCTGGCTCTCATGAAGACAGCCATTAAGACTGGCGATACCTCCATTTTGGATCGTCTGCCCAACTCTCTTGATATGTTACTTGGAAACGTCAGCAACGGCTTTGGTGCTGGCACTATTGGTGAGGTGTGTGCCTTGGCATTGCTTGCAGGATTGGCATTCATGCTCTGGCAGAAGATTATCACGTGGCATATTCCTGTGAGCATCATCGCCACGGTTTTCCTGTTCAGTACGGTTCTGCATTTGGCAAGTCCTGTCTATGCCAATCCTTTTCAAGTGATTCTTAGTGGTGGTCTCATGCTGGGTGCCATCTTCATGGCTACCGACTATGTGACCTCGCCGATGACTACACGCGGTCAACTCATCTATGGTGTGTCCATTGGTCTGTTGACAGTCGTCATTCGCAACTGGGGCAGCTATCCTGAGGGTATGTCATTTGCCATTCTCATAATGAATGCATTCACGCCGCTCATTAACAACTACTGTAAGCCCCACCGCTTTGGTGAGACACCTCAGCCTGCTCCTGCAAAATAGCAAGTGATAGTTTACACATTATTATATTATAAAGTACGAAACAAACATAGCAAGATATGAAGAAACTTCGGTCATCGCTCAGCAATATGATCCTTGTATTAGTTGCCGTATCGCTCGTCATGGGTGGCATCTTGGCTTGGGTCAACCACATCACTGAAGGCCCCATCGCCCTACAGGAACAACAGACGCTGGCTGCCGGTATCAAGAAGGTGATGGGTGGCGAGAAACTCACTGTGATAGGCACCGATACCATCACATATAACGACGGTAAGCCACAGACTTTCATCGTTCATAAGACGCAAGACAGCCATAAGCGTCCGCTTGGCGTAGCCATTGAATCGACCACCTTGGGTTTTGGCGGCGATTTGAAGGTGTTGGTTGGTTTTGACACTGAAGGAACCATAGTGGGTTACACCATTCTCCAACATACAGAGACGCCTGGACTCGGTGCTAAAGCCGACAAGTGGTTTCAAGAGGGAAGCAAAGGAAATATCATAGGGAAGAGTCCTTCTCAAAAGCCTTTGCAAGTGACCAAGGATGGAGGCGATGTCGATGCCATCACGGCATCGACTATTACCAGCCGTGCCTTCCTCAATGCGGTCAACGCTGCTTATGATGCCTATGCCATGAATCTTAAGGCAGACCAATAGCAACACTCGTCATTCAACTCTAATCATTCAACCCTCATAAGTCCCTATTGCTCATGAACTACATTAAAATATTAAATAACGGTATCGTCAAGGAGAACCCTACATTTGTACTACTCCTTGGTATGTGTCCCACACTGGCTACCACAACGAGTGCCCTCAATGGCTTGTCGATGGGAGTTGCCACGATGGCAGTACTCATTTGCACCAACTTCGTTATCTCATGCATTAAGAGCGTCACGCCAGACAAGGTGCGCATCCCTGTCTTCGTGGTGGTCATTGCGGCATTTGTCACGGTGCTGCAACTCATCGTGAAAGCCTATCTGCCAGACATCGATAAGAGTCTTGGCATCTTCATTCCACTCATTGTGGTCAACTGCATCATCCTTGGTCGTGCAGAGGCATTTGCTTGCAAGCAGTCGCCCGTGGCCAGCATCTTCGATGGCATCGGCATTGGCCTTGGCTTCACCCTTGCGTTGACTATGCTTGGCATGGTACGTGAACTGCTGGGAACAGGTTCCCTGTTTGGAGCCACCATCCTGCCCGAGAGCGGTAACATCCTTCTCTTTGTGTTGCCTCCGGGCGCTTTTATCACGTTAGGCCTTCTTACTGCCCTTATGGGGCATCTCGGCAAGAAATAATCATAAGAACTCTCAACATTTAACCCTATGGAATATATTCTCATTTTTGTATCGGCGATATTCGTCAACAATATCATCCTGTCGCAGTTTTTGGGCATCTGCCCGTTCCTGGGCGTGTCGCGACGCATCGACACCTCATTGGGTATGGGAGCCGCTGTGGCCTTTGTCATGACGCTTGCCACCATCGTTACGTGGCTCATCCAGCACTATGTGCTCAACGTGCTCGGCCTTCAGTACCTGCAGACGCTGGCATTTATTCTTGTCATTGCCTCGTTGGTACAATTGGTCGAGATCGTGTTGAAGTCGGTTTCGCCAGCTCTCTATCAGGCTTTGGGCATCTTCCTGCCACTCATCACGACCAACTGTGCCGTGTTAGGCGTGGCTTTGCTCGTCATACAGAAGGACTTTACGTTGCTTGAGAGTGTTGTCTATGCATTGTCAACGGCCATTGGTTTTGCCTTGGCATTGGTGGTGTTTGCAGGTCTGCGTGAGCAATTGGAACTCGCCGATGTACCAAAGGGTATGAGTGGCATTGCCATCGTGCTCATCACGGCAGGTCTGCTGTCGCTGGCATTCATGGGATTCAGTGGCGTCGACATGGGCTTGCGCTCGCTCTTCGGCACATAATCTTTCCTTCTATCAGTCATGAAAAATACTATGACATCCATACATGACGCTGCCGACAGCCCCACACGTCGGTGGACCGTGTTGTTCATCGTGGCCGTAGCCATGATGATGGGGTATGTGTTTTGGGACGTTGTGTCGCCTCTTTCCACTACGTTGAAGGCACCTCTTGGTGAAGGAGGCATGGCATGGACGGCCCGGGAGTATGGATTCTATGCAGGTTCCTACAGCATTTTCAACATTTTCCTGTTGATGCTCTTCCTGGGTGGTGTCATCCTTGACAAGTGTGGCATCCGTTTTACAGGTCTTTTGGCAACGGGTATGATGCTCGCCGGTGCTTTTGTCAATTGGTGGGCACTCGTTCGCATAGTGCCGACGACCTATGTCAATATGCCTTTCACGCTTTTCGGCCTGATTCCTGAACATATGAAGACACAGGTTTTGGTATCAGCCATAGGCTTTGGCATGTTCGGCGTTGGTTGCGACATCACTGGAATTACCGTATCGAAGGTTGTCACGAAATGGTTCACGGGACATGAACTGGCGTCTGCCATGGGCATACAGGTGGCAATGGCTCGTCTGGGAACAGCTTCTGCTATCAGCTTGAGTCCCGTCATCGCTCAATCGTTCGGGCTTTCGGCTCCTTTGCTTGTTGGTTCTTTGCTCCTTCTCATCGGATTCCTAATGTTCGTGGTCTATACGTTTATGGATAGGATGAAAGACGAAAAGGAAGGGACTACCCAAGGCAATCGTCATGCTGAGCAAGATACTGTAGAGACTCAACACAAGTCGCCACTCCTGCGCTCTTATATTCCTTTGCTCCTGAAGAATCCCGGTTTCTGGCTCATTGCCTTGCTCTGCGTATTGTTCTACACCAGCCTTCGACCGTTCCTGAAGTTTGCCACCGACGTACTTATCAATAAATATGGAGTTGATCCCGTCACGGCAGGATGGATTGTTTCGCTATTACCCTACGGAACCATCGTGCTCACGCCATTCTTCGGGAGTGTCTACGACCGCATCGGGCGTGGTGCCACACTCATGCTGATAGGTTGCGCGTTGGTTTTTGGATGCCACGTCGTATTGGCTTTGCCCGTCGTTAATGCCACATGGGTGGCAACAGTGGTCATGGTACTGTTGGGCGTGGCGTTTTCATTGGTGCCCAGTGCCATGTGGCCAAGCGTACCGAAACTTGTTCCCATGAGTTTGCTTGGAACTTCCTATAGCATCATCTACTACGTGCAGAACATTGGTCTCATGCTTGCACCTATGTTCATTGGCAACATCATTGATCAGCATACCTTTGCCGACGGGCACGTTGACTTCACGATGCCGATGTCGGTATTTGCCTTGCTCGCACTTGCTGCTACGCTCACGGCAGCCCTGTTGCTTTTCATGGACAAACGCCATCATTATGGATTGGAACAAGCTAACATCAAGACAAAGTGACTATTTATGGTGAGAATGGCTGAATACGGTAAAATATACAGGGCGTGTCTGAAAGGCATTTCTTTGTTGGTTATTTCCTTTATTACGCTCATCGTTGCAGGATGCGGAAACAAGAATGATGAAAAGCTTTTCAATAGTTTTCTAACAGAGGAACTGCCACAGTTGGCTGTAGGTGACAGTCTGCAGGGTGTGGCGGCTCCCTTTGCAGGCATGGATGGCGAGTGGCTCATCGTGGCAGGTGGGTGCAACTTTCCCGATACCTCTGCTGCCAGCGGAGGGGAGAAGCGTTTCTATGCCGATGTCTTTGTGCTCTCTACAGCCAATCCGCACGGTTGGGTTTCCGTGGGACAGCTGCCTCGTCCCTTGGCCTATGGAGCCAGTGTGGTCACGCCCGATGGTATCGTCTGCATGGGTGGAACTTCCGATGGAAAGACATCCCTGCGTGACGTGTTCATGCTGAAGGATGGCGGTAGTCGTTGTGAGCCTCTGCCCAGCCTTCCCAAAGGACTTGACCAGATGGCGGCAGCCTTTGCCGCAGGTATCGTCTATGTGGCTGGCGGACAGACCGATGGCGAGTTGAACACCTCTGTCTATGCCTTCGATATGGCCAGCCGCAAGTGGACCACTTTTGCCGCAGCCGAGGAAGTCCCATCGTGGCATGGTTGCCTGCAACCTTGTCTGGCTGTACAGAATGGTTGCAATGGACCGGAGTTGCTACTCTTTGGCGGTTTCAATCCCGTGGAGAAGGAGTCTTGTTCCCAAGGCTACGCCTGGAACCTGAAGACGAAGGCCTTGCGTACCTTCGACCTTTGTTTAGGCCAACCCAAACGTAGCACAACTACAACGGATGACAACCAACTCAAATACGATGACGCCTCGCGGCTGTTTGCCCTTGTTGGTGCCACGGCCATGCCTTGCGGTGCCGACAATGTGCTGTTCTTCGGTGGTGTCGACAAACAAACGTTCGACAATGCCCTGCAACACCCACAGCCCGACTACCTGATGCACCCTGTAGAGTGGTATCATTTCCACGATTCACTGTTGGTATACAACACCATCACTGGTGCTTGGTCGAATGTCTATGCCGACAAGCGGTTGGCCCGTGCGGGCGCAGCTGTGGTGAAAGGCAATTCGGCTAATACCTATTATATTGTCAATGGCGAACTGAAACCGGGCGTTCGCTCTGCCGATGCCACCCGTTTCACCATCTCTTATACGGCTCAATTCGGATGGCTCAACTACTTGGTGCTCATAGTCTACCTCATCGCCATGCTCCTGTTGGGCTACTACTTCATGCAACGCGAGTCGGGATCTGAAGATTTCTTCAAGGGTGGCAATCGCATTCCGTGGTGGGCAGCAGGCATCAGTATCTTTGCCACCATGCTTTCGGCCATTACCTATATGTCGATACCAGCCAAGGCCTACATGACCGATTGGACCTACTATCCCATGCAGATCTGTATTCTCATCGTGTCGTTCCCCGTCATCCGCTACTTCCTGCCTTTCTTCCGCCGGCTGAATGTCACAACAGCTTATGAGTATCTGGAGCATCGCTTCTCGTATGCCATCCGGCTCATGGCATCGGTTCTGTTCATCGTGTTCATGGTGGCACGCATGGCACTTGTGCTTTTCTTGCCGTCGCTCGCCATGACAGCCGTTACGGGTATCGACATCTATGTTTGCATCGTCGTCATGGCTGTGGTAACGATTATCTATTGTACCATGGGCGGTGTCGAAGCTGTGGTCTGGGGCGATGTCGTACAGGGCATCATACTCGTGGGAGGTGCCTTCCTTGCTGCCGCCTACCTCATCTTCAACACGGGCAATGGTCCTGCCGACTTCTTCCAGATAGCCAGCGACAACGATAAGTTCCGACTCTTCGACTGGTCGTTCGACTATCGCACGGCAACGTTCTGGGTTGTCATACTCGGTGGATTGGCCAACAACATCATCTCCTATACCAGCGACCAGACCGTCATCCAACGCTATCTCACCACAAAGGACGAGCGGTCGGCAGCACGCAGCATCCTCACCAACGGTATGATGTCGGTCGTCGTAACCATTGCTTTCTTCACCATCGGCACGGGTCTCTACACCTTCTACCAAACCCATCCCATGGCCACCGACCTGACTATGCAGAAGACCGACGCCATCTTCCCGTTCTTCATGATGAGCCAACTGCCTGCCGGTGTGGCAGGGCTGCTCATTGCTGCCGTGTTTGCTGCCACAATGTCGACCATTTCATCGAATATCAACAGCATCTCTACAGCATTTACTGTTGACATTTGGAAGAAGCACCGCCCGCAGCTGAGCGACAAGGCTACTGTGCAGACGGCACGTCTGACAGGCATCGTCAGCGGACTTATCGGCATGCTCATCGCCATCCTTATGGCCACGATGAACATCCAGTCGCTGCTCGACTATTTCAACACCATTCTCGGTCTGCTCTCTGGTGCTGTAGGTGCCCTGTTCATCATGGGCATCTTCTTCCCGCGTATCGGTGCCCGCGCAGCCTTCGTAGGGTTTGTGGCAGGAACGCTAACGGTGTTCTGGATGAACTTCTGCACCACGGCCAACTTCCTGCTCTTTGGCTTCACCGCTATCGTTGTCAGCACACTCGTTGCACTGCTACTCTCGCTCGTTTGGCCCGAACGTCGCCCCTTGAAGGGCTTCACTTGGAAGACGTTGGAATAGTTTTTCGCATTTTTATAGTTGAAGATCGGTATTTGCTGCCGCCTCTTTCGCTTTTCTACAGAACCGCAATGCCTTGTCAGTCAATAGGTTCAATGCAAACGGAAGAGGTGGCAGTACCTTACTCAACATCTCCTTACTCCTTTACTGCCAAACAAAGCAATGCTTTCTACATCATGGAGCATTGCTTTCTACAATATAAAGCTATGCTTTATAGGGGTATAGAGCTATGCTTTGAAGCCTTAAAAGCATTGCTCTGTAAGTGACAAAGCAATGAGATGTAGCCTGCAAAGCAATGCTTGAGAGATGTAAAGTCAATGGTCTTTAAGTGAGATAGTAATGGGCTATAGGCAGCGAAGTAGTGCTTTATGGTAAGAATCAGCAATTTGGTGATTGTTTAGCTTCGCGGCACCGAACTCACATGAACAACCAACAAGTAGTTATGTTCATGCTTAAAAAGAGAAGATGGAGGCTATGACAACACTTTTATGCTTGCTTTTGAAAAAAAAATCAAGCAGATGTTCTTTTTTTCGTCATTTTTTTTTAATTTTACACCGAAAATCGGACGTATCAAGAGATGAGGCTGCGAATAATGCGATCTATTGTCTTTTGCGATGATCATGGTTTGCGTACTCTATCTCTATGTGATGGCGTTCACGACGTGGAAGAATATTTACTATAAGAAATTACAACGTAATGAAAAACAAAAAAACTTTGGTGTGGGCAGTGGTCGTTTGCACGGCTGTCGGCTGTCTTATGTCTTGTGGATTGGACATGCCCAAGGAAACGAAGACGTCTTACGAAACGATGACCGTGAAGAAGCAAGATCTTACGGTGCCAGTAAAGTTCAGCGCAAAGCTGAAGGGACAGGCTGATGTGACGATTACGCCACAGGTAAGCGGGCAGTTGTTGCAGATTCGTGTGAGCGAGGGCCAGCAAGTGCGAAAAGGTCAGGTCCTTTTTGTTATCGACTCACGCAATGCCCAGCATGAGTTGGAAGCTGCTCAGGCCAACCTGCAGGCAGCCCGGGCCAACTTGCAAGCAGCCCAGGCTCAGGAAAACAGCGCGAAGCTAGAGTATGAAAGCAATAAGAACCTGTTTGAGAAGAAGATTGTGAGTAACTATATGTTGGAGAATTCCTCGAATAGTTACAAGCAGGCACAAGCGGCTGTCAGTCAGGCCAGGGCTTCTATCACACAGGCACAGTCGGCAGTGAATCGCGCCAAGGTGAATCTCGGTTTCTGCACCATAACGGCACCTGTCACAGGTGTAATCGGTGAAATACCCGTACGCTCAGGAGATCAGGTGTCGCCAGCCTCTCATTTGACCATCGTCAGCGGCAATACCAACATGGAAGCTGAGTTCTCGCTGCCGGAGTCGATACTGGAAAAGGCCCTCGCTGCAGGCTACAGCACAAAGGTTGAGGATGCATTGAAGTTGTTCCCCGACGTGTCGTTTGTGTTGAAGAATGGAACGGAGTACGAACACAAGGGGCGAATCAGTAGCGCCACGGGTATAGTGAACGCTACGACCGGAACCATTGCCTGTAAGGCTACTTTCCCGAACCCCAATGGATTGCTCTACTCGGGCATTCAGGGCACTGTGGTGATGCCGTCGTCAAAGAAAGACGTGATGGTGATACCGCAGGCGGCCGTGCTGCGTCTTCAGGACAAGTCGTTAGTCTATAAAATAAAGGCCGATAGCACAGCCACTGCCGTCACCGTCACAACGCAAGATGCAGGAAACGGACAGGATTTCATTGTGACGAGTGGCTTGAACGTCGGTGACAGAATTGTGACAGTCGGTGCCAATAATGTACAGGAAGGAGAACGGGTACTTTTCCCAGCGGAAGCGAAAAGTAAGTAGTCATGAAGAATAATATTTTCATCAACAGATACGTGATGGCGTGTGCCATAGCGATTGTCATCACGTTGGTAGGCTTCATCTGTATGTCGACGCTGCCCATCGAGCAGTATCCCAACATTGCACCGCCAACGGTGCGTGTCTCCACGTCGTATACTGGTGCAGATGCAAATACCATCATGAAGTCGGTGGTACAGCCGTTGGAGGAGAACATCAACGGTGTGCCCGGCATGACCTATATCACCAGTTCGGCGTCTGCATCGGGCGACGTCTCGATTCAGGTCTATTTCGAGCAGGGCACCGATCCCGACCTTGCTGCCGTGAACGTGCAGAACCGTGTCAGCCGTGCTACTGCCCTTTTGCCCTCTGAGGTGACGAAAGTGGGCGTGCAGGTGATGAAACAGCAGAGCAACATCCTGCACATCGGCGCCCTGAAGAGTATTGATGGCAAGTACGATGCCGACTTCATAGCTAACTATATAGACATCAACGTGCGCCCCCGACTGATGCGTATCACTGGTGTAGGCGATGTGATGGCATTGGGTAACACCTACGCCTTGCGTATTTGGCTGAAGCCCGACGTGATGGCACAATACGGTTTAGAGCCGAACGATGTGTTTGCGGCTATCGGTGGACAAAGTTTCGTTGCTGCAACCGGCTCTTTAGGCGAGCAAAGTGAGAACGCCTATCAGTATTCGATGGAGTACAAAGGAACGTTGAAGACGGTCGAGGAGTTCAACGACATTGTGCTACGTACCAGCGAAGGTGGCCACTTGCTGCACTTGAGCGATGTGGCCGATGTCGAGATTGGTGCCGTGAGCTACAACTTCACGTCGAACATCGATGGCAAACCTGGTACTATATACATGGTGTTCCAAGCTCCTGGGGCCAATGCTACGGAAGTGAACGCCCGCATCAATAAGCTTTACGAGGACCTGAAGCCTACGATGCCCGCCGGGCTTGAGTTCGAGATACTGGAAACCAGCGATGACTTCCTCTTTGCCGCCATCCATAATGTGGTAGAGACACTCATCATAGCCATCATCCTTGTGATTCTGGTGGTATATTTTTTCCTGCAGAGTTTCAAGGCAACGGTCATTCCTTCGCTATCGATTATCGTGTCACTGCTGGGCACCTTTGCCATCGTTTCGCTGGCAGGCTTCTCGCTGAACATCCTGACGCTGTTTGCATTAGTGTTGGCCATCGGTACGGTGGTCGATGATGCCATTGTGGTGGTCGAGGCGGTAATGGCGAAGATGGAGGGTGGCATATCGGATGCCAGGGAGGCAACCCGTCAGGCCATGAGCGATGTTTCGATAGCCGTTATCTCGTGTACATTGGTTTTCATGGCCGTGTTCATCCCCGTGGCCTTCATGCCTGGCACATCAGGTTCGTTCTTCACCCAGTTCGGTGTCACGCTTGCTTCTGCAGTAGGTTTGTCGTGTGTGTCGGCCTTGACTTTGTGTCCCGCCCTCTGTGCCATCATGATGCGCTATTCGAAGGATGGTAAGGAAAAGAAAGACCTGAACTATTATGTCACCAAGGCCTATACTGCCAGCTACAACGCCATACTGAAGAAGTACAGCAAGAGCGTGAGCAAGTTCATCAAGCGCCCTGTTCTTTCCGGCATATTGTTGGCCGTTACTGCCCTGTTGCTCATATTCTTCATGCGTAGTTTGCCCAGCGGTCTTGTACCACAAGAGGACCAAGGCGTGTTCTTCGCCGAGGTACGTGCGCCGGAAGGCTGTACCCTGCATGAGACGCAGGAGATTGTGAAGAAGGTGGAGGAAAAGGTAAAGAAGATTCCCGAGTTGGAGAGCTATGCCGTCATTGCCGGTTACGGAATGATGGCAGGACGCTCGGGCAGTTGCTATGCCACGCTCATCATCCGCCTGAAGAATTGGGACGATCGCCCTGGCATGAACCACAACATCATGCTCGTCTATGGACGCTTTGCCTTTGACTGCAAGGACATAAAGAATGCGAAAGTCATCCCATTCCAAATGCCTCAGGTTCCGGGTTACGGTTCGAATAGCAGTGTGAACCTTGTCTTGCAGGACATGCAGGACCGATCTATGTCAGAGTTTAATGCCGATGCCACGAAGTTCCTTGCTAAGTTGAATGAGCGACCGGAGATTATGATGGCTATGTCGACCTACTCTGAGCGTTTCCCGAAGTATCAAGTCGAAATCGATGCACCACAATGCGACCGTGCAGGCATCTCACCAGCTGCCGTACTCAGGACTTTAGGTTCCTATTGCGGTGGTTCGTATGTGGGAAATTTCAATCAGTTCGGTAAGGTGTATCGCATCATGGCCAACGCTGCACCGGAGTATCGCCTTGATCCTTCTTCGTTAAACAATATTTTCGTCCGTGTGCGTGGAGGCAGGATGTCGCCAATCTCCGAGTTCGTCACGCTGAAAGAAATCGTCGGTTCGGCATCTGTCGATCACTTCAATCTGTTCCAAAGCATCACCTGCGGCGTGATGACTGCCAGTGGTTTCTCTGAGGGTGATGCCCACAAGGCTATAGCCGAGGTGTTCAAGGAAACGATGCCCAACGGCTACGGTTATGAGTATGGTGGCATGTCGCGCGAGGTGGAGGAGGCAGCAGGATCCAACGCCACTGCACTCATCTATGTAATATGCGTCATTCTCATCTATCTCATCCTCGCTTCGCTCTACAACTCTTGGTTCACTCCATGGGCCGTGTTGTTGAGTGTGCCCTTCGGATTGATGGGCTCGTTCGGTGCCATATGGCTCGTTTCGTTGCTCCATCTGCCTGGCATGGAGAACAACATCTATCTGCAGACAGGTGTCATCATGCTTATTGGTCTGTTGGCAAAGACGGCCATCCTGATTACAGAGTTCGCCTCTGAGCGACGAGCTCAGGGCATGAGTATTCGCGATGCAGCCTTTGCTGCCTGCGAAGAGCGTCTGCGTCCCATTTTGATGACTGTCGTCACGATGATAGCAGGTATGATTCCGCTTATCATCGCCGGTGGAGCAGGTGCCAATGGCAACCGTGTACTTGCGCTCGGCGTCACTGCTGGTATGGCTGTGGGTACGTTGGCTCTGCTATTTGTCGTCCCTGCCTTCTTCATTGTGTTCCAGAAACTTCATGAAAGGGTTCAAGGTGCTGGTGAAAAGTGAATAAGTGAATAAACAGAGAATAGTGACAATCATGAAAAGACTAAGCAATATCATCGCTGTCGTGGCCATTTGCCTGTTGTTCACCGGCTGCGGCCTATACAATAAATATGAGCAGAAGACCATAGTGCCGGATAATCTGTTCGGCGCAGATGCGAACGAATTGGCATCAGGCACTGCGGCTGCGGACTCGGGTGCTTCACTAGCTCAGATGTCCTGGCGCGAGTTCTTTACCGACCCATTGTTGCAGCAACTCATCGAGCAAGTATTGGCAAGCAATACAGATTTGAACTCAGCCCGCATAGCTGTGGAGAAGAGCGAGGCCTCACTGAAAATGGCAAAGATGGCTTACTTGCCGTCGCTCTATTTCTCGCCACAGGGTACGTTGGCAAAGTTTGACGACAACCCATGGTCAAAGACCTATAACCTGCCGTTGCAAATGCAGATGAATGTCGATGTTTTCGGCTCTATTACCAACAAGAAGCGTGCTGCCCGTGCAGTGCTTATGCAGGCTCAGATACGTGAGGAGGCTGTGCGCGCCAATCTCGTCTCCACCGTAGCTCAGCAGTATTTCATGCTGCAACTGCTCGATCGGCAGTTGGATATACTTACCGCTACCGACAGTTTGTGGAACGCATCTCTCGAAACTGAGAAGACGCTGTGGGATAATGGAAAAATCTATTCCACTGCAGTCAATCAGATGGAGTCGTCATATTTGAACGTGAAGACGCAGATTGTTGACACACGTCGCAACATACGCAGCGTCGAGAATGCCATCAGCCGTCTATTGGCCAATACTCCCCAGCACATAGAGCGCAGCAAGTGGGGCAGTTCCGAACTGCCAGAGCATCCCGATTCCACCACTGGGCAGCGAATGTTCGACCGAAAATTCATACAAATAGGTGTTCCTGCCACGATGCTTCAGTACCGTTCCGATGTCCGAATGGCCAACCACGCCTTGGAAGAAGCTTTCTACAACACGCAGGCTGCTCGTGCAGCATTCTTTCCCAGCATCACGTTGCAGGGCATTGCGGGATGGACCAACAGTGCAGGAAGCATGGTGGTGAATCCCGGTAAGATATTGCTCAATGCGGTAGGTTCCCTCACACAGCCCATCTTTGCCCGCGGTACAATTAAAGGCAGCTATAAGATAGCCCAACTCACGGAAGAAGACTTGCAACGCAAGTACGTTCAAACCGTCATCGATGCCGGTAATCAGGTGAATGAGGCACTGGCAGATTGTCAGGCCGCCCGTGAGAAGTATTCCTACTATCGTAGGCAGGTAGAAGTGCTGCACGAAGCCTATATGGGCACCCACGAGTTGATGGACAATGGTAAGTCAAACTATCTCGAAGTGCTTACTGCTCAGGAAACGCTCCTCAATGCCCAGCTTAGCGAGGCCATGAACATGTATCATGGTGCACAGGCCGTCATTGCACTTTACATAGCCTTAGGCGGTGGTACGAAGTAAGTAATCATACCTATATTTGGTCCTGTAGGTGCTATGCCCGGTTACAGCAACCGTACGAAGAAGCCATAACCTCGGATATGAGTTTTTAATTGTTAATAGTTATTCGTAATGTCAGAACTTGAACCACTGATAGCCGACCTTGCGCTCATCCTGATTTGCGCCGGTGCCATGACGCTACTCTTCAAGCGGTTGAAGCAGCCCGTAGTTTTAGGATATATCGTAGCGGGTTTCCTTGCTTCGCCAAACATGTCCTATATGCCGAGTGTCACCGACCTGCATGGAGTCCATATATGGAGCGAGATAGGTGTCATTTTCCTTCTCTTCTCCTTAGGTTTGGAGTTTTCTTTTCGCAAGATTCTCCGCATGGGTGCAACCCCCATCATCGCTGCCTGTGCCGTCATCATGTGTATGATGCTCGTCGGCATGTTCACAGGACAGCTCTTCGGTTGGAGTAAGATGGACTGCATCTATCTGGGAGGTATGCTCGCCATGTCGTCGACCACCATCATCTTCAAAGCCTTCGATGACATGGGGCTGCGCGAGAAGCGTTTCGCCGGTATTGTGCTCAGCGTGCTCATCATCGAGGACATCCTGGCCATCGTGCTGATGGTGATGCTCTCTACGCTTGCAGTCAGCAAAGAGTTCGAAGGCACTCAAATGCTCATGTCAATCCTGAAACTCGCCTTCTTCCTTGTCCTCTGGTTTGTGGTGGGCATCTATCTCATTCCACGGTTCCTGCGTAAGGTCAGGTCGCTTTTGACGCCCGAAACGATGCTCATCACGGCTCTTGCGATGTGTTTCGGAATGGTTGTCATAGCATCGGCTGTAGGTTTCTCCGCAGCATTCGGTGCCTTCATCATGGGCAGTATCTTGGCCGAGACAGTTGAAGCCGAGCAGATAGAGCACCTGGTGGCTCCCGTCAAAGACCTCTTTGGTGCCATCTTCTTCGTCTCAGTCGGCATGATGGTCGATGTGGCACTGATTGCACAGTACATCGTACCCATCCTCTGCATCATTGCTGCCATTATGTTGGGCCACACGTTGCTGAGCACGGGTGGATTCCTATTGGCAGGACAGCCGTTGAAGACTGCCATGCAGTGTTCGTTCTCGTTGACGCAGATTGGCGAGTTCGCTTTTATCCTTGCCACTCTGGGAACGTCGCTCGGAGTCACCAGCGATTTCCTCTATCCCATTGTTGTGGCCGTATCGGTGTTCACGACGTTCACTACACCCTACATGATTCGTCTGGCTGAACCTGCCTATTCTGTCATAGCGCGCGTCCTTCCGCAGCGGTTCCAAGCTAAGTTGGAGAGCAACGCATCAGACGAAGAAGAGGTTGAGACCGAAGAGCAGCACAGCTATTGGCGTGCTTTTCTCAAGCAGGTTGGCGCTATCATGCTGATTTACAGCGTTCTCTGTATGGCCATCATCGGTTTGATGCTTTATTTCGGAAAGCCTTACATCGCAGGAATGTTGCCATCTCCATGGGCAAACATCGTAACGGCTTTAATCACCACTGCCATTTGTGCTCCCTTCTTGTGGGCACTGATGCACTACGGCACTCGTAGCGACACTGTTGTAGCACTATGGAACAGCGGCCGTATCAGCCGGGTTAAACTCTTGGCTTTCCAGTTGTTGCGCTTTGTACTTGGCGCTGCCTTTGTCAGCTATATCCTTGGCCGGACAGTCCATTGGGGAGGTATGTTAGGCATCTTTGCCGTCTTGGCCGTTGTCTTTAGCATCGTCTTCTCGCCCAGTCTTCGCAAACAGAGCGAGCGGATGAGCCAGACATTCAACGAAAATCTTTCACAACGAGAAAAGGAGGAAGAATGAAAACCTTGATGAAACTACTCTTGTTTGCCGTGCTTGAGGTCTTGCTTTGTGCAGGTTTCACCACAGATGTCTATGCACAGGGCTTGTGGGGCATGTTGCGTCACAACGATAGCCTGATGACTGCCCGCTATCGCAGTGGCAACATTGATACGGCGTACATCACACGTCCGCAGACGAAGTGGACGGTTAGGGGTCGACTGAATGTATCTGGAGCCAAACTCGAGGTGGAGGGTGTGGAGCTGGGCACGCCGTTTCGGTCGGAGATGACTGCCGACTACAAATCAACAGTCAGCCTGGGCGTTAACTACCTTGGCGTGGCACTCAGCTTTGCTTTGAACCCTGCCAAGCTGTTGGGCAAGTATAAAGACTTCGAACTGAATCTCAACTCATACAGCAACCGCTGGGGTTTTGACTTTATCTATCAGAATGCCCACAACTTCAAGGGTTGGCATGAGGCTGAAGGAGCCGAACGGATCGTGTTGCCGCCTGAAGTACTGAAGCTAAAGTCACTGAATGTAAATGCCTACTATGCCTTCAACCACCGCCGCTTCTCCTATCCGGCAGCCTTCATGCAGAGCTACATCCAACGCCGTTCGGCCGGTAGTTTCTTGCTTGCCGTTTCTGGGCAAGGGCAAAAGGCAGAGACGAAGGCGCAGTACGAGTCGGTGCTCAGGGTGACCAACATCGGCATCGGCGGCGGCTATGGCTATAACTGGGTTCCTCGCCAGCATTGGCTGTTACACCTTTCCGGACTTCCCACGTTTACCGTCTATAGCAACACGTCGCTCAAGGTCAATGACGAACGCATCCCACTTCACTATCACTTCCCCGAGGTCATTATCACTGCTCGTGGGGCTGTGGTCCGCGAATTTGGCAATATGTTCGTTGGCACATCGATGGTTTTCAATTTCACAAATATCGGTGACCGTTCCCAACTGGCTGTCCATAACATCAAGTGGCGCACCCGTCTGTTTGTAGGCTTTAGGCTGTGATGCAAGCCCATCAACTCCATTATTTTGAAAGAAGTTTGCCACGTGGCGGACAAAGCATCGATTCGTAGGCTACAACTCATTACTTTGTAGTGTACAGAGTTATGCTTTGTAGGGGTATAAAGCTATGCTTTGGAGCCTTAAAAGTAATGCTTTTTAACTGACAAAGCAATGAGTTGTAGCCTGAAAAGCAATGCTCTTTAGGCAAAGGATCAATGCTTCGTCATCAATAAGGCATTGAGGTGGTGGGCATCAATCAATGCTTTTGGTGCTGAGCAGGTTCTCGGCACCAAAAGAAGGTCATAATTATGATAATCTCAAAGGATTAAAAAAGAAACACCTATTGACCTCAACGGGTGGAAACACGGCCGTAGCCAACAAGGCGATCGGTGCGCTCGCCAATGCCACGATAGTAGACCAAGGCTTGGTAGACGTTCTCCGTCTGATAGAAACAGCCCTCGGTGGGGAACGGCTCCAGCGTGCCATCATCGCGCATAAGGAGGTATTGGTACGAGTAATAGCCCTGCTTCAGGGGTATGACGGCCTCATAGGCATGGCGCTCAGGATTGTACTCCATGGCATACTCCGGCAAGAAACGGTCGTTGGTCCAGTTGCCGTTCAGGTAGACAGTGCCCTCAACCTCGGGCGAAGGCAATGTGAAGTGGGCAAGCATGTACTCGCTGGTGCGGTCAATCTCGAAGTTATCGCTGTTGCGAATGAGGAAGGCACCGTTGGCATCCTCGTCGTAGACGTAGCTGGGGCGTGGCTCGTCGGGCCAGATATAGGCGTGATAGGCCTGCCCGTCCCAATGGACCGACTCCAGTCCCATGGTGGTATGGGTGACGTCGAGCATCTCGAACTTGCGGTATTCGTTGCCACCGGCAAAAATCAGGTCGCGGCAATGCTGCCAACGCAGGCCGTCGGACATGGCAAACTGGGGCGTCGGGTTCCACACAGCATTGTCCCACCGCCCATTCTGCATGACCACGATCTTCAGTTGTCGCTGTTGGTCGGTAACGAGCAGTTTGCCGTAGCTCAGTTGCATTTCCACTTGTTGGTGGGCATTGTTGATGTCGATGTCTGTGTTGGTGGTGACGCCCATGGCGACTCCCATCAGCGGTTCCACCATCATGAAGCAAACGCGCAAAACGGGTTCGTCGTCGTCGCCCTCGTCGTAGATGGTTACCTGGTAGTTGCCACTTAGCTTCATGCGGCACTGGGCATTGGGTAGTTTCAGTCGGTAGTGGGTGTAGAGCACGTTGGTGTTGAGCGACTCTTCCAGGTCGTCGATGGGCTGTCCGTCGTTGAAACCGGCAATGTAGTCGCTGACGAAGATGTCCTCCGAAACGGTCCAGTCGGCCTCGCAATGCTCCACCTTATAGACATAGCGGTGGTATTCGTGGGTAAGGTCGTCGAAGTCGATGCTCAATCGTTCGCCACTGCCCATGGTAAGCACTGGCAACGACATCCAGTCGCCACCGGCCACTACCTGTAGCGATGCGATGCGATCGCTGAGTACCTCGTGGCGTTGTGCCTCAGCCTGAGTCTTGCCCAACAACAGCATGTCCATCAGCAGCAACATCTGCAATACTCTCATACTTTCTTTTCTCAACTGCATACACTATTCCTTATTCAGCCCAACATTTGAAGAGGGTGGGGGAGGCAGCCTCCATTATTTTACCTGATTACGCAGCATGTCGGTCACACCATCGATAATCTTTTCCAGCGCATCGCTGGTAGTGCTGTCGGTGCGCTCGCCTATTTGCTTTTTCACGATGCGCCCTACCGAACCGATGAGTTCTTCCTGGATGTCGTCTATCAAATCGGCATTGGGACGAGTTGCCGTCGTGTCGTTACCAATGCTGGCAGACGGGGCTGGTTCAAAACCCGAAAGGGGATTGTGCTCATCGATGTAGCGTGAGATATCGTCCTCGTTCATGGTGAAGACATGTCCCAACGCACCATAGGAGATGTTCTTGTCCTTGCCTCCGGTGTTGATGGTGCACTTTGAATAGACGTAGTAGTTGTGGAAGTCCACCATCTCTTCAAGCACGCGGTCGAGAATCTGGTCGGTCAAAAGGTGGCGAACCATGCCAACACCCACGCCAAACAGGTTGGCATTCTTGGCTTGTTGCTTTTCCAAAGCAAGCGAAATCTTCTCGCGAATGCGGTCCTTATGATCTTGTTTGGATGGACATGACACAGCCATCGCAACGGCCAGACACACAAGGAGTCCCAAGAATGCAATGAAGAGTCGCTTCAAGCATGAAGAACCTTTGGCAGGACGCTCTGTTGTGAGCGGTGAAGCATCATTAGGAAGGGGTTCTGCTTCGACGGGTGTGTCCTCGGGCAGAGGAGGTGGTGTCGACGTGTCCTTCGTGTTGAAGAGGAAGTTGCGAAGTTCCTCCACTTTCCATGCCGGCGTCCAGTCGGTCATTCCTTCAGCCCACACCAAAGTTTCACTGCCGATGCCCTTGTCCTTCAGTTCATAGATGCTGAAGGGGCCGGCCTGTTTGTTGTTTTCTACAATGAAATATTTCATATTGTTGATTGTTTGTTTCGGTTTTAGTGTTCTGCTTTAGCTTGAGTCTCTTCGTCGTAGTACTTGTCGAACTCGGCCTTCAGTGCGTTTACGTCGGCAATGGTAGAGCGTATCTGTTTGAGGTACTGTTCGTTGGGCGAGTTGGGAATCCAGAGGGTGATGTAGCCATGGGTCGAATACTTGCTCAGCATATGCTCATGGAACCGCTGCCAATGCTCCTCGCGTGTCTTCTCGGGATAGTTTTCGAGTCCAAACTGTACCGTGCGGCGGAACACCACCTCGGGCAACAGGTCGCGATCGGCCTCGGCCACGATTTTTCCATAAATGCTTCGCGGTGCATGGCTCAATGATGCGCGGTGATCCTCAATAGCTTCGCGCATGACACGCATTTGGTCGGCACTGAACCATCGGCGTAGTCGCTGGTCAGCAGCCAGAATCTTGCCGCCCGTGATGTGATGGATGGCGCGTGGGCCGCTCATTCCGATGTCGTGATAGGCCGCCACGGTGTATGCCATGTTCATGTCGACGCCTGTCTGACGTGCCAGTTTCAGGCTGCGCTCAATGACGCGCTGGACGTGGGCAAGTCCATGACTGCGCCCGAAGTCAACATATTTTGGCAGGATGTTGGTTTCAACAAACTGCATCAGGTCGAGACTCACGTTGGTTTCCATTGGCGATAGCTGCAAATAATTTTCTGCAAATGTAATAGAATAGCGTGAAACAAGCAAAAGATTATAGTTAAAAAGTCGAAAACAGTTAAAAAAGACTAAAGCAGACTCCCTTTCGAAGAAAAACTTTTGTCCTTCAGTCTTCATCTCTCATCTTTTTTGTACCTTTGCAGCCGCTATTACGAGATAGTAGCATGAAATTCAAAAATTTAACAAACAAAACAACAAAAAAATGGCAACAAAAATCAGATTGCAGCGCGGTGGTCGCAAAGGCTACGCCGTTTATCGTATCGTGATCGCTGACGCTCGTGCACCACGTGATGGTCGTTTCACTGAGAAGATTGGTATGTACAATCCTAATACCAATCCCGCTACCGTAGATTTGAATTTCGAGCGTGCCCTCTACTGGGTAGAGGTTGGCGCTCAGCCCACCGACACCGTTCGCAACATCCTCAGTCGTGAGGGCGTTTACCTGATGAAGCACCTCCGTGGTGGTGTGAAGAAGGGCGCTTTCGACGAGGCTGCATGTCAGGCAAAGTTCGACGCTTGGAAGCAGGCAAAGGAGAAGGGTCTTGAAGCTGTCCGTCAGGGCGAGGCCAAGGCCAAGAAAGAAGCTGCCGCCAAGAGTCTTGAAGCTGAGAAGCAGGTGAACGAGGCTATCGCTAAGAAGGTGGCCGAGAAGAAGGCTGCTGCCGCTATGGCAGAGGCTGAGGCACAGGCTGCTCCCGCAGAGGAAGCTCCCGCCGAGGCATAAAGAAGCTGGAAGCTATGGCTGATGGCTGCATCACCTCTGTGGTGAGAACGGCTACAGCATGAAACGATGGGAATGTTGCGACAATGTTCGTGACATTCTTTTTTTTTGAGTATTGAATAAGGTTACGGCCCGCTTTGCATTGCAAAACGAGCCGTAAATTATGTTCTCCACATCGGGATGTATGCCTTAGAAGGGCAGGTCGTCGGCACTATCACCTTCGGCAGGAGCCGGAGCTGGTGGGAATGGTGCTGCAGGCTGAGCAGCTGGAGCGGTCCCCGCAACGGGAGCCTGTGTAAACGGTGCAGGCTGAGCTGGCGGAACTGTGCCATACTGAGCAGGATCTACCTGGCGTACGTCATAGGCGCGGATGCTGTTGAACCAACGGCCATTATATTCATGGGCATCAATATCGAATGAGACGAGCACCTCTTGGCCTACCTGAACGTTGAAACGAGCCAAACGATCAGAACCAAACACAGAGAAAACCATCTTTTTCGGATATTGCTCGTGAGTTTCTATTACATAATCTTTCGCTTTCCATTCTCCTCTTGCCGATGTACCACTTCTCTCGGGAGTCTCAGCAATCACTCTTCCTTGTAATTCCATATCTTTTTCTATTTGTAAAAAATGTTGTTTTTGTTGAATTCGCTTGCGAAATTACTAAAATTGTTCTAAATCGAGAAACTTTTTCGGCTATTTTTTTGTTTTGACCAATTGATTTTTGTAATTTTGTGGGATATTAGCGAAATAATAACAACAAAACCGTATACCAATGAGATTTACATTATCAAGCACTGCCCTGAGCAGCCGTCTACAGACCTTGGCACGAGTCATCAATAGCAAGAACTCTCTGCCTATCCTCGACAGTTTTCTGTTCGAAGTAAGAAACCAGCAGCTCTTCATTACAGCCAGCGACAGCGAGAACGTCATGCGTTCGGTACTGGCACTCGACGAAGTTGATGGCGAAGGCAGTTTTGCCGTTCCCAACCGCAAACTGCTCGACACCATGAAGGAATTGCCTGAGCAGCCCCTTACCTTCGAGGTGAACACAGAGAACTACACCATCAAGATTCTGTATCAGAATGGTCTGTATAACTTCACCGCTCAGAACGCTGACGAATATCCCCGCACACAGCAGATGCCCGATGGCGCTACTGTCATCACCATCAATTCGTCGGTACTGGCCGACAACATCTCGCGTTCGCTGTTTGCAACTGCACAGGACGAGTTGCGCCCCGTGATGAATGGCATCTACTTCGACCTCACGCAGGACTGCCTGAACGTGGTTGCCAGCGACGGCCACAAGCTGGTGCGCAACAAGGACTACGCTATCAAGAGCGAAGCTCCCGCTGCATTCATCCTTCCGAAGAAGCCGGCTACGTTGCTGAAAAACGTATTGGGCAAAGATGGTGGCGATGTGGTCATCAAGTTCGACGACCGTTCTGCTGAAATCAGCTTTGCCGACGGTGTGCTTACCTGCCGGCTCATCGAGGGTCGTTATCCCAACTACAACTCGGTGATTCCGCAGAATAACCCCAACCAGCTGACCATTGACCGTCGCTCGTTCATCGGTGCACTGAAGCGTGTGCTTCCCTTCGCCAGCGAGAGCAGTCAACTCGTGCGCCTCCGTCTGGATGCAGGTAGGTTGGAAGTGTCGTCGGAAGACATCGACTTCGCCACCAGCGCCAAGGAAGTCGTCAACTGCGAGTATACAGGTCAGTCAATGAGCATCGGCTTCAAGGGCACCTCGCTCTCGGAAATCCTGAACAATCTGCAGAGCGAAGAAGTGCAGATGGAACTGGCCGATCCTAGTCGTGCAGGCCTCATCATCCCCGTCACGCAGCCTGAGAACGAGGATGTGCTCATGCTGATCATGCCCATGCTGCTCAACGACTAATCCCCATTATGATGCAACTCAATCTGACTAAGCCCCTCGTTGTCTTCGACTTGGAGACAACGGGGCTTGATCTTGTTAAAGACAGGATCATTCAAATCTCATATATCAAGGTTTATCCCGACGGGAAAGAAGAACGGCAGAACATCTTCGTCAATCCCATGTGCACCATTCCCGATGAAGTGGTGCAGCTCACTGGCATAACCAACGAAGATGTAGCCAGTGCTCCCACCTTCAAGGAGCTGGCTCCACGACTGAACGAGGCCTTTGATGGTTGTGACTTCGCCGGATTCAACAGCAATCACTTCGATGTACCGATGCTGGCTGAGGAGTTCCTGCGTGCAGGTATTGACTTCGACTTTGGCAAGTGCAACCTCGTCGATGTGCAGACCATCTTCCACAAGATGGAGCGTCGCAATTTGGCTGCCGCCTACAAGTTCTACTGTGGACGAAAGATGGAGGATGACTTCGAAGCCCATCGTGCTGACCAAGATACCGAAGCCACCTATCGTGTGCTTATGGGTGAACTTGAGCGCTATGCACCTGGCGTGCAGGAAGAACCTGACCGCGTGCTTCATAACGACATGAGTGAACTGGCTGCTTTCTCGAAGACTAATGACAACGTTGACTTTGCCGGACGCATCGTCTGGCGTACTTTGACCGATGCAAAGGGCAATGTACTCCTCGATGAGGAAGGTAAACCGCGCCGACAGGAATATTTCAACTTCGGCAAGTACAAGGGACAGGCCGTCGTCGACGTGCTCAATCGTGATCCCGGCTACTACAACTGGATTATGACGAGTGACTTCACGGGCAACACCAAGCAGGTGCTCACACGCATCCGGCTGAAGAATTTCGGTAAGAGTTGACCAATATATAATTAAGGTTACTGACAAATGAAGAAACTGAGAACGTTCGTGTTGATGGTCGCGCTGCTCTGTACAGGGCAAATGATGGCCCAGGAACTGCAGGCCAAGGTGAACATCAACCACAACCAGATACAAGGTACCGACGTGAGCGTGTTTGAGAGTCTGCAACAGACGCTCGAACAGTTCATCAACGATAGGCAGTGGACCAACTTGCAGTTCCAGAAGAACGAGCGTATCGTCTGCAACTTCAATGTCACCGTGACTAAATACGACAAGGACAACAACCTCTTTACCTGTACGGCCCTCATCCAGGCTAACCGGCCTGTCTATAACTCGGCTTACACCACTACGCTCTATAACAACCGCGATGCTGACTTCAACTTCGCATTCAGTCAGTTCGATCAACTGGAATTCAACGAGGAAACCATCGATAACCAGCTGACGGCACTCATTGCCTACTATGCATTCCTCATCATAGGACTCGACCTCGACAGTTTCTCACCTATGGGAGGTGAGGACGTGCTGCAGCGCTGCATGAACTTGGCCAACAACGCCCAGAACTTGAGTTTCACAGGATGGAAGGCCTTCGACAACGACCGTAACCGCTTTGCCATCATCAACGACTATCTCGATGGTGCCATGAAACCGTTCCGCCAGTTGCAGTATGACTATTATCGGTTAGGTCTCGACGAGATGGTGAACAATGCTGAACGCGGACGTACAGCCATCACTACAGCCCTTCAGGAGCAGCTGAAGAAGTGCCATGAGGACAAGCCGCTGAGCATGCTCCCCCAGATATGGACCGACTACAAGCGCGATGAGCTGGCCAATATCTACAAAGGCAAGGGCACTCAGAAAGAGAAAGAAAGCGTTTACGACATCCTTTTCGGCATCAATGCCAGCCAGAACAACGCCTGGGAGAAAATCAAGGAATAGTCTTGCTACGACAACATCATGCTGAAACAACTATACATCAAGAACTTTACGCTTATTGAGGAACTCGATATTGCCTTCCAACCAGGGTTCTCGGTCATTACGGGCGAAACCGGTGCGGGCAAGAGCATCATCCTCGGTGCTTTGGGGTTGCTGCTTGGCAACCGTGCCGACGTGAGGCAACTACGTGCTGGTGCCGACCGCTGTGTTGTAGAAGCCCACTTCGACCTGAAGCACTACGATTTCAAACCTTTCTTCATCGAACATGACCTTGACTACGACGAGAGCGATTGTATCGTGCGTCGTGAG
Organism: uncultured Prevotellaceae bacterium; assembly: GCA_902774815.1. Classification (GTDB taxonomy): domain Bacteria; phylum Bacteroidota; class Bacteroidia; order Bacteroidales; family Bacteroidaceae; genus Prevotella. The sequence goes on along the minus strand of CACYJV010000010.1, from coordinate 31,731 downwards.
ATCACGGCAAGTGGCAAGAGTCGTGCCTTCATCAACGACAGTCCTGTCACCCTGACGCAGATGCGCGAGTTAGGTGACCGTCTCATTGACATACACAGCCAGCATCAAAATCTGCTGCTGCGCAAAGAGGACTTCCAACTGAGTGTAGTCGATATCATAGCCGGCAACGATGATCAGCGAAAGGCTTATGGCGATGCCTTCAAAGCCTACATACAGGCCCGTCAACAATTGGAACAGTTGCGGCAATCGTTGCAGGAGAGTCGCGACAACGAAGACTTTTTGCGTTTCCAACAGAAAGAACTCAGCGAGGCACGCCTGACTGCTGGTGAGCAGGAAGAACTTGAACAACAAAGCGAACTGATGAGCCATGCAGAGGAAATCAAGTCGTCGCTCTACGAGGCTGACTGTCTGCTGACGGCTGAGAATACAGGAATTGTGCAGCAACTACGTACATTCAGCAGTCAGATGCGTTCACTTGAGCGTATCTTCCCCGCTATGGGCGAACTGGCAGAACGTGCTGACTCAGCATTCATCGAACTGAAAGACATCAGCGAGGAGATTGCCGACAAGCTTGAACAGACCGATTTTGACCCACGTCAACTTGAAGAAGTGAACAGCCGGCTTGACCTCATCTATACCTTGCAGCAGAAGTTCCACGTGAGCAGTATTGACGAACTGCTTCAGCAACTCGACAACATAAACCACCAGCTTTCGCAGATTGACAATAGTGATGAGGAACTCCGACAGCAAGAGGCTCGTGTGGAGGAACTCCGTCAGAAATGTGAACAGCTGGCAAAGAAGCTTACGACCACTCGCGAAAAGGCTGCCAAGAAGATTGAACAGGAGATGCACACGCGTCTGGTTCCGCTGGGAATCCCCAATGTACGCTTCGAGGTGTCGCTCGGGACCAAGCCCCTCTCTGCCGATGGCATCGACACTGTCGCGTTCCTGTTCAGTGCCAACAAGAGTACGGCTCTCATGCCTGTCAGTGAGGTTGCATCGGGTGGTGAGATAGCCCGTGTCATGCTTTCGTTGAAAGCCATGATCAGTGGTGCTGTCAAACTGCCAACCATCGTGTTCGACGAAATAGACACTGGTGTCAGTGGTCGTGTTGCCGAGCAGATGGCCGAGATTATGCGTGAGATGGGAGCCGCCGACCGGCAGGTTATCAGCATCACCCACTTGCCGCAGATTGCTGCCTTGGGCACTACACACTACCGTGTCAGCAAGGAGGAGAGTCCTTCAGGCACGATCAGCCACATGCAGCAGTTGGATGACAACGAGCGAGTCCGCGAAATTGCCCAAATGCTCAGTGGAAGCAACATCACCGAGGCTGCCATTGACAACGCCAAGGAGTTGCTCAAAGTTAAATGACTCAACAACAATGAAACGTGAAATTATCAGAATGAAAAGAAACATATTGCTCGCCATCGGCATCATGATGGCAACCATTACCTTTGCACAACCCACTGCCATACAGAAGGCAGGACGGTCTGTCTTCACGCTGACCACTTTTGGTGCTGACGGAGCATTGCTGGCCTCCACCCATGGCTTCTTCACCAGTACAGACGGTCAGGCCGTGAGCTCATGGAAACCATTTGTTGGGGCAGTTCGCGCCGTTGCCATCGATGCAGATGGTCAGCAGCATGAAGTCGAGGCCATCTATGGCGCCAACGAACTGTACGATGTATGTCGTTTCCGTGTCGGTGGTACTACGACTGCTGCACCATTGGCAAAGTCAAAGGCGGCAAACGGACAGAAGGTGTGGTTGGTTGGCTATTCGCTGAAGAAGGCTCCCAGCAAGCAATACGACGTGAAGAGTGTGGAAACCTTTATGGAACAATATGGCTACTACATCCTTAACGGAAAGGCGGCAGAAAACAATGCCGATTGCCCCGTGGTCAATCAGAATGGCGAGGTGATAGGTTTGTGCCAGCTGGCTAAGACAGCCGACGAGGCACACGTTGTGGATGCGCGCTTTGCCAACAGCTTCGTCACACGTGGACTGAGCATCAACGACGCCGTGTTGCGCCAGACTGATATTCGTGTTGCATTGCCTGACGAGATCAATGAGGCCCGCCTTACCCTGATGATGGCCGGCGAGAAGAACGACTCTGCGGCCTATGCGGGCTACGTTGCCGACTTCATCAACCAGTTCCCCACCGCCATCGACGGCTATACGGCACGTGCCCAGCAACAACTTGGCCAACGCCGCTATGCCGATGTCGATGCTACTATGGCCGAAGCCATCAGTCGTTGTGCTGCTAAGGATGAGGCCCATTCGGCTTACTCCACGCTTATCTACCAGAAAGAACTCTACCTTGCCGATAGCACCTACACGGCATGGAGCCTGCAGCGTGCTCTTGACGAGGCTAACACAGCCTATGGCATCAACCCGCAACCTATCTATCAGCATCAGCAGGCACAGATCATCTATGCCTTGGGCAACTATGAAGAAGCCTACAAACGATTCATGGAACTTACCAAGTCGAGCATTCGCAATGGTGAATTGTTCTACGAGGCTGCTCAGAGCCGCACGCATCTGGGAGCTACCACCGACGAGGTGATCAGCTTGCTCGATAGTGCTATTGCAGTGAACCCAGATCAAAGCATCTCTGCACCTTATTATTTAGCGCGCGGGCGCATGTATGATCAGGCAGAACAAGTTCGCAAGGCCATTGCCGACTACAACAAATATGATACGCTGATGTTGGGACGTGGCAGTGCCGACTTCTACTATATCAAGTTCAAAGCTGAGTCGCGCGTACGACAATTCCAGCAGGCACTCAACGATATTGCCCACGCTATTGTGCTCGACCGCTTGGAGCCTACCTACTATGCCGAGATGGCTGCGCTACAGTTGCGCGTCAATCAGCTCGAAGATGCTATCCGTACAGCCGACTTAGGCATCCAGTTGGAGCCTGAATATGCCGATCTTTACATCGTGAAGGGCATCGCTCATGGTGAACTGAAACAGGTCGCTGAGGCTCAACAAGCCCTAACAAAAGCCAAAGAGTTGGGTGATGAACGCGCCGACGGCTTATTGGAAAAATACAAAAAGTGAAGAAAAAGTTTTTGTATCTACAATCTTTTTTGTAATTTTGCAGGCGCTTAGCGTTATGTCGCCATTTGTGCCCCTGCGCTAAGAGTGTTGGTTCCGTAGCTCAGTTGGATAGAGCAACAGCCTTCTAAGCTGTGGGCCTTGGGTTCGAATCCCAACGGAATCACGAAAGGGAGAGTTTCTTTTAGGGAGCTCTCTTTTTCTTTCCCCGACCAAAACGCACTGGTCTTTGGGTTCGAATCCCAACGGAATCACAAAAGGGAGAGTTTCTTTTAGGGAGCTCTCTTTTTCTTTACCCGACCAAAACGCACTGGTCTTTGGGTTCGAATCACAACGGAATCACAAAAGGGAGTTCCCGCTAATGGAACTCTCTTTTTTCTTTCCCCGACCAAAACGCACTGGGCCTTGGGTTCGAATCCCAACGGAATCACCTGGAAGAGAGTTCCTGCAATAGGAGCTCTCTTTTTCATTCCCCGACCAAAACGCACTGGTCCTTGGGTTCGAATCCCAACGGAATCACCAATTCAAGTCAATGAAATTACGCAAGAGAGTTTCCTAACAAGGGAGCTCTCTTTTTCATTCCCCGACCAAAACGCACTGTGCCTTGGGTTCGAATCCCAACGAATCACTAAGTCGAGTAGACGGAATCACGAAACAAAGCATCGCTTTATAAGCTAAACACCATAGCTTCGTACGCTAAGGAACTATGCTTTGTAGGGGTATAGAGCTATGCTATAGAGCCTTAAAGGCATTGCTTTGCAAGCTACAAAGCAATGAGATGCAACCTGCAAAGCATAGTTTTATTGCATCAAAACGTTTTGTTTTTCATGAAAAAAGTGTACCTTTGCAATCTGAAAAATCAAGAATTAAGTAGTTATAATGATTAAAAGGCTTTTAGTAAAATATTGGTGGGCGTTTCCAATTCTGTTGGCATTGTCAATGCTTGCTTTAATTGTATTATTCACTAAAACGCCGTCTATATTAGAAACAATTATTGGAGTCTTATTTCTTTTAGTTATTATAGCATTACTGACTTCATGGGTATTATTGCTTATAAATAAACAATGGTTAGAGGTCCTTTTATCTTTTATCGTATCCGTTGTCGTGGGTTGTATTCTATGGATACCTCTTATTTTAAGCGCAATGTCAGGTCCTGATGGATTCGGCAAGGATCCCCCCATTCCAGAAGGACTTGACTACAACTTGCCTTTGTCTTTAGAATCCGATACGGTTGAAGTTGTTGATAGTTTGGACAATAAAACATTTTTGCAGATTTGGAACGATTTTCAAGGTGGTTTGTATAAATATGACTTTTATTATGGCAGTTTAGGACCAGGTGAAGTGTTTCTCCGCTGTTTCGAAGTCACAAGTAACATACCTCTTTCAGAAGACAGGCTTATTGAACAAAGCCGAGTGAAAATCTCTCCCCAGAAGCAGTTCGGGAAGGTTGTGAATAAGCAGTCGTTTACTATCTATGAAGGAGACTGGGAAGATTATTATGCTGCCCGTATAGAAGTATGGTTCAGAAGTGCCGAAACCAAGAAAGAAAGCAAACTCATGGAAAAAGTCTATCGCGTTGAAGGATGGATGAGATAATCAAGTAAACTCCAATTTATTGATCGAAAAAAGCGAGGCCATCAGGCTTCGCTTTTTCTGTGGTGATATTGGGGGGTGTTATTTCTTGTGCTATCTCAGTTTCTTAATAACTGGCAGGAGCAGGCTTTCCATAACGGCATAACCCGCATCGTTGGGATGAACGCCTGGCTTGTCCTGGGCATAGGCGGGGTTCATCTCGGTGCCATCAGCTGTTACAAGGGCACTGAAGTAGTCGACATAGGGAATTTTGTTGGCCTTAGCCCATGCCTCGACGCGTGCATTGAGATGTCGGATCTTCTGCATGGCATTAGTGATGGAAGGCCTCCAACCGAAGCCTGAAGCAGGCAGGCAACTGGTCAGGATGACCTTTATCTTGTGTTGACGTGCCAGTTCAACCATGGAAAGCACGTTGCCGAAGGTCAGGTCTTCGTCGTAAGGGCCTGTGTTTTCGGCAATATCGTTGGTGCCATAGTTGATGACGACGATGCGAGGTTGCAGGTTGATGACGTCTTCACGGAAGCGTAGCAGGAATTGATAGCTGGTTTGTCCGCTGATGCCGCGGCCTATGAGTGCGTTCTCTTGGAAGAAGTCCTTGCGCATGCTGGCCCAGTTGTCGGTGATGGAGTTGCCCAGGAGCACGACACGCTTCTCGCCCTTGGCAGGCAATCCCAGTTCCTTGTTCTGCTGGGCATAGCGGTTCCAGTTGGCAAAGTCGTGCTTCTGTGCCCATGATGTTTGAATACCCATTAGAAGAAACAGCATTAAGAGTATTGTCTTCGATGCCTTTGTAAAGTCTTTAGTGTTCATTTGTTTGTGTGGATGATAGTTGATTGAAATAGAAATCCCTCTCAAGACTCTGCCTGCAGAGCACCTGAGAGGGATTGTTGTTAGTGGCCTTTACGCGATGTCCTGAAGAATCTCACTGAGTGTGGGATGGATATGGACGATGTCGCGCAACTGTTGGAGCGTGGTATCGCGGCACATCAGGGCCGAGATTTCCTGGACAAGGTCGGCAGCATGGGCACCGAGGATGTGGCAACCGATGATTCGGTCGTCGGCATCGGTCAGCAACTTCACCAAACCTTCCGTGGCATTCATGGCGAGTGCCTTGCCGTTGGAGCGGTAGTAGCCTTTGTGGCAGGTGTAGTTGCAGCCGTCAGCCTTCAGCTGGTCCTCCGTAGGTCCAACGCTGGCAGCCTCGGGATTGGTAAAGACTGCTGCTGGCATGATGTCCAGACGGATGCCGTCGGAACGACCGATGATGCGGTTCACCACCCGTCGGCCTTGCATCGTGGCAGCATGGGCAAGCAGCTGGCGGCCGTTGACGTCGCCAATGGCAAAGACGTGTGTGGCAGTAGCCTCGTGGCCCTCAGCCATCTCCACCTCGAAGGTGTCAGGATTGACCTTGATGCCTGCACGGTCGTAGGCAATGCCAGCCCGGTCGAGGTTCAGGTTCTCGATGTTCGGCGTACGGCCAGTGGCCACCAGTATCACATCTGCCTCCACGCTTTCCTCCTTACCCTTACGCTCGAAGGTCACCATCCGGCCATCGACTTGCTTCACACCGGCACCCATGAAGAACTTCACACCGCGTTTCTCGAGTTGCTTGCGCAGTCGTTTGGCGATGTCGCTGTCCATGGCAGGCAGACATTCCTTGAGGTATTCAACCACTGTCACCTCGCTACCAAAGCTGGCGAACACGCTGGCAAACTCCATGCCGATGACGCCTGCACCGATGATGCAGAGCGTCTTGGGAACTTCTTGAATGTCAAGCAGCTCAGTGGAGGTGATGCAGCAAGGTCCTGTAATGCCTGGAATGGGCAGGATCTTCGTGCGTGAACCTGTAGCGATGATGATGTTGTCGGCCTCATACTGCTGAACGATGGTTTCGGGTTCGCCCCATCCTTCGTCGTCGGCGGTAGGCATCTTCGTGCTCACCACCTCAACGGTCTGTTCATCTATGAAGTGAGCATGACCATGAACGAACGTGATGCCCGGCTGCTTCATGAGCAGTTCGACACCCGAACGCAGCTGTTCCACTATCTCCTGCTTGCGCTCGAAGACTTTGGTGAAGTCAAGAGGCTGGCCGGCTTCGACCAGTTCGGCATCATGGCAGAATGCCTTCGTGGGAATGCACCCGCAGTTCAGGCAGGTTCCGCCGGCGAAAGCGCTCTCTACGATGACTACTTGCAAGCCGTTCTTGGCAGCATACTCAGCAGCACGATAGCCTCCAGGGCCGCTGCCGATGATTAACAAATCGGTTTTCTGTGACATAACGATGACATTAAGCTTGTTGATCGTTGACGAGTTGGCGGTATGTAACAATGGGATGCTTGGCAGCCAGCACATCGTCGACGCGTCCAATGGGCGTGTTGTGCGGTGCTGTCTTCACCAGATCAGGATCGTTCTTGGCTTCCTCAGCGATGCGACGCATCACGTCAATGAAGGCATCGAGCGTCTCTTTCGACTCGTTCTCGGTAGGCTCAATCATCAGGCTCTCGTGGAATAGCAACGGGAAGTAGATGGTTGGAGCGTGGTAACCGTAGTCAAGCAGACGCTTGGCAACGTCCATCGTGGTAACGCCTGTGGACTTGTCCTTCAGACCATCGAAAACAAACTCGTGCTTGCAGAGTCCGTCGATGGGCAGTTCATAGACATCCTTGAGAGCCTCTTTGATATAAGTGGCATTGAGCGTAGCCAACGGACCTACCATCTTGATGTTCTCACGACCCAGCGAGAGAATGTAGGTGTAGGCTTTCAGCATGACGCCGAAGTTGCCGAAGAAGTTGCCAATGCTGCCGAGTGACTTCTCATAGTCGCCTGTCTCAACATGGAACATTACGCCATTCTCCTCGTCCTCCTGCATGACGACACGTGGGGTGGGGAGGAACTGCTCGAGTCCTTCACGCACACCGACGGGACCACTACCAGGACCGCCACCACCATGAGGTGTGGAGAATGTCTTGTGCAGGTTGATGTGGCAGACGTCGAAGCCCATGTCGCCAGGACGGCAGGCACCAAGCATGGGGTTCAGGTTGGCTCCGTCGTAGTACATCAAACCGCCGCAGTCGTGCACGAGTTTGGTGATTTCGGGGATGGAATGCTCGAAGATACCCAGCGTGTTGGGATTGGTCATCATCATGGCTGCCACCTCTTCACCACATTCAGCGATCAGGCGCTTCAGGTCGTCCACGTCGACAGTGCCATCGGCGAGGCTCTTCACCTCGACTACATTCAGTCCGCAGACAGCTGCCGAGGCAGGGTTGGTGCCATGGGCGGAGTCGGGAATGAGCACTTTCGTACGCTTCTCGTCGCCACGGCTCATGTGATAGGCACGGATGACCATCAGACCTGTGAGCTCACCATGTGCACCGGCGCAGGGATTCAGCGTGAACTCGCTGAGACCAGTTAGTTCGGCCAGCGACTCTTGCAGCACGTAGTAGAGCTCGAGTGCATGCTGACATGTATCGGCATGCTGCAGGGGATGAAGTCCTGCAAAGGTCTTCATGGCCGCGATTTCCTCGTTGATGATGGGGTTATACTTCATCGTACACGAGCCGAGAGGATAGAAGCCGTCGTTCACACCGAAGTTGTTGTGACTCAGGTTTGTGTAGTGGCGCACCACAGTCAGCTCGTCACACTCAGGCAACTCAGCTTCCTTTGCACGGCACAAGGCGGCAGGAAGTTCACTCGTTGAATGCTGATAGTTTGTTTTAGGCAGCGAGTAGCCGCGACGTCCGGTTTTCGAGAGTTCGAAAATCAGGTTTCCATAGAGTTTGTTGTTCATGCCTTGTCCTCCTTCATTCGTTTGATGATGTTGACTAAGTCGTTCATTTCGTCCATCGTACGCTGTTCGGTGACAGCCAGCATTAGTGTGTGGTCGTCAATCTTCACGCCAGCGGCAATATTCCAATCTGCACAGGTCTCAAGGATTTCGTCTGCTGTCAGATCGTCGAAGGTGACGCAGAACTCGTTGAAGAACGGCTGATTGTAAGTGAGGTGGCAAAGCCCTGTGGCAGTGAGTTCGTCGCAGAGATAGTGGGCTGCGGCATACGACTGCTCAGCGACATCGCGCAATCCCTGTCGTCCCGTCACGGAGAGGTAGATGGTCACGTAGAGTGCCATAAGGCTTTGGTTGGAGCAGATGTTGGATGTAGCCTTCTGTCGGCGGATGTGTTGTTCACGTGCCTGCAGCGTCAGCACGAAAGCACGCTGTCCGCGATTGTCCTGTGTCATACCGACAATGCGGCCTGGCATCTTGCGGATGAGCTTCTCGGTGCAGCACATATAGCCTACGCCAGGGCCACCGAACGTCATAGGAATACCCAATGACTGTCCGTCGCCAACGGCAATGTCAGCACCCCATTCGGCTGGAGTCTTCAGGATGGCCAGGTCGGCAGCAATGCTGTTGATGATGAACAGGGCCTTCTGTTCGTGAGCAGCATCGGCGAATCCGGTAAAGTCCTCGATGATACCAAAGTAGTTGGGCGCCTGGACAACCACACCAGCCACACCGCCTTCTGCGAGTTTCTTCTGCAGGTCGTCGCGGTCGGTGACACCCTCTTTCTTAGCTACCATCACGATATCGATGCCGTGGAACTTGGCATACGTGTTGATGACGCGCACCGTCTTCGGGTCCACCGTTTCCGATACGAGCACCTTCGTGGCTTTCTTGGCGTTGGCAAATGCCATCATCACTGCCTCGGCCGTAGCCGTGGCACCATCGTACATCGAGGCATTTGAGATGTCCATGCCTGTAAGCTCGGTCATCATCGACTGGTATTCGAAGATGTAGTGGAGTGTTCCCTGCGAGATCTCGGCCTGATACGGTGTGTAGGAGGTAAGGAACTCAGAGCGTTCAATCAGATTCTGAACCACAGAGGGAGCATAGTGGTCGTAGATGCCAGCACCGGCAAAGCAGGTGAGTGGCTCGTTGAGCTCGGCCATGGAGTTGAAGAGCTGGCGGAGTTCAATTTCCGACTGGGCCTCGGGCAGATTGTATTCCTTGCGGAAGCGAATGCTCTCAGGCACGTCGGCATAGAGGTCGTCGAGCGACTTCACGCCCGACTTCTCGAGCATCTGCTGCAGGTCTTCGTCGGTATGTGGAAAAAACTTGTAGTTCATTTTGTGGAATGATTAAAAAAGTGAAGGAAGTTAAAGAGGTCGTGGCAGCCAAAGAACCTTCCGTGGAGGCTTGGGCGTTGCTCCTGACTTCCTTAACTTCCCGTGAAATACTTACTTACAGATAGCCTCGTAAGCTGCTGCATCCATGAGGTTGTCGAGCTCGGCCTTGTCGGAGAGCTGCACCTTGATGATCCAGTTTTCGAAAGCATCCTGGTTGATGAGCTCAGGCTCGTCCTCGAGGGCTTCGTTCACTTCGACAACTGTTCCGCTGACGGGTGAGATGAGGTCGCTGGCAGCCTTCACGCTCTCAACGGCACCAAACTCCTCGCCTGCAGTCACGTCATCGTCCACGTCGGGCATGTCCACGTAGACGACGTTACCCAGTGCATGCTGAGCAAAGTCAGTGATACCAACATAGCCGAAGTCGCCTTCGACGCGTACATACTCATGAGACTCGCTGTAGTAGAGTCCTTCAATTACTTTTGCCATAATCCTTGATAGTTTTTTGAATGTTTATGTTTATTGTTTTTGTTCTCTTAATCCTTCTTGTAGTGCTTGTCGTAGAAACGCTTCTTAACCACCACACCCGGGAAGGTCTTCTTGCGGATTTGTACTTCCAACTCGGTGCCAAGCTTGGCGTGAGGAGTCTCGACGAGAGCCATGCAAACACTCTTGTCGACCGACAAGCAGTGGTAGCCCGTGGTTACCTCACCCACTTGCACGCCGTCCTTCAGCACGGCATAGCCATGTCGGGGAATAGCCTTGTCTTTCAACTCAATGCCGATGACGCGCTTGCTCACACCATTGGCTTTTTGCTCGGCGAGGGCTTCCTTGCCGATGAACTCAGGCTTGTCAAGCTTGCAGAACATGGAGAGACCTGCCATGACGGGCGAGATTTCGGCTGATAGCTCATCGCCATAGAGGGGCAGACCCACCTCGAAACGAAGGGTGTCGCGGCAGCCCAGTCCACAGGGCTTACAGCGTCCGCTTGCCATGAGCTTGTCCCACTGGTTGCGGATGTAGTAGTGCGAACCGTAGATCTCGAAGCCGTCCTCGCCGGTATAACCTGTGCGGCTGATGATGATCTGCTCGTCGGCCACGTCCATCTTCTTGGCGGTGTAGAACTTCAGGTCCTTGCAGGCCAGTCCAAGTACCTCCTCACAAACGGCTTCGGCCTCTGGACCCTGAACAGCCAGCTGTCCGTAGTATTCAGACTGGTGCTCGAAGTTCACGTTGAAGCCTTCGAGTTGCTGTTGCATCCACTCCACATCCTTGTCGATGTTGGCAGCGTTGATGACGAGGAAGAATTCTTCAGCAGCCATCTTATAGACAAGCAGGTCGTCGACAGTACCTCCGTCGGGATAGCACATCATGCCGTAGAACACTTGTCCGTCGGCAGCACCTCTGACGTCGTTGGTGAAAATATGGTTGACGTAGCGCTCGGCATCAGGACCTGAGATGAGCACTTCGCCCATGTGGCTGACGTCGAACACGCCGCATGCTTGGCGCGCGGCTTGGTGCTCGTCGGTAATGTTCGTGTACTGAATAGGCATGATGTAGCCGGCGAACGGCGACATCAGGGCACCCATTGCGACATGTTTGTCATAGAGACAGGTTTTCTTTTCTTCCATAGGTTTAAAGTTTATAGGGTTTGTTATTGATGATCAACTGTACGAAATCCTCCTTGCGGAGATTCATGATGATGTTGTCAAGCCTGTCAGGCAGGGCTTCCTCAAGGTCTTTCTTACGAAGTGGTACGCCCCGCAGGGGTTTCAATACTTGGTTGTCGAGGTCGCCCACGAGGAAATAATCGCCCACGAGGTTGATGTTGCGAATGACGTTTCCCTTCACTTCCATGCGGACCTCCAGTTCGCCTACACCTTCGATACGATTCCGGTGGATGGTGGAGTAGGCAGGATTGCGACCATATATGAAGGCATCGCTCAGGTATTCCTCTTCGATGGCTTCAATGGCTGCGATGTCGTCGCTGTTCAACAGTATTTCTTCCTGGCAAAGGTTGCGGCGCACGAAGTCCTTGAATTCATCGATCGACAGGCCGATGTAGTCCTTCAACAAGGCGATGTGCTGGCGTACGCTCTTCACGCCCTTGCTCACCAGTTTCTCGTCGCTTGGGGTGATGGCGCCAACCATGTTTTCCATGCAGGTGTCGTAGAGCATGGTGCCATGAACGATGCTGTGTCCCGGGATGTGATAGAACGCATTGCCAGAAACCTTCCTTAGTTCCATCTCGCCGGTATCGGGGTTGTTGCCTGTGGCAATGAGGATGTCGTTGCGACGGCTTGCACGTGCGTCAACGCCCAGTTTGCACAGCATTAGCGCCACCAGGTTGATGTAGCGGTTGAAGGTGAAGTTCACTTGTTCATCTTGCGTGATGTACGAGAACATGATGTTCGACATGTCGGCATAGACGCAGCCTCCACCACTTTTGCGGCGATAGACCTCAATGCCATGCCGGCTGCAATAGTCCAGGTTGACCTCAGCTTCGATGAGCTGATTGCGCCCGAAGATGACACTCGGCTTGACTTGCCACATGAAAAAACAGTCGTCACCTGTGTTTAGATGGCGGGCTGTATACTCTTCCATGGCAAGATAGAAGCTCAGTCGCCTCGCTTCGCTCGTGGGGAGCGCAATGTAGATCATTGTCAGTTTTCAGGTATTTCTACGACATGTTCTCTTTCTTCGTCTGCAAATTTACGAATTATTCAGCGAATAAAAAAACTTTAGCCATCTTTTTTACGATGGCTAAATATTAAATAATGTTGCTTCAGAAAAAAGAGAGCACGTCGTCAGGTATGGCGCAATCCTTTACTGGCTGAGCAGGAACGACTTGAAGGCCTCATAGTCGTTGCTCAAGCCTACGCTTTGCTTGGTTCCTTTCATGAAGGCTTCAAGGCGTTCGGGGATGGCGAGGTCGATGCCAAGCACTTCGTCGACGGTCTGCTTGAACTTGGCAGGATGGGCCGTTTCGCAGAAGATGCCTGTCTCGTCGGGCTTCAACAGTTCCTTTAATGCCCTGTAACCGCATGCTCCGTGGGGGTCGAGGAGGTAGTTTGTTTCTCGGAAGCATTGGCGCATGGTTTCGCGAATCTGGTCGTCGCTGTAGGTAGCTCCGCCGATGAGGCTCGTCACCTGCTGGTGCGTCTCCTTAGGGGTGAGACGTCCGTGTTGAGAGTAGAGGTCGATGATGCGGGCAAAGTTGCTCGGATCGCCCACATCCATGGCGTTGGCTAATGTCTGAACGGATGGCTTCGGCGAATAGACGCCCGTGAGAAGGTAGTTGTAGAAAATGTCGTTGGCGTTGTTGGCAGCAATAAATCGCTCGACGGGCAGACCCATTTGGTGGGCAAAAAGGGCTGCACAGATGTTGCCAAAGTTGCCACTTGGCACGCAAATGCATAGCTTTTTGGGCCTTGGCGATTGCTTCATGGCTTGAGCCACGGCATTGAAGTAATAGAAAGCCTGGGGCAGGAAACGGGCCACGTTGATGCTGTTGGCTGACGTCAGGAGCATGTGCTGGTTCAGCTCGGCATCCATAAAGGCACTTTTCACCAGTCGCTGGCAGTCGTCGAAAACGCCGTCAACCTCGATGGCGGTGATGTTTCGTCCAAGTGTGGTGAACTGACATTCCTGAATCTGGCTTACTTTTCCTTTGGGGTAGAGCACATAGACGTGAATGCCTTCCACGCCAAGAAATCCATTGGCCACCGCCGAACCCGTATCGCCACTTGTGGCCACGAGCACGTTGACGGTGCGTCCAGCTTCTTGTTTCTCGTCTTTGGCGATGAAATATTGCAGCAGTCGGGCCATGAATCGTGCACCAACGTCCTTAAATGCGAGCGTAGGTCCGTGGAAGAGTTCCAGCGAGTAGATGTTGTCGTCGACGTGAACCAGGGGCGTGTCGAACGCGAGTGTATCGCAGACAATACGTCTCAGGGCTTCAGCCTCGACATCCTCGCCAAAGAAGGCATCAGCAACGGTGCATGCAATCTGCTGGAACGACATCTCCGGCATCTGTTCGAAGAACTCCTGAGGCAGGCGCTTGATGTGCTCAGGCATGTAGAGTCCCCGGTCTTCAGCGAGTCCTTTGACGACGGCTTTCTGCAATGTGGCCAGCGGAGCCTGGTCTTGTGTGGAATAGTATTTCATGTGGTCTATAACTTCTTTATATTCAATTGTTTTAGATAAATATGCTGTTGCTATACTTCCATCAACGTTTCCATGAACTGTTGCAGCCGCAGGAGTCCGTAGCCACCCCTGACGCATGCCACCTCGTCGTAGCACGTAACGTCGTCGGGTGTGATGCCTTTGTAATAAATCAGGAATGGCACAGGCTCATTGACGTGGGTACGTACTTCAATAGGTGTTGGGTGGTCGGGCAGGACGGCAATGCAGACGGGCTCCTCCCATTTGCTGAGTTCCTCGTAGATGGGGCCGACGATACGCCTGTCGAGGTTCTCGATGGTGCGCAGTTTCAATTGCAGGTCGCCATCGTGACCAGCCTCGTCGCTGGCTTCGACGTGCAGAAAGACGAAGTCGTCGGTCCGCAGTGCATCGATGGCAGCCTGAGCCTTGCCTTCGTAGTTGGTGTCGGCCAAACCCGTAGCCCCTTCCACGATGATTTTGCGCAGTCCGGCGTAGTAGCCAATGCCTCGAATCAGGTCAACGGCCGAGATGACGGCACCGCTCTTCACCTGTGGGAACATCTGCATGAGTGTCTTCATTTGCGGGCGATAGCCACCTCCCCACGGCCAGATGCTATTGGCCTGTCGTTCGCCACGCTCCGCGCGAGCTTTGTTGAAGGGATGTGCGGCCAGCAGTCGTTGCGACTTCACGATGAGCATGGTCAGCAGTTCAGCCGTATCTTCGGGCGATAGCCTGCCTGGCTCCTCAGGACCCTGTTCGGCCACGGGCAACAACTCTTGCCATTGCTCGTCGGGATGGTCGTGGGGTGGGGCAAAGGCCACGTACTTGCTACCGCCACGGACGATGAGCAGGTGGCGATACTGGATGCCCCTGATGAAGCAGACACGGTCTTTTCCAAAACGGCTGACAATGTCCGCATCGTTGCTCAGATGCTGGTTCAGGTACTCAATCAGCACACCGCCGTCCTCCGTTTCCAGGTTTCCGCCGTTGTGAGTGATGATTTTTCCGTCGGCAACGCTGATGATGTTGCAACGCAGGGCCAGGTCATCAGGGCGCATGTCGTAGCCAATGGAAGCCGCCTCGAGGGGTCCTCGGCCTTCATAGACCTTGTTAAGGTCGTAGCCCAGAATGGCCGTGTTGGCCACTTCCGAGCCTGGTTGGAACCCATCGGGAATGGTGATGAGCCGGCCTGTGCGGCCTTGTCGGGCCAGCATGTCCATGTAGGGTGTGTTGGCATGTTGCAGCAGCGTCTTTCCTCCCAATCGTTCCACGGGGTGATCAGCCATGCCGTCGCCCAATATAATAAGGTGTTTCATACCGTAGGCTGTGTTGTTGAAGGTTCGACGGAATCAGATGTTGGCTATCGACATGATGTTGGCAAACACGCCTGCAGCCGTCACGCTGGCACCAGCACCATAGCCTTGGATGAGCATGGGGAACTCCTTGTAGCGTTCGGTGGTCAGCATGACGATGTTGTTGGAGCCTTGCAGGTTGTAGAACGGATGTCCCTGAGCCACCTCCTGCAGGCCGACGCGGGTCTTGCCACCCTCCATCGTAGCCACAAAGCGCCAGTGCTTGCCTTCGGCTTCCAGTTGCTGGCGACGACGTTCGAAGTCGGCATCCAGCTCGGGCAACCTGCGCCAGAACTCCTCAACAGGACCTTCAAAGTACTCGTCGGGCACGAAGAGTTGTTTCTCGACGTCGGTCTGTTCGACCTGATAGCCAGCCTCACGCGTCAGGATGACCAGCTTCCTCACGACATCTGTGCCGCTGAGGTCGATGCGCGGGTCGGGTTCGCTGTAGCCTTGCTCCTTGGCCATGCGTACAGTTTGAGAGAAAGGAACGTCGGCCGAGAGTGCGTTGAAGATGAAGTTCAGCGTTCCGGAGAGGATAGCTTCAATCTTCAGGATCTTGTCGCCCGAATTGCGCAGGTCGTTGATGGTTCCGATAATGGGCAGTCCGGCACCGACATTTGTCTCGAAGCGGAACTTCACGCCACGTTCCATGGCAGTTTGCTTCAGCAGCAGGTAGTTATCGTAGGCTGATGAAGCGGCTATCTTGTTGGCTGTGATGACGTTGATGTTGTTCTTCAGGAAGTCGTGGTAGAGCATGGAAATCTCCTTGCTGGCGGTACAGTCGACGAAGACCGAATTGAAAATGTTCATCCCGATGACGTTGTCGCGCAGTTTCTGTGCGTTGCTAGGTTCCGAGGCCTGCAGTTGCTGGCGATAGTTGGTCAGGTCGAGTCCGTCGCGCGAGTAGATGGCGCACTTTGAACTGGCGATGCCCACCACGTTCAGTTTCAGTCGCGAGTGTTCCTTCAGTTCTTCGTATTGCGATCGAATCTGTTCGATGAGCTTGCTGCCAACGGTGCCTACGCCGCAGATGAAGAGGTTCAGCACCTTGTACTCCGACAGGAAGAACGAGTCGTGGAGCACGTTGAGCGACTTGCGCAGCAAGGCCTCCTTGACGACAAACGATATGTTGGTCTCCGATGCACCCTGAGCACAGGCTATCACGGAGACACCGCTACGGCCAAGGGTTCCGAACAGCTTACCGGCTATGCCTGGCGTGTGCTTCATGTTTTCGCCGACGATGGCTATGGTGGCAAGTCCACTTTCGACAATCATCGGGAACATGGCACCCGTGCTGATTTCCTTGGCAAACTCCTCGTTGAGCACGCGTGCCGCATCTTCAGCGTCCTCCTGGCGGACACCAATACTCGTGGAGTTCTCCGACGAAGCCTGGCTGACCATGAACACCGAGATGCCTTTGCTTGCCAAGGTGGTGAAGATGCGACGGTTGACACCGATGACGCCCACCATCGAAAGTCCAGTCACGGTGATGAGGGCGGTGCCCTTGATGCTCGAAATGCCCTTGATAGGTTTCTGGTCGTTGGCGATCTGCTGCTTGATGAGGGTGCCGGGGTGCTTCGGGTTCAGCGTGTTCTTCACACGGATGGGGATGTTCTTCACGCATACGGGGTAGATGGTAGGCGGATAGACCACCTTTGCGCCGAAGTTGCACAGCTCCATGGCCTCCACATACGACAGCTCGTTGATGGTATAGGCCGTCTTGATGACACGTGGGTCGGCGGTCATGAAGCCATCCACGTCGGTCCATATCTCCAGCATTTCGGCATCGAGTGCTGCTGCGATGATGGCTGCCGTGTAGTCGCTACCGCCACGCCCCAGGTTGGTGGTTTCGCCCGTCTCGCGGTCGCGGCTGATGAAGCCAGGCACGATGCTGATGCGAGGCTGTCGGCTGAACGACTTGCGCACCAGCTTGTAGGTCAGTTCCGTGTCGAGCGAGTTCTTGCCGTTCTTGCGCTCGGTTCTGATGAAGTCGCGGGCATTCATGCGTACAGAGCCCTTGATAAGCGCCGTGACGATGTGCGAACTGATGCGTTCGCCATAGCTGACGATGGCCTCCTGTGTCTTGCGACTGAGGTCGTGCACCAGGTACACGCCGAACAGGATGGAGCGCAACTGGTCGAACAGCGAGTCCACGGTGTAGACCAACTGCTCCAATTGGGTTGTATCTGTGATGATGGAGTCGATGAGCCGATGATGGCGATCTATAATATCCTGAAACTCAGTGCGCCACTTGTCGCTGCCTTTAAGTGCTGTCTGGGAAGTGTTGATCAGCTGGTCTGTAATGCCGCTCAGGGCACTCACCACTACGACAACGGGTCCATGCTTTGCTTCCTTCTCAACGATGTTTCTTACACTCAGAATGCTGTCAACGGAACCTACAGATGTTCCGCCAAATTTCAATACTTTCATTTGGTTGTTGGTGTTGGGTTTTACTATTACTGCTGCCCCCACACAACGGGGGAATCGCATAACTTGCCGACAAAGGTACGAATAAGTGAGCGAAATGCAAAGCAAAAATGCATTTTTTTTGTAGAAAAGACCTCCTCGAGGCCGTTGTGGGCAGTGTCCCTACAAATCTCACCATCCCCCCAAAACCTCCCTCTCGAGAAGTTAAAGAAACTAAAGACGCTGACAGAGTGTGCGTTTTTTTGTACATTTGTGGCAAAATCAATTAGTAATCATGATGATGAACGAAAGAATGACACTGAAAACTATCAATAGAAGCATCGCTTTGGCGGTGTTCACCCTGCTCTTTGTGTCCACCACGGCCACGGCTCAGCAGAAGCGCGAGGTGTATGAGTTTGCCGGCGAGATACCCGTCTACGTGGACTCCATCCAGGCTTCGCTCACTTACCCCATGGCCTGGCGCAATCAGCCTGCAGGCACCTCACTGGCCGACTGGCGAAGTGCTGCCCGCCGACTGGTGTTCTCGCTCATGGGACCTGAGCCACCGCGTGCGCAAGGATGGGATGCCGAGGTGCTGGCCGAGGAGCAGCGCGAGGGCTACAAGGCGGTCCGTATGGCGTTCAATCTGTCGCGCTGGTACAGGGTGAAGGCCTATGTGCTGATACCCGATCACGCGGAGGGACAGCGGCTGCCAGCCGTCAACCTGTTGCACGACCATGGTGCACATTTATATATAGGTAAGGAGAAGATGATTCGCCCCTTTGCCGATGCACAGGAGGTGCTTGACGATGCCCGGGCGTGGGCCGACCAACTCTACGAAGGACAGTTCCTGGGCGATTATCTGGCGCAGCATGGCTACGTGGTGTTCTCCATCGATGCACCGCTGTGGGGCGAACGTGGGCGTAAGGAGGGTGTCGACCGCCAGAAATACGACCTGATAGCAGGCAACATGATGATGCTTGGCCGCAACCTTTGTGCACAGATGCACTTCGACGACCTTCGCTCGACCGAGTTCCTGGCGCAGTTGCCCTATGTGGATGCCAGCCGTGTGGGGTGTGCAGGCTGTTCGATGGGAGGCTATCGGGCGTGGATGCTCGCGGCCCTGAGCGACTATGTGAAGGCGGGTGCCGCCATCTGCTGGATGGTCACCACCGAGGCACAGCTCACCACTCGCTACGGCCGAAAGGAGAACGGCGGCTTTGCCAACTGCATCCCCCTGCTGCGCAACTACATGGACTATCCCGACGTGGCCTCGCTGGCGGCTCCTAAGCCCATGCTGTTCGTCTCGGGCAGTCAGGACAAGCTGTTCCCCGTGCCTGGCGTGCGCCAAGCCTACGACGTGATGCAGGGCGTCTGGGGCAAGGGCGGGGCATTGGTCACGGAGATTCTCGACCAGCCCCACGAGTGCAACCGCCAGAACCAGCAGGCCATCCTCGACTTCCTGAACCGACATCTCTGAGGATGGGGCGTGGCGGAGCGGGGAATGCCGATTCTTACAATGACAGATGACAGTTAAAAAAACAGCACCCCCTATACCTCTGCTTGCATGCTCTGAGTAAGAAAATATAGAAGAATACTATATATTTATGAATAAATATAATAAATATAGTATATATATAATATATATATATGTATAAATATAATAATATAATAAATATTTAATAAATATATAATATTATTATAGTATTATTCTTATTATTATTATCATTATTATTATTACTATTATTTATGTATTATTACTTATTCATTCTCTTCCTATTCTCCATCCAACCCTCTCACCATTCTCCGTCCACATTGCATGCATAGGCCTTTTTTTAACTGTAAGTAAGACTGTCAGTTGTAATAAATGAGAGGGAAAGAGACTGAGAAGGACTTAAAGAAATACTTGAAATTGACATTGTAAAATGTTGGTAATAAGATAGTTGTGTGTTTCTTGTTATTCTTGTTTGTAACGCTATGGAAGAACCGTTGGACGCGCAAAGGGTCCATTCGTCCATCAGATAATCCTATTTTGAGGGTATTTTCTGGCAATTTCAGGCAATTACTTCCCCGATTATCCTATTATTTCAGGCTCATCCGACAAATGCGTAGCTTTTTGAGTTCAAAGAACTTCTCGTCTCTATATCCGTATGCTTGCCGTTTCATCGTTTTGATTTTGTTGTTAATTCCCTCGATTTTTCCTGTAGAGATATGATGGTCGTACCAAGCAAGGATGCCACTCTGATGCGCCATGAGTGTCATGGAAAACTTCTGCAGCAAAGGCACCTTTGAGTCCTGTGCCTGCTTTACCCAGTCCATGAGTCCTTGCCGGGCTTGTCCCTTTGTGACCTGCATCCAGATTTCCCGCAGCGACTCCTTGAGATAGTATCCCTTCATCAGGGGTGCGTTCATCTCAAGGGCATTCTCCAGCCTGTTCCTGTGGCATGAGTCATAGATGTCCTCACCGTTGCAGAGCAGCAGCCATCTGGTTCCTTTGAGGACCTTGCGCTTCATGAGGTCGGCCTCCTGGTTGTATGCCTGCCTGCGGAGTTTGTCCAGCGTGTCGTTCATCAGCTTGACAACGTGGAAATGGTCAAAGACGAGCGTCGCATCCGGGGCATTGTCCCTTACGGATGATATGAAGGCTGCGGACAGGTCCGTTGCCACAGCCTTTATCACAGCCTTTGCCTTGCGTGCCTTCTTCCAGAACTTGTCAAGTGCATCAGCACTTTTCCCGTCGCCCACGTACACGACGTGTCCTGTCTGCAGATCCACCACGATTGTCTTGTAGGCATGGCCCTTGCGTACGGCAAACTCGTCTATCCCGATATACTCAAGCCTGCTCAGGTCCGGATTGCCGTAGTGACGCTGAAGATATCTCTTCTGGATATCCTTGACCGTATCCCATGAGATGTTGAGAAATCGTGCAACGTCCTTGATGGTACCTATACGGGATAGCTCAACAACGTAACGGGCAAACTTGTTCGTGTAGCTCCGCTTGCCAGTCACAAAATGGATGTCCTCCTGACGGATGCATCCGCATGACTTGCATTTTATACGCTGCACTTTCATTCGCAATATCGTTTCCCTGTGACCCACGGGAACGCTTCTTATATCCCTATATATGCTGCCTGAGCGGATTATCTTGCGACTTTTACACTCAGGGCAGGACAAATTCTCCTTGCGGGTTTGAATATAATGAATATTTTGATTACCTTTGTACTCGGTTTTGGTACATTCTTGGTGACGGACACCGATACAGATAGCTGGGATTCATATTTCTACGCTTTAGTTAGGGGTAACCAAAGGTAGTGATAAAATCTTAGCTATCTTCATTTCTATCCATCTTTTTGGTACAAAAACTACGCATTTGTCGGATGAGCCTTATTTCATCCTTTGCGGGCCGGCACGTGTAGGGGCAGACCCCCGTGTCTGCCCCTACGGCGGGATGCGATAATGGCGCAAGGGTGATGTTCCAAAAGTTACGTGGCTGTGCTGTTATGCCTGCAAAGCGGTGCTGTAGAGGTGCTGACGCTATGTTGTTATGCTGCCAGTGCAGTGCTTTTATGCTGCCAGTGCAGTGCTTTTATGGCGGTAGGGCATTGCTCTATAGAGCACAGAAGCATGCTCCATGAGGTACAAGAGCTATGCTTTATGGGGTGCAAGGCATCGCTTTGTGTCGAACGGCAGTGCACAAAAAAATCAGCCACTGATACGATGTGTACCAATGGCTGATGGTCGTAGTTGTTTCAAAACTTGTTTCAAAAAACTCTCAAAAGCTGCTTTCAAGGCATCCCTGCAAACTATTTCAAGGGCAACCTCACGGCAACTCTTCAGGAGCGTCCCTGGCCGTTTACAGCTGGCTCTCGGGGATGTTGAACGTGGTGGTTCTCATGTCGCCCGTCTGGATGCCCTGCTTGAGCCATCTCATGCGCTGAGCCGATGTGCCGTGGGTGAACGACTCGGGCTGCACGTAGCCCTGAGCCTTCTTCTGCAGGTAGTTATCGCCAATCTTCTGTGCGCAGTCGATAGCCTCCTCGATGTCGCCTGGTTCCAACGACTGATACTCCTCGTTGTCGTAGTGAGCCCATACGCCGGCATAATAGTCGGCAAGGAGTTCCAGGCGCACGCTGATCTTGTTGGCCGAAACCTTGTCGGTCTGGTTCATCTGCTGATGGGCCTTGCCCAGTATGCCCAGCAGGTTCTCCACGTGGTGGCCCACCTCATGGGCGATGACGTAGGCATAGGAGAAGTCGCCGTCGGCACCCAGTTGCCTCTTCATGGTGGTGAAGAAGCTCAGGTCGATGTATAGTTTCTGGTCGCCAGAGCAATAGAACGGACCCACGGCCGACGATGCGGTGCCGCAGGCTGAGTTGACGCGGTTGGTGAAGAGCACCAGCGTCGGGGGCGTGTACTTGCGTCCCATCTGCTGGAACACCTCGCTCCACACGTCTTCAGTGGCTCCCAGCACCTGGCGCGAGAACTTGGCCAGCTCCTGTTCTTCCTCGGTGAACTCGCGCTGACCCTCCACCTGCTCCTCTTGCACCTGGCCGAGGCCGCCTTGCTGGATCACGTTTCCTACTACGTCGCCCAGACTGCCGCCGCTCAGCAGCGTAAACAGGGCAATCATGACGAGGCCGCCCAAGCCGCCGATGCCGGCCTTGGTGACTGTCGACATGCCGCGACGATCCTCGACATTCTGACTTTCTCTTCTTCCGTCTAATCTCATGTTAATGTTTGTTTAAGTGAATATTATTGTCGGCAAAGATAATAAAAAACTTCTTTCCCGCCAAACTTTTGTCGGCTCAACTTGCTCGGAGGCGATTATTTTTTCCTTACAAATAGAAAAATCTCAATGAATAGCGGCGAAACTCAATTTTTTTTTGTACTTTTGCAGGCTGAAATTGCAACAAGCGTAAAAAGATTAGCATTATGAATATTTCTTATCAATGGTTGAAAGAATACGTCGACTTCGACCTCACCCCCGAGGAAGTGGCTACTGCCCTGACGTCGGTAGGACTTGAAGTTGGTGGCGTGGAAGAGGTGCAGAGCATCCGCGGTGGCCTGAAAGGGCTCTATGTTGGTCAGGTGTTGACCTGCGAAGACATCCCCGACACGCATCTGCATCTGACCACTGTCGACCTGGGCAAGGCTGAGGGACCGCAGCAGATTGTCTGCGGAGCACCCAACGTGAAGGCTGGCCAGAAGGTGATTGTTGCCGATGTGGGGTGCGTGCTCTACGATGGCGACAAGGAGTTCCAGATCAAGCGTGCCAAGCTTCGCGGCCACGAGAGCCTGGGCATGATTTGTGCCGAGGACGAGATTGGCATCGGAAACAGCCACGACGGAATCATCGTGCTGCCCGACGACGCTGTGGTGGGAACGCCTGCAGCCGAGTACTACCACGTTGAGAGCGACTACGTCATCGAGATCGACATCACGGCCAACCGCTCCGATGCCCTTTCGCACTGGGGCGTGGCTCGCGACCTCTATGCATGGCTCTGCCAGAACGGCTACAAGACCAGCCTGCACCGTCCCACGTGCGACGAGTTCAAGGTCGACAACGAGGACCTGCCCATCGAGGTGGAGATTGAAAACCGCGAGGCCTGCAAGCGCTACGTCTGCCTGAGCATCACCGATTGCGATGTCAAGGAGAGCCCAGACTGGATGAAGAAGAAACTCAACGCCGTCGGACTGCGCCCCATCAACAACATCGTCGACATCACCAACTACGTGATGATGGCCTATGGTCAGCCCATGCACTGCTTCGACGCTGACATGGTGAAGGGCCACAAGATCGTGGTGCGCACGCAGCCCGAAGGCACGAAGTTCGTCACCCTCGACGGCGAGGAGCACATACTGGGCGAGCACGACTTGTCCATCTGTAACGCCGAGGAACCCATGTGCATCGCTGGCATCTTCGGCGGCAAGGGCAGCGGCACCTACGAGACCACTCGCAACGTGGTGTTGGAGGCTGCCTATTTCCATCCCACGTGGATTCGCAAGAGTGCCCGTCGTCACGGATTGTCAACCGATGCCAGCTATCGCTTCGAGCGTGGCATCGACCCCAATGGCGCCATCTACGCCATGAAGCAGGCCGCCATCCTGTGCCGTGAACTCGCTGGCGGTAAGGTGTCCATGCAGCTGAAGGACGTCTATCCCGAGCCCATGGAGAATGCACGTGTCGACTTGAAATATGACTATGTGCATGGC
Source organism: uncultured Prevotellaceae bacterium (assembly GCA_902774815.1). Taxonomy (GTDB): domain Bacteria; phylum Bacteroidota; class Bacteroidia; order Bacteroidales; family Bacteroidaceae; genus Prevotella. The sequence goes on along the minus strand of CACYJV010000010.1, from coordinate 7,812 downwards.
CTTATCGGCAAGGAAATCGGCAAGGACACCATCCGCCGCATCGTCGAGTCGCTGGAGATGAAGGTACTCGAGGAACGCGAGGACGGACTGCTGCTGGAGGTACCTGCCTATCGTGTGGACGTGCAGCGCCCCTGCGACGTGGTCGAGGACATCCTGCGCATCTATGGATATAATAATGTAGAGATACCCACACAGTTGAAGTCGTCGCTCACCGTGGCAGGCGAACAGGACAAAGACCATCGTCTGCAAAACCTTGTGTCTGAGCAACTTGTCGGAAGTGGATTCAACGAAATATTGAACAACTCGCTGACGAAGACTGCCTACTACGATGGCAGTATCAACGGCGGTGAAGAGTTGAATGCCTACACGCAGGAGACGACCGTGAAGGTGATGAACCCGCTCTCGGCCGACCTTGGCGTGATGCGCCAGTCGTTGCTGTTCGGTGGTCTGGAGAGCATTGTCCGCAATGCCAACAGAAAGAATGCCAACCTGCGCTTCTTCGAGTTCGGCAACTGCTACCACTTCAAACAGGCTGCTGCACCCGCTGAAGGCGACCAGCAGGAGGCTCCGCTGCCCATCAAGCAATACTCCGAGGAGATGCATCTCGCACTCTGGCTGACGGGCAAGCGCGTCGAGGGTAGCTGGATTCATGCCAACGAGGACACGTCGTTCTACGAGCTGAATGCATTTGTGCAGAATGTCTTTGCACGCCTTGGCCTGCCCATGGGTATGCTGGTCAGCGAGAAGACGCAGAACAACATCTTCCAGACGGGCCTCACGCTGAAGAACCGTGGTGGCAAGGTGATGGCCGAACTGGGCATCGTCAGCCACAAGCTGCAGAAGACGTTCGGTATCCAGAACACTGTCTATTATGCCGACCTGAACTGGGCAGCCCTGATGAAGGCTATCCGCAAGAATAAGGTCGAGTACAAGGAAATCTCGAAGTATCCTGCCGTCAGCCGCGACTTGGCCCTGCTCATCGACAAGCAGGTTGAGTTTGCCCAGGTTGAGCAGATGGCCCGCCAGGCTGAGCGCAAGTTGCTGAAGCGTGTGGAACTCTTCGACGTCTACGAAGGCAAGAACCTGCCCGAGGGCAAGAAGAGCTATGCCGTGAACTTCATCCTGCAGGACGAGCAGAAGACCATGGGCGACAAGCAAATCGATGCCATCATGCAGAAGATCATCAGCACGCTCAAGCAAAAGCTGGGAGCAGAACTGAGATAAGGGTTTAGAAGTCGAAGAAGTTAAAGAAGTTAAGGGAAGTTACGGTCTTCGACCGTTCGGGAAGTTAAAAGACAATACCATTTCTTCCTGAGACTTCAGAAACTAATTCCCCGTAGCGGGACAGTTCACATTAGTGCGACAAATGTCCTTTGACTTCTTTATCTTCCTTAACTTCCTTAACTTCCGAAAAATTAAGTAAAATCGTAAACATATAATTATGGGAAGAGCATTTGAATATCGTAAAGCTGCAAAGCTGAAGAGATGGGGCCACATGGCCAAGACATTCACCAAGATCGGAAAGCAGATCGCCATCGCCGTGAAGGCTGGCGGTCCGGAGCCCGACATGAATCCTGCACTCCGTGCCATCATTGCCAATGCAAAGCGCGAGAACATGCCGAAGGACAACATCGAGCGTGCCATCAAGAACGCCATGGGCAAGGACCAGAGCGACTACAAGGAAGTGAACTACGAAGGCTACGGCCCTCATGGCATCGCCATTTTCGTGGAGACGCTGACCGACAACACCACCCGCACGGTGGGCGACGTCCGCTCGGTGTTCAACAAGTTCAACGGAAACCTTGGCACACAGGGCTCGCTGTCGTTCCTTTTCGACCACAAGGCCGTGTTCACCTTCAAGAAGAAGGATGGCCTGGACATGGACGAGATGATTCTCGACCTGATCGACTATGGTGTGGAGGACGAGTTCGATGAGGATGAGGAGGAGAACTCCATCACCATCTATGGCGATCCCTCGTCGTTTGGTGCCATCCAGAAGCATCTTGAGGAAAACGGCTTCGAGGTGACGGGTGCTGAGTTCACTCGCATTCCTAACGACCTGAAGGACGTTACGCCTGAGCAGCGTGAGACCATCGACAAGATGGTGGAGCGCCTGGAGGACTTCGACGACGTGCAGACCGTCTACACCAACATGAAGCCTGAGTAATGAGCAGACACTTGCAGTATCAGACGCAGGGCACTTGCAGCCGTCTCATCGACATCGTCGTCAGCGACGAGGGCGTCATTGAGGATGTCCAGTTCGTGGGTGGCTGCCACGGCAACCTGCAGGGTATCTGTGCACTCGTGAAGGGCCAGAAGGCTGCCGAAGTGAGGGATAAGCTCATCGGCATTCGTTGCGGTACCAAGCCCACCAGCTGTCCTGATCAGTTGGCAACAGCCCTTGGCCAGCTCCTTTAGGAGACTTAGCCTTCCAGCTGCCCTGATCAACTCAGCCAACTGCTTTCTGGGTAATCATTTTCATGGGAGCCGTTTAGCGTGCTCTCATCACAAAAAGGGGATAAGTAGCTTTTGCCGCTTATCCCTTTTCTTTTATTTCTTTGTCTCTTTTGAACAATGGCAGCTATTTCTTTGTTTCTTTTGAACAATGACAGCCCGTCAAAACCCTATTCGATTTCGCTGAGTTCCAGCCAGCGCATGCTTTTCTCGTCGAGCTCGTCCTTGAGCTGGGGCAGTCGCTTGCTCTTTTCTATAAGGTCATCCACACTCAGTGTCCCGCTGTTGAGGGCTTCCTCGATGCTCTTCTGTTCCTGTTCGAGGGCTTCGATGTCGCGCTCCAGTTGTTCAAATTCTCGCTTCTCCTTGAAGGTCATCTTGCGGGCGTGGTTGCCCGAGGTGCTTGATGCCCTGCCTGCTTTGCCCTCCTTGTCGGCCTTGTTGTCGGCCTTGTTGTTTCCGGAAGAGTCTGCCGAAGTGCCCTTGCCGCTGGAGCGGGCATCGCGTTCGTCGGTTTTCAGCCAGTCGCGGTACTGCGTGTAGTTGCCTGGGAAGTCCTGAATCTTTCCCTCGCCATGGAACACCAGCAAATGATCGACCACCTTGTCGGTGAAGTAGCGGTCGTGGCTGATGACGATGACGCAGCCAGGGAAGTCCTGCAGATACTCCTCAAGCACCTGCAGCGTCTGGATGTCGAGGTCGTTGGTGGGCTCGTCGAGCACGAGGAAGTTGGGATTGCGCATCAACACCGTGCAGAGGTAGAGCTTTCGCAGTTCGCCTCCACTCAGTTTGCGCACGTAGTTGTACTGCTGTTCGGGCGTGAAGAGGAAGTATTGCAGGAACTGCGATGCCGAAAGATGGCGCCCGCTGCCCATGTCGACGTACTCGGCAATGTCGCGGACGACGTCTATGACCTTCTGGTCCTCGTTGAAGTGGAGTCCCTCTTGCGCGAAATAGCCAAAGCGAACTGTGTCGCCAATGTCGAAGCGTCCACTGTCGGGCTTCTCAATGCCCAGCAGGAGTTTGATGAAAGTCGACTTTCCCGTGCCATTACTGCCCACGACACCCATCTTCTCGAAGCGTGCAAAGTTGTAGTAGAAGTCGCGAAGGATGGTGATCTCGGGCTTGCCGTCGCCGCCGAAAGCCTTGGAAACGTATTGGCACTCAAAGATTTTCGAGCCGATGTAGACGTTGGAAGCCTTCAGCCTGATCTGTCGTTCCTCTATGCGTTGCTTGGCCACACGCTCCAACTCGTAGAAGGCATCTTCGCGATACTTGGCCTTGTGGCCACGAGCCTGTGGCATCCGGCGCATCCATTCCAATTCCGTGCGGTACAGGTTGTTGGCCCGTGCCACCTCGGCACGCAGGTTGTCGATGCGCTCCTGCCGCTTCTCCAAGTAGTAGGCGTAGTTGCCGCGGTAGGTGTAGATGGTCTGATTGTCGAGTTCCAGAATGAGGTTGCACACACGGTCGAGGAAGTAGCGGTCGTGGGTGACCATGAGCAGCGTCTTGTTGCCACGGCTGAGGTAACCCTCGAGCCACTCAATCATCTCAAGGTCCAGGTGGTTGGTAGGCTCGTCGAGGATGAGCAGGTCGGGTTCCGTGATGAGCACGTTGGCCAGAGCCACTCGCTTCTGCTGTCCGCCGCTGAGCTCCGCCATGCGTTGGCTCAGGTCGCGAATCTTCAGTTGCGTCAGTATCTGCTTGGCACGAAGCACCTTCTCGTCCTCGCCTTGGTGGTTGAAGCAGGCATCGAGCACCGTGTCGTCAGGGTTGAAGTGTGGCCGTTGCTCCAGATAGCCCACTCGCAAGTCGTTGCGGAAGATGATTTGCCCGTCGTCGTAGCCCTCCTTGCCGGTGATGATCGACAGCAGCGTGGACTTTCCTGTGCCGTTTTTGGCAATGAGTCCTATCTTCTGCCCCTCGGCAATGGAGAACGAGATGTTCTCGAACAGCACCTGTGCGCCGAACGATTTGGTCAGATTCTGTATGTCAACGTAGGGATTGGCCATCTTTTTTCGTTGCTATTATGCATTTGCATCAGCCGTCAGGCTTTCGTTGATGCTGCCGATGTAGTCCAACACTTCTTCGCGTCCCAGCTTGTTCGACGAGCTGGTGATGAAGTAGGGGGGCAGTTCCTCCCATTCCTCCTCCAAGTGCTTCATCCATGCCGCAGCCGTTGACTTCACCTTTGTGGGTGCCAGTTTGTCGGCTTTGGTGAACACGATGCTGAAGGGAATGCCGCTCACACCAAGCCAGTTGATGAACTCCATGTCGATGGCCTGTGGGTCATGGCGTATGTCGATGAGAACGAACACGTTGCACAGCTGCTCGCGCTGCAGGATGTAGCCGCGAATCATGTTGTCAATCTTTTGCCGTTCGGTCTTCGGACGCTTGGCAAAGCCGTAGCCAGGCAGGTCCACCAGATACCACTCGCGATTGATCAGGAAGTGGTTGATGAGCAGCGTCTTGCCTGGAGTGGCCGACGTCTTGGCCAGTCCCTTGTGGTTGCAGAGCATGTTGATGAGGCTCGACTTGCCCACATTCGAACGGCCTATGAAGGCATATTCAGGCTTCGTGTCGGCAGGGCAGAGGCTTACGTTGGGTGCTGAGATGCTGAATTCCGAATTCTTGATAATCATAGTTTTAATCTTTTCTTGCTGCAAAGTTACGGATAAGTGAGCGAAATGCAAAAAGAAAACTCGTTTTTCTTTTTCATTTCCGAACGAAAGTAGCTTCATCGAATGTCAAAGATGCGAAAAAACTTTGCACTTTGCACTATGAACTATGAACTTTTTTGTAACTTTGCAGGCAAATAAAAGATTAGAACACGTATTATGAAACTGATCAGTTGGGGATTCATAGGATGTGGCGAGGTCACCGAGAAGAAGTCGGGACCTGCCTTCGACGAGGTTGAGGGTTCGCATGTGGAGGCTGTCATGAGCCGCACGGAGTCGCGTGCCCGTTCGTATGCCGAGCGCCATGGCATCAAGAAGTGGTACACCGACGCCCAGAAACTCATCGACGACCCACAGGTGAACGCCATCTACGTGGCCACACCACCCAGTTCGCATGCCCTGTTTGCCATCATGGCCATGCGTGCCGGCAAGCCTGTCTATGTGGAGAAGCCGCTGGCTTCCAACTATGAGGACTGTGCACGCATCAATCGCATCAGCGCCGAGACGGGTGTGCCCTGCTTCGTGGCCTACTATCGTCGCTATCTGCCTTATTTCCAGCGTGTCCGGCAAATCATCGACGAGGGCCAGATAGGCAATCTGACCAATGTGCAGGTGCGCTTTTCCGTGCCTCCACGCGAACTCGACTACAACTCGCCCGACAACCTTCCCTGGCGACTGCAGCCCGAAATTGCCGGTGGTGGCTACTTCTACGACTTGGCTGCCCATCAGCTGGACCTGCTGCAGGACTTCTTCGGAGTCATCGTGCGTGCCCATGGCTACTGTGCCAATCGTGCCCATCTCTACGAGGCCGAGGACACGGTCAGTGCAAGCTTCTGCTTCGACAACGGGCTCGTGGGCAGTGGCTCGTGGTGCTTCGTTGGTCATGAGAGTGCCAAGGAGGACCGCATCGACGTAGTGGGCGAGAAAGGTATGGTCTCTTTTTCGGTGTTCAACTATGCGCCTATCCGACTCATCACCAGCAGCGGCCAGCAACTCATCGACGTGCCCAATCCCTCCTATGTGCAGCTGCCCCTCATCCGCGAGGTCATCCACGACCTTCAGGGCTTTGGCAAGTGCCGGTGCACCAGCGTCAGCGCTACACCTGTGAACTGGGTGATGGACCGTATTCTTGGTAAGTTCTGAACGATGAGACGACGATTTCTTCTGCTCTTGTGGTGCCTGCTGTTCGTTTGTACTATGACGACGAATGCTCAGGAGGTGGTTACCGACACGTTGGCGGCAACCACTACCGACTCTGTGCAGCCCAAGAAGGAGTTGTTCTGGGAGAAAGTCTATGCCGTGGTGCGCTCGTTCAGCCATATCGACCACGACTACATCGAATCTCAGCACTACAACTACACCGTGATGCTGATGAATACCAACACCTACGAGCGCTACACCCTGCGCGACAAGGCTGGCAACGAGCTGTTGCTCTCGCCCGAACCTACCGTCAAGCTGGGTCCCTATGCTGGTTGGCGATGGCTCGTGCTGGGTTATACCATTGACGTGCGCCACATCTTCGACGGACATAAGAAGCAGGACTGGGACGTCAGCCTCTACAGCAACCAGATAGGCATCGACCTTTTCTATCGCAAGACGGGTAACGACTACAAGATTCGCCGGTTTGACTTCACCGATGCTTCTTCGGCGGGAGGCGCGACGACCAAGGAGATTCGTGGCGTGCCTTTCGATGGATTCAGCGCCAGTATCAAGGGGTTCAACATCTACTACATCATCAATCACCAGCGCTTTTCTTATCCAGCGGCGTTCAACCAGAGCACTTGCCAGAAGATTAGCTGCGGTTCGCCACTGGTGGGAATCGGCTTCACGCGCCACACGCTTTCGCTCGATGTGGAACGCCTGGTCGAGACGTTGGCTCCCTATGTCGACACCGAGGCACAAGGCTGGGACAACATTTCCTTCCCTTCGGCCAAGGTGGGCTACAGCGACCTGTCGTTCTCGGGTGGCTATGCCTACAACTGGGTGTTTGCACGCAACTGGTTGGCTGCTGCATCGCTATCGCTGGCACTGGGCTATAAGCGTACGACTGGTGACCTGCGGAGCCAGCGTCTGAGGCTGCGCGACTTCTCGTTCAGTAACTTCAACGTCGATGGTGTGGGCCGATTCGGACTGGTATGGAACAACACGCGTCACTATGCAGGGTTCAGTGCCATCCTCCATGCCTACAACTACCACAAGAGCCAGTTCTCCACCAATAGTGTCTTCGGTAGTGCCAATATCTACTATGGTTACAACTTCGGTAACCGCCACCGCCAGCACAAGAAAAAGAATAAGTGAAGGCAATAATTTAGGATTTTGTCCCCTACATTTCTTATTGCATTTAAGGTTGATGATTCGCTAAGTCATTGTGACAGAGAGGTTTACAAGGTAGATGAGGTTAACGATATGGGGACGAGGGGACAAGGGGACAGGGGGACAAGCTTTTTTGAACACCACCCCTTCGGTCTCGATGCTCGTGTAGTAAGCGCAATGACTTCCGAAAAGCCCACAAGGACGTGAGGGAATGTCATCACGTGTAGGGGCAGCCCCCCGTGTCTGCCCGCAAAAGAAATATTAAACAATACGTGAGTTCGACGTAAGAAAAGTGTTAAAAAAGTTGTGGGAATGGAATATTTTTAGTAACTTTATAGGTGATAATCAAAGAGTTACGAACAAATAC
>CACYJV010000009.1 GCA_902774815.1 uncultured Prevotellaceae bacterium | reverse complement strand
ATAAACGCAAGACCAAGGGAAAAACTGAATTTCCTAACACCAAATGAGTGCTTTTATGAGAAAATCATATAAATTTGCACTTGCCTGTTGAATCCGCGATCCCGTCACTACCATTGCAGGTGCAAAAGGAGTGACATTACCCATCCGGTTGAAGAACAAAGAGGTGGCCAAGGGCTATCAGTTCGACCTTGAACTGCCTGAGGGCATCAGCGTGAGCACGACCTCGAGTGGGGTAGGCATCAGCCTCGTCAGCGACCGACACAATGGACATAGCCTCATGAATAGTTCGCCTGCCGTCAACACTTATAGGGTACTTGTGTTCTCTGCATCAGGTACATCACTGAGCGGCAATGACGGAGTTGTAGTGAACGTGTCTGTCGACGTGTCGTCGGGTCTCAGCCAGGGTGAGTATGCCGTGAACATCAAGAACGTCTCGCTATCGACATTGGGTGAGGGTTCACTTGACCAAGACATTGAGTTAGTGCCTACGGTGTCGAAGGTAGTACTTGCCGAGGGCATCCTTGGCGACGTGAATCATGACGGAAGGGTGACTATAGCCGACGTGACGTCGTTGGTGAACATCATCTTAGGAACTTCCGCTTCTTCGGATAATAACAAAGCCGACGTGACGTCGCTTGTGAACATTATTCTGGGAAAACAATAGTTATTGATTATGAACAATGAAGCGGATGCAGGGACGGGCCAAATCTAGGGCCACCTGCATCCGCTTTATTATTGTAACGTGAGTTCGACGTAAGACTTATGCAATGAGCTTACTCTTTGTCTATGATTTTTTTATTCATTGACGGTTTTTTGGGGTAGCAGATTGTATGTTTTTAACACGTTTCTTACCTCGAACTCACGTTGTTGCTGCTATTTCTTCATGAATTGTAGTAGCTGTTCCATCTCTTGTTGAAACTCATGGGGCTTGAAACCGTGGCCGGCACCAGGGATAACGTGGAGGCGGGTACCAGGGTGGTAGAGCTGCTGGGCACGGCGCGAATCGTCCATCGACACCACAAGGTCGGCATCGCCCTGCACGATGAGCACGGGTCCTTGATATTGGCCGATGAGGTCAAGGGGTCGCATGTCGTGGATTTCCTCGAAGAAGCGTCGGCCCATCTTCACGCCCCATAGCTCGGTGACGTCCTGAATGTCCTGAAGCCGTGGGTAGCGCTCGCGCCAGTTGTCTGGGATGCATAGGGCAGGGAAGACGAGCACAAGTTGGCTGACCTTGTCCTTCAGCTCGGCTGCGGTGAGTGCAGAGACGAGTCCGCCCTGGCTCTCGCCGATGAGCACTATGTGGCGGTGGCCCTGTTTGCGGAAGTGTGCGACGATGGTCTTCAGATCGCTTACCTCGTCGAGGATCGACATGTTCAGCGTGTTGTTATCACTACGGCTGCGCACCGAGCCACACGGGAAGTCGAACGTGTAGCAATCGTATCCCAGGCTCTCCATAGTATTAAAGTAGTTGCGCCCGTAGTCGAACGTACCGTTGAAGCCGTGAGCGATGATGGCGATGGGCCTTTGGGCGTTGCGCTTCTGAATGTTCTGTGCAGGTGTGAACAGCTCACCGAAGATGCGTCGGCTGCCATTCTCTATCCACAATTCCTGGACGCTAGACTCTGCCTTCGGCTGTGGCTTGTAGTTCTTGTGCTGAATAGTGAAGCCTTGGTAGTCGGTAAGGTCGCCACTGATGAAGAGTTTCTCGTTCTCCTGCTTATCGCGCAGTAGCCAATCCAGCCAGGCACGCACCATACGGGCATTAGCACCGCCGTTGGCTTGGTCGTAAGTGCCGCCGTGACCGCTCTGGGTGTTGTCGGCCAGCACCACCGGCACATGCTTGATGACCTTGTAGTCCATCTGTGCATTCTGCCAGGCCACGTCGGTTGTTCCGCCAACGAGGTAGAGGATGGGGCCGTGGAGGTTCTTCAATGACTTTGCGCTAGCATCGGCCATGGTCATCTTGCCCATTCCGGCATTGAGGATGATGTAGGTTTTCAGCCGCGGGTCGGCAGCGTTTGCCAACACCTGTGCGCCACCGCAGGAGTGCCCAGCGGCAGCAATCTTCTCGGTATTGATATATTTATAATAAGGTGAGGAGGGATTGCAAATCCAGTCGAGTGCCTTCTTTACCATCGACGATGGCGTATGTTGGTCGTTCTCGTGCTGGGCAAACATTTGCAACTCGCCGATGGCCACGACGACGTAGCCATGGGAGGCGATGTCGGCAAGCATGTTCTCGTAGCCGATGCTGGTGTCCATGCAGCCACCGTTGCAGAAGATGAGCACGGGTAATTTTTCTTTCTTCGCTTCACCTGTGGCCCACATACCCGGTTGGCCGACGGTCATCGCTGCTTCCAAATTTACTGGACGATAGACTACGAAGTCGGTGAGCGACTTCTCGCGCACGGCCACAGCCTTATGGGGACCGCTGCCACCGAAGTCGGGCACCTTCACTTGCTCGAAGCTGACGCTGGGGTCGGCGTGCTTCAGATGACGGGCGAAGAAGGCGTCCATGGCAGGACGCGTGAACTCTAACTGTTGATCGAAGGCCACGCCGTGCTGACCGTGCACTTTCACGAAGTCGACCGATGCTCCTGCCTGCTGCATCTTCGTAACCCAGTCCTCGGTGAGCTCAGGTTTCACCACAGGGTCTTCGCCACCCTGCAGCACTAGGAACGGTGTCTTGCAGGCACCGATGTAGCCGATGGGCCATAACTCCTTGCGGTCGCCCCAAGGGATGCCGGGACGTCCCAACTCGGTAGGAGGAGCACCACCGACTGCACAGGCTACAGAGCAGTCGTAGTCGCGCCATGGGTCGGCAGCATCGTTGAATGCCTTGCTGGCTGCTGCCACACCTGCCATGAGCGACAGATGACCGCCTGCCGAGTGGCCAAAGGTGCCAATGCGGTTGGCGTCGATGCCCAGTTGTTTGGCATTAGCCTTCATCCAGCGGATAGCGCAGCGCACATCCTCGATGCATGCAGGTGGATCAGCCTCTTGGATGAGTCGGTAGTTCATGTTGCAGACAACATAGCCCTTCATGGCGTAATCCACCATCAGCGTGCGGTATACCATGTCGTTCTTCGACCCTGCGCTCCATCCCCCTCCGTGGATGATAAGGATGGCAGGACGGTCGTGCTGCGGTCCGAAGAGCGGTTGTGCCAGGTCGAGCACGGTGCTTGGCCCTACGTCGGTGCGGTAGGCGATATTCTCTGTCACGGTGATTTGCTTCTCCTGCCCCTGTGCCGTAGCTGCAAGGGCAAACAAGAACATCGATACTGTGAAAAGTAGTTGTTTCATCGGTTTTTGGGAATTATTTGTTAGTTTCTGATTATATTTTTAAGTTATACAACATACCTAGTATTACCCCTTCTATTTGTATCGGTCAATCAGGTGCTGGGGCAGGCGGACGATGCAGATGTTCATAGAACGACCGTCTTCGCTAAGCATGGCCGACTGGATTTCTATCTCTGTGCCATCGGGTTTGAAGGTGGGGTGTACATGATCACGGGCCGTCGTCTTATGGCCTGCTGAGAGCAGGATGCGCTCACCCGTATGACGGTCGATAAGCCACAACTCACGGGCAAAGTCGTCGCCAGCCACCCAGTGGCCGTTCTGCGAGCCTGCCACGTGCCAGAAGTTGTCGCCCGGCACCTGTCCTTCCAGCGTCAGTTCGTGCGTGCGCATGTTCACCACGGCGATGCCTGTGGCATACTCTTTTGTGCCTGCCGGCCCCCATCCGTCGGAGGTGGCGAAGCTTTCCAGACCGTCTATCTTCTTCAGCTCGCCTTTGTTGATGGGGCGGTGCCCAATGATGGCGATGACCAACTCGTCCTCGCTGATTACAGCCTCGTGCGTCACCCAGTCGTGCTCGGTCTCCCGATAGATGGGGCGCAGACCGGTGCCGTCGGCATTACAAATCCACGTGCGCTGTGGTGCCTTGCCGCCCGTCTCCCAGCAGAAGATTACCTCGCCCGGGTGCCAGGGGTTACCTTGTATGTGGCCCACCTTGAAGTGCACGGCCACCACGGGTTCAGCCTTTCCCGTCCTGAGGTCCATCTTTCCGATGCCACCCGGTCCAGCACCCATGTTGCGCGGTCCGAAGTTCGGGGCTATCGGCTGTTCGATGGGCAGCTGGCGGGCATACTCCTTGTCGAGTCGGAAGTAGACGAACGTCTCGCTGCCGTCGAGTGCCATGTCGCCCTCGCTGCACATCTCAGCAGGAATGGTGCCGCAGATGCGCTCGTAGGCCGTCTTTGGCTTCAGCTTGCCGGCTTCCGAGTCGTCGAAGAGGCGCTGCAGGTTCACTTCCACCACCGCCATCCCGGAGCGTCGGCCGTCGTTGTCTCGTAGCAAACGCATATGGTACAAGTTCATTGACTTGCGCGCCACGCATAGCATGCCAGTGTAGCCACCCTCGGTCACTTGCACGATGTCGCCTGTCTCCTCGTTTACGGCCATGGCTTCGCCTGGCACGCGGTTGCTACGAAAGATGACCCACTGCCCATCGGACGTCCACTGGTTGTGGGTTTGGTAGATTTTCGAGTCGCCCGTTCCACTTTTGCTGGTCAGAAACACCAGTTCTACGCCTGTCTTTGGGTCGCTGATAATTTTACGTTCTGAAGGGAAACGGCGGCCCATCTGCGCCAATAGCGGCATTGCCGTGAGCACTGCGAGGAAAATGATGACAAGTCTCTTCATGCTGGTAGAGATTTAAGTAGTTAGTACCTGATCTTTCCGTCGTAATTGAAGATGGGCTGGTCGGTGGGCACCGCCTCGTCATAGAATTGCACCGCCGAGTCATTCAGTTTGGGATGCTGCTTTCTGAGCAGCCTGATAATCTCGGCTCCTGCCCAAATGGTGGGGCCATAGCCGTGGGCAGCCATCACGTGAACGGGCCGATGGGCGTAGAAAGCGGCGTCAAAGCCCATGCCTGTACCTACGCAAACGTTCACAACTTGTCCCTTGTTGTTCACTGCAGACTGTACGGCATGCCAGCCCTGCAGGGCCACGGGACCGAAGGCTTTGGCATCGATCCAACCCTCATTCACGGCGTGTGCCAAACAATAAGCGTAGATGGCGGTAGCAGACGTTTCCAGATAGGTATCATCGCGGTCGAGCAATTGGTGCCAGAAGCCCGTGTGGTGTTGGCGGCGAGCCAGTCCGGCGGCATGTTTCCTGAGGAGTTCGATGATGGCCGTACGCTGTGGGTGGTCGCCAGGCAGCACGTCTAGTACCTCGCATAAGGTAAGCAGTGCCCAGCCGTTGGCACGTCCCCAGTAGAAGGCAGGGTGCGGCTCCATGGCTTCCACCCAGCCATGGCGAAACAGTCCGTCGGCCTCGACCCACATGCGACTGGCAAAAAGCATCACTTGCCGGGCGGCCTCGTCGTAGTAATGCTGCTCACCGGTAAAACGTCCCATGTAGGCAACCAAAGGAATGCCCATGAACATATCGTCGAGCCATACAGTGTTCTTCTGTGGGCGCAGTCGAGCAAAGGTACCGTCGGCCAGACGATACTCCTTGTTCATGATGTAGTTGGCATAGTTATTGATGAGCATTTGACATACGCCTTTCTTGCCTACACCCATCAGTTCAGCCTTGATCATCGAACAGCCCACGGCTCCTGCATCATCCAGCGCATGAGGGTCTATGACGCGACGAACATTGCCGTCGATCTGCTTGTTCTCGGCGTATATCTTTTGGAAATAAGGTGCAATGTCGGCCAGCAGTTTGTGCCGCTTCGCCACATAGTTGCCATAGGCCTCGTCGCCCAAGACTTTGTAGGCCGCCAGCACTCCCGAATAGGTCACGCCCCACTCGTAGCTGGTCAGTCTGAAACCACCCTGTTTCAGTTGTGTTTCAGCCGTGATGTCCCGCAGCCGTGTTACTTCCCTGCCCGTCCGCTTGTCTACGAGTGCGGCAGGCGTTTCAGCCTCGATGTAGTGCAACACGCGGTCCATAGTCAGCTTCACGTCTTGTTCCGTCGGAATGCCATAACTGGTCTTGTATTCGGGTTTCATCAGGTGCAGTGGCGTGTTGTTGTCGTTCACCTGTTGTGCATGGCAGGCATTTGGCCATACACATCCGAAAAACAACATTGCAAGAATCAGTCTTTGTTTCATTGTTCCTTTTTATTTCGTTGCCACAAAGATACAAAGAAATCTTTATATCCGGCTGCGAAATGTCAAAAATCATGCGACAAATCTTCCATCATTATTTGGCCTTCTTATATTTTTTTCCTACCTTTGCGACAAATCATGAAAAGAAGCGAGACCTATGAAAAGATTATTCTATCTGTTGGCCGTAGTATTGTCGGTTGTCAGCATCCAGGCTGCCGAGCCGTTTGTCGTGTTTAATGCCGTACCTGATGCCGTTTCCCTTAGGGAAGCCACCATTGGCATTGTGTCCGACGAGCATAGTTGCGTACAGTTGGCGGTAACAAACCTGCAAACTGACTTCGAGAAGGTGACGGGCCTGCGACCACAGCTTTCCTCGTCGTCGCCAATCATCGTAGTGGGTACGGCGGGTGTGAACAAGCAGATTGACCAGTGGATTCGTGAGGGTCAGCTACCCAATCTGAAGGGCAAGACGGAGATGTATGTTATCAAGACTATCGGTCAGCAACTGGTCATCGCTGGCAGCGACAAGCGCGGCACGGTGTTTGGCATCTATGAGCTGTCGCGGCAGATAGGCGTGTCGCCCTGGTATTATTGGGCCGATGTACCCATCGAACACCATCAGGAACTGTACGTCAAACGGGGCGAATACACCGATGGTGAACCCGCCGTCAGGTATCGCGGATTGTTCCTTAACGACGAGGCGCCCTGCCTGACCTCATGGGTGAAGAATACCTTCGGTACCGACTACGGTGACCATCGCTTCTATGAGAAGGTGTTCGAGCTTATCCTGCGACTGAAAGGCAACTACCTCTGGCCGGCCATGTGGGGTTGGGCTTTCTATGCCGACGATCCCGAAAACCTGAAGACGGCCGATGCCATGGGCATTATGATGGGTACCTCGCACCACGAGCCGATGGCACGCAACCATCAGGAGTATGCTCGCAATCGCAAGGGGTGGGGTCCTTGGAACTATGCTACCAACAAGCAATCGCTTGACCGCTTCTTCCGCGAGGGAATCGAGCGTATGAGCGGTACTGACGACATCGTGACCATCGGCATGCGCGGCGATGGCGATGAGGCCATGGGCGATAAGACTGACACACGCCTCATGGAGCAGATTATCAGCAACCAGCGACAGATCATCCAGAAGGTCACGGGCAAGCCTGCACAGAAGACACCGCAGCTGTGGGCCCTGTATAAGGAGGTCCAGGACTACTATGATGCCGGGTTGCGTGTGCCCGACGACGTGACCATCCTGCTCTGCGACGACAATTGGGGCAACGTGCGCCGTGTGCCCACCGTACAGGAACGGCAGCGCAAGGGTGGCTGGGGACTGTATTACCACGTTGACTATGTAGGTGCACCACGCAACACCAAGTGGCTGAACGTCACGCCGACACAGAACATGTGGGAGCAGCTGACGTTCTCCTATGACAGCGGCATTCAGAAACTGTGGATTCTTAACGTGGGCGACTTGAAGCCAATGGAGTTTCCCATTAGCGTGTTCATGGAAATGGCATGGAATCCACATGAGTTCGATGCCGCTCACATCACCGACTATACACTCCGCTTCTGTCAGCAGGCCTTTGGCAGCAGCCAGGCTCAGGAGGCTGCACGCATCCTGAACCTCTACTGTAAATATGCAGGACGTTCCACGGCCGAGATGCTCGACGCAAAGACATACAATGTGGAAACAGGCGAATGGCGACGGGTGGCCGATGAGTTCATGCGCTTGGAAACCGATGCGTTGAGACAGTACCTGACGCTCGACGCCAGCTATCGCGATGCCTATCAGCAGCTCATCCTTTTCCCTGTTCAGGCAATGTCCAACGTTTATCAAATGTACTATGCTCAAGCTATGAACCACTGGTTGGCCAGTCAGAACAATCCCGATGCCAATATTTGGGCAGAGCGCGTGAAGGAGGCGTTCAAGAGAGACTCGTTGCTCTGTGCATCCTACAACCACGACATCGCTGGAGGCAAGTGGAATGGCATGATGACGCAGAAGCACATCGGCTATACGTCATGGAACGACGATTTCCCGCACGACCGTATGCCAGTCGTGAAGACGGTGGCTGAGCGCAATGGCGGATGGGAGTTTACGGCAAAAGATGGCTATGTGGCTATGGAAGCCGAACACTATTATGAAGCCAAGGCCACGCCCAACACCGCTTGGACCGTCATCCCATTTATGGGACGAACACGTAGCGCTGTTGCCCTGATGCCCTATTCGCAGCCTACGGGTGACGCCTCGCTGACATACCGTTTCTATAGTAATGGTGTGAGCAGTGTGAAAGTGCACGTCGTCGTCAAATCTACACTCGACTATCTCAACAAGGGCGGCCTCACTTATACCCTGTCGCTCGACGGGGGCGAGCCACAACGCATCAACTTCAACAGCCGGCTGAATGAAGAGAAAGAGAATATCTACAGCATTTACTATCCCACTGTGGCCCGACGGGTGGTGGAATCGGTCGCTGAGCTACCTCTCGACGCCTCGGCGACTACCCATCAGCTGACTATTCATCCTGACGATCCAGCCATTGTGTTCGAGAAAATCGTTGTTGACGCAGGCGGCTATCAACGCCAGTTCCTCTTTGGCGAGGAATCGCCCGTTAGGATGACCGAATAAAGGGTGAGGGTAAGAAAAAGATAGTATAAAACCTATACATCTTTTTGCTCCAAAACATTGCTTTATATGCTACGTAGCTATGCTTTATAAGGGTATAGAGCATAGCTACGTAGGGTATAGGGAATAGCTTTGTAAGTAATAGAACAATGCTTTAGAGGTAACAAAGCAATGCAATAGTGCCTGTAAAGCAATGTGATAGTGACGACAAAGCAATACTTTGGCAGAAGCAAAGCATAGCGTCTCTTTCGGCAAAGGTTGCTCAAGTGCCCGTGTAGTCTTTCGGCAGGCAGCCGAATTGGGCGCGGAAGCACTTGGCGAAATAGCTGCTGGAGGTGAACCCGACACGTTCGGCAACCTCGCTACTACGCAGCCCGGAAGTAAGCAGGCGGGCAGCCTCGTTCATGCGTGCATTCTTCAGGTAGTCTGTGGGCGTCATTCCGGTGAGAGCCTTTATTTTCCGATAGAAACTACTTCGGCTAAGGTTGAGCTGTTCGGCCAGCGTGTCGATGGAGAACTCCTCGTCGCGCATGTTTTCCTGTACAGATTTCTGCAGGGATTCAATGAATTGCAGGTCATGTTGGTTGAGTCCGAGCGGTCGGTCGGCGGCATCGGCAGTGGTGGCGTTGAAGCCTTCGATGCTGCGCATACGTTGATAGAACTGTTGACGTAGCCGCAGGATGTTTTCAATCTGCAGGTGCAGCTGTTTGACGGCGAAGGGTTTTTCAAGATAGACGTCGGCACCGCTCTCCATGCCTTCGGTCTTGGCCTGCACTGACACTTTTGCCGTGAGCATGATGATGGGCAGGTGGCTGGTCTCAATGTTAGACTTGAGTTGTCGGCAGAGTTGAGTGCCGTCCATGCGAGGCATCATCACGTCGCTGACCACGATGTCGACATCCTGATATTTCAGCGTGTCGAGTGCTTCGATGCCATCGTGAGCTTTCACCACCTTGTACCACTTACGTAAGGCATCGGCAGTGGCCTTGAGGAGTTCCTCATTGTCCTCGACAAGCAGGATGCGATGGGTGGGGGTGGGGTTTTCAGCCGGCAGTTCGGCCTCGGGCGAGGGCTCGCTATGCACCTGACTGGTCAAAGAGTCGGCCGTCTCGTCGTCGGTGAGGTGTTCAGGACGGATGGGAATGGTGATTGTGAAGCAGGAACCGCCGCCAGGTGCATCCTGATACTCCAGGTTGCCCTCGTGGGCTTGCGCCAGCATCTTGGTATAGGCCAGTCCGAGTCCCGTACCGAGGGAGGCGGCAGTGGAGTCATTACCAATTTGGTAGTAACGGTCAAAGATTTTGTCTTTCTCATCGGCAGGCACGCCAGGACCATCGTCGACGACGCTGATGGCCACGTGCTGTCCATCGACATTCTCGAGGCGGATGATGATTTCGCTGTTGGCGTATTTCATGGCGTTGCCAACGAGATTCATCATTGCCTTCATCATCTTGTCTTGGTCCATGAGCACGACGATGGGCTCGTCGGGCAGCTGTAGCTGGAGGTGTTTGTTCTGTACCTCGGTTGCATCGCTGAACTGGTCGTAGATCTGGCGGAGCATCTGGGCCACATCAGTCTTGCGTCGCAGCAGTGTGATGCCTCCGTTCTCCTGTTTCTGGAAGTCAAGCAGCTGGTTGGTGATGCCCAGCAGGTAGTTCATGTTACGGCGTATGGCGGTGGTGTGCTTGTTGGTCTCCATTTGTTCCAGTGGCAGGCTCATCAGCGTGAGCGGAGTACGGATTTCGTGGACGAGGTCGATGAAGAACCTGATCTTCGACTGGAAAGTCTCCTTCTCTTGTTCCTGCTGGAATTGTCGCATCTGCTGCTCGTAGCGACTCTTCAGGCGTTGCTGGGTGCGATAGAAGGTGTAGAGTATGGCAGCCATGGCGAGCAGGATGTAGAGAGCATAGGCGAGAGTGGTGCGATACCAAGGCGGCAGGACGGTGATGCGCAGCTGTGCTGTAAGGGTGTCGTTGGTCTGTCCGACCTGACGCAGCCGGAACACGTATTCGCCTGGTGGCAGGTTGGCATAGGTGGCCTGTGGGGTGGTGGTTTCATGAGCCCATGTGCGGTCGAAACCTTCGAGCATGTACTCATACTTTGTTGGTGGCATGCCACTATAGCGCGCCGAAGCAAAGTGTAGCGTGAAGCTGTTGTCGGTATAGGGCAGCTCGATTTCGTCGCGGGTATAGAGCAGCACGTCGAGGCCCAATCGCTGCAGTTCGGCGCGGCTGTCGGCGGCATAGGGCAGCGAGAGGTTCAGGATGTAAACGGGTTGCTGCTGGCTGACGGGCGACAACTGGTGCGTAGAGAGCCGCCATACGCCGCCGCGTATTCCGAACACGACGTCGTCGTGGCCATGGGCCGAGGACGACTGCTGGAGCTGCATGAAGTGGTTGGAGTGACTATAGTGGCATACTTGCAGGTCGTCGATGTTACGTGAAGGGCTGATGCGTATGATGCCAACCGACGTGCCGAGCCAGAGAGCCCCTTGGTCGTCTTCTTCAATGAAGCGGACAACCTGGTTATAGAGGATGGTTCCTTCAGTGTCGTAGCGCTGAAAGTCGGCCGTCTTAGGCTCGAAGCGATAGAGTCCGCCCCTGTTGCTGGCTGCCCAGAGGTCGCCCTGGCGGTCGCCGTGCATGACGGTGATGGTCTGTCGGCCTATGGTCTTCGAGCTGAAGCCGTTGAAGGTCTGCTCGTTGGGCTTTTTACAGAACAAGCCGCGCGTGTTCGACGATGCCCACAGCCATCCATTGGCGGATTCCTCCATACAAATGAAGGGCGTCATAGCACTGATAGTAGCATAGCTATGGAAATTGCCAGTGGCACGCGCATAGCGCGACAATCCCCACGACGTGAGGACATAGATGTCGCCGCTACGTGTGCGGAAGATGCTGTTCACCTCGTTGCTCAGTATGGTGTAAGGCTGTGTTTCGGAATAGACGTGGGCACGTATGTCACCCGTCTTCACGTTCAGGATACGGATGCCGTCGTGGCGCGTACCAATCCACAGGTCGTCGCCGTCGAGCATGAGTGCCTTGATTTCGAAGTTGAGGCGGTCGGGCTGGCATTTCGTAATCTGCCGACGTTCGTAGTTGCCCAGATAGAGGCCGTGGTCGGTACCTATCCAGAGATCCACCTCCGAGGCGCGACAAAGTGCACGCACCGTGTTAGTGCCCTGATAGGCACTCTCGTCGGGCAGGGGAACGAAGGTAAATCCCTGCTGCTTGACGATGATACTGTTGAGTCCGCCCGTGTGGGTGAGCACCATCAGCGTGCTATCGGCATCCCACATCAGCGCGTTCACCATGTTGTCGGTCAGCTGGACGCCTGAATGCTGGTCGCCGTTGTCGATGCGTTGCAGCAGACCATTATCTGTGGTGTAGCGATAGACGCCGTCGTCGGTGCCCAGATAGAGTCGTCCGTTTTGGTCGGCGGTAAGAGCATGAATAGCTCCCATGGCAGGAGCCTCGGCCTTCACCTCGGTGGAACGGTGGTCGAGGTTCAGGCGCAGCAGGCGGGTGTTGTAGGCCAACCATAGGTCGTGGTCGGTCTGTACGATACTAATGGGGTTCTTCTGGAACTGATAGCCACCGACGTCGTAGCTGCGCAGGTACTGCCCGTCGCCACGGAACACCACCAGTTGCCCCGACAGCGTGACAGCATAAACCAGTCCGTCGCTCCCGATGGTAAGGTCGCAGAAGAAGTTGCCGTGGCGGCTGTCTTGCGTGAGTTGATGCGTCTCGGTGTCGTAGATGAAGATGCCCTGTCCCATGGTGGTGATCCAGATGAGTCGCTGGTCGGGTCCGCCTACTATTTTCGGCACGGCCGAGGAGATGACGACGCCATAGTGCGTGCGCAGCATGAAGCGGCTGTAGGTGTTCTCGCGACGGTTGAATACGTATAGACCCGCACTGCCGCCAAACCAGATGTTGCCCTCGTGCTCATAGAGCGAGGAGACGGTGTTGGTTTCGTTGGGATTCTCGGAAGTGACGATGTCGCGATAGGCGTGGATGCGCAGTCCGTCGTAGCAGTTCAGGCCGTTTTCGGTACCAATCCACAGCAGTCCGTAGCTGTCGCGCAGGGCGCATGTCACGGAGTTGTCGCTCAGCCCGTCGTCGGTCGTGAACTGATGGGCGAGTGTAGGCAGCTGGGCGGTGGCAGTGTTAGTGAATCCTGCCACGACAAAGGCTGCAAGGGAGAGGAGGGCCTGACGCATTGTTTAGTTGAGAGTTGATAGTTGATGGTTCTTTCTCCGCTTCGCTACGCGCTCGCGCTCGGCTTTGCCGCTTTCGTCGAGAAAGAACTTGTTCGCTTTCGTAACAGCGTGGAGAAAGAAAGCGCCCCTACGGGTCGAGCGGAGAGTTGATAGTTTTATGGTTTATGCACCGACAATATATTTACTGCCGGGAAGCAAGGTGACGAGTTTTGTCGTAATGGCACAGCACACGAACGTGAGCAGGGCAATGACGGGAATGGCCAACCACACGGGTAGGAGAGGGGCGGCCACGTCGCCACCGATGATCCACTGGGCAATGGGTGCCAGGAAGAACAGATGCATCAGATACATACCGAACGACAAGCGCGAAAGGGTGGTCAAGAGGGGTAATGGGCGTTGGGCGCTGGGTGATGGATGTTGACTGATGGTGCTGAACAGAAGGAAAGCGCCGAAGGTGGTCAGCACGACGTTTGGCGTGCAGAACTCCCACGACCACTCAAGCATAGGTGTCTCGATGAGTTGGCCGGGCACGCCCTTCCACCAGAAGCTCCAAGCCGTGAAGACTGCACCCACGAGGAAGCACACCACACCAATGGTGCGACGCCGACTTGCCGACCACTTCAGATGCACACGAATGTAGTGCGCCAACACCAGATAGCCCAGGTAGCCTGAGCAGTACCATAACATGGAGAACGGATTCCAGAAACACTCGCCCCAGAGTTCAGGCGAGACGAAGCGATGCAGCCAAGGTGTCAGCGTGGAGAACAGGAAGATGTAGAGGAACACTCGCTCGTCTCGCGCCGATGCCTGCTGCAGCCAAGGCGAGACCACGGGAATGATCAGGTAGAGGCTGATGAGCGGGTACATGAACCACAAATGTCCCGCCATCGACGGGAAGTTGAATGGCAGCATGCGCAGGTCGTTCATCGACTGTTCCCAAGTCATGCCTCCCCACAGCAGCGGCAGGAAGGTGTAGAGCAGCAGGAAGCAAACGAAAGGCGGCACGATGCGCAAGAAACGACGGCGATAGAAGCCCGTCATGGTCTGCCCAGGGCGCAAGGGCACCAGTAGGAATGCCGACACAATCATGAACAGCGGCACGGCAATGCGGCTGACGCCACCATCCCAAAAGGCCACCCAGAAACGGTTCTGCTCGTTCTGCAGCAGCGACATGTTGCCTGCCAGCCCCGACACGTCGGCACCGTAGAAGTTTTCGCTGGCATGCACCAACATCACCAAGAAGCATGCCACCACACGGATGTAGTCAATAAACACGATTCGCTCGTTAGTCCTATTCATCGTTTTTTCGCTGTTAAGGTTTTTCATCCATACACGTATGTACGTGTTTCAAGCGCAAAGATAATAAAAATATGTGGAACACCAGCTACCAGCGCGGCGGAATCTTCAAGTTGACCATGCAGTTTGAACAGATTGTTTCCTTGTCTGACCGATGTTTTTCCCCTTTTACGCCCGGGAATGTCTACTTTTGCACTTGTAATTTTAGCATAATCGTAAAAAACTGCTAAACCTATGACGAAGAAAATTCCCTTACAGATGGCATTCTTGGCGGTCCTGTTGGTCTCGACACCAGCCGTGGCCGACGATGGGCAACTTGTAGCCACGTGGAATGCCCTGAACGTGGTCCTTCCTTCATCGCAGTTCACCCCCTCCACGCCATGGGCAGCCCAGGCGATGGTGTTCAATACGGGCCGTCGCTATGCCGATGCCGATTATAACCACGTGTGGGGCACACCGCCTTGCGATGCCGAGGGACACGAGTGGTACGAGGCAGACTACCTGCTGACCAACGGCGAACAGCCGTGGCAACAGCTGACTTCGCCCTTCAGCAGCGACGAGTATTATCTGGGCGCCCGCTCTTCCCGTTGGATTGCGGTCGACGTGACGGGCGACATCTACCTGCGCCGCACGTTCACGCTCGAGAAACCCATCGCTGGCGACCTGTTCCTGGCCTGTGGTCACGACGACGCACCTGCTGAATACTACCTCAATGGCGAGCGGGTGTTCAGTGCCACTGACGGGTGGAACAACGACGAGCGCATCCTGCTCACACCCCAGCAGAAGGCACTCATCAAGATCAACGGCGAGGAGAATGTCCTTGCCCTGCACGTGCATCAAAACTGGGGCGGTGCCTTTGCCGACTGCGGACTCTACGAAGCCGACCTGCTGCGTGTAGTGGAACTGTTGCCGACGCTCGGTGCAGGGCCGTGGCCGTGCTGCTACTATCTGCTGAACAGCAACGACGAACTCAACGCCTTGTCGGCACGCGACTGGACAGGCCGCTGCGTCGACGAAGCCGACTGGGCATGGGGTTACGGACCGCTGAGCAACAGTCGCGACCAGTTCCTCGTCAGCTATTGGGGCAGTGAGCGCCAACCACTGTTGTTGCGACGCCACTTCCAGCTGACGGCCGGGCAACTCGACCAAGCACTGGAGGGCACAATAGAACTGAGTTGCAGCTACGACGAGAATCCAAAAGTTTACCTGAACGGCACGCTCATCTGGCAGGCTGACGGGTGGAACGACAACAACTATGCCCACTGCCAGCTGACCGACGCCCAAAAGCAACTGCTCCGCGAAGGCGATAACGTCGTGGCCGTCTCGCTGATGGCTGGCTATGGCGGTGGTCACATCGACTTGGGGCTCGCCAGCACCATCATCGAACAGCCAACAGCCATCGACAGTCACCCACCCATCAACACCCACCCATCAACACCCGCCACCCAGATATACAACCTGCGCGGGCAGCGGCTGTCCACACCTTCCGCTCATCTCCCCAAAGGAATCTATGTGAGCCAAGGAAAGAAAATCCTCATAGCGAAATAACCCCTCGCCCATCACAACATTCACGGGCAGACACGGGAGTCTGCCCCTACGGTGGGCAGCCCTTTATACCCATTCATGAAAGCCCTATTTATATCATATGATTTAACTTTCGGAGGTACGGGGGTACGAGGGTACGAGAATACTCTTGTCCTTTGAATAAATCCTCTTCCAGAGATAACGATGAACGAAACCAATCTCGCACCCCCGTACCCCCGTACCACTGGAAAGAAATGATGTAAAAACCAACTGAAACTTCAATAATATGATGAAAAGAAACAAACGATTGAGTCTCGTGGCTCTCTGCATGTTTGCCATGACCGTGACAGCGCAAACCACGGAAATTGCCGTCGTCGACCGACCATTCGTAACCACCCAACACGCATCGCCCACCACCTATCGCACCCCCCTTCATGGCGGTTGCCTGAAGAAACTGCCTGTCGGTCAGGTTCAGCCGCGTGGCTTCCTGCGGGAGATTCTCAACCGGCAACGGGCAGGTCTGAATGGACAACTGGGCACGGTGAGTGCCTGGCTCGACAAGAACAACAACCAGTGGCTGAGCGATACGGGCGACCACGGTTGGGAGGAAGTGCCTTACTGGCTGCGTGGCTATTCGTCGCTGGCCTATATTCTCGACGACGAGGCCATGAAACGCGAAGCACAGGTGTGGTTCGATGCCGTGCTGCAGCACGTGAAGCCGAACGGTCTGCTGGGACCCGATGCCATGGATGGCGACACCCAGAATCCAGAGCTGTGGGCAAAGATGCCGATGCTATGGGCGCTGCAGACCTACTATGAACACTCGGGCGACGAGCGCGTGCTCACGGCGATGACCAACTACTTCCATTGGGAGCTGACCATTCCCGACGAGCATTTCCTGAAAGGCCTCTGGCAAGCCAAGCGCGGCAGCGACAACGAGTGGAGTGTCGTCTGGCTGTTCAATCAGACGGGCGACGAGAGCATCCTGCCGCTCATCGACAAGCTGCATCGCTGTGGCGTCGATTGGACCATGAAGAACGACCTGCCCAACTGGCATGGCGTGAACGTGGCACAAGGTTTCCGCGAACCCGCCACCTATTACATATACAGCGGCGACTCGCTCATGCTGCAGGCTGCCTATGCCAATCACCAGCTGATGCGCCAACGCTACGGACAAGTGCCAGGCGGCATGTACGGGGCCGACGAGAATGCCCGACAAGGCTACATCGACCCCCGACAGGGCACGGAGACATGTGCCGTCGTCGAGCAGATGGCCAGCGACGAACTGCTCATGGGCATCACAGGCGATCCCTTTTGGGCCGACCACTGCGAACAAGTAGCCTTCAACACGCTGCCAGCAGCCTTGATGCCCGATATGCGCTCGCTGCGCTACCTGACTGCGCCCAACATGGCTGTGAGCGACGGCCGCAACCATGCGCCAAGCATCGACAACAGCCTGCGTGGCATGCTCTCGATGAGCCCTTTCAGCAGTCGCTGCTGTCAGCACAACCATGGCATGGGGTGGCCCTACTTTGCCGAACACTTGGTCATGGGCACTGCCGACGGTGGACTGTGCACCATGCTTTACAGTGCCAGCGAGACCGAGACGCGTGTGGGTTCAGGACAGTCGGTCAGGATCGTCGAGGACACCCGTTATCCTTTTGAGGAAGAAGTGCGGTTCACGCTGGGCCTCGACCAACCCGCCACCTTCCCGCTCTACCTGCGCATACCCGCTTGGGCTGAGGGAGCTACGGCAACGCTCAACGGTTCGCCGTTGGAAGTCCAGCTCAAGGCTGGTGCCTACCTGCGCATCGCCCGCCAGTGGAACGACCACGACCAACTGAGGCTCACGTTGCCCATGCGCATCACCACGCAGCAGTGGCAGCAGAACAAGGGCAGCATCAGCGTCGATTACGGTCCGCTGACGCTCTCGCTGCGCATCGACGAACGCTACGTGCAGCGCGACAGCAGCGATCCGGCCATTGTGCAGGACGACTCCCACTGGCAGGCCGACGTCGACAAGTCGCTGTGGCCAGCCTACGAGATTTTTGCCGACAGCCCTTGGAACTATGCGCTGAAGGTTGACGATCGGCAACAGCCCGTCGACATCAGCATGACGCGCCGTCCATGGCCCGCCGACGACTATCCCTTCACGCCCGATGCCGTTCCACTGCAGTTCACGGCCGTAGGTCGGAGAGTTCCCTCGTGGGGGTGGGACGACACCGGCATGACCGCTCAGCTGCCGACGCGGTTTGCCAGTCGTGCTGCAGATGAAGAGTCCATCACACTCGTGCCAATGGGTGCCGCACGACTGCGTATCACCGCCTTTCCACAGGCCGATGTCAGCGGTTTCCTGCCCGATTGTGAGGATTGATGTTCTTTTGTCCTTTTCTGAACGGGCATTTTCCTTCGTTCTTTCTAATTCGCGGTATATTTGCTGCCGAAAACGAAAATTATTTCATCATTATTCAATAATTACTACAAACAATGAACAAAGTTCTACTTTTCGCAGTGAGTCTGTTCCTGAGCATGACCGCTTTTGCACAGACACCCGAGCCGACAGTCATCGATGACTTGTCGACTTACACGGGCTCCGATCCGTACGTGCTCAACAAGGCCGACGGCAAGGTGTACGTGTTGAACAACCTCAACGAGTACGAACGCTATGGCGTTTATGTGAACGTGGCCGACCTGAAGATTGCCACGCCAGTGGTGCAGAAGGACATCGAGTACATCGAGACTCGCCTGAACACATCTACTGGCTTCATTAACACAGGCTATGTCCACAAGTCGACTACACGTGTGGTCGCCGACGTGGAGATCACCCAGAACACGGCCCAGAATTGGGAAGCTATCTTCGGTGCCCGCAACGGCAACTGGGAGCGCAACGCCTTCGTCGTGTTCTGTCGTTCCGACAAGGATGGCGCTGGCGACAAGGGCTGCTACAGCCGTACTTTCGAAGGCGACCAGCGCTATGAGCAGCCTGGCACCGACGAGATTCCAATGAACACCCGCATCACTGTCGATGCCGAGGGACGCTCGGTGAGCTTCACACGTCAGGGTGAGTCGCAGCCTGCTGCCATCATCACAGCTGGCGAGGATGGCGCTGTGGCCAACGACGGTGTCAACGAGATGTACATCTTCGACCTGAATACCGATGGTCCCGACGGCCATCGTCGCGACAACTCGCGTGGCTATATGAAGCTCTACGGCTTTAAGATCTACGAGGACGGCAACCTGGTGCGTGACTTCGTGCCCGTGGTGACCGAGAAGGGCGAGGCCGCCTTGCGCGACAAACTCACCAATGAGGTTCGTGTGGCTGAGGAAGGCCAGGTGTTCCTGAGCCCCGATGGCGACGAGATTGCCAACAGCGGCAAGGGTATCACTGTCTACGAGGGTAAGTTGGTATTCAACACCACCGATCAGAACCTCTATAAGTACACCAATGGTGCCTTCGTGAAGATCGGTCCGCGCACGTTCCAGCCTACGGAACTTGTTGAAGGCTTTGCCGATTATCGCAACATGAACAACTGGACGACGACCGACGATCACCGTGGTGTGTTCGAGAATCGTTTTGAGTACGACGAGGCTGCCGGTACCAACCACATCGGCAACTACGAGGGCACGGGCGGCTTCGAGCCTCTGTGGGTGAAGATTCCCACCATCGAAGGCGAAACCTACAACTTTTCGTTCACCTTTGGCTGCAGCGCTTGGCATTCATGGCAGAGCGAGACCATGCGCGCCATCGTGCTGAACAACGAGCACTTCAACATTACCAATACCGGTAGTGCCCTTGGTGGTGGCGACGGTGTGCTGAACAGCTATCTGCTGCCTACTGAGGCCACTGAAGGTCTTCCAGTTTCCCTCGACTTCACTGCCGAGCAGGACTTCGAGATGCTGGTCATGCAGTTTGGCTATGTCGACGACGGTCCTCAGGGATTCTGGTTCGACTTCAACAACCTGCAGTTGCAGAAGTTAGAGTATCCCGAGAGCTATCCTGTCATCAATGTTTACAAGCCACAACTCGATGACCTCATTGCCGAGGTCGAGAACTACGGCGGAACCACTACCGATGCCTTGATGGCACTGCTCCAGCAGGCACTGAATGCTGCCCGCGAGGCTGCTGCAGGCAACGACATGGCTGCCCAGCGCGATGCCCTTGAGGCTCTGCGTAATGCATATAACAATGTCCGCGCCATCAATGGCGGCACTATTGACGCGCTGAAAAAGACTGTCGATCTGGCCAGCGGCGAAGGTCTCGACACCAGCGAGGCTACTGATGCCATTGCCAACGCCACCAACCAGGGCGACCTCGACCGCGCCCTGCGCCATCTGCGCGATGCCCGCAAGAACTACCATGCCGAGCGTCAGCCGAACGTGTTCAGCGGTCACAGTGTTGAGGCTGGTCAGTTCTATCTCTACAACGTTGGTCAGCAGCGTTTCCTCACCGGTGGTTCCGACTGGGGTGCACATGCTGCCATGGGTATGCCTGGCACACTGCTCACACTGGAGAACATTGAGGCTCCCGAGGAACCCGCTGAAGGCGAAGAGGAGGCCAATCGTCCGAACGTTGCTACCGACTTCCACATCAATACTGGCCTGCGCAACGGCGGTCCCGACGACAATCCCAGCCAGTACCTCTCCTATCGTGGCTACATGGATAGCGGTAAGGCTGGTGCATGGCGTTTCATCGACCTTGGAAACGGCCGCTACAACATCGTACAGGCCGACTATCCCGATGCCTTCGTGACGTTCAATCCTGAGTGCAGCGTCGACGGCGGCAATGGCGACTACACAACCGTCTGCACCGAGCAGCGTGGCGAACTTCTGCCCGATAACCTCGACGCACAGTGGATGCTTGTCACTGTGGCCGATCGCGATGCTCTCGTTGAGAAAGCTACTGCCGATAAGCCCGTTGATGCATCCTATAAGATTGTCAATCCTGGCTTCAACCAGCGTGCTGAAGTGGAGCCTGCATGGCAGATTTTCAACGGTTCTGTCTGGGGACGTGGTGGCAACCATCCCGACTTCGCACTGGAATCGTGGAACACCAACGACTGTTCGTTCTCAACGAGCGTCGAAGGCCTGAAGCCTGGCTTCTACCTGCTCACCGTACAGGGCTTCTATCGCGACGGCGACCATCGCGAACAGGCCCGTCTCATTACCGAGGACGGCGTTGAGCCCGCTCAGTTGGCCTACGTCTATAATGGAATGCAGGACGTGCTGCTGCCTAACATCACTACCGAGGTGGACAAGGCACCCGGACTGGGCAATATGACCAGCGTGGGCGAATATCCCGACGGCATCGACCAGGCTGTGCAGTTCTTCCAGCTCGGACTATACAAGGTGCAACTCCTCGTCGAAGTCGATGCCAGCGGTATCCTCGACATCGGTGTTGCCAAGGACGAGAAGGGACATGAGGGCGACTGGGTGGTCGTCGACAACTTCCGCCTGATTTACTTCGGTGCCACCGAGCCTACCGATGAGCAGATTGACAACGTCACCGGCATTGATCCCGCTATCCAGACAGTTGATAGCCCGGCCGCGAATGGCAGAATCTACAACCTGCAAGGCATCGAGGTAAAGAGCCTCATGAAAGGTCACATCTACATCAAGGATGGACGTAAGTTCATCGTGAGATAAGGACCCCCCTCCTGACCTCCCCCGACTGGGGGAGGGAAGGGGAAACAAAAAGATGATATGCGAGCGGCCTGCTTCTGTAATAGGAGCAGGCCGCTTTTTGTGGGGGTGCTGCCATAGAATGGCAGTTTACGGGACGGGGTGGCGGGCGACGGGTTTAGAAGCGCGGCAGGCCTTCGTCGTTCCAGCCGAGGGGACGCATCTGGATGTTGCGGTGGAAAAAGCCCTCGTCGTCATATTGCTTTGCCTCGTAGAGCAGGTAGTGGTGTTGTCCGTCGACAGACGGAACCACGCAGATGTCGGAGATGCCGAAGATAGTACTGTCGGGCATGCATCGCACGACGGGTTCCTGCATCTTTGTCCACGAACGGATGTCGAGCAAATCGGCATCGGCACGTGCATAGAGCATGCCAAGCGTATTGTATACCGTCCAGATGCCGCTGGCAGAGTAGCACACGCAGACGTAGTGCTGGTCGGGTGTGATGAAGGCCTCAGGGTTTTCGTTGACGAAGATGGGGTAGTTCGAACGGTCGCCGTTGGGATTGATCCACTGTCGCTCCCACTCGAGCTCGGGCTTTGACAGTAGCACACGCTCGGAGTCGAGCGTCCATGGGTTTAGCATACGGGCAATGTATATGCACTGCGTCTCCGTTTCCGAACGTCGGTGCTGCCAGCCAGACCAGAGCAGATACTGCTTTCCGCGAACGACAATGCTGGTGGGGTGCAGGCCGAAGTTCCACTCTTCGTTCGTCTTGATGGCACCTTTCATTCGGAACGTCCCCTCCATAGGGTCGTCGGAAGCGTTTTCCATCACGTAGAGTTGGTGGTTGTCGGTATTGCCGTCGTCGGCTTCGAAGTAGAGATACCACTTACCGTCGATTCGGTGAAGTTCTGGCGACCAGATGTGTTGCAGGGAGTCAGCAGGTAGTACGACCTGTCGGCGCCCCTGTGCGAGATGCTCAAGTTGGTCGGCCGCATAAAGCACGACGCAGTCGGCATCAGGCTGCTGCATCGTGTAGTAGTAGCATCCCTGCCAAAGTGTGGCATGTGGGTAGCAACCCTCCTCTAAGATGACTTGCGAGGACTGTTCCAACGGGTTTTGCCTCGTATGGCAGCTGAAAAGGGTAAGGACAGCTATCGTAAAGCAGTAGATTATATGATCTAAAGTTGTGCTTTTAGTGTCTAAAGTGGAGGGCTTCATATAGTTAGTCAGTGCAAAAGTTGTTTCCTTCGGGGCAAAGGTACAAATAAAAGTTGAGAGTTGAGTATTTAGAGTTGAGCGTTTTTTCATCACAAAAGGAAATTTTTGTGTTTTTAGTCAGTAAGGCCGAAGTGTGCAGGCTGTAGTATGCGCCTTTGACGTATGTTTTGCTTGTTTTGAATAGTTATTTTCCTTGCAGATGTGTTTTTTTTCCGAACTTTGCAGAGTAGTTTTTTCTCCGCTAAGCTACGAAACCATCGTTGTGGCTCGCGCGACATAGATTTGATTTGAGTAGAAATATGATTAGTTAGATTTGGTTAGTTAGGTTCATATTATTCCTTTGCAAGGAATCATTCAGTGTAGGTTCTTAGTCATTAGGTAGGAAAGATTGTTTCAGGTAACAACGTACGAAAAGCATCGACGAAAGATAGCAAGAATAAAAATAAACAGAGAAACGTTATGAAAAAGAAAATGATGACAAGTGTGGCAGTGCTCCTTTCGGCCATTGCTGCCAATGCTCAGTCGGCAGGATTCTTCCAGCCCTATGAGCAGACAGATCTGCGTGTGCCCTCGGTGCCACTTGTGGTGAACGACCCCTACTTCTCCATCTGGTCGCCTTACGACGAGTTGAACGAGGGAATGACGCGCCATTGGACGAACGACGAGAAGCCTCTGCAGGGATGGCTTCGCGTGGACGGCGTGACCTATTGCTTCATGGGTGCCGACCGCGACGTGTTCAAGACTGTTGCCCCGATGGCCGACGAAGGCGGTTGGCAGGCTCGCTACACGCGTGAGGTGCAGCAGGACGGCTGGCAGAAGCCTGGTTTCGACGATGCGTCGTGGCGTGAGGGCAGGGCCGCCTTCGGTTCGCCCGACCTGAGTTTCGTGCGCACCCGCTGGAGCGAGGAGAACAGCGACCTGTATGTGCGCCGTACCATCGACCTCTCGGCTGCCGACCTGCAGGAGGAACTGGTGCTGATCTATTCGCACGACGACGTGTTCGAGCTGTTTGTGAACGGCACGAAGGTGGCCGACACGGGTGAGACCTGGCGCGAAGGAATCCGCCTGCCGCTGAACGATGAGCTGAAGAAACTGCTGCACCCGGGCAAGAACGTCATCGCCTCACACTGTCATAACACCACCGGTGGTGCCTATACCGACTTCGGCCTTTATAGCAAGGTGAAGACCGACAACGGCGGTGTCCAGCTCGCAACGCAGAAGAGCATCGACGTGCTCGCCACGAACACCTATTATACTTTCGTGTGCGGACCCGTGGAACTCGACCTCGTTTTCACGGCGCCCATGCTCATGGACGACTACGACCTGCTGTCGGCCCCGGTGAACTACATCTCCTATCAGGTGCGTTCGACCGACGGACGCGAGCACGACGCCCAGCTGTTGCTCACTGCATCGCCGCTGTTGGCCGTGAACAAGGCCACGCAGGCGACGCTGACCACCCAGGAGGAACACCGCGGCGTGAGCTACCTGAAGACGGGAACCATAGAGCAGCCCATACTGGCAAAGACTGGCGACGGCATCTGCATTGATTGGGGTTATCTGTATCTGCCTGCCATCAACGGCGACGTGGCCATCACCCATGACGAGCTGTTGCGCAAAACCTTCACCACCACGGGTCGTCTGCCTGAGGGCGAACGCCGAGTGGCTGCCTCGAAACCCGAGGAGATGCCCACACTGGCCTATCGTCACGACTTCGGCAGGGTGACCCAGGCGTCATCGTATGCCCTCATCGGCTACGACGAGATTGAAGACATCGAATACTTCTATAAGCGCTACAAAGGCTACTGGGCTCACGATGGTGCCGTCAGCATCTTCGACATGGTGCAGCGCATGAACCGCGAGTACAGCGGCATCATGAAACGCTGCCGACAGCTGGATAAGATGATCTATGACGATGCGCTGGCGGCTGGAAACAAGCAGTATGCCGAGGTGCTCTCGGCCTGCTACCGCCACGTCATTGCCGCCCACAAGCTGTTCCGCGACGATGAGGGCAACCTGCTGTTCTTCTCGAAGGAGAACAATTCGAACGGTTGCGTGAATACGGTGGACCTGACCTATCCCGAGGCACCGCTGTTCCTCTGCTACAACCCAGAACTGCAGAAGGCCATGATGACCTCCATTTTCGAATATAGCTACAGCGGCCGTTGGACTAAGCCGTTTGCCGCCCACGACCTCGGTCAGTATCCTAAGGCCAACGGCCAGGTGTATGGTGGAGACATGCCGCTGGAGGAGGCTGGCAACATGATTACGCTGGCTGCCATGCTCAGCCTGATTGATGGTAACACAGGCTACGTAGATAAGTATTGGGACATCATCACAACGTGGGCCGACTACCTCTCGGACAACGGTCAGGATCCCACCAACCAACTGTGCACCGACGACTTCGCAGGCCACTGGGCTCACAACACCAACCTGTCGGTGAAGGCCATCATGGGTGTGGCAGGCTATGCGCTGATGGCACAGCTGAAAGGCCTCGACGACGTTTACAACAAATATATGAACCGCGCACGCGAGATGGCCGTGCAGTGGGAGCAAGATGCCCGCGAGGGCGACCACTACCGGCTGGCCTTCGACCGCAAGGACACGTGGAGCCAGAAGTACAACATGGTGTGGGACAAGCTGTGGGGACTGAACCTGTTCCCCAACGGTGCCATGGAACGCGAGGTGAAATACTACCTCACGAAGCAGAATCGCTACGGACTGCCACTAGACATCCGTCGCGACTACACCAAGAGCGACTGGATCATGTGGACCGCAGCCATGAGCAAGGACAAGAAAACGTTCGTGAAGTTTGTGGAGCCCCTCTACAACTACATGAACGAAACCGAGAGCCGTGTGCCCACCAGCGACTGGTACGACACGAAGACCGCACTGATGGTGGGCTTCAAGGCGCGCAGCGTCATCGCAGGCCATTGGATGCGCGTGTTGGCAGAGAAGTTGAACCAATAACTAAAACTTAAAGATAAGAATGAAAAAGTCATTATTCATCGTGCATCAACGACTCCTCATGGGGGTCGTGCTTGCATGGCTGACGCTCAGCTTCGCTGGCTGCGGCGACGATGCCACCGACAGCACCGACGCTACCCCCTTCAATCCCGCGAAGGGCGTGGTGGTGAGCGACTTCAGCCCGAAAGAAGGAGGCGTCAGCCAGAAGCTCGTCATCTTCGGCGAGAACTTTGGCGTCGACACGGCACTCGTACGCGTCACCATCGGTGGCAAGCGTGCCGTGGTGGTCAACGTGAAGCCGACGGTCATCTATTGCTTTGTGCCGGCCGGTGCCTATCGTGGCGACATCGAGGTGACCATAGGCAACGACAGCACAGGCCGCCAGTCGGCCAAGGCTGCCGAACGCTTCCAGTACGAGCGTAAGATGGTGCTCAGCACTCTCTGCGGTCACCGCAACGAGAGTGGCGACGATCCCTGGAATCCTGGTTCGGTGGGTTCCGTGGTGCCCTTCAGCGAGGCCAGCGGCTTCCGCGACGACGGTTTCATGAAGTGGGATCCTCTCTATCCCGAACGCCTCTACGTCATCTACGATAACGGCGGTCCTGGCATACAGATGCTCGACATGAAGCGTCGCACCGTGCAACTCATCATGTCGAAGGCGACCTGCTTCGACGACAGACGTCTGCGTACCATCGACTTTGCCGATGACCCCTATACGGGCGAAAAGGCCAAGTACATGCTCGTGGCCACCGACCGCGACGATGCAGGCCAGCAGTCGACGAGCGTATGGATTGTGACGCGCAACCGCGACGGCTCGTTCAGCAACAGCTCTCCACGCCAGGTGCTCGCAGCCTACAAGCAGTGCAATGGTGCCAGCGTGCATCCCGTGAACGGTGAACTCTACTTCAACAGCTACGAGAGCGGACAGGTGTTCCGTCTCGACCTGAACAAGTATCTAGCCACGCTGCAACCCGACTACGAGGGCGAGCCCTGGAGTCCGACGATGGCAGGCGGTGCCTATCAGAACATCTTCCGTATTCAGGACAATGGTTGGGAGTTCCAGATAGACATTCATCCTTCGGGTAAGTATGCCTATATTGTGGTCATCAACCAGCACTACATCCTGCGTTCCGACTACAACGAGCAGGAGAAGCGCTTCTCGGCACCCTACGTCTTTGCAGGCGAGATGGGACAGGCCGGATGGGTCGAGGGCGTTGGCACGAGTGCCCGCCTGCACCGTCCTTATCAGGGTTGCTTCGTGAAGAATCCTGAATATGTGGCCGCTGGGCGCGACGATGTATACGACTTCTACTTCTGTGATAACCAGAACCACTGTGTGCGCTACTTGACGCCCGATGGTCTGGTTCGTACCTATGCAGGACGTGGCACGTCGTCGATTACCGACAACAACATGTGGGGAACCGAGGACGGCGATCTGCGTGAGGTAGCTCGTTTCCGCGATCCGACAGGCATTGCCTACAACGAAGAAACCAATACCTTCTACATTCTCGACACGGTGGGTCATCGCATCCGTCAGATAAGCATGGAAGGCGAGGAGGAAGAGCAGTAACACAATGAAAAAGTGAATACGTTATGAAGAGATATATCATCATGTTACTATCGCTGATGGCCCTCACCACGGGTGCGCTGGCACAAAGCGAAATGGAGATTACCGGTAAGGTGACCGACCCAATGGGCGAGGAACTCATCGGTGTGAGCGTCGTTGTCAAGGACGTGAAGGGCCTGGGTGTCATCACCGATATCGAAGGTAACTACAAGATCAAGGTGCGCCAGTATCAGACACTGGTATTCTCGTACATAGGCTACAAGTCGCAGGAGGTACTCGTCAAGGGCGACCGCCAGGTGATCAACGTAACGCTTGAGGAGGACACCAAGAACGCTGTCGACGAAGTCGTCGTGACAGGTATGGGCACGCAGAAGAAGCTCACTGTGACGGGTGCCGTGACGAATGTCGATATGGGCGACCTGAAACACTACAGCTCGTCGAATCTCTCGAACACGCTGGCGGGCAACGTGCCAGGCATCATCGCCATGCAGACAAGCGGTCAACCGGGCCGCAACACCAGTGAGTTCTGGATTCGAGGAATCTCAACCTTCGGCGCAGGGTCAAAGGCTTACATCCTCGTAGATGGCTTCGAGCGCGACAACATCAACGACCTGAACATCGAGGACATTGAGTCGTTCTCGGTGCTGAAGGACGCGTCGGCCACGGCCATCTATGGTTCGAAGGGTGCCAATGGCGTCATTCTGATTACCACGAAACATGGTAAGGCGGGCAAGATTCAGGTGAATGGCAAACTGGAGACCAGCTACAATACACGTACCAAGACACCGGAGTTTGTCGATGGCATCGGCTATGCCAACCTGGTCAACGAGGCACGTGTCACGCGCAATCAACCCGTGTACTATCAGCCTGAGGAAATCGACATCATCCGCACCGGCATCGACCCAGACCTCTACCCGAACGTCGACTGGATGGACCTGCTGTTGCGCGACGGCGCATGGAGCTATCGTGGCAACGTCAACCTGAGTGGCGGTGGCAACACCTCGCGCTACTATGCATCGATGTCGTATGTCGAGGACGAGGGTATGTATAAGACAGACCAGACGCTGCGCAAGAAATACGACACCAATGCCAACTACAAGCGTTGGAACTACCGACTGAACGTCGACATCGACATCACATCGACCACATTGCTGAAACTCGGCGTGTCGGGCGACCTGTCGAAGCGCAATAGTCCCGGACAGCTGCGCTACCGCTCGCAGGAGGAGATCGACGGCAGCCAGAACAAACTTGACGTATGGGTGAACGACGACGACATCTGGGGACAGCTCTTCGGCTACAACCCACTGCTTTCGCCCATCCAGTACAGCAATGGCTATATGCCGATGATCAACATCGGACGTGGCAACGCTGCCATGATTAACCCATGGGTATCGGCCACACAGTCGGGTTACAACGAGAACTGGACGAACAACCTGCAGAGCAACGTCACGCTGGAGCAGGACTTGAAATTCATTACGCCTGGCCTGCGCTTCACCGGACGTTTCGGCTACGACACTTACAACAGCAACTGGATCAGCCATCAGCAGGCACCTGCTCTCTACTCGGCTTTTCCACGCGACGTGAATACGGGTCAGATCAGCTACGATCGCGTCTACGACCAGAGCGACATGCACCAGTCGTCGGGCAGCAATGGCTCGCGCCGCGAGTTCCTCGACCTGCTGCTGCACTGGGATCGCCAGTTTGCCAAGGTGCACAACGTCGGTGCCAACCTGAAGTATACGCAGGACTCATACATCCAGACGCAGAACATAGGCGACGACATCAAGAACAGCATCTCGCGCAAGAACATGGGCTTGGCCGGACAGGTTACCTACAACTTTGCCAATCGCTATTTCCTTGACTACAACTTCGGTTACAACGGCTCGGAGAACTTTGCCGACCACCACCGCTTCGGATTTTTCCCGGCCTACTCACTGGCTTGGAACATCGGCGAGGAGCCGTGGGTGCAGAAGCACTTCGACTGGCTCGACATGCTGAAGGTTCGCTATTCGCATGGCCGCGTTGGTAACGACAACACCGGCGACCGCTTCCCCTACCTGTACACGCTCGGTGAGACCAATGCCGGATGGAACTGGGGTAACGGCCACGTCAGCGGTATTCACTACACGCAGGTGGCTTCGCCCAACGTCACGTGGGAAGAAGCCGTGAAGGATGACATCGGTCTGGATATCGTGATTTTCCACAATCGCTTCTCGCTGACCGTGGACTATTTCCACGAGAAGCGCACGGGCATCTACATGTCGCGTAACTACCTGCCCTGGAGCACGGGTCTTGAGAGTACGCCTCGCGCCAATGTGGGCGCAGTGAAATCGCGTGGCTTCGATGGAAACTTCAAGTACGAGGATTCGTTTGGAAAGGTGCACCTCGTGGCCCGTGGCAACATGACCTATTCGAAGAACACCATTCTGGACTACGACGTCGAGAACAGCGTCTATCCCTACCAGTACCAGCGTGGCTATCGCGTCAATCAGGTGCGTGGCCTCATAGCCGAAGGACTATTCCGCGACTACGACGACATTCGCAATTCGCCACGTCAGGACTTCGGGGCCGTGCAGCCGGGCGACATAAAATATAAGGACGTCAACGGCGACGGCGTGGTGAACGGCGGCGACGTTGTGGCCATTGGTGCCACCAGCACCCCGAACCTCATCTACGGACTCGGTGTATCAGTGGCCTACAAGAACTTCGACGTGAACCTGCACTTCCAGGGCGCTGGCAAGTCGACGTTCCTCATCAACGGCATGTGTGTCTATGCCTTCAGCAACAACAACTACGGACAGATCTTCAAGGGCATGGTCGACAACCGATACATCGACGCACAGACGGCTGCCAAACTGGGTATTGCTGCCAACGAAGACCCTACGGCAACTTATCCACGGTTGACCTACGGCAACAATGCAAACAACAACCGTGCCTCGAGCTACTGGTTGCGCGACGGTCGCTACCTGCGTCTGAAGAATGTTGACATCGGCTACACGTTGCCAAAGACCATTACGGGTAAGGCACATATCAACGACGTGCGCTTCTTCCTGCAGGCCACCAACCTGCTTACTTTCTCGAAGTTCTCTACATGGGATCCCGAAATGGGTAGCAGCGACGGACAGAAGTATCCCATTACGAAGTCGGTCACCGCTGGTGTGCAGATCAACCTCTAATTCCATCTAACACTACTATATATAGATATGATGAACAAGAATTATTTCAACAAAATACTACTGGCAGGTCCTGTATGTTGCTATTTCATAGCAACCCTGACCTTGGCCAGTTGCGCCGACCGACTCGACTCCGATAAGTACTTCGACGACAGGAAGACGCTCGAAACCGTATTCACCAGCCGCACACAGTCGGAACAGTGGCTCGCTTATGCCTACTCGTTCATGAACAACGAGCTGGCTGACGTCATCTCGAAGGGCAATGGCCACTACCATTGCTTTGCCGACGACATGTACTATGGCGACCGTGACCCGCAATATGGTGACAACAACAACGAATATCGCCACACCTACAATGCCTTCAAACTCGGCGAGTACGACGAGGAGACTGGCTATTGGGCCTGGGAAAAGGCCTACAAGGGCATCTATCAGGCATCGGTGTTCATCCACAACATCGACATGAACGAGCAGATGACACCCGAAGAGCGCATCGACCGTAAAGGTCAGGCTCGCTTCGCACGTGCCTACTACTACTGGTTGCTGCTGCGTCGCTATGGTCCCATTCCCATCATGTCCGATGAAGGCGTGGACTACACGCAGAACTATGAGGCCATCTCTATTCCACGCAGCACTTACGAGGAGTGTGCCGTTTACATTGCTCACGAGATGGAGCAGGCTGCCCGCGAGATACAGTACTGGAAGCGCGACCCGCTGAACATGACGCGCCCGACCAAGGGATCGTGTCTGGCAGCCCGTGCACTGGCCTACGTCTACGCTGCCTCGCCGCTGGCCAACGGT
Organism: uncultured Prevotellaceae bacterium; assembly: GCA_902774815.1. Lineage (GTDB taxonomy): Bacteria > Bacteroidota > Bacteroidia > Bacteroidales > Bacteroidaceae > Prevotella. The sequence goes on along the minus strand of CACYJV010000009.1, from coordinate 66,444 downwards.
CAGCTGAAGAACGGTCGCCACGATCCGTCGGTGAAGGACGATGTGGCGCGTATGTTGGTCAACTTCGATGGCACGCCTCTGCTCAGTACCACTTACGATGAGTCGAAATGGGCGCGCGCTGCAGCTGCTTGTCGCGACATCATTGAGTGCGACGGTGGTTACGAGCTATACCATGCTCCTTACAATGCCGTGGCAACCTTCGACCGCGATGCCACCATCACACCGCCTGCCGACGGCAATTTCTCGGAGAAACCCTGGCCCTATGGGTGGCAGGACATAGATCCTTACCTGAGCTATCGCCAGATTTTCGACGGCGAAGTGGGTATGGCCGACAATCCCGAACTGCTCTTCACACGTGGCTATAACATGTGCGACGACATCAATAACTCCGTGACGGCACTCGTGGCCCACCAGTTGCCCTCGTCGCTCAACGGTTGGAACTCCCACGGCATGACACAAAAGATGGTCGATGCCTACTACATGAATGATGGAACAGACGTGCCTGGAAAGGATAGCGAGATGAATGGCGGCGACGGTTCTGAGCGCGTGAAGGGATGGACCACGGCGCGTGATTTCCGCCAATATCCACCGCTGGCCACCAACGTGTCGCTACAGTATGCCAACCGTGAACCACGCTTCTATGCATCCGTAGCCTTCAATGGCTCAAAGTGGTGGGATACCAACCCCAGTCATACCACTTCCGGCACCTATCAGCCCGTTTTCTACTATCGCGACAGCGATACAGGCGACGGCTATACCAACTCCACGCGCTATCTGCGCACGGGTATCGGTGTGAAGAAATGGGTGAACCCTGGCGACTATCGTTCCGACAATGGCGACTACAGCCACATTCAGCAGAAGTACGAGACGGCCATCCGCTATGCCGACATCCTGCTCATGTATGCCGAGTGCCTGAACGAGTTGACCAATTCCTATACCGTCGCCTCTTGGGATGGTGCCAAAAACTACACCATCGCACGCGACGTGCAGGAAATGCAGCGTGGCATACAGCCTGTGCGCATCCGTGCCGGACTGCCCGACTATACGCAGCAGGAATACGCCAGCCGCGACGTGCTTCGCGATAAGATCAAGCGCGAGCGTATGATTGAGCTCATGGGCGAAGGCAAGCGTTACTATGACCTGCGCCGATGGATGGATGCCCAGGTTGAGGAGTCAAAGATCATCTACGGATGCAACGTCATGATGACACGTGCCCAACGCGATGACTTCCAGAAGATTGTCCCCATCACTTCGCTTCCCACCACCTTCTCCGAAAAGATGTACTTCTGGCCCATCCGCCACGAAGAGCTGAAGCGAAACTATAAGCTTACACAGAATCCTGGATGGCAGTACTACGACTAAAGTAATTAACAATTGATAATTGATAATTGATAATTATGAAACGCAATATCAAAACATTTCTGAGCGCCCGTCCTGTTTGTTGCTATCTCATAGCAACCATCACCCTATCCCTCTCCCTTGTCAGTTGCAACGACGAGTGGAAAGACGAGCAGTACGAGCAGTATATCAGTTTCCGTGCACCGCTCAACGACCAGGGTGTCACGCCTGTCTACGTGCCTTACACGAGGAAGAACGCCGATGGCACTCCTCTGTTCGGACAGGGACAGTCCAACTATCAGTTGCCCGTCATCGTGAGTGGCTCTACCCACAACAGCCGTAACCTGACAGTGCTTGTCGCCCACGACCCCGACACGCTGGCCGCCCTCAACTGGGCTCGCTTCGCCACACGTACGGAGCTCTACTTCTCCGACATGTGGCAGTATGCCAGTTGTCCGACATCGGTCGACATTCCTGCTGGTCAGGATGTCAGTCTGCTCGACATCCGCTTCGACTTCCGCAATCTCGACCTGGTCGAGAAGTGGGTGCTGCCGCTCACTGTTGTTGACGAAGGCCAGATTTATCAGGCCAATCCGCGAAAGAACTATCACAAAGCCATGCTGCGTGTGTTCCCCTTCAACGACTTTTCCGGCGACTACAGTGCCACGGGTCTGACCATTTCGGTGCAGGGCGATGCCAACTCGACGGGACTCGACAAGCTGCGCACCTATGTAGTGGACGACAACACGGTGTTCTTCTATGCCGGACGCTTCGACGAGAGCAGTCCTTGGCGCAAGAACTACAAGGTCTATGCCCGTTTCAGCGGTGGCTCGGCAGGTACCGTCACGTTCTGGTGCGACAATCCTGAGGTAGAGTTCAAGGTGAACAAGGAGGCTTCCTACCGCATGGTGGAGAGCGACGACCAGACGCAGCCTTATCTGCGCTATCGCAATGTGATCATCAACAACATCGACTACGATTTTGCTGACTACACATCGTCAGTGGGTTCGAAGTTCTATTACAACATCAGCGGAACGCTCACCCTGCAACGTACCATCAATACTCAGATTCCTGACGAGGATCAGGCTATCCAGTGGTAATCCCCTTTCCAATTTGATTCTACAATGAAAAAGAGACTATTCTTCGTGCTATGCAGCCTTGTGGGTTGGGCGACGCTGTCGGCCCAACTGCCCAAGGCTGAGCAGGATTTGCACCGTGCCATGGACATCTTGGACGCGACGATGGAACGCTCGTTTCGCGGCACCAGCACAAATTTCTATATGGTGGATGTCTGCGACGTCACCAACACCGATGTAAGTGGACCGAGCGATGTCTGGCCCTACACGGCCGCCATCGAGGCCCACTGCTCGGTGCTGGAGGCATTGGCAGCACTTAAGGACGACCTGCCCCTGCTTTACGACGACTGTTACGACCGCTATGCGCAGCAGCTGATGGTGCTGGTCGACAACCTCGACTACTATCGCGGTTCCTACACGCTGACTTCCTATGCCACTCGCAAGACGTGGACCACTGTCTATGCAGTGCCACGCGCCAGTGTGCGTGGACGTGGCGACGTGACGGGCGACAACCTGAAGAAGAATGTCTACGACGACCAAATGTGGCTGGCTCGCGAACTCATCCGTGCCTATCGGCTGACGGGTGAGCGACAGTACCTCAACACGGCCATCAGCCTGACCGACTATGTGCTCGATGGATGGGACTGCTGGCACGACGATCAAGGCGAGGAATATGGAGGCATCACGTGGGGACCGGGTTACAACTCTAAGCATGCCTGCTCCAATGGGCCAATCATACAGCCGCTCGTGTGGCTACACGACATCTTGTCGACGCCCGACGAGCAGCCCTCTTACACCTATTACTATCGCGACGCACAGAACCAGGTGGTCAGCGAGGTGGTGAAACCATCCGAACACTACATGAATTTTGCAAAGCGAATCTATGCCTGGCAGAAGCGAAACCTGCGCAATGCCGGCACTCACCTCTACTGGGACATGATGGGGGCCGATGGTACGCTGACCTATGTAGGCTCAGGAGCACAGCGCCGCCGCGCTCATGTCGACACGGGCGGGCCCACTGGCACGGCCTATACCTACAACACAGGCACGATGCTGGCAGGAGCCGTCGAACTCTGGCGTACCACGGGCAGCGACGAATACCAGGCCGACGTCACCGATCTGGCTCGTTATGCCTACACGGGATTCTCGCGTCCCGTACGCAAAGATGGCGTTACCTATCGCGAATGGCCCACCGACGCCTCGCCTCTTCAAGGTTTCAATGCCTGGTTTGACAATGTGCTGATGCGTGCCTATGCTGATGCCGATGCCATAGAGGTGGAAACGTCATATCCTTCGCTTGTGTTACAGTCGTTCGAGGCCAATCTCGACTATGCCTACGAGCACTATCTCAGGTCGGGCATGCTGCCCATTGACCTGCTCAACGGTTGGAACGACGGCAACAAGACAAAGGGTTTCCATCAGGCAAGCTTTGCGTCGGAATACGCATTGCTGGCCGTTTGGCGCCATCGGCAGGCTCAGGCCAGTGGCATCGGCCTGCATCGGCTGGACCTGCCACGTCATGACCGCATCTACACGATTGCCGGACAGCCCGCCTGTGGTACTCCCGACACGCTTCCTGGAGGCATTTACATCATGCAGGGACGTAAGGTGGCCCTGAAATAACGAACATCGAAAACTATTCTTCACAATATGAAAAGAACGAAAATCTTCATGGCGGCTCTCATGCTGCTCGTTTGGACAGGTGAAACCATGGCTCAGACGGCTGCCGACTTCCAGCCTTATCAGCCTACGTCGCTCCGACTGCCATCCGTGCCATTGTTTGTCAACGACCCCTACTTCTCGTTGTGGTCGCCTTTTGACAAGCTTAACGATGGCACCACGCGCCATTGGAGCGATGCTGAGAAGGCCATGGACGGACTATTGCGAGTCGATGGAAAGGTCTATCGTTTCATGGGTCGGCAGCGCACCAGCCTCCTGAAGGCCATTGCACCGATGTCAACAGGCGAAAGCGGCTGGACGGCTCAGGTCAGCTATAGCCGCCAGAATGGCACGGGCTGGACTGCTCCCGACTTCGATGACAGTTCGTGGGCTACGGAAGATGCTGCCTGGGGCACACCCAACGAGTACCCCAACTGTCGCCACAACTGGAGCGCGCAGAACAGCGATATCTACATCCGACGTAGCGTGGACCTGACCTCTGATGACCTGCAGAAAGACCTGTGGATACAGTTTTCGCACGATGACGTATTCGAACTCTTTATCAATGGTCGTCGCATCATCGCCACGGGTGAGACATGGCTGCAGGGCGAGACGCATCGCCTGACGACAGCAGAGAAGGCCTGCCTCAAGGAGGGTCGGAACATCATCGCGGCCCACTGCCACAACACTACAGGCGGAGCCTACGTGGACTTCGGACTATACGAGAACATGCTCATAGCACCTGCTGATGTGGAAAACGCCGTACAGACGGCTGTCAACGTACTGGCTACCAGCACCTATTATACCTTCACATGTGGTCTAGTTGAGTTGAAAGTAGTGTTTACGGCACCGATGCTCATGGACGATCTCGACCTGCTCTCAACGCCAATCAACTATTTGTCCTATCAGGTGACGTCGACCGACGGCCGTGCTCATGACGTGCAGTTCTACTTTGCCACGACTCCACAGCTGACAGTCGATCAGATGAACCAGTCAACGCGTTCCGAACGCGTCACAGTCGATGGCATTAGCTACCTGAAGGCTGGCTCGGTGGCACAGCCCGTGCTGGGTAAGGCTGGCGATCTCATCACTATTGATTGGGGATACCTGTACTTGCCCGACGTCAATGGCACCGTTAGCATGAACGATGCCGCACAGATGGAGAGCCATTTCTGCTCTACTGGTAAGCTCATGGACTGCGAAGGATCTATCGGCAGCATCGATGAGGCGTCGATGCCTACGCTGGCCTACATGAAGGACTTCGGTTCCATCAGCGAAGGTCGCAGTTTCATGATGATAGGTTACGACGAGGTTTTGGACATCCGCTACATGTATCAGGACTACAAAGGCTACTGGGCCCGCAATGGCAAGACCATCACACAGGCTTTCCAAGAGTTGCGCGACGGTTATGCCGATATCATGGCCCGTTGCCGACAGCAGGATAAGACTATCTACGACGATGGCCTGGCAGCTGGCAACGCGAAGTATGCCGAACTGCTCTCAGGCAGCTATCGGCACGTCATCGCCGCCCACAAACTCTTTGAGGACAAGGACCACAAGCTGCTTTTCTTCTCGAAGGAGAACAACTCCAATGGTTGTGTCAATACCGTTGACCTGACCTATCCCGAAGCACCGCTCTTCCTTTGCTACAACACCGACCTGCAAAAGGCCATGGTACGTTCCATCCTCGACTATTGCGGCAACACCTCGCGCTGGGGTTTCCCGCAGTTCGCCTGCCACGATCTCGGAACCTATCCGCATGCTAACGGCCAGGTTTACTCCATTACGCGTCCCGATGGCGGTGGTGGCTTTGGCGGTAACATGCCCGTTGAAGAGAGCGGAAACATACTGACGCTCTGCTATGCTATCAGTCGTATTGATGGCAATGCCAACTGGCTCTCCAATGCTGATATGAACCTGCTGCGCCAATGGGCCATCTACCTCAGGGATAATGGTCAGGACCCCGAAAACCAACTCTGTACCGACGACTTTGCAGGCCATTGGGCCCACAATGCTAATCTTTCGCTGAAAGCCATCTTCGGCGTTGCTGCCTATGCTGAGTTGGCCCGCATGAAAGGTCAGAGTGAGGCACGCTGGCGACCGTTCCAAGAGAAGGCCCGCCAGATGGCACAAATCTGGGAAATCGATGCCCGTGACGGCGACCATTACAAACTGGCCTTCGACCGCGGCGGCACTTGGAGCATCAAATACAACATGGTTTGGGACAAGTTGTGGGGCCTTAACCTCTTCTCGGAAGACGTGATGCGTCGCGAAATCAAGTTCTACCTGAAGCATCAGAACCGCTACGGACTGCCACTCGACAACCGCGAGGCTTATTCGAAAACGGACTGGATTATGTGGATGGCAGGCATGGCTCCCGACAACGATACGTTCCTGCAGTTCAGCGACCGTATCTGGGCCTATGCCAACGAGACACCGACGCGATGGCCACTCTCCGACTGGTTCTGGACCAATGGTAACGGCTCGGCACGTGGATTCCGTGCGCGTTCGGTCATTGGTGGCCATTGGATGAAGGTGCTCATGGACAAGTTCGCTCCAGCCCCTCCCGAGCAGGGAGAGTGGCAACCTGTTGGCGATAGGCTCAAGTCGAAGTTCACAGTCGATGTCGATCCGCAGAATCCATTGCCTGAATACCCCCGCCCGCTACTTCAACGCGACGAGTGGATGAACCTGAACGGACTATGGGACTATGCTGTTACAACTAGTAGCTCAATTCAAGACGTCAACTATCAGGGGCACATCCTGGTGCCGTTCCCCATTGAGTCGAGTCTTTCGGGTGTCATGCGCCAGATCGATGCCGATGAGTCGCTCATTTATCGTCGTAACTTCACGGTCCCCGAGCAGTGGTCTGGCCGCAACGTGCGCCTGAATTTCGGGGCTGTCGACTACAGTTGTTCCGTCTATCTCAATGGTCGCCGTCTGGGCAACCATACCGGTGGCTATTCAGCATTCTCGTTCGACATCACGGCAGGACTGCAACAGGGCGAAAACGAACTCGTTGTCGTGGTCAGCGACCCCACTGACGTCAATCGTCAGGCTACGGGCAAGCAGCGCATCAACTGGGAGGGCTCGAATACTATTTGGTATACCCCCTGTTCGGGCATCTGGCAGACCGTTTGGCTGGAACCTGTCAACCCCCAATATGTCTACGACATCCGCACAACGCCCGATGTCGATAAATCGCAGTTCAACGTTGTGCTGACGCTTAACCGCCCTGCCGAGGGCGATCAGGTCCGTCTCACGCTCAAAGATGGCTCGACGGTCGTCACAACGCAGACGCTTGCCGCCCAAACTTCAGTCAGTTGCGATTTGGCGGTGCCCTATCCCAAACTCTGGAGTCCTGACAGTCCCTTCCTTTACACCCTCGAAGTCGACTATCTATCGGCAACCGAGGTGGTCGATCACGTCAGTAGTTATGCTGCTTTGCGCAAGGTTTCCTATGCTCGCGACGACAAAGGCTATTGGCGACTGATGCTCAACAACGAGTCGCTCTTCCAATTAGGCACGCTGGACCAGGGCTACTGGCCCGACGGCATCTACACTGCTCCCACCGATGAGGCCCTTTGCTTCGACATCGAGAAGACGAAGTCGTGGGGATTCAACACCATTCGCAAGCACATGAAGGTCGAACCGGCACGCTGGTACTACCACTGCGACCGCCTCGGCATGCTCGTGTGGCAGGATATGCCCAGCGTTCAGATGGGTGGTGAGACTGATTGGCTTGAGCGTCAGTGGTATGAAGGGGACGGATCGTTGTCGACGGTTGCTGAAAATGCCTTCAAGAACTAATGGAAAGATGTGATTGCACAGCATTACAACAATCCGTGCATCGTCGTGTGGACACCGTTCAATGAGCGTTGGGGACAGTTCAAGACCGCTCAGGTGGTCGACCTTACCCGCCAGCAGGATTCCACGCGCATCATCAATCCGGCATCGGGTGGTAACTTCCATCGTGGAGTGGGCGACATCGTTGATTTGCACACCTATTCCGATCCTATCGTGCTGAATTTCGACGATCCTGAGAAGCCTCTCGTGCTCGGTGAGTACGGTGGTCTCGGACTGAACATCGAGGGACATCGTTGGTATGAGTGCTTCGCTACACTCTATAACGACAATGGTTCTGTCGAAGGCGTCACCGCTCGCTATGAACGCTATGCCGACCAGATAACTCGTCTCGGACAGGGAATTACCTTCAACGGCCATAAGGCATGCTTTGCCGCCGCCATCTACACGCAGACCACTGATGTCGAGGTAGAGGTAAATGGCCTGATGACCTACGATCGTGAGGTCGTAAAGGTCTTCGAAGACCGTATTCGTGAGGCTAATCGCAAGATGATTGAAACCAACTCTGACGTAACGGCCATAGACCTTCCCTCGCAAAGGGGAGAAGACTTGGCAGGCGACACCCTCTACAACCTGCAGGGCATGCGTATTGCCAATCCTGTTGCTGGTCTGAACATCCTGCATCGTGCCGACGGCAGTTCCGTGAAGTTCATGTACCGCTGAATAGTTATGAGCTGCGGTTTATAAGTCATTCCTTTGTTGGCGCCATCGCATTGCTTTAATGACGCTATAGCATAGCTTTGATGACTCTATAGCATAGCTTTATAGTATCTAAGGCATAGCTCTATACCTTACAAAGCATAGCTTCTTACTGTAAAAAAGCTATGACATGTAGCGTATAGAGCTATGCCTTGTTTATTCCATAACAGTTATTATGGCTCCCTAAAAAAGTTCGGAAAGGAATCAGAAGTATTTCCAATTCCTTTCCGATAAAGAAGTTTGAGTAGCAGCAGGCAGCTCGCGGCTTTACTGTTTGTGCGTCATAATGTCGAGAACCATATGGTCTGTCTGGCACATGGCTTCGGCACCAATGCTGGTAAGGTTGTGAATGGTACGGTCAACGCTGTCGTCGACAATGCCTTCAGCTGCGGAAACGCATTTGCCTTCCATGGACAGCACGGCAGAAAGCACGGCGGTGGAGACGCCCGAGGCAATCTTCAGGGCACAGGAGGGCTTTGCGCCATCGCAGAGCATGCCGGTCAGGTTGGCTATCATGTTCTTCACCGAGCGACAGATACGCTCGTAGTCACCACCCATGAGGTAGGTGATGCCCACACTGGAGCCGATGCCAGCCACTACACAGCCACAAAGCGCCGACAGTCGGCCGAGCGACTGCTTGATATAGATGGCCGTGAGATGTGAGAGGGTGAGTGCGCGGATGAGTTCTTCCTCAGTGTTCTCGTTTTCCTCGGCATAGACGGCAACGGGGTTGGTGGCACAGATGCCCTGATTGCCTGAACCAGAGTTGGACATCACGGGAATCATCGCCCCGCCCATGCGTGCATCGCAGGCTGCAGCAGTCTTTGCAATGATGTGCGAGTAGATACTATTGCCGAAAATGCCCTTTGCAAGCGGTCTGTCGATGGTCTTTCCAAGGTTGTGGCCATAGTTATGGCGCAGTGCTTCGCGTGCTGCTGCCATGTTCATCTCCTGTGTTTTCAGGATGAAACGTAGCTCTTCGATGGGCGTTTCCATGGCAAAGTCATAGACGAGGCGTAAGGAAAGCGACTCACCCCCCTGCCCCTCCTTGTGAGGGAGGGGAGTAGATACTCTTTCTTCCTGGTTATCTGCTTGATGAGGCACATTATCTCCCTCCCCCTTTGGGGGAAGGCTATGGGGGGGCGAGCTTTGCTCGGGATGGGGTTGGGGTGGGGTCCCTCTGAAATGCGTATGGCTACCCTCAATGATGGCTGTTTCGCTGCGACCGTCGGCCTCGCAGGTGATTTCGATGTACAGCAGTTCACAAATGTTGGGCTTCACGCTGATGTGGATGCGATTTTCGCTCACGTAGCGCTTACCTTCGGCCAGCGACTCGGGCGTAAGGTCCTTCAGTACCTCCAGTTGGTATTCCGACTTGCCGATGAGAGCACCCAATGCGATGGCAATAGGCAGCCCTATCATGCCTGTTCCAGGTATGCCTACGCCCATGGCGTTCTTCAGGATGTTGCCCGACAGTTGTGCGGTAATCTTTTCAGGACGGCAACCCAGCATTTCAGTTGCACGGGCCGTACATAATGCCACTGCCATAGGCTCTGTACAACCGATGGCCGGCACCACTTCTTGTTTGATGAGGCTGATGAGCGCCTCTTTCTGTTCGTTTGTTATCATTGCTTTAGCCCCGTAGCGAACGGGTAGGGGCAGACCCCCGTGTCTGACCGATATTTTGTGCGTTGTTTTGTCCCCGTTGTTCGGGCAGACACGGGGGTCTGCCCCTACGGCAGGGTGTTAGCTCCTATTTTAGGGGGCCAGAAAGGAACTCGAGGAACGCAGGTACGTCCTCCTTGTAGGAATAGGAGCCCGTAAGCGGATTGCCGTCGGCATCGACAATGACGTAGAACGGCTGGGCGTTGGCACCGAACTTATGGCTCTGCAGATAGCTCCACTTCGCACCGACAGTGCGCAGCATGCGGGTATTGCCCTGCTCATCGGTCACTTCGAAGGGCTCGGCCAATGGTGTCTTGTCGTCAACGAACAGCGATATGAGCACATAGTCGTGACGAAGCTTATCGGCCACGCGCGGATCGGTCCACACGGCAGCCTCCATCTTGCGACAGTTCACGCAGCCGAAGCCGGTGAAGTCGATGAATACAGGCTTTCCCTCGGCACGGGCGGCTGCCATGCCCTGTTCATAGTCGGTAAATCGGGCTTCGACAGTCTTGGTATTCAGGTTGAAATCCTGTGTGTTGATGGGCGGGGCGAAGGCGCTCACGGCCTTGCAGGGAGCTCCCCAGAGTCCGGGAATCATATAGATGGCAAAGGCAAACGAGATGAGGCCACCCATGATGCAGAGCACAGGCATGGGCTTATGTATGTCGCCACCAATCTCGTCTTCCTGGAACTTCAGCCAACCCACGAGGTAGGCACCCAGCAGGCCAAAGATGACGATCCACAGCGACAGGAACACCTCACGGTCGAGCAAGTGCCAGCCATAGGCAAGGTCGGCCACGGAGAAGAATTTCAATGCGAAAGCCAACTCAATGAAGCCCAGTACAATCTTAATAGTGGTCATCCACGAACCCGACTTCGGTGCCTGCTTCAGCCATGAAGGGAACATGGCGAAGAGCGTGAACGGCAGAGCGAGAGCCAGGGCGAAGCCAAACATGCCCAATGCAGGTGCCACCCAGTTGCCACTGGTCGTCGTCTCAACGAGCAGCAGTCCGATGATAGGAGCCGTGCAGGAGAAACTGACCAGTACCAGTGTGAATGCCATGAGGAAGATGCTCAGCAGACCACTGGTGTTCGAAGCCTTTGTGTCGACGGCATTTGCCCAACGATCGGGCAGTTTTATTTCGAACCATCCAAAGAACGACAAGGCGAACACCACCAACAGCAGGAACAGGAAAATGTTGAACACCGCATTCGTCGACAGGGCATTCAGCGTGTCGCTGCCAAAGCATGCCGTGACGAGCAATCCCAGTGCCAAGTAGATGACAATGATTGACAGACCATACGTGATGGCATCCTTCAGACCCTTCTTCTTGTCCGACTTAGCGCGCTTCAGGAAGAAGCTCACCGTCATCGGGATGATTGGCCAGATGCAGGGCATTGCCACGGCGAGCAGACCGCCCACGAAGCCCATTAGGAGGATGTACCATAGCGAATGACTGGTGATGCTGTCGCCGCTGCCCATGGCGCGCAACTCAGAGATGACAGGACGCCAAAGGCTTTCGGAGTCAGGTGTTGAGAGTTGGGCATTGAGTGCGGTATCTACTTTTGCCGAGTCCTGCAGGGCGGCCAATGCAGCCAGTGAGTCGGCCTTGGCTTTCTCTTCGGCAGCCTTGTCAACCTTCTCGGCCTCCGGTTCCTCCGTGCTCTCCGTGGTAGCAGGGCTCTTTCCGCTCTTCTTCAGCGAGGCTTCGCCCGGCGGCATGCACATCTCGTCATTGCAGGCACCCCACTCCAGGTAGGCATCGATGTCGTATTGTGGCTTCGTGAACTTCACTTTCTGCACAAATTGAACGGCATTCTCGAAATAGCGCAGCTTCATTCCGAACATCTCGTCGTACTGCGAAATCTCCTTACCCTTGGGTGTCAGCTTGCCAACGAGTTCGGCACCGTCCATTTTGTTGACGTGCAGCGAAGCCTCGATGGGGCCGTCCTGGCCGAGGTTGGTGGAATAGACATGCCATCCTGGGTCGATGGTAGCGCTGAAGATCATCTCTGCTTCAGGCCCGGAGCCGGTCTTGAGTTGAGTGGAGAACTTGACAGGGTCCTGCATCTGTGCATGAGCGGTGATGCAGGCAACGATTAAAGCTGCAATGGCGATGAGTCGTCTCATAATATATTGCTTAATGTTAAGTTAATGATGCAAAGGTACGTAAAAAAGTGAAAACGAGCAAGAACCCAATGTCTTTTCTTTATATTGTGAAGAAAAAGGTGGCATATTGCGGCTCAAGCACTATCGAATCACGATGCGGTTGCCTTCCAAAGAGATATGTCCTTTTTGCAGTCGGTCGAGGATTTCGATGGCATAGGCAGCGGTACTGCTGCGTGGGATGATATAGCGCAGGCGTAAGTGCAACAGGTCGGTGTTGTGGCACTCAACGGTGAAAGCGTCGTGTCGTGGCAGTATGCTTTTTCCGCTCAGCCAGCACTCCTTGCATTATCATCACGTCAAGGCAGGCCTCACGGAGGTCTGCATCGGCCTCGATCTGTGCCAGCTGCTCGTCGGTGAGCGTGGCCTGAGGCTCCATGATATCTATTGCTTTTTCAATACTCATCTTGTATATAAAACGCAAAAGTTTCCCAAATGGGTATGTTTTTAACATATAGTTAACATCTCACTTTTTTCGTTCTTCTAAAAATGTTGTACCTTTGCAGCCAAATAACCAAAACAACAACGTCGAAATGTCAGTCATTGTTTCAAAAGTGTGGCGTGAGAGCCGCGACTACGTCATGATCACCATAGCCATGCTGAGCTACTGCTTGGGATGGTCGGTGTTCCTGCTGCCCAACAACATCACCACAGGCGGCGTGGCAGGTATCTCCTCCATCTTGGAGTGGAGCCCTTTGCACATTCCGGCTCAGGTCAGTTACTTCTTTATCAATGCCGGACTGCTGCTGGTGGCACTGAAGATTTTGGGATGGAAGTTCTGCGTGAAGACCATCTATGCCGTGACTGTGCTTACTACTTCGCTGGCACTCATCCGCGACTGGGCCATGGGCCTGCACCTGTTGCACGATGAGCCCTTCATGGCTGCCATTATCGGGGCGGTGTTCTGCGGATCGGGCGTGGGACTCGGCCTTGGCTTCCGCGGTTCTACAGGTGGTACGGACATCGTGGCTGCCATTATCAACAAGTATCGTGACATTTCGCTCGGACGTGTCATCCTGATTTGCGACGTGGTCATCATCTCCAGTTCCTACCTCGTGCTGAGGGACTGGGAGCGCGTTCTCTATGGCTATGTCGTACTCTACGTCACCGCATTCTGTATAGACCAGGTTGTGAACTCCATGCGCCGAAGTGTGCAGTTCTTCATCATCAGCGACCAGTATGAGGAGATAGGACGTCGCATCAACATGGACCCGCACCGTGGCTGTACGGTCATCGATGCCCACGGCTTCTATTCGGGCAAAGAGGTGAAGATGCTGTTCGTGCTGGCCAAGCGTCGTGAGAGTGCGAAGATATTCGAACTCATCAACGAGATAGACCCTACCGCTTTCGTCTCGCAGAGTGCTGTCATCGGCGTCTATGGCGAGGGTTTCGACCGCTTCAAGGTAAAGCATCGTGCACCGAAGCCTATCAAGTAGGTGAACTGAACGAAAACAGCCACACAACAAGTGAACGTTGTGTGGCTGTTTCGGTGTTGGGTGACTCGGATTCGAACCGGGAATGACAGAACCAAAACCTGTAGTGTTACCGTTACACCATCACCCAATCCTGAAGTGTTTTTGTGCAAACGCATGCTCGTGCGTGCTGTTTGCGGCTGCAAAGGTAGTGGTTTTTTGTGCCATTACCAAATTTTTTTGCAATTATTTTTCTTTGTTAATCCCATAAGAGGTGCGCACAAGGTGTTGCCGACGGGTGGCACGGCGTATTTCGTTGTTCAGTTGCCAGGCCTCATCGTTGACGTATGGGCGGTTGTGGTCGAGGTGGAGCACGATGGCTGAATAGCGTATCTGGCGGGCATGGATGCCCATGTTCATGAGGCGTTCGCCAAGTTCACGGTCTTCACCGCCATACTGCATTCGCTCGTCGAAACCGTTTACCGCCAGCAGGTCGTGTCGCCAGCCGCTGGCATTCATGCCGTTCCAAGTGGCTCGTGTCGGCGTGACGGTGTTCATGAAACTGGTAAAGAGACGATTGCCGACCAGTTTCGTCATCTTCCACGAGAGGGGTTGTCCCTGATGGCGAAGCCAACCGATGCTGAAAGCCCGCCCGCTACTGACATCGTCACGGCTGATGAGCTGGCTGACAGGCATCACCAATTTGAAATAACCACCGGAGAGCATGTAGCCAGGTCGTGCCAAACGCTCGTGGGTTGCGAGGAAATCGGCGCGTGGAATGCAGTCTTGATCGGTGAATACGAGATAGTCGGCAGTAGCCTGTTCAAGTGCGCGGTTCAAGATGGTGGTTTTTCGGAAACCCCGGTCTTCGTGCCACACATGGCGTATGGGCAGGCGTTGGGCATAGCGGCCGATGAGCTGGCGCGTCTCGTCGCCCGACCCGTCGTCGGCAATGATGATTTCATCGGCCTTGCGTAGTTGGTGCTCGTATCCCCAGAGTGTCTTTTCGAGCCACCGCGGGTTGTTGTAGGTTGAAATGATTACTCCTATCGTCATGATTTCCTATTGTCAAAAAGGCGGTTCTGTTCACGTTGTTTGTCGCAAAGGTAGTGATTATTCTTCTAAAAATTGCAGGATTACGGGATTATTTGTATCTTTGTCGTCGAAATACCACTTTACCTGCTCATCTCCCTTTACCTCCAAAACTCCTGTAAATGAAAGCAATGAACAACGCAAAAGACATCTCGGTCGTCGTGACCACCTATAATAACCCTGGTTTTCTGGAACTGGTGCTGCAAGCATTGGAAAGACAACGCGTGCTGCCTGGAGAGGTTATCGTGGCTGACGACGGTTCAGGCGAGGAGACGCGCCAGCTCATAGAGCGTCATAAGAAGCTGATGCCCGTGCCATTGGTGCACTCGTGGATTCCCGATGAGGGTTTCCGCGTGGCGAAGTCGCGCAACATAGCCGTTGCAAAGGCTCGCGGCAGCTACATCATCTTATTGGATGGCGACATCGTAGTGACGCCCGATTTCGTGGCCGATCACCTGCGGCTGATGCAGCCGGGGCGTCTCGTTACGGGAAGCAGGGCACGCCTAGGCGAAAAGGCCACACGCAGGCACGTCGCCGAGAAGAATGCGCACATGACGTTCTGGACCCGTGGACTGGGCCGGCGATTTGTGATGCTGCATGCCCCTTGGCTGAACGGACTGTTCAGTCATCGCGACGTGCTGCGACGTGCCCGAAGTTGCCACATGGCTTTCTTCCGCGATGACTTCCTGGCGGTGAATGGTTTCGAGGAAAGGTTTATCGGTTGGGGCTATGAGGATTCTGAGTTTGTGCAGCGCCTCTTCAACCATGGGCTGCACCGATGGAATGCAAAGCTCATGGCATCGGCAGTACACCTCTACCACAAGAGTAGTCCAACCAATCGGTCGGAGGAAAACATGGCCCTGCTTCAGCAAACCATCAACGAGCACCGGAAGCGTGCTGAGCTGGGGGTGGACCAATATTTGTAAAGGGAATAAAATAGAAGTTGCCCTATATATTTAAAGGGTAACGCGGTGGATGAAATCTTGCAGGCGCTGCCACACTAAATCGACGGTAATGGCATCGTAGGAAGGCATGCTGATGCCCTCAGCCACGACATCGTCGGAAGGTATCCATGTGGTGGGACTGTTCTGTGGTGCACAAATCACCAGCGAAGGCTTGCCGCAGGCATGCACGATGTGGCGTGCGCCGCCCTCGTTGCCGAAATAGCAGCTGATGAGTGAACTCATTGCCACGAGTTCGCGCTGTGAGCGAGCTTGCACATCGATGGCAACAGCAGCGGGTTTTCCCAGCTTGTCGTATATGCGGCGGGCGTTTTCTTCCTCTTTTCCTGGTGCATAGTTGAACACCAACTGCAGGTCGGGACACTCGCTGATGAGTCGTCGGAGCACCTCGGTCATACGCTCTTCACTCCATGTCTTATTCTCTAGTTTCGCCGTGACGCCAACGAGCATCACAGGGCGATTCAAATCGATGCCTTGCTGCGACATATAGTCGGCGAAACGCTTACGTTCGTCGTCGCTGATGGCGAGTGTGAAGCGCCGCTCCAACTGTGGCAATTGCAGGGGTGCCAACAGACCGAGGTTATGGTCGATCATACTCTCGTCGGTGCGGCAAACGGGCTTCCGAAAGTTGTAAACAAGGTGCGTGTAAGGCTTGGCCAGTCCAATGCGATGGCGTGTGGTGGGCGAGAAGAGTGAAAAGAGCATCGTGTTCATGGTGCTCCTCATGTCTATAATAATGTCGTAATGCTTTTGGTGGACGGTTTTCCACACTTTCTTCATGTAGCGAAATGCATGATGGCGGTCGTCGTTGGAGAAAGGAATGAGGTTGCTGATGGCAGGATGTCCCTTGAAGAGTGGGCACAGCTGCTCGTTGAGCACAAAGTCGATGGTTGCATCAGGATAGTTTTTGCGCAAGGTGTTCAGTACGACGGTGGCGAGAATGGCATCGCCCATTTGGCGGAATCGGATGACGAGTATGTTCATTGTGTTGTTTGTTTTAGAGTTCAAGAGGGAACGGAACGTCGTGCTTTCGCTGGAAACGCTTCCAGAAACGGGCGCGGGCAGGCATGGCCAACAGTAGTGCTTCTTCGGGATTGGCCTTGCGTGCGAGGGCATAGCAGCGCACGAGGTGTTCGATGAACGCCTTCGGTCCCCAGAGACGAATCATGCTGAGCAGTCCCTTCTCAATGCTGACGGGGCCGAAGTACATCCGGTTGATGTCAACGAGTTGGAAATGATAGCCTTCTTCATCGTGATTCCACAGAATATTTCCAGGTGTGAAGTCGCAGTGCATGATTTGCTGTTCGTGCATGCGTGCAGCCAGTTGTGCCAAAGCCTCGGCCATAGGCAGATAGACATCAGGAGTGGCTGAGCCCATCTCGTAGAGCGTGTGCCCGAAGTCGCATTGCAGGCTGATGAAGTAGCTGTAGCCCAGCAGGTGCAGTGCGTTGCGCTCCTCGATGAGGGCAACGGGCTGAGGCGTTGCGATGCCTGCAGCCAACAGCCGTTCGGGATATTCGAAGGCACGCTGTCCCTTTGGTTTGCGAATGCCCAGCGAATAGATAAGACGATTGGGTCCTGCCGGCACATGATAGCGCTTTACGTTGAGACGCGTACCATCAGGAGCCGTCAACACCTTGATAAGGTTGCGCTGCCGGTACACCTCCTGTCCTTCGTGCAGGAAACGCTGCGGTATTTCTTCGACAAACGTCCGCAGGTGTTCGTAGCCTGGAGCTATGGTGATGGTCCTTTTCATCGTCTGATCTCTCCACTTTGAATCATTCGTTCGTACTCTTGATGGGTGCGTTTCCAGCGGTTGTGGCTCCACAAGTAGAATTCAGGCTGACGACGTATCTGCTTCTCCAACAGTTGGAAGAAACGTCGCGTCAGTTCGTATTCGGGCAATGCCTGCGGCTCGCTTGTCATCAGGTGGTAGGTGCAGGTGTAATAGCCACGTCGGGGACGGCTCATCTCAACGTAGAACACGGCATTCTGCATCTTTCGCATGATGCGTTCTGCACCCGTAAAGACACCTGTGTCGTGGTTCAGGAAGGGCAGCCACAGGTGGATGTTGTCGTAGCGTGGACCCTGATCGGCGATGTAGCCGAAGATGGTCATTACGCCTGCGCGCTTGTACTTGACAAGGTAACGCAGTATGTCGTTCTTTGGCACGGGTACGCCACCCATGTGGGAACGCAATCGTTGAAACACGTAGTCGATGGGTTTTGCTCGCAGAGGCTTATAGATGAGGCCGACAATCCTTTCCTTCGGCAACTCGATGCCAACGCACGAGAGCCATTCCCAGTTGCAGTAATGTCCGAGCATGGCACCAACCGACTGCCCTTGTTGAAAGTGCGCCTCAACCTCCTCGGAATTATTGATGGTGAAGCGTCGGCGCAACTCCTTTTCGCTGATGGACAGCAACTTGATAGACTCGAAGAAGTAGTCACAGAACCAACGGTAGTAACGCCGTTCGATGCGCTTGATTTCTTCGGCCGATTTCTCAGGGAAAGAACTCGTCAGGTTGCTGCGCACAATCTGACGGCGATAGCCCAACAGGTAATAAACCACAAGGTACTCGAAGTCGGACAGCACGTAGAGAACTCGCAGCGGCAGTAGCGAGAGCACGTAGAGCAGTCCAAAGACCAATTTTTGGGTGAAGTTCTGCATCGTTCTTTTGCTTTATGGTATGAAGAAATAGGGCCGTAGTAGCTTTATTGCTGCATCTCGTGCAAGCGACGATAGTAGCCGTCGAGGGCCAGCAGCTCATCGTGAGTGCCGCGTTCCACAATCTGTCCTTCGTGCAGCACACAGATTTCGTCGGCATTCTTGATGGTTGAGAGACGATGGGCGATGGCAACGGTGGTACGCGTCTTCATGAGTCGTTCCAACGCATCCTGCACCAAGCGTTCCGACTCGGTATCGAGAGCGGAAGTGGCTTCATCGAGAATCAGGATGGGCGGATTCTTCAGAATGGCACGTGCAATGGAGACGCGCTGTCGCTGTCCGCCAGACAGACGGCTGCCGCGGTCGCCGATATTGGTGTCGTAGCCGTGTTCCGACTGCATGATGAAGTCGTGGGCATTGGCAATCTTGGCTGCTTGTTCGATTTTCGCGTCGAGTTCTTCAGGCGTGACCTCCTGATTCGTATCTTCAGGTTTCTGGTAGCCAAAGGCGATGTTGTTGCGGAAGGAATCGTTGAAGAGGATGGCCTCTTGGTTGACGTTACCGATGAGCTGGCGTAACGAATGCAGGCCGAGGTCCTTTACGTTGATGCCATCGATGAGCACCTCGCCTTCCATCACGTCGTAGTAACGAGGAATGAGGTCCACGAGTGTTGACTTGCCCGAACCGCTTTGTCCTACCAAAGCTACCGTCTTGCCTTTTGGAATGACCAGGTTGATGTTCTTCAGCACCCACTGCGTTCCTGAATCATCGGACTCGCCCTGGCCTTGGCGTTCACCATAACGGAATGAAACATTGCGGAATTCTATCTCGTGCTCGAAGGCATCAATCTGGATGGGGTTTTCCTTTTCCTTGATGTCTATCTCAGCCAGTAATATCTTGTCGACACGCTCCATGGAAGCCAGTCCTTTAGGAATGTTATAGCCTGCCTTAGAGAATTCTTTCAGTGGGTTAATGATGCTATAGAGTATCACCATGTAGTAGACGAATTTCGAACCCGTCAGTGTCATGTTGTTCAGCACAAGGATACCACCAAACCACAGCACGATGACAATCATCACCGTACCCAGGAACTCCGACATTGGATGAGCCATTGACTGGCGGATGTTCACGCGCATGATGTCATTTCGATAGGCTGAGTTGACGCGATCGAACCGCTCGTTCATACGTCCTTCAGCACAGAAAGCCTTGATGATGCGAAGTCCACCAAGCGTTTCCTCCACCTGACTCATCGTGTCGCTCCAAAGTGATTGCGCCTTAATGGACTTTTGCTTGAGCTTTCGTCCGACCAGTCCCATGAACCAGCCGAAGATAGGCACGAAGATGATGGTGAACAGTGTCAGTTGCCACGAAACGATGAGCAACGTTGCAAAGTAGACGATGATAAGAATCGGGTTCTTGAACAGCATGTCGAGTGACGACATGATGCTATTTTCAATCTCCTGGACATCACCGCTCATGCGTGCAATGATGTCGCCCTTTCGCTCCTCAGAGAAAAAGCCCAGCGAAAGCGAGGTGATTTTCTGATAGAGTTGGTTGCGGATGTCGCGCACGACGCCTGTACGAATGGGGATGATTGTTGCTGAAGAGAGGAAATAAGCACCCGTCTTCAGGGCCGTCATCAGTGCCAGCACAAGTCCGATGATGAGCAATGTCGTCGTGGGACCCACTTGTGCAATGAGCTGATTAACGTAATAGTTCATGTTGTTCATAGCCACCTCGTCAATGTTTTCCCAAGTCCAAGGCATCAGTTGTGTGGCACTCTCTGTGTCGCCAGTCTTAAAAAGAATGTTGAGCATAGGGATGAGCGTCATGAACGAGAATACGTTGAGCACAGCCGATAGGATGTTGAACACCACCGACAGTACGAGATATTTCTTGTAAGGCGGAACAAATCGCCGCAACACTTGCAGGAATTCTTTCATCAGGTATAGTTATTATTATTGGATTCGGATAAGAGTGGACCCCGTGGTCAGACCGTTGCTCGTGTTCAGCTGCACGGCATAGACGGCAGCGGGGAGGGAGGCGAGGCTAATGTTGGCCGATGCTCCACAGAAGGAATGGCTCTCAAGGAGTTGTCCGCTGGTAGAGTAGATGCTCAGGCAGGCCTTACCCTGATGAGAGTCTGGCAGGTCAATTCGCAACTGTCGTCCGTTGAGGCTGAAACGAGCCTCCCTTGGTTGGTGGAGCGACAGCGTTGGGATGGCATCGGTAAGTCCTAACACCTTCAGCAGACCCTGATAGACATCGATAAGACCATGTCCATATCGGTTATTGGGGTAAGCGAGGGTGCTATCAGGATGTTTGGACGTCTCGCTGATGACTTGCAGCACCTCTTCAGGCGTGAGGTCGGGCTTGGCCTGCAGCCACAGAGCCACTGCACCAGCCACGACGGGCGATGCCATAGACGTGCCCGACATACGGATGAAATCATAGGTTTTCCCATGGAAACTGACTTCCCCTATGCCCGTTGCACCAGTCCGCAAGAAGCTGTTCCGAGAAGAATAGATGCCGTAACCAGGTGCAGCCACGTCGGGCTTCGTGCGGAAATCGTAGGTGGGTCCCTGCGACGAGAAACTGACAATGCTGCGATTGGTGTTCATGGCTCCCACGCTGATGACCCGTGGCAACGTGGCAGGCCAACTGACGCAGAATCCTTGCTGGGCAGCATCAAGCGGTGACTCGTAGTTAACCATCGGATTAACCAGTATATCGCTGACGGCTTCGGCCTCGGCATTGCCACTTAGCAGCACATAACCATAGGTGTTGAAGAGGAAATAGTACGATGGCGTCTGCATCTCGAAATGGTAGACAGCGCCAGCTGTATCAGCCAGACAACTGACGCGCTGGGCAGTGATGGGAATCTCGGTGCCATCGACATTGATGCTACGACTGATGGGTAGGCCTGCTGCCTCGTTAATCTCAGCAGTGGAGAAGGTTGTCGTAACAAAGCTATCAGTCTGGCTGTAGAAACCCAACGTCACGTCTAGGTCACCCTGTGTGCGGACATCGATAGGAGCAACGCTCTCAGGCAATAAGCCGGCTGCTGTCGTGAGCGCACCTGCCGAAGGCGTGTCAGCAGCCTTGTAGAGGTACGAGCGGTCGGTGCCCTCGTTGCCTTGCGCTGCCACGATGATGCGTCCCGGTCCAAGGAGTTCGTTGATAGCTTCACTTTCCAACAGGTGGTCATTGTAGTACATTACCGATTCGCCGTTGCTGAAGTTGATTACGCAGGGCATGCCATGAGTCTCGGCATAGTCGAAGATGCGCTTGAACCCCAGTATGCAGATGGCGGAAGTCAGCCCGGCATCGGTGGGGAAGAATTCCTCGCGGTCGGAATTGAAGTCAGCCAGGCAGATATCGGCATCGCTGGCCATGCCGCGGAAGCTGCCCACGACGGAGCCTGCCATAATGCCCAGTACATGGGTGCCGTGATTTTGTGATGTAGCCGTCTGCGAGTGCTCGGCCAAAACAATCTCATCAGTGGTGTCGAAGACGCGCCCGGGATGTCCTTCGTCGTCGTTTAAATTGAAGTCGCAGAAATACTTGATGCGGCACTTCCCTTCTGGTGTGTAGAATGATGGGTGGGTGAAGTCGTGTCCGCAGTCAAGGCTGCCCGCAACGACGCCGCTACCCGTATAAGCCTGCGGAAGTCCCTCGCCGGTAAACACTTCTGTGGCATTGACATAGCCTGGCGTGACGTTCATCGAGGCATGAGGCAGGCGTTCGGCTTCAATTCGCTCGACGCATTCTTCCTGGGCAAGTGCTTTTAGTTCGGTCGGGCAGATGTTGGCGATGACAATACGCCCGATGCGGTCTATCATTTGGCTGGCGTGACGTTGCAAGACGACTTCAGCATCGGTATCTTTGCTGAACTTTATCAATGCGCAGACGGCCTGACGCGTGCCGTTGCCATAAACCTTTTGCCGTTGGTTGGCCGTCAAGGCTATGCGTTGCAGGTAGGGCGACATCTTGTTGAAGTCGCCGTCGGGGTGCTGTGCCTGAACGTTAATGGTGGCTGCCACCGCTGCAATGAGGATGATAAACCGTCTCAACATGTGGTTTCTATATGATTTCTTCGCCGAATAGGGTGGCAGAAGTACTGCCAGTGATGCGAACACGCACCAATTCGCCGGGGTGATGGGTTCCCTTGTCGAACACCACCATCTTGCCTTGCTCCGTCCGACCGCACAGTTGTTCGCGCGAGCGTTTCGAATAGCCCTCGACGAGCACCTCGAACTCCTTGCCTTCGTCGCGCTTGTTCGCAATAGCCGACATCTCTGTTTGTAGTTGGATGAGTTCGTTCAGCCGGCGAATCTTCTCATCTTCAGGCACATTGTCGGGCAGATGCTTGGAAGCATAGGTGCCAGGGCGCTCCGAATACTTGAACATAAACGCAGAATCGTAGCCCACCTCGCGCATCAGCGAGAGCGACAACTGGTGGTCTTCCTCCGTCTCATCGTGATAACCCACGAAGATATCGGTGGAAAGGCCGCATTCTGGAATGATACGGCGAATGGCTTCGACGCGTCCCATGTACCATTCGCGGGTATATTTGCGATTCATCAATTTCAGGATCTTATCTGAACCAGACTGCACGGGCAGGTGAATCTGCTTGCAAACGTTCGGTTCTTCGGCAATCACGTGTAGCGTTTCATCAGACATGTCTTTAGGATGCGAGGTGGTGAAGCGCACACGCATGGGATAAGCTTCGCGGGCAACCATTCTGAGCAGTTCGGCAAAACCGACGGCTTCAGTGCTACCGGATATGTCCTTGACTTCTTTATCTTCCCTAACTTCCTTAACTCCTTCTGCTTCTTTGACTCCCCGATACGAGTTTACGTTCTGTCCCAGCAATGTCACTTCCTTAAAGCCACGATCCTTCAGGTCGCGCACCTCGCGCAATATGCTTTCCACGTCGCGACTGCGCTCGCGGCCACGGGTATAGGGAACGATGCAGTAATGGCAGAAGTTGTTACACCCACGCATAATGCTTACATAGCCACTGATTCGGTTACCGCTGATGCGCTGTGGCACAATGTCGCGATAGGTCTCAGTGGTCGACAGTTCGATGTTGATAGCCTTTTGGCCCATCTCCACTTGGGCGATGAGGTCGGGAAGGTTCAGATAAGCATCGGGACCTGCCACGAGGTCGGCGTGGTGATGCTCTAAGAGATCTTCCTTCACGCGTTCGGCCATGCATCCCAGCACACCAATGATGAGGCTCGGTGCTGTTGACTTGCCCTTTGTCTCGCGTTTCTTTCTGAGGGCATTCAGTTCGGCCAGGCGATGATATATCTTTTGCTCGGCATTGTCGCGCACCGAACAGGTGTTCAGGAATACTGCATCGGCATCGTCGATGGTCGTACACGATTCATAGCCGGCCATCTGCATGACGCTGGCTACCACTTCCGAATCGGCCACGTTCATTTGGCAGCCGTAAGTTTCAATATATAGTTTCTTCATTTTCTTGATTTACGTTTATTCTTATGACTCGCCGGCCCCTTAACGGGCATTGTCACCTTTTGGGCTATCCATGCCACGAGGTAGTAGAACAGTATGCCTGTGAGCAATCCGGCAATGGCATCAATCAGGTAGTGAGCCTGCGTATACACAGTGGCAGGGAACATCAGCACGAAGAAGAACAAGACCAGCCAAAAAAGCCAGTGCCGGCGGCTATGGGCATGCCATGCCAACAGCAGTATGACCGTCGTGACACCCACATGCGAGGAAGGGAAAGCCGCCGTGGGGCGTTCGCCTGCATCATGGGCGCTCTCCACTAATTGGTAGAAGAATCCGCCATCCCATCCTGGCGAAGTAAGAATCTCGGTGTGCTGGTTGAAGTAGTTACCTACGTCGGGAAAGACACCAGCTGCCACCTTGTCGACTCCAATGGCTGCGTAGTAGTATTGAGGTCCGGCTACGGGTAGCAGGACAAACAGCACATAGTAGATGAAAAACGAACTGAGCAGGATGAAAGTAGCACGCTCAAACTCGTGGTAACGGTAGGCGAAGTAGTAGAGAAGCACCACTACGAGCAAAGGATAGTAGCTGGAATAGCCAAGGTTCATCAGTTCGCTGAACCATGCCTGTGGCATGTGCAGCGAGAAAAGTAGGGCCGGTTGGCATCCAATAAGCGTCTGTTCCCACGTGGCAAAGATGTGATCCAGATTGGGAAGCACCCGGTTCAGCTCATAGGTGTCGGGATACCACCATGCCAGCAGTGCCATTTGTGCTGCCATACGTGCCAGTATGGTCAGTTTACATGGCACCAATCTGTACACCAACCATAATGCTAACGTCATGGCAACGATGCGCAGACGTCCTACGATAAGTGCCTCTGGGCTTTGGAGTTTGGTGTAGGTAAAGAAGATGAACAGCAGCGTAAGCAGCGCGTAGGCCAAGACGACCCACTCGTAGCTCATCAGTCCCCGTTTCGGTTCCTTCTCTATCTTGAATAATTCTATCAGCCAGTTCACTATCATGTTTCCTTGCCTTCAATTCTTAACACCCAACATTTATCACTCATCACCCAACTCTACAGCCAACCTTCTTGCTGATACCAATTGATGGTCTCTTTGACGCCGCGTTCCAGTTGCCATTGTGGGTCGTAACCCAGTTCGCGACGGGCAGGAGTGATGTCGCACCGCCAGTTGCGTTGGCTCAGAATGTGGTATTTATCGTTGTTCAGTGCCGTAACCTTGCCAGTCAGCCGTCCCAACCATTCACCAAAGAACGTCGCCAAACGCAGCACCCAGAGCGGAGCCTTTACGCGCAGGCACCATGGACGGCCCATTTCACGGATGATCAGGTCGCTGAAAGCCGACGACTGATACACCTCGCCATCGCTCAGGAAGTATGCCTTGCCCGATGTGCCCTTTGTGAACGCTAAATAGACTGCCTGCACCACGTCGCGCACATAGACGAAGGTGATGTCTTGCTGCTTCCAGCCGACAGAGAAGTCCACATGTCCCTTGATGGATTTTGCCATCAGGAAGTAATCCTTCTCGCGTGGCCCATATACTCCTGTTGGGCGCAGGATGATGGTGGGTATCTTGCCCTCAGTCATCTCCTTCAATGCTTTCTCAGCCTGCAGTTTGCTTTCTCCATATGCCGTGTTGGGCTGTGGAGAGTCGGTATCGAGGATTTCCTGATAAGGTTGTTCTTCACGAATGGGACCAAAGATGCTGAGCGAACTCAGGTAGATCAGTCGCTTCACGGGCATCGCCAACTGCAGCAAGGCACCCACAAGGTTGCGTGTGCCATCGGTATTCACGCGGAAAAAGTCCTGTTTGTCCTTGCATTTGGTTACGCCGGCGGCATGCACCACGTAGTCGAAGGACTGTCCTTGCAGCTGTTCGACGAGTCGTGCTTGCGAACTCAGGTCGAGTTCGATGAAGCGGATGCGTTCATCCTGCAGGTACTGTCGCGAGCTGCTGCCGCGAACGGCCGCCCAAACCTCATAGCCCTGCTTCAGACCTTCCTCCACGATGAAACTCCCGATGAAGCCACTGGCTCCTGTGACAAGTACTTTTTCCATACGCTTGTTGGTTTTGCGCCTGCAAAGTTACGAAAAAACGAGTGCAGAACAAAATTTTCTTGCTACTTTCATATGTTTGCGCCTATGCATACACGCGAGAAACAGTCCTCAAAGGGACTCCAAGGGGATGAAAATGAGGAAAAATGTAGAAACTGGGGGTTTTGTACACAAACCCTGAGCGTTCGTACAGGATGCCGAAAAATGCTTGGAAAACGGCAAAAAGCGCACTAACTTTGCACCCAGAGAACAAACAAAACGTGATAATAAATACAATCAATAACAATCAAAAAATCAAACAAAAATGAAAAAGTATCAATTCTTCAACAACGTGTTAGCAGTAGCCGCCATGTTTTTCATGGCACAGTCGTTTACCTCATGCGCTCTCTTCGATACAGAAGATGAGGAGGAAGTCAACCTTACCGGTATTCCGGCCGATAAAGACGCAACTCCTGATCCTATCGTGACCGACGAGAACACCGTCATCCCTAACTTCCAGTATATGGTGGAGTACGAACATGGCGAACCCGTCATCCGACTCGACCTGACGGGTATTCAGAATCCTAACAATCTCGAGTGGATGCGCCTTTGCGGTACTGGCAGTCCAGAGCAGAACGTATGGGTTAGCGTTGATGGTATGCCCAAAGGCTTCACCGTTAGCAACAGTATCGACAGTGAAAACCATAGGGTTGTGAACGTAGACCTGGTGTTTCTCATCGACAACTCAGGCAGTATGGGGCAGGAAAGCGACACTCTGGCTGCCGATGTGGTCAGCTGGGCACAGAAGCTGTCGCGTTCGACGATGGACATCCGTTTCGGTTGCGTGGGCTATGACGGTCGAATCACAGGCGGTATTGACTTCACAACCGCCGATGGCCTGTATGGTTTCCTCAATCGCGAGGGCCGTTACAGCACCTCTCGTTCCAAAGGTTTCGAGGGCGGTAATGCCGAAGAGCTGGCCGCATCGACTAGTCCTTACGACGGCTATCGCGATCAGGAGTGCGGAGTGGCAGCCCTGCGCTTTGCCGACGAGCATTTCAGTTTCCGTCCGACAGCCAACCGAATCTATGTGAACCTGACTGATGAGCCCAACTACACCATGGGCCGCGAAGACCTCTCGTGCGAGTACGTCAGCAACATCGATAACTGGCCCACCTCGAAGGGTACTGTCCACACCGTCTACAGTGCCGATACCACAAGCACTGTGCGCAACTATTACGAGCGTCCTTGGCTGCTCTCGCAGTATACCGGTGGAACCATCATGACGGCTCCCAGCAATTTCCGTGGCGTGTCACTCGACGTGCTTCCTGTGACAGGCGCCATCCAGAATTCTGCCATCATCCGCTTTGCCAATGCCCGTGAACTGCTCGACGGTAACTTCCACGAGGTAAAGATTACGGTACTCTCGCCCGATAAAACCGTTCGTGCTCAGCGCACCATCAGCGTCCGATTCACGGACTAAGCACTTTGCCGGCCATCTGTCTGCCTTCTGACATCCCCATCGCCATTGAACGGCATGCAGGAACGTCATCAGTTGATGCCATATCGCTACGCGGATTGAACTGCGTAGCGATATTTTTTTGACATTCTCCCTTTTTCTCTGCTCCCAAACACACCCCTGTTCTCTAAAGAAAACTTAATTTCTTGCTGCCATCGCATCATTATTCGATACTTTTGGCTATATTTGCCATGTAAAAACTATTAATCCCCAAACCAATATGGCAAAGACCAAGAGAAACAACAAGGCTGAGGCAGCACGCGTAAAGGCTGCCGCCAACAAGACTAAGATGCGCCGACGCACCAACAAGCAGGACCTGGTGCAGATGCTGACGCAACTCTTTAGCGAACATCCCGAGAGGACTTTTTCTTTTAAGGAGATATTCCGCGCCCTGCGACTGAACACGCATCCACTGAAGATGCTGGCCATTGAGACCATGGAAGACATGGCATGGGACGACATACTGGCCAAGGTAGGCGACTCATCCTATAGGCTGAACACCTCCAATCAGGTGCAGGAAGGTCGCTTCGTGCGCAAACCCAATGGAAAGAACTCTGTCATTCCAGACGACAGCGACAAGCCCATTTTCGTTTCTGAGCGCAACTCGCTCTGGGCACAGAATGGCGACCACGTCCGTTTCTCCACGATGGCCCGCCGTCGCAATCATATCAAGGAGGCACAGGTGTTGGAAATATTGAAGCGCGCCAAGGAAACGTTCGTCGGTCGACTGCGTGTGGCTCGCGATATTGCCTTCCTCGTCACTCAGGACAACCTCATCGCCCAGGATGTACTCATCCCGAAGGACAAGCTGAAGGGTGGCCAAGACAATGACAAGGCACTGGTTCGCATCACGCAATGGCCCGATGCCTCGCACCGAAACATGGTGGGCGAGGTCGTTGACATCCTTGGTCGCGAAGGCGAGAACAATGCCGAGATGCATGCCATCTTGGCTCAGTACGGGCTGCCTTACAAGTATCCGAAGGAGGTCGAGGAGGCTGCGAAGAAGATATCGGGCGAGGTGACGCCTCAAGACCTGGCCGCCCGCGAGGACTTCCGCGACGTTTGGACATGTACCATCGACCCCTACGATGCTAAGGATTTCGATGACGCCCTCTCTATACGCAAGGAAGGCAAGCTGTTCGAGGTCGGCATCCACATAGCCGACGTTTCGCACTACGTCACCGAGGGCAGCATCATCGACAAGGAGGCACAGAAGCGTGCCACCTCGGTCTATCTCGTCGATCGTACCATTCCCATGCTGCCCGAGCACCTTTGCAATTTCGTCTGCTCTCTGCGTCCCGACGAGGAGAAACTGTGCTACAGCGTCATCTTCCTGCTCGACGAGGATGCTCAGGTGCGCTCCCATCGGGTTGTCCACACGGTCATTCGTTCCAACCGTCGCTATGCCTATGAGGAGGTGCAGGAACTCTTGGAACAGAACGGGGTGGAGGATGGCACAGGACGTCCGTCGCCGAACCTCTTCGATAGCGACAAGCATCTGGCACCACACGACCTCAAAGGCGAGTATGCCGAAGAACTTCTGCTGCTCGACATGTTGGCCAAGAAGTTGCGTGAGGAGCGCTTCAAGAACGGTGCCATGAAGTTTGAAGGCGAAGAGTTGCACTTCGACGTCGACGAAACGGGCCGTCCCACACGTGCTTACTTCAAGCGGCAGCGCGATGCCAATAAGCTCATCGAGGAATTCATGCTGTTGGCCAATCGTACTGTTGCCGAAGACGTGGGCAAACCACAGCGTGGCAAGAAGCCCAAGACACTGCCTTATCGTATTCACGACGTGCCCGATCCGACGAAACTCGAAGGGTTGCGTGAGTTCGTCGTGCGCCTTGGCTATAAGCTGAAGACGGCAGGCACCTCCAGTCAGACGGCTCGTTCGCTGAACCAGCTCATGGACGATGCAGAAGGCACACGCATGCAGAAGCTCATCCAGACCGTTGCCCTGCGTGCCATGATGAAAGCCAAATACTCAGTGCATAATATTGGCCACTTCGGACTGGCGTTTCCATACTATACCCACTTCACATCGCCCATCCGTCGCTATCCCGACACGATGGTCCATCGGTTGCTGACACGCTATGAACAGGGTGGCAAGTCGGGCAATGAGCGTTACTACGAGGAGCTGTGCCAGCACTCCAGCGACATGGAGCAACTCGCTGCACAGGCCGAGCGCGAATCCATCAAATACAAGATGGTGGAATTCATGGGCGAGCACATCGGTGAGGTTTTCGATGCACACATCTCGGGCATCCAGTCCTATGGCATCTATTGCGAGATTGACGAAAACCATTGTGAAGGCATGGTGCCTATGCGCGACCTCGATGACGATTATTACGACTTCGACGAGCGTAACTACTGCCTCATTGGCCGTCGCCGTCACCACAAGTATCAGCTTGGCGATCCCATCCGTATTCGTGTGGCTCAGGCTAACCTTGAGAAGCGCCAGCTTGACTTCACAATCGAAAGATAAAAGGGGCAGGGAGCAAGATAAAAGGGGCAAGTGAGAAGGAGCAAGGGGCAAGAGATATGACGAAGAGAGGACACCTATACACACGTGCCGAGGAACTCTGGAACTCGTGGAGCCATGCTGCAGGCATCGTGTTGGCCGTTGTTGTCGGCACGCTGTTCATCGTATGGGCAGCGCGCCATGCCAATGGCTGGGCCACATTCGGCGTGTCGCTCTATCTCTTCGGCATGCTTGGCAGCTACGCTGCCTCCACCATCTACCATGCACTGAGTCCTGCGAACCCGTGGAAGGAGCGGTTGCGCCGTTGGGACCATGCCGCTATCTATTGGCACATTGCCGGTTCCTACTCGCCTATCACACTTGTGGCCATGCGCGACGAAGGTCCTTGGGGGTGGCTGCTCTTTGCCTTTGTGTGGACGGCCGCCATCGTAGGCACCATCGTCTCGTTCCGTCGGCTGAAGGACCACAGCAATCTGGAAACCATTTGCTTCTGCCTGATGGGGCTTTCCGTGCTCGTTGCCTTCAAGCCATTACTCGATTGCGTCAGCACGGCTGCCGTTGTCTGGATCATTGCCGAAGGTGTTTGCTACATCACCGGTGCCTTGTTCTATTCACTTCATCATCGTCGCTATATGCACACGGTGTTCCATTTCTTCGTCCTTGCCGGTTCAGTCTGCCATATCATTGCCGTTTGGGACATCCTGATGCAGTATCTTTGAATAGAAAGGATTAGGTCTGGAAGTTAAGGAAGTTAAAGAAGTTAGGGAAGTTAAAGGACGCTAGCCTCGCTACATGAAATCCTCTCTGTAGTTTCAAGATGAAAAAGTATCGTCCTTTAGCTTCCCTAACTTCTTTAACTCCTTTAACTTCCTGAACTTCTTTAAATTCCCTAACTTCTTTAACTTCCTGAACTTCTTAGTCATCTGTCATCTCCCCTAAAACCTCCACTCCAGCTGCACCTCGGCATCTGTCTGGGAGCTGTGGTTGATTTGTTGGAGGCCAGAACCTATGCTGTGGCGGTCGAAGTAGTGGGTGTACGACATCTTTGCAGAAATGTTGAGACGTTCTGCGATGGCATAGCTGCCGTAGAGGGCACCATGTAAGCCGTGCCCGAAGTAGGCTGGAAACGAGAAAGCATAGCGTAGGTTGCGCTCATAGGTATAGATGCGGCTGTCGTAGTCGTCGCTGTGGAAGTAGGCCAGATGGGTGCTCATCATCAGTCGGTGCAGGCGCAGGTCCAAAGTCTGCCCAATCATCCATCCACGGCTATCGGTATGTTTATGGCTCATTGCAGCATCGAGTTGCGTCCGTGTGGTCAGCCTTCCGAAATCATAGGCTGCCGACAAGCGAAGCCGGTGTTGTGTGTGGTTGATGAGGCTCTTTGTGGTCGTCAAAGCACTGCTTTCGTCGTCCGTTTCGTGGTCGTTCTCCTGCACGATGTGCAGCCTGTAGCGCCCGAAGAAGCGCCATTGCCGATGGTTCCAGCGCAGTTCCATGAGATGATCGGTGGCATGCGAGGCCTGAGAAGCCTGATAGCGTGCCCAGGGGAAGTAGGCATAGTCGGTGTAGGCCATCACTTGAAGATTTCCAGAGGGTTTCCACCGTACTCCCACCAGCACGCCGCTCTCGTTCTGCACACGACTGCCCTCGCCGAAACTTGCTGCATGCAGGGCTTGGTAGTGGTAGCTGTAGAAGCGCTGCACGGCAATCAGGTGCAGAGGGGCTATGAGCCTGTAGGTCAGTACGTTGAGTGTGGCCAATGCACCACCCTTGTCCATCGCTGTCTCACCGCTAAGCGTCAGTCGGCGACCTCGGTAACCATAGTCAACGGCCACGTTTCCGAACGAGCGTCCTGTCGGATATATCTCCCGATAGCGCTGGCTGTTTGTCGCAGACTTCGTCGATGCCAGAGGTTGCAACGGCAGGTCGAAGCCGTTGGCGAGTGCTGTCAGTCCGGCATGCCAGCGGTCGTAGTGCCAAGCCAGTCGCAGTCCCGCCAGCCATTCCGCCGCATTGTTCTTCCGCTCCATCTCCGATGGCGTCCGGTGGTAGCCGGAGGTCAGGCGTGTTGCAATGGCACTGTCGCCTCGCAGCGTGGCATCGAGCTTTCTGTAAGAAGCAAAAGCGGTCAGTTCGGTCTGCCTGTTCAGCGTAACGGTGGCAGCAGCCCCTTGCAGATAGCTGGCCGACATACGCGAACTATGTGGTGTGATGTTGCTGACCGATCGGGTTACGCCATCCAACAGGGCGCGTTTGCCAAGGTTCATGTTGCCATTCATGACCAATCCCATTCCCAGTCGCAGTCGGTAGTGGCCCACTACGAGGTTTTTCAGCCTACCTAGCCGTCGCAACTGTCCATATAGGGCATAGTGGTCGTAGCCCAACGTGTTGCGATTGGTGAAGAATGGCTCACCCGCATCCTGTGCACCCACCAGTCCAAAACGCAGATGGGGTCCTATGTTCATCCTATAGCGCAGCGTGTGGCGATAGGGATAGCCCAGGTAACCATTCTCGTCGCCCTTGCGTTGATAGAAGGGGAGGTGGAAAGTGTATAGAAGCAGTCCCTTCCCTTCATCCGTCTTTGTGAAGAGGGGAGTGGTATGCTTTTTTGATTGCTGCAATGTCTGCTCGTCCGATGGCAACTTATAAATGCTCCCCTCATACATGGGAGGCGTAACGGGGTGGGACTGCATCTTGACAAACTCCTTCAGCACCCTTCTCGTCCTCCAATCAATGCTCTCTATCATGGCCAACTCGCCGATAGACATTGGTGCGCCGTAGCGGTAGACGTATTCGCAAATGTCTTCCACCTGTTCGTCGGTCAGGAAGGGTAGCTGTTCCAAGTCTTCGCGCGTGGCTGTGGCCAGGTCAATCTTCTCTTCGTGCAGCGTGGCCAATAGTTCCATCTGCTGTTCCCATGCATCGTTGCTCTCGTCATCGTCGATGCTGATGAGTTCCTCTATCAGTTGCTGCCAGTCAACGCTGTCGGCAGGTTCCGCCGACGTAGCCTTGCGGGCAGCATCTTGTGCTGCAAGCATGCAGGGCATGGTTGCCAGGAGTACAATAACCAAAGCTTTACAGCATGTTTTCATGATGTGTTCTCATTGTTTTCCAGTTGCAAAGATAATGAAAATAATGATTAAAACCATGAAAACTTGCTCGATTATGCGAAAACTTTTGTACCTTTGGCGCCTGATCATGCAAGCGAAGAGGACTGACATAGTGTTTCTGCGTGTGCTGCTACTGCTCTTGGCGGTGGTGGTGGGTTTGCCTGTGGCCGCGCAGAAGCGCAAGTTGAACGTCAATCCTGAGGATCGGCAAGTCGATATGGATGCCCCCACCTACGTGCCGATGGTGAAGGTGGGCAAGGTGCTTGAGGATGGCGACTCCATTCAGTATGTCGAGATGCAGAACATCTATGTCTATCCGCCCACAGCCTTCAAGAGCGAGAAGCAGCGGCAGGCCTTTAACCGATTGGTTTACAATGTAAAGAAGGTGCTACCCATTGCAAAGGAGTGCAATCTCATTATCCGTGAGACTTACGAATACCTGCAGACGTTGCCCGATAAGAAGTCGCGCGACGAGCATTTGCGCTTGGTCGAGGAGGACATCAAGCGTACCTACACGCCACGAATGAAGAAGCTCACCTACTCGCAGGGCAAACTGCTCATTAAACTCGTCGACCGCGAGTGCAAGTCCACTTCCTACGGCCTCATCCAGGCCATCCTCGGCCCCGTGAAGGCAGGCTTCTATCAGGCTTTTGCATGGCTCTACGGTGCCAGTCTGAAGAAGCACTACGATCCCGAGGGCGTCGACCGCGTCACCGAACGTGTCGTTCGGATGGTCGAGAGCGGCCAGCTGTAAGGAGTCCCTCTCCGCATCCCAAACAAAGAGCAGCGCTTCGTCGCGAAATAACCATAGCTTTTTCGCTCATAACTCAATCCTTTGCAGGGCATAACCCAATGCTTTGCAGTCAATAACTCAATGCTTCATGCCCCGTAACTCAATGCTTTGTCACTTATGAAGCAATGCCTTACAGGTAGTAAAGCATTGCTCTATAACCCAACAAAGCATAGCTCCATAACATTTGAAGCTATGCTTTGTTTAGTAGTAGAGGAGTGGTAATAATAAGATATGGAGGTAAATGTAGAAATGCCTTTTGCTATTCCTCGGTCCAAAGCACCTGCACCATGGTCTGACCGACGGCTTTCAGGGTGTTGGGATCAATGTGCTGCATGTCATCGGCAAGGGTATGCCAGGTGGGTCCGAAGCTGCTCTGGCGGCAGTCGGGATAGTGAGGGATGATGTCGATGGTCGGTATGCGGGCATGCTGGTTCAAGGGAATGTGATCGTCGGTGATTGGATTGCCCTCTTTCTTGGGAAAGTAGCTGCCGTAGCCAGCCTGACGGGCGGCGCGCCATACCTTCCGCACGATATCGGGAGCAAAGTCCATGGACAAGCCTTCCTGATAGAACTTAGCACCTTGTCCGCCGACCATGTCGAGCAGGATTCCATAGCGTGCCTCATAGCCTTCGGGCATGTTCTGTGCGAAGTATTGTGCACCGAGTGCCCACGTGTCGCTGGTGTTGGTCTGGTCCTCGGCCCATTGTGGAGTGCCCCAGTCCTCGGCATCAAGGCAGAGGAAGTCGACTCCGATGGATTTGCCGATTAACGATTGGCTATTGGCTGTTGAATCGCCTGATTGTTCCTCCATACTGAGCAGGCGGGCCAGTTCAATCATCACGGCAACACCCGAAGCGGCATCGTTTGCAGCGATGATGGGCTTGTGCCAGTTGGCCTCATCGGGATCGTTATCGGCCCAAGGGCGGCTGTCCCAATGGGCACAGATGAGGATTCGCGTGGTCAACTCAGGCCGATATTGCGCCATGATGTTGGTTGCCTTCAGGATGGTGCCGTCGTAGCCACGAAGGTCGGCATGCTGACGCTTCACGGTGAGCCCATAGGAGCGGAACTTGCTGACGATCCATTCTTCGCATAGGTCGTGGCCAGTGGTGTTCATGGCCCGTGGACCTAAGTCGCACTGCGCCTGGCAGAAGGCATAGGCCGAGTCTGCATCGAAAGCCGGCCCCACGGGCTTCAGCTTTTCGACATCCTCAACCTCGTCGGTGCCGGGTGTAGACTTGAAGATGGGCGCAAGGAGAGTCCATCCGTATGCTAAGGCAGCCACCAACAGGGCTGCGATGCCAATTCTGATCATATTCTTTTTCATTGTTTCATTGCTTTGTTCTGTGTTTCAGCCATGACGCGCAGCCAGTTGCCACCCCAAATCTTACGGATGTCGCGCTCGCTGTACTTGCGCTTGAGCAGGTGGAGGGTGAAGTTGATGAGTTCCGAGGCGTCGGCGATACCGCGAACGCCGCCATCGCCATCGAAATCGGTGCCCAGACCTACGTGGTCGATGCCCATGATGTTGATGGCATGTTCCAAATGGGTGATGGCATCGAGGATAGTGGCTTCGCCCGTCTTGCGGAGGAACCCGGCATAGAGTGTGGTATGGGCCACGCCGCCTCGTGCAGCCAGTGCGCGAAGCTGGTCGTCGGTGAGGTTTCGGGGATGGTCGCACAGGGCACGACAGTTGGAGTGGCTGCACACGATAGGAGTACTGCTGATTTGCAGGGCATCGTAGAAGCTTTTCTCAGCGGCATGGCTCAGGTCGACCATGATGCCACACTCGTTCATTCGACGGATGACCTGCTCGCCAAACTGGCTGACGCCGTCGTGGGTGTTGCAGCCACGTGCGGAGTCGCAGATGTCGTTATCGCCATTGTGGCAAAGCGTGATATAGACGACGCCACGCTGTGCAAAGCGGCGCACATTGGTGAGGTCGTGCTCCAGAGCGAGGCCGTTTTCGATGGCAAACATGATGGATTTGCGCCCCTGCTGCTTATCGGCATAGAGGTCGGCAGGTGTACGTGCGATGCTCAAGTAGCGACTGTTGCGACTGACGATGTCCTCAATCTGGTCGAAGATGCCGTTGGCGTAGGCATAAGGGGTAGTGGTCAGCTTCTTGTCGGTGATGCCGGCAAACGATGACGACTGCTGTAGCGTGGCTGAGAAGGTATCGCCCAGCTTGGGTTGTGGCAAATAGGCCGCCATGATGACAGCGTCTTGTCGGCCCTCGGTCATCTTGTGCAGGTCGTAAAGGATGCGTTCGTCGCGCTGTTCGAAGTGAATGCCTTGTGGGAAGAACATCGGCGTGTCGCAATGGGTGTCTAGTGTGAGCACTCGGCGGTGCAGACGCTTGGCCTCATAGAAGCGTTGCGCCTGAGCCACCAGCCACTTGAAGAGCGGCAATCCCTCTTCTGCGAGCCATTCGGGATGCCATTGAACACCGAGGATGGGCTTCATCTCGTTGCTTTCCATTGCTTCGATGGTTCCGTCAGGGGCCGTTGCCGTGGCTGTGAACCGACGACCGGGCTTGTCAACAGCCTGATGATGGAACGAGTTGACGAGCAGTCGGCCTGTTCCGTCGGCCTGTTCTTGCAGTTGGTCCTTAAATATATCATATAAGGTGGAACCGGCACTGATGGCAATGCTATGGGTAAGCTGGCTGCGATCGGCATCCTGCGAGTGCTTGATGGGGCTTTCAACGTGCTGGTTGACGTGGCCGTCGAGGGCCATAGCCAGCGTTTGCATACCGCGGCAGATACCGAGCATAGGAATTTGGCGGTTGTAGGCCAGTCGGGTAATGAGCAGTTCGGGCAAGTCACGCGTAGCATTGACGTGGTGAAGCTGTGGCGATGGCTCCTCGCCAGCCCAAAGCGGGTTGAAATCGGCACCGCCACTGAGCAGCAAAGCATCGACGTGGTCGAGTGTGTTGACAATGACATCCTTGTCGGCTACGGGTGGTATGATGACAGGAGTGCCTCCTGCTGCCACCACCTGATCGTAGTAAGCGTGGCGAAGGGTGGCATCGATGCCCTCATAGTTGGCAGTGATACCGATGACGGGACGATGGGTTGCTTCCGGAAAAGACGAGTAGGCTTCACGTAGTGAGGCATTCAGATTGAAGTTGTTCATTGCGTTGCGGTGTGAAAAGGATTCCCAAAAGATGAGCAAAAATAGGCATTTCTGTTGGAATGTGCAACGAAAAGCGCGAATATTTTACTGATATCCGCGCTTTTCGTCGTTTTTATGATAGAGGTGGAGTAGGGTGATACACCCCGACAACTACTTCTTCTTGGTGATTTTGCGGGCCACATTCTTGGCAGCAGCCACCTTGGCGGCATTGCCACCAGCGGCTTTCTTGTCGGTCGTAGCCTTCTTGTCGGTTGCGGTCTTGTCGGCATCAGCCTTCTTTTCTTCGTCGTTGACGATGTCAATCAGCTCGACGGTGAAGATCAGGGTGGAGAAAGGCTTAATGGTACCAGCCTGACGTTCGCCATAGGCCAGATCCTGCGGGATGTAGAGTTCCCACTTCGAACCGACAGGCATGAGCTGCAGGGCTTCTGTCCAACCCTTTATGACCTGGTCGCAACGGAACTCAGAGGTCTGCGGGTTACGCTTGTAGGAGCTGTCGAAGATGGTTCCATCGATGAGTTTGCCCTCATACTTCACCTTTACCTTCTGGTCCTTCTGGGGCTTTTCGCCCGTACCCATGGTGAGTACCTTGTACTGCAGGCCGTCGGGCAACGTGATGACGCCCTCACCCTTGCGGTTTTCGGCCAGCCAGTCCTCGTTTTGCTTCTTGTAGGCAGCCGACTGAGCTTCCTTCAATGCCTTGCGATGGCCTTCGAAATAGGCCTGTGCCAGCGAATCATCGAACACGGTATTGTCGTTGTTCAGGGCTGACGCAAATCCCTTGTGGAAGATTTCCTCGATGAGAGCCTCTTCGCTACCCTCGAAGTCAGCCTTCATGCTGGGCAGGATGCGCTTTGTAGCCATCTGGGCAATCTGTGTGCCGGCCTGATAGGCCACGAAGGTGGGATCGGACTGGCGGGCAATGGCTTCCTCATAGCCTTTCACGAAGTCGGCCATGTGGGCTGTGTCGACGCGATACTCCTGCTGCAGATAGGGGATGAGACCCTGTGTGGCAGTGCGTCCGGCAGCATAGCTCAGTGTGTCGGCGGTTGTGGCGAGCACGAGGGGTGCTACGGGAGCCACCACCTCGGTATCGGCCTTCTTTTTCTTATCCTTTTTCTTGCCAGCCATGGCTGTGCTCAGCGAAGAACCGAGCACAACAACGGCGGCGAGTAATGCGATACGTTTCATGATGTGTTGATTAAGTGAATCGGGGAAAAGACGTGATTACTTCTTCTCAATGCCAAGCAGTTCAACCTTGAAGATCAGAGCCGAGAAAGGCTTGATCTGGCCCTGCTGACGCTCACCGTAGGCAAGATCCTGAGGAATGTAGACTTCCCAAACGGAACCAACAGGCATGTGGACAAGAGCCTCTGTGAAGCCTTTGATGACCTGATTGGCACGCAGGGTGACAGCATCGTTGCGCTTGTAGGAACTGTCGAACACTTCGCCATCGATGGTCTTGCCTTCATAGTGAACTTTCACCATGGATGTATCCTTCGGCATTTCGCCAGAACCTTCCTTGATGACCTTGTAGAGCACACCGTTATCGAGTTTCTTCACGTCGGCTTCCTTTGCCTTCTTGGCCAGGAAATCCTCACCGGCTTTTTTGTTAGGACCAAAGGTCTTCATAGCGGTCTCAGCCTTGATCTTCTGCATCTTCTCGGTGGCTGTGGTCTGAGCGACTTCCATGGTCATCTTCTGACCCTTGCCTGTGGTACCGGCTACGAAACCAGCCATGAAGTTCTTCAGAGAGATGGTTTTGGTGGAGTCGTCGCCGAAAGCCTCGTGGTTGATACCTACTACCATCTGGTTGGCAATCTGCTGACCAATCTGGATACCTGCATAGTAGGCAGCCTTCTTCTTGTCGTCACCAGCGTTAGCACCATCGTTGAGACCCTTGATGAAGTCGTTCATGTAGACGGTGTCGATACTCATACGATCTACGAGGTACTCTTTCAGACCGTTGCTCTGAGCCAGACCGATGGCATAGCTCATGGTGTCGATTTCGTTCTTCAGATTTGCATTCGGGGTTCCATTACCGCACGACATGAAAGTGGCGGCTGCAATAGCCATAACGGCTACAATTGTAAGTTTTTTCATTGTTTTGTGTTTGTTTTTTTTATTGTTGTTGTAGATTCTTTTTCTTGGTTTGGGGAGGCTAGGCTTTCCA
Source organism: uncultured Prevotellaceae bacterium (assembly GCA_902774815.1). Taxonomy (GTDB): domain Bacteria; phylum Bacteroidota; class Bacteroidia; order Bacteroidales; family Bacteroidaceae; genus Prevotella. The sequence continues at coordinate 27,091 of CACYJV010000009.1, read as the reverse complement.
GAAAATCTAGATAATATTGATTGGCTGGACAAACTGAGGCCTCCTATTGGCTTTAGAGTACCTCCAGCAGTTCGACATCGAACACCAATGCTGCGAAGGGAGGAATGCTTCCGCCGGCACCACGCTCGCCGTAGCCTAGGTGATAGGGGATGAAGAGACGATACTTGGCACCCTCCTGCATCAGCTGCAGACCCTCTGTCCAACCGGCAATGACGCCGTTCAGGGGGAAGGTGGCAGGCTCGCCACGCTGAATACTGCTGTCGAAAAGAGTTCCATCGATGAGCATTCCCTCATAGTGGCAGCGCACCTGGTCGGTGGCTTTCGGCTTACGGCCGTTGCCTTCGCGCAGCACCTGATACTGCAAACCGCTGGGCAGCGTCACGACACCTTCTTTCTTGGCATTCTCGGCCAGGTATTTCTCGCCTTCAGCCTTCTGCACCTTGTGCTTCTCGGCTGCGGCTGCGCGCTGCTTTTGTTCCTGCTTCTGGAAGAAATCCTGCACAATCTGCTGTGCCTCACGGTTGTCTACCAGCGGCTTGCGACCTGCTATGACGTCTTTAATGGCCTGTGCAAAATCGTCGATGTTCAGTTCCTGTGCGCCCATATCGCTCAGTTGGCGGCCTATGCCGAGGCCTAATGCGTAGCTTACTTTATCCATTTTTTTGTCCTTTGATTTCTCTTAAAAAATAATAATGTGCGAAAAAACCGTGCAAAGTTACACATTTTCTTCGATTGCGGTGCATTATTTCGTGAAAAATCATTATTTTTGTAGATTATTAAGGACTTCGAACACTCTTAAACCTGAAAATGATGAAAAAGAAAATCGTATTTCTGACGGGCGCAGGCATGTCGGTGGAGAGCGGCTTCAAGACGTTCCGCGGTGCTGGTGGTCTGTGGGAAGACTACCCCGTCGAGCAGGTGGCAAGCCATGAAGGATGGCTGATGGACCCTGTTTTGGTGAATAGTTTCTACAACAGGCTGCGTCGCAAGTTGTATAAGGCACAGCCCAACGAGGGGCATCGGCTCATTGCCGAGCTGGAGAAGGATTACGATGTGGTGGTGGTGACGCAGAATGTGGACAATCTGCACGAAAAGGCAGGTTCGAAGCACATCATCCATTTACATGGCGAACTGACGAAAGTGTGCTCTTCGCGTGACCAGTTCGATGAGCGATACGTTCGGGAACTGGGACCTGACGATGCCGATGTGAAGGATGGCGAACGCGCTGGCGATGGTTCGTTGCTGCGTCCTTTCATCGTGTTCTTTGGTGAGAGCGTACCTATGATTTCGCCTGCTGCCGAGGAGGCTTCCGAGGCTGATATATTCGTCATCATCGGTACGTCGCTGAACGTCTACCCCGCTGCCGGTCTGGTTCGCTACACACGTCCCGGCACGCCTATCTTCCTCATCGACCCCGAAGAAGTACCCTCGGGTGGCATTCCCAATCTGACTCATATCCGCAAAGGTGCCAGTGAGGGTATGCGCCAACTCTGTCAGTTGTTGGCAAAGGAATAAGAGAGTAGCAATCCTCCAACCTTGATTCCCCTCTAACAAGAATGTCCGCTCTGGTTTTGGCCGGAGCGGACATTCGTAATGAAGGGAAATGATGTTTATCTGTGCTGTAAAACTTAATGTTGGCGGACACCCATGCGGGCTTCAACAACGTTGACAACGTAGTCGGCCAATTTCTCGCACTCGTTGACGATGTCCATGTAGATGGTACCTACGGCATAGGTGTACTCGTGGTTGTTGACATCGACGATGTTCTGCGACTTCAACTGATTGCGATAGTTGTTGATTTCGTTCTCGATGTTGAACGTACGGTTCACGTCGTAAGATTCCTTGCGGCCCATCATGAGCTGGTTCATGTGTGTGAGCGCATTGTCGGTGAGGTTCATCATCTGGTGCAAGTGGTCATACTGCTTGTCGGTGAAGTGATCCTGCTTGCCCTGATACTTGCGACTGATGGTGCGGGCCATGTTGTAGCAGGCATCGCCAATAGACTCAAGCTCGGAAATCTCACGCAACATGGCGCGTATCTTTGCCTTGGTGTCGTCGCTAAGGTGGGCATCGCTGACCTGATCGAGATACTTAGCGATCTCAATCTCCATGTTGTCAGAGATTCCTTCATACTTCTCGATGCGCGAGAAGAGCTTGTTGAAGTCCTCGCCACCCTTCTCGCCTTTCTTCTTGCCAGTGTCTGACGACGACTCGTTGAGCAGTTCCTGCACCATACCGAACATGCGCTGCATACGCTCGGAGAACGATTGAATCTCCTTTTGTGCCTCGAGCACCGAGAGTTCCGGAGTCTTCATGAAGCCAGCTGTAATGAAGTGCAGGCGGAAGTCTTCCTCCTCGTCCACCTTCTTCGGCTTGATGACCCAGCAGACGAATTTTTCAATCTGCGGGATGAACCAGATGAGGATGCTTGCATTGATGACATTGAAGCACGTGTGGAAGGCTGCAAGCACGAAGTTCAGCTTCTCGTTGGCATTCATGTGTGCCATGTCTTTGCCCATGCTGTTGCCTACATAGTCGACGAGCCACATTACGGCATCGATGAACCAGTGGAAGACAAACAGGATCCAGATGACGCCGAATATGTTGAAGAACATGTGGGCCAAAGCGGCTCGACGTGCCTGTGTATTGGCTGAGAGGGCTGCCAGGTTAGAGGTGATGGTGGTACCGATGTTCTCGCCCAATACCAGTGCAATACCCTGATAGATGGGCATGGCACCCGTTGAGCAGAGTAGCATGGTGATGGCCATCACCGCAGCACTCGACTGCACGCAGAATGTCATCACGCCACCCAGGATTAAGAAGAGAATGGTGGTGGAGAAAGCATTGGGATCGAAGGAGGCAAAGAATGCCGTTACGGCAGGATTATGACCCAGATCCATGTCGTTACCCGTTGCTTTCAGCGTGGTAAGACCTAGCAACAGGAAAGCCAGACCGAAGAGGAAATCGCCCACATAGCGGCGTTTCTTCATGTAGATGAGGATGATGCCGACAAAGAAGGCTGGATAGACCACGTTCGAAATGTCGAACGAGGCGCCAAGAGCCATGATCCAAGCGGTGAGAGTGGTGCCGATGTTTGCACCCATGATCACTGAAATTGCTTGTGCCAGCGTGAGCAGTCCGGCGTTGACAAACGAAACTGTCATCACAGTCGTTGCGGTAGAAGACTGAACCGATGCCGTGACGACTGTACCCGTAAGCAAACCAGTGAAACGGTTGGTTGTCATTGCTCCCAAGGCATGACGCAGTTGCGGACCAGCCATTTTCTGCAGTGCCTCACTCATGGCTTTCATACCGAACATGAGCAGGGCTAGCGATCCGAGAAGTTTGAAAAAGATGATCATAAATAACTGAAAATTTTGTTTTCGTTTGCAAAGATAGTGAAAAAAATGGTTACAAGGGTAAAAACTCCAAACTTTTTTGTAACTTTGCGACATCTAACCTAATAATTACTATTTCATATGAAGCAAACAACTCACATCTATTGCCGCAACAACGATGCCATGTTGGAGGTGCCAATGGGCAGTTCGCTGAAAGATATATATCAACGGTCGGGGCTCTATTTGCCAAATCAGCCTCTTATAGCCAAAGTTAATAATAAGGTTGAGGGACTCGGATTCCGCGTATATCGCAACAAGGACGTGGAGTTTCTCGACATCACGTCGGCATCGGGCCAGCGTGCCTATACCCGGACGCTCTTTTTTATCCTGTGTAAAGCCGTGCGCGACCTCTATCCCAATGGTGCAGTAGTCATAGACATTCCTGTGTCGAACGGCTACTACTGCAACCTGAAGATTGGACGCCCCGTGAAACCGAAGGATGCCGAAGCCTTGCGCGAGCGTATGCAGCAGATCATCGATGCCGACCTGCCCATTCACCGGCATGAAGTACACACCGATGAGGCCATCAAGTTGTTCACCAAGTTGGGCGCCCGTTCGAAAGTCAAACTGTTGGAAACGCTTGGAACGCTCTATACCGTCTATTACGACCTCGACGGCTATTCCGATTATTTCTATGGATCACTGCTCACGTCGACGGGACAGGTGAAACTCTTCGGTCTGGAGCTCTACTATGATGGATTGCTGCTGCGCATTCCGTCGAGCAAGAATCCGTCGATGCTTGGCGAGATGACCCGGCAAGACAAGATGTTCGAAATCTTCAAGGAGCACCATCGCTGGCAGAATATTCTTGGAATAGGTACGGTTGGCGAGTTCAATGCAGCCGTTCAGAAAGGCTATGCCAGCCATATCATCAACGTAAGTGAGGCCCTTCAGGAGAAGAAGATCACGCGCATTGCCGACATGGTAGCCGAACGGCCGGAAGTACGCATGGTGCTCATCGCCGGACCGTCGTCGAGCGGCAAGACAACCACATGCAAACGACTCTCCGTGCAACTGGCCGTCAATGAAATCCGTCCCGTTCCCATCTCGCTTGACGACTATTTCGTCGACCGCGACCGTACGCCACGCGACGAGAATGGCGACTTCGACTACGAATGTCTGCATGCGCTCGACATCGATCTTATTAACGAGCAGTTCAATGCACTCTTCCGGGGTGAAGAAGTGGAACTGCCGCGCTACAATTTCCAAACGGGGCGTAGCGAGAAGAGTGGCAAGAAGTTGCGCTTAGGACCGCACGACATGTTGGTGGTTGAGGGTATCCACGCGCTGAACCCCGACCTGACGGCACAGATACCTGAAGCCCAGAAGTTCCGGGTCTATGCTTCGGCGCTCACAACCATCCTGCTGGATACCCACAACTATATTCCTACTACAGACAACCGTCTACTTCGCCGTATCATTCGCGATGTGAAGTATCGTGGTTGCTCAGCCCGTGACACCATCCATCGCTGGCCTTCGGTACGTGCAGGTGAGAACAAATGGATATTCCCCTATCAGGAAAATGCCGATGCCATGTTCAATACGGCGATGATCTACGAACTTGCTGCCATCCGAACACAGGCAGAACCCGCCTTGGAGCAGGTTCCTGAGAATTGTCCCGAATTCACAGAGGCCTATCGTCTGCGTAAGTTCCTACGCTACTTCCAGCCTATCGAATTCGAGGCATTGCCACCTGTGTCGCTCCTGCGTGAGTTCCTCGGAGGCAGTTCATTCAATTATTAGTCCATCTAGTAAAAAACGCTATGAGAAGAAATCTCCTTACGATACTCCTGCCATGGATTACTGTTCTAATGGCTCAAGCCATAGGGCAGCAACCTGCCCAAGTAATCCAGCCTGGTGCGAAGTATTTCATCTATAACATCTACTACGATCGCTATCTCTGTACCCGTAGCGACCGTCAGGGCTATGCCGGCTTGTCCCGCTGGGGCGTCAACGATAGTACCGACTACGTCTTTACGGTCATCGCTTCCAATACCGACGGCTATTATTGGCTGCAACAGGAGAGCACAGGTCGCTTCCTTCAAGCCTCAAATGCCGATGGCGATACGTGGAACGTGTGGCTTGTCGACTCAAAGCGTGACGACTACGACTCCTTCAAGTGGCAGCTCTCGCCAGGAGATGAAGGCCGATTGTCGTGCCGTCGCTCACCAGGGAAATACCTCGGTGTCGACACGGGGCAGGACGCGCAGGCCTATATCGGCGTCTACTACGACAAACCCGCCAACGAACGCTCTGTTTGGCAGTTCATGGCAGCCGATGATGACTCCGAACAAGGCACCATGAACCGCTATGGCAAGTACGAACGCTACGTTGATTCCATTGCCGTAGACGAACTTGTGCTTGATTCGGCCATCGACTATCACGTCATTGGTCGTCAGCCCATGGGACCCCAGACGCGCATCTGCCTGAATCACGAGGATGCATGGCTCATCATGGAAAACGTACGGCCATCGGTTGTTGTCGATCAATGGCTCAGCCACATCACCATTCAGGGCGAGGCAGCCGAGCACGGGCGCAACTGTCGCGTGGTGATCTATCTCGATGGTGCCGTCGTAATCCCACAAAACCAGACACGCTACCTGCCTTTCATCGGTTATAGCGAGAAGGCTCAGCAGGGCCAATCCTATAACTTCTTCACGGGAAAGACCTCGCTTGGCAATACCGACGAGGCCAACAACCGCATTAGTAGTTTCCTGCTGAAGCGTGGCTATATGGTCACCCTGGCTACTACCAATGACGGAACGGGCTATAGTCGCGTGTTCGTGGCCGATCATCAGGACTTGTTGGTCGATCTGCCTACAGCCCTTTGCCGGCGTGTTTCCTATGTGAACGTGAAGCGATGGAACTACACTTCGAAGAAGGGATGGGCCAGCACCGAAGGGCAGACGGCACTGAACACCGAAGGCGGACTGGTCCGGGCTACTTGGTTCTATACGTGGAGTGCCGACAAGAAGAACCAACTCGACATGGAATACGTGCCCATGAACACCCATCAGTACTGGCCATCCGTCAGTACCATTGCGGGAATCACTGATGCCACGCATATGCTTGGACTGAACGAACCTGAGCATCCCGAACAGCACAAGGATTGCTCCTGCAATGGAACCACTTCGGCATGGACAGCCACCACGCTGACTCCACGCTATCAGACCACTGGCATGCGCATAGGTTCGCCCTGTCCCACCGATGCATCGTGGGTGAAGGAGTACATCGGTCATGTCGACGACATGGCCTATCGTTGCGACTTCGTTACCTTCCACGCATACTGGGGAACCAACGAGGCTGCCGACGTGCAGTCGTGGTACAACCAGCTGAAGGCCATCTACGATGCCACGAAACGTCCCATCTGGCTTACTGAGTGGAACAATGGCGCCTCGTGGACCACTGAGTCGAAACCTTCCTATGCCAAGAATGCCGAGAAAATCAAGGAGATTCTGGAAATGTTGGAGAATGCCGACTTCATCGAACGCTACGACATCTATAACTGGGACGACTGGCATCTCGCCGTGATGTCGTGGGATTCCAACAAGAATAATTGGTGGGTGACGCCAGCCGGCGAGGCCTATCGTGACGTGAAGCCTCACTTCGCCTATCGTGCCGATATGCAGAAGGTGCCCAACTGGTGGGGATTCGGCATCAAGACGGCTGCCGACGAACTGGCGTTGGGCCGTCTGTCGTGGAATAACAATGCCCGCACAGGAAAACTCCCGCTGACCAATGCCAATATCGACCAGACCGATGTGCTATGGCTTCAGTACCAGACGGCAACGGGTGAGTGGAAAGACTTCCGTGAGGTCAGCGAACGCGAGTTGTTCGACAATACCACTTTCAACATTACCCTCGACGCACAAAACAGTTCCTTGGCCGAGGCCTATGCCGACAATCCGGAGCAACTGGTGTTGCGCCTTTCCATCGTCGACATCAAGGGTAACACTGCCACTAGTGCCGCTGCTACCTTCAATTGGCCGTCGTGGATTGCCGAACTGGCTGCCATCGGTACGGTAACCATGGAGGCTGACGGCAATCACCATAATCTATACGATGCACAGGGCCGTCGCCTGCAAACTCCCGTGCGTGGCTTGAACATTGAGAATCATCGTAAATACATTAAAAAATAACTAGCTTATGAAACGTATCCTTTGCCTCATGCTGCTCGCTATCTGCACGATGCAGGGCGTAGTGGCCAAACAGAAAAAGCCCATCATCGTGGCCTATGTTGCCTCATGGGGCTCGCAGCGCATGCCCGATCCGACGTTGATGACTCACTTGAACTATGCTTTCGGCAAGGTCACCGACACGTTCGATGGCATGACCATCCAAAATACTGATTTCCTGCGGAAGGTAATGAAGTTGAAGGAGCAGAATCCAGAGTTGAAAATCATCCTCTCCATCGGCGGATGGACAGCTGGAAACTTCAGCGAGATGGCTGCCGACGAGCGTTTCCGTATGGGGTTTGCGCGAGACTGTAAGAAAGCCGTCGATGAATATGGCCTTGACGGAATCGACATCGACTGGGAGTATCCTTCCAGCAATGAGGCAGGAATCTCGGCATCGCCTGATGACATCGATAACTTCACGTTGCTCATGCGCGACCTCCGCCAAGTGCTTGGCAAGAAGACGTTGCTGACTATCGCTACGATTGCCGATGCCAAGTTCATCGACTTCCGTGCCTGCATGAAGTATCTCGATTTCGTCAATATCATGGCTTACGACGTGGCCAATCCACCGAAACATCACACCACGCTCTATCGGTCGTCGCTCTCAGGTCGCATCACTGTCGATGAGGCAGTGCAGGCCCACCTGAAGGCAGGCGTCCCCCGCGAGAAGCTGACACTTGGCATGCCCCTCTATGGACGCGGCGCTGGTAGCAACAAGGTGTTGGGTAGCTTCGTGAAAACGGGTGAGACAGGTGGACAATACAAGCGTATGTGGGACGATGTGGGCAAGGTTCCCTATCTGGCTGGCGACGATGGCAAACTCCTGCTGGCCTACGACAGTCCGGTTTCGCTGGCCTACAAGTGCCAATACATCAAGGAACAGGGGTTGCTTGGAGCCATGTACTGGGAGTGCACCGAGGACAATGATCTCCTGGAAGGTATGCGAGCCATCTGGCTGTACCTGAACAAATAGAAAGAAAGTATAGCGATGGTCCTTCCATCCCATTGGTTTCTTCCCTTTATCTCATAGGTTTCGTCCCGCAAAGGCAGTGCTTTTGCGGGACGAAACTTATGGGTTTGCAGTACGAAATGACAGGGTTTCAGCAACGAAGAGTAGGGTGGACTAAAGTTTTTCGCCGAAACACAGGTCGCCGCAGTCGCCGAAACCTGGTACGATGTACTTATGCTCGTTCATGCCGGGATCGATGGCGGCACACCAAAGGGTGACATCGGCATCCTTCACGGCATCGGCCACCACGGCGATACCTTCTTCCGTGCCGATGACGCAAGCGATGTGGACGCTCTTGGGCCTACCAGTCTTCAGGAAAGCCTCGTAGGCGGCAGCCATGGAGCCACCTGTCGCCAGCATGGGGTCGACAATGATGAGCGTCTTTCCCTCAACGGAGGGCGAGGCGATGTATTCGGTGTGCACACCCACCTCCGTGTGCTCACGGTTGGTGTACATGCGGAAGGCTGAAATGAAAGCATTATCGGCATGGTCGAACACCGTCAGGAATCCCTGATGGAAGGGCAGGCCTGCACGCAGCACGGTAGCCACGAGAATATTGTCGGTGGGCAGTTGGATGTCGAGTTCACCGAGCGGGGTTACCACACGTTTTGCGGCATAGTCGAGATGTTTCGAAATCTCGAAGGCCATTAACTCGCCAATACGTTCGATGTTGTTGCGGAAGAGTAGTCGGTTCTGCTGATAGTTGACGTCGCGAATCTCTGCCATGTAGGTGTTCATTGCGGAGTTTTGCTCGCTAAGATTGATGGTTTTCATGTTGTCATTATTTTTTATTAGTTCTTGATTTCCGTCGCAAAGTTACGAATAAGTGAGTGAAATGCAAAAAGATAATTCGTTTTTCTTTTTCATTTCCGAACGAAAGTAAGTTAGGCAGAGCCAAAGTTACGAAAAAAACGGGCGCAGAACAAAAGAAACGCGATGTTTTTTTTCACAAAGAAAGTACGTGTGCCCAAAGATGATGGGCACACGCACCTCATGTAGTGCTGAGAAAGGTGTGGTTTTTCTCAGCCGAATGGTTGGAAATCTACTTCACGATGACCTTCGTAGTCTTCAGGGTACCGTCGCTATGGCGTGTCTCCACGATGTTCAGACCACGAGTGAGGCTGCGCTGCTGTCGGCCATCGACACTGAAGTAGCGCTGACTGACAGCGTTGGCAGTGCTTTCAGTGACGCCTTGAATGGCTGTGGGCAGTTCGTCGCTTTCAAAGAACAACTGGAAATTGTCGAGTTTGAACCATCCATGGCCCGTCGAAGTGTCGGCCGTGCCATCGGGATTGACGTTGTTGGTACGGAATCCCAACTTCGCTGTTCCGTCAACTACATAGAAGCGCACCTGCATCGGGCGCAGTGTGTTGGTGTATGGGTCGTCGGCAGTACAGGTATAGCCTGCGTAGGTCAGGTGTTGTTCCTGATCAGCGGGTGTTGTCTCGTCGGCTTGCTTGGCAGCTTGTGCATCCTCAGGCAGGTTAACGGCATGTTCTTCCTCCATACCGAACATCTGTATGTAGTCGTTGGCGAACAGTCGCTGCGTGGTGAGGCAGTTACCGGCCCACTGATACTGCACCATGACATTGGCCGAGAGCACGTACACACCATTGGGCAGGTTGCTGAGCGTCTGCGAGAGTTCAATATTGGGAATGTTACCGTTCCAGATACCCCAGAGGTGAGTGCCTTCAACATACTGTACGGTGACGGGATTGCCGTCCTCGTCGTAGATGCCGGCGAAGGAGATGTCGTCGCCATTGTTGATGCCGCACCATCCGAACGGTGGAGCTGAGGTCTGCTTCTCGCCATCCACGTAGAGATCCCATCCTGCCGGCGGGTTGACGGAGCCTCCAGTCTCGATGTTGCCCTGAGCAGAGAGGTCCTCGAAGCCAGGGTTCTTCATGAGGTCGGTGACGTAGATGCCTACGGCAACACCCGAAAGCTTCAACTTCAGGAATCCTTCGTCGAGTTTCTTAATCATCTCATCGATGTCCTCTTCATCGGCCTGAGCAGCTTCAAACATGTCTTCAGCATCCATGATGAGGTCGTTGAACTCGTCGGCACCTGCATAGTTGCTGTATTCATCGAGATTGTCATAGGCTTGGAAGATGGCTTCCCTCAATCTCTCGTAGGCATCTACTGACGATTTAACTGTGGGATAGATGTCCAAAAGGGCCTTGATGGCTGCCACAATCTCCTCGGCCGAACTCGTGTTGTCGCAACTGATGGTTTTGAGCAGGTCGGAAGTCTGGTCGTAAACAGCCTCTTGCAACTGTTCGTGCAAAAGGTCGTCGATGACGTCGCAATAGTGCTGATAGACGGCAAGGGCATCTTCCTGCACATAGCCTTCCTTTTGGATACGGAAATTATCGACCTTGAACCAACCGTCGCCACCAGCACCATTGGCTTCTGTACGGTTTGCGGCAGCTATGTTTCCATCGGTACGCAAGCCGAAGGTAAGTGTGCCATCGTAGACGAAGGCACGTACAGACATATCCTGCAGTTCCGTGTCGGTGTAGGGTTCTTCCAGTCCTTCGAAGTCATACACTTCCTCTTGGTTGAGTCGCTCAGTGTCGTAGCTATAGGCGCTGGCGAAGTATTTGGCATTCAGGTTGCCAAAGATGCGTTGAGTGGTTCGACGCGATCCATTACCGTTGGAGCCCACCATCACGGCAGCTGATACGATGTAGGTGCCTGTCTCCAGTCCGCTGATGGTCTGCGACAGTTCTATTTCGGGAATGCCCGAGTTCCAAATACCATAGATCATCTGTCCGTCCTTCATGCCAGTGCCATCGGTGTTGATGCCTGCCCATCCGTTCAGACCTGCTGCACGCAACTCGTCGGCGGTCACCACCTGCTTTCCTCTGACGTAGAGGTTCCATCCCGTTGGTGCGTCGGCCACGCTGGAAGTGGTGGCACCACCTTGCGATGTGAGGTCTTCGAAACTCATGTTCTGGCCCAGTCGGGTGAGATTGCCTTGTTCCATGTCGTGCTTCGTCTGAGCATCAACCAGTTCGGCGAGTGCCTTCTGCAAGTCTTCCACGCTGTTCTTGGTATTGAACTCGGATACGGCCTTCTCGATGGCAGCCTGCAATTCCGGGTCGGGCTCGCTTTCCAGAATATTCTTCGACTCGAGTATTTGGTTGTAGAGGTCGAGTTTTGCCTGCACAATGGCCTCGGCGGCAGCAAGGTCGTCGTCGCTCAGCTCTTCTTTGTTATAAAAGACCAGTGCAGCATTGAGTCCGCCTTGGAAGCCAGGCTTATAGGTGTCGTCGGCGAGCCCATTCATCTGGTTTTCAAAGTCGGTGAGAACACTGTAGAGTTCGAGTTTATTCTTCATGGCAGGGAGTTCGTCTGGGTCGGCAAAAGCCCACAGTTCAGACCGCGTGTCGAGAGGAATGCAGCGGTCGTTCTCGTCGAGAACTACATATTCGTAGCCGGCATCGTCAATCTCTTTCTTAACTCCGCCCCACACATCGGGGAAATATCCACACGTTGATTCGGAGCAGATAAGGTACTGTCCGCTGGCATTGAGGTGCAGGGGGATGCCTTCAACGGCAGGGTTGCCCTGTTCAGCGCTGGGAATGATGCGATAGAAGCCGTCTACCTCAGCCGTTTTCAGCGTGAAATAAGCAGGGAAGGCCAGTTGGGCATTGAGATTGTCGTTGGCAAACTCATGGAAGCCTATGTAGTTGGTCTGCTCTTCCGTCGTGATGTTGCCTTCGCCATCGTCGTATTGGTTAACGGTGACCACCGAGAAGTACCAGGAACCGTCGTTGGCCAAGTGTGCCGTGAAAGCATGGTCGGCAAAATGAGAGTCGGCATAGGGCAGGAGATAGTAGGCACCATCCCAACCAGTGCGTGAGAAATAGTTGTTAGGATTGACGTAGCTCACGAGTACGTACTTTCCTCCGTCTTGTGGAGCTTTCCCTACTTTTGGGAAGTCCACGGCCATAGCTGTACTTGCCACAAAGAGAACCAGCAAGAGCAGTGCATGTCTGAAAAGATTCTTTTTCATGAGATGTTGTATTTGTTAGTTAAATTGATATGGTAGTTCCTCGTTATAGTTTCAAGGTGACAGGCGAACCGTCGTAGCTGACAGTCTCCTTCTTGCCTTCAAAGATGATAAGTGAATTGGTTCCCTTGCTGTAATTGTTTAATCGCATCTGCTTGTCAGGCAGGACGATGGTGAACTGGCGCTGCTTTAGCATGCCAGGGAAACTGCCTTGGCGCTGGCCGATGGTAAGTGTACGGGTAGCCTCGTTCCAAGTGAAGGGGATTGTCGAGAACTGTCCGCGCTCGTAGTTGTAGCCGTCGCCCTCGTCCTCGTAAAGCGTAAATGTGCCGTCGGCACCTGGATAGACGCGAATGGTCAGTTCGTCCCAAGCCTTCTCGCTGCTGTACTGCACATCGGGTCCGAGAGGAATGATGCTACCTGCACGCACATAAACCGGCATATCAGTGATAGGCGTGGGACGCATAATGGTTTGTCCGCCTTTATGACGCTCGTCGGTGAAGAAGTCGTACCACTCGGCATCGGCTGGCAGGTAGACACTGACGGGAGCTGCAGCCTTACGAACGTCGGGGTAGATCTCGTGTCCATTCTTACGGTTGTCCAACCACGTATACATAGGATCGGTGACCGGTTTTACAAGCAAGGCATGGCCAAACATGTATTCATCGTTCAATCGGCGAGCTCTTTTGTCGTTGGCAAAGTCCATGACCAATGGACGCATCATCGAACCACTCTGCTGAACCACATTGCCAGCCATGGAGTAGATATAGGGCAGCAGGCGATAGCGCAGCTTCACGGCATCGACCATGGCATCATAGGCCCAGTCGCCCTTCTTTCCAAACTCGTAAATTTCGCTGACCATCGGGCTCGAGCAGTGATTGCGCATCAGGGGCATGAACGTACCCCACTGCATCCAGCGCGTCTGCAGTTCTTGAGCAGCAGGGCTCTTCGGATTGTTGTTGAGGTCCCAATAGAAGAATCCGCCAAGGTCGGTGTTCCAGAAGGGGATGCCGCAGAGCGAGTAGTTCAGTCCAGAGGGAATCTGGCTCTTCATCTCTTTCCATGAAGCACCGATGTCGCCGCTCCAAGAGAAGGTAGCGTAGTGCTGCAGACCGAAGGTGCCGCTGCGCGTCATCTGCACCGAACGCTTACCCTTGTAGTTCTTGTTCTTTTTGGCTTTTTGCAGCTCGGCAGCTCTCTGGTGCTCGTAAGTGCCGCGGTTGGTCATGAGCGGGAAGGCATTCTTCACCGACAGCCACGAACCGTCATAGGTCTGGTAATTGTCGGTTTCCTTGGTTTCGTTGAAGTGGTCAGGTTCCGTTGAGTCGGTCCACCAGGCATCGAAGCCCATTTCATAGAGGTGCGAAAGGTATTTCCAGTAGATGTCGCGTGCTTTTGGGTTGAACGGGTCATAGGGAAGCACGCCCTTGTTACGAGGCCACGTGTCGAAAGGCAGCAACGCTCCAATCTTTTGCAGTTCCTTATAGGGTTCCGTCCACGAGCCAAAGCTTGCCCAGATGCTGATCATCAGGTGGGCATTGTTCTGGTGCACGTATTTCACCATCTCCTCAGGACTCTTCAGGCGTGGCTCCAATCCTTTGGCTTTGTATTCGGCAGCCATCTTCTTCAGGTCGTCGGGCAGGTATTTCTCCCAAGCGGGGTCGCCGACCTTGTTTATATAATAAGGATTCATGAAGCGCATGGCATTCCAGTTGCTGTCGCAACCCCAGTACTGCCAGTCCTGCACGATTCCATCGAGCGGGATGCGTAGTTCACGATACTTGTCCAAAACAGTGGCCAGTTCGTCGCTGGTCTTGTAGCGTTCGCGGCACTGCCAGTGACCCATGGTCCAGAGTGGAAACATCGTTGCCTGGCCTGTCAGTTCGCGTATGCCGGCGATGACGCCATCCTGCGTACCGTCACGATAGATGAAGTAGTAGTCAATGCTGGGTGCCACTGCCGATGTAAAGGCTGCCGTGAGGGGATTCTCCTGGCTCTTGAACCAGCTCTTTCCAGCGTTGTCCCAATAAAGTCCGTAGCCGCGCGAGCTGGTAAAGTAGGGAATGGCAATGTAAGTGTTGTGGTTCCACAGCTCCATCTCGCGTCCACGCCAGCTCATCGCTTCGTCATGCAGTTGTCCAAGACCATAGATATCCTCATCAACGTCCTGCATTGACCACTGTTGAGCGATGCGATACTTACCGGCATCTGGTCCTTCCGTCAGGGCTTCAAACTGGGGACTGTCTGATTCCTGCAACAGGACTTTGCCATCGCGGTCCTTGAAGGTCACCAAGCCAGTGCTCTCGTCGATGCTGACGCTGAAAGTAGGGTTCTGTGCCTTGCCCTCGCTGAGAATCACGGAGTAGCTCTTCTTCTCGGGCATGGCCCCCTGGCCAGGATATTTCACGATTCGCACGATGTTATCGCTGAGGAACAGTGCTTTCACCGTAACACCGCCCACCACCTTGGTTTCCCCAGGTGCAGCCTTTGTTTTCACTTTCGCTGCCCAAGTGCATAAGGAGAGCATCAGGCAGAGACTTAACGACAGGAGTATTCTGTAGTTCTTCATAAACGGTTTGATTTTTAGAATGTTGCAATTTTTTGACAAAGATACAAAAAGAGTTGTTTTTTTTGCAAACTCGGTGTGGCAAAGATGTGGGAAGAGAGCGTTTTTTTAATTTCTTTAACCTAAAAAGCCTTGACAATGCATAAATAAATCGCAAAACTTCAAGCGTAAATCGCAAAATATTTGTAACTTTGCACCCGATTAAATAGGTAGCATAAAAACTCAATTTTTAATATAATAGAATTATGGCAAAGTTAGATTTGACTCAGTATGGCATCACCGGCAGCCGCGTGATTGCACACAACCCGAGTTATGAGTTCCTCTTCGAGGAGGAGATGAAGCCCGAACTGACTGGCTACGACAAGGGCCAGCTCACCGAGCTTGACGCAGTGAACGTGATGACTGGTATCTTTACCGGCCGTTCGCCTAAGGACAAGTACATCGTCGACGACGCCCAGAGCCACGACAAGGTGTGGTGGACCACCGAGGAGTACAAGAACGACAACCACCCCATGAGCGAAGAGACATGGGCAAAGGTGAAGGAGATTGCCATCAAGGAGCTCTCAAACA
Source organism: uncultured Prevotellaceae bacterium (assembly GCA_902774815.1). GTDB lineage: Bacteria > Bacteroidota > Bacteroidia > Bacteroidales > Bacteroidaceae > Prevotella. Next base: position 11,352 of record CACYJV010000009.1, on the reverse strand, counting down.
AGGACCTCTACGTGGTCGACGCCTTCTGCGGTGCCAACGAGGCTACGCGTCTGGCTGTGCGCTTCATCGTCGAGGTGGCCTGGCAGGCTCACTTCGTGAAGAACATGTTCATCCAGCCCACCGCTGAGGAGCTCGAGAACTTTGAGCCGAACTTCGTGATCTACAACGCTTCGAAGGCAAAGGTCGAGAACTTCGCTGAGCTGGGCATGCGCTCAGAGACCTGCGCCGCCTTCAACACCACCAGCCGCGAGCAGGTGATCATCAACACATGGTACGGCGGCGAGATGAAGAAGGGTATGTTCTCGATGCAGAACTACTACCTCCCCCTGCAGGGTATCGCTTCGATGCACTGCTCGGCCAACACCGACATGGAGGGTAAGAACACAGCCATCTTCTTCGGCCTCTCAGGTACGGGTAAGACCACGCTTTCAACCGACCCGAAGCGCCTGCTCATCGGCGACGACGAGCACGGATGGGACGACGAGGGTGTGTTCAACCTCGAGGGTGGCTGCTATGCAAAGGTCATCAACCTCGATAAGGATTCTGAGCCCGACATCTACAACGCTATCCGCCGCAACGCTCTGCTCGAGAACGTGACTGTTGACGCTGAGGGCAAGATCGACTTCGCCGACAAGAGCGTGACCGAGAACACCCGCGTGAGCTATCCTATCGAGCACATCGAGAAGATTGCCAAGAAGGTGAACGGCAAGAGCGCTGGTCCCGAGGCTAAGAACGTGATCTTCCTCTCGGCCGACGCATTCGGCGTGCTGCCTCCCGTAAGCATCCTCGACGCTGAGCAGACGAAGTACTACTTCCTCTCTGGCTTCACCGCAAAGCTCGCCGGCACAGAGCGTGGCATCACTGAGCCCACTCCCACCTTCTCGGCTTGCTTCGGACAGGCATTCCTCGAGCTGCACCCCACAAAGTATGCTGAGGAGCTCGTGAAGCGCATGGAGAAGAGCGGTGCCAAGGCTTACCTCGTGAACACTGGCTGGAACGGCACTGGCAAGCGCATCTCTATCAAGGATACCCGCGGCATCATCGACGCCATCCTGGGCGGTGCCATCCTGAAGGCTCCCACAAAGCGCATTCCTTACTTCAACTTCGAGGTTCCCACCGAGCTCGAGGGCGTCGACACGAACATCCTCGATCCTCGCGACACCTATGCAGACGTTGCTGAGTGGAACAAGAAGGCTGAGGATCTGGCTGCTCGCTTCATCAAGAACTTCAAGAAGTACGAGGGCAACGAGGCTGGTAAGGCTCTTGTGGCTGCTGGCCCGAAGCTCTAAACGAGAGATTCGAAGCCGAAGGCAACGAGCATTCTTGCTTGTCGCCGCAGGCCCGAAACTCTAAAGCTGACTCTTGTCATCAACATAAAGAAGGATTGTCCAAACGGGCAATCCTTCTTTTTATTATTATAATGTAGGGACACAGCGCGCCTACTTTTCTCAACCATTCAATAGAGAGTCTTTCTCTAGCTTTTACAGCAATATTCTGCTGCTGTCGTTCCCCTGAGAAAGAACTATCTTTACTCCACCATGATATGATCGTAGAACTGCTCCACCACCTTCAGCATGTCAACAGGCAGGAATTCGAAGGCACGGTTGGCGATGTCCTCTGGAATCTCATAGCAGGCCTCGGCCATCGAACAGGCGATGGCAGCCTTCGTATCGGTATCGCCCTGAGCCATGATGGCATTTCGCAGGGTTCCCTCGAAGGTCTCTGCATCTATGAAGCAACGCAGGGCATAGGGCACTGTTTCCTGACAAGTGGAGTCGAAGTGGCCGAGGCCACCTATACGGAAGATGTCCTTCAATGGCGGAATGGTGTAGCCGAAGTTCTTTGACACGGCACCTTCAATGTCGTCCTTCGTCAGTCGGCAGGTGCGTAGCCAGTAGATGATGGCGGCCACACATTGTGCGCCACGGATGCCTTCCGAGTGGCAATGGCTCACCTCGGCACTCTGCTTAGCCTGGCTGAGTACCTCATGATAGTCGTGGAACAGCCATCCCACAGGGCTCACTCTCATGGCCGAACCATTGCCATAGGAAGCCTGAGGCAGGTGGTTTTGCTCGTGCAGCCAGTGCAGGAACATATTTCCATAACCACCTTTAGGGTTCGGATAGCGTAGGCACCAATCCACCAATGATTCCTTGTAGTCACGGCCGTTCAGGATGGCATCGGCAATAGCCACCGTACAGATTGTGTCGTCGGTGAAGTCACAATCTTCGGTAAATAGTTCGAAGCCCTCTGTGGGGGTCTCGTCGAACTCAAAGCGCGACCCTACAATGTCGCCAATGATAGCTCCAAGCATTTTGTTTGTGGTTTTGGTTGATAGATGGTTTCGTTAGCCTGTCGTCGGTGGGTACTCCCTCCGAGAATCGAACTCGGATCTAATCTTTAGGAGAGACTTGTTCTATCCATTGAACTAAGGGAGCAGCCCTGTATTATCGGTGCAAAGTTACTAAAATCTTTCGACTTAATGGCACGAAACCTAAACTTTTTTGTTGAAGCAGGAGCGTGGTGTCAGGATGGTATTCTGAGCTCAGCCAAGGTTAACGCGTGGCCTGCTTCTCCAGATAGTCTTTCAGTTCGTTGATGGTTAGGCCCGTTTTTGCGATGCGGCCTTGCTCGTAGACGATGTTTTCGCCGACGTAGGTCAGTCCGAATGTCTTCATCAACTTGCCGTCGAGCATATCTTCCTCGCATGTAGTGGGCCAAGTGATGGTATCGCGCTCCAAGGCACGCTTACATTCCGTCACGTTTCCATCGGCACAGAGCCCGACTACTTTCAGCCTGTTGCTGCCCAGACGCTTCTGCATGGTGTGCAACTGGCGCATCATGTTGTTGCTGTCGTAGCTCCATGCTGCCCATGTGAACACCACTGCTAGCGGCGAACCCGTCAGGGCCGATTGTGTGAACGGCTTGCCATAGACGTCGGTAGCCTTGAAAGATGGCAATTTGCTGCCCTGGGTGCTGGCTTGCAGGCTCTTCGCCTTGCCCAACAGCACTGCCACGTCGCGGTTGTCGGGCTGACTTTTGCGCATCAGCTGCAGCACCTCAACGGCTTTCTTCATGTCGACATCGTTTCCCTGCATCAGATAGCGTGCAACGATGTAGACGCTGGCGGGCGAATCGGCATGGTCCTTGGCGAACTGGGCGGCCAGACGCACGGCTTCAGGTGGCGATACACTTGCTATCTGCAGGCGAAATGCTGTCATGGTCTCGTTGGTCTTGGTGCCTTTCACTTCCACTTCCTTCAAGTGCGACACGTCGCCCTTCACCTTAGCCTTCTTGCCTGGTTCTGCAAAGACGGGCATTTCCGAAAAGTTTGGAAACACAATGACGAGTGTTCCTTCGCGTCGGCAAGGAATCTCGTAGGCAAAACGGCCACGGTCCACCTTGATGGTATCTACCTTGCTGATCAGTGCGTCGGGGCTGTAGATGTAGAATTCGCCTTGGTTAAGGTTGCGGAATTGTCCGCTCACCCGGAACTGCTCACCGTCAGAGCCACACGATGCGAGCAACAAAACAAGGGCAATCCCCATCCCGGTTCTCAGGGCGTTGATGATGCCTTTCGAACGGGAAGGGGATTGCTTCCAATGATTATGATGGGTTACACTCATTCTCACTTACTTCCTCAGGAACAGAAATTCGAGATCCTTTTCGGAATAAGCCTTCAGCGAGGGATCCTTCTCCAGCGCCTCCTTCAGGTAGGACTCGGCTGCGAACTTATTGCCACGGCGGGCAGCCACGATGGCATGCAGATAGCTCGACATGGCATCGGGAGTGCGTATGGCGTCGAGGGTCTTCAGTGCACCCTCGTAGTCCTTGTTCAGCAACTGTGCCAACGCAGCACTGTTCGATGCGTTGCCGGCAAAGCTGTTCACGGCCTGCTGATAGTTGCCCTTTGCGATGTTCAGGTTGCCCAGTGCCTCGCCCAGTGCATTGGCGCCGGTGGCCTTGGCGATGTTCTGCTCAGCTTCGGCCAGGTCGCCGTTCTTCAGGGCGATCAGACCAAGATTGGCATATGCCTCAGGAGCGTTCTTGTTGACGCGCAGGGCTTGCTGGATGTAGTCCTTTGCCATTTGCTCGTCGCCATCGTTAAATGCCATCACAGCCAGATTGTTCAAGGCGCGATAGTCGCGATCGTGCAGACGGGCCGTAGTCTTGTAGATGGCCTCTTTCTCAGCCTTGTTGTCGGTGAGTGTGGCGGCATAGAGCAGCTCCTCGGCCGAAAGACGTGCGGGATCAGCAGCATACTGCTCCTTGATCTGGTCGTCGCTGCGGCCAACGAGTTCGTAGTTGATGGTCATGCGGGCACGACGCAGCTCAGGCAGGATGCCATCGGCCAGCTCGCGGAAGGCCTGGCTCATGTTGCGAATCTGCTGTTCGCGCTGCTCGGGATCCTTGTACATCGACAGAACGCGCAGGATGACGTCCTTGTCCTGAATGTTCGAGGCCTGTACCAGCTTCTGGAAACCTTCCCAGTCCTGTGCTGTGTAGTGTGCGTCGATGGGGGCATCGACCTTAGCCTGCTTCAGTTGCTGCTTCACGTAGTCCTCGGACACGTCCTGACGCTTACCGGCCAGACGGTCGTTGAACTCGTAACCACCTTCGGGCGATGCGTAGGCAGCCACTTCCACATTCCGCATGTTGAGCGTCTCGCCGCGATCGGCATTGATTTTCTGCAACATACGTACGAACTCCTGCACGGAATTGTTCTTCAGCTCGCTCTGGCGCAGGTTGGCCTGATTGACGAGGAACTGAACGGTGGCATCCAAACGCTGGTTCTGCAGGCGCTGGAACGAGTCGGGAGCCACGCAACCACCGGCTTGCATCATGGTCTGACGGTAGAGTTCGCTGGTGGCGATGACGCCTTCGGCCACTTTCACGGCAGGAATGCTCACGGCCTTCTTGCCCTGGCGAGCTTGGAAGGTCAGGTACATGTCGCTCTTCTGCATGTCGGGCACGTAGTCGAACTCAGTCTTCATGGTGTAGTGGCCACCCAGACGGTAGGAAATGGTCTGATCGTTGCCGAGCACCTTCTCGCCTTGGAAGGTGGCGGGAATGCCTTGTGCCACTTGGCCGTTGCTCGAGCGAAGCTCGGGGATGACCGTCACGGTGGCATTACGCTTCATGTACTTCTCGGGGAACTTGCCGTTGATAGTTGCGGGCACCTTACCTGCCTGCGACTCCAATGGGTTCGGCGTCACGTCGAAGTTATCGGCGCTGAGTGCGCCCATTTTTGAACACGATGTGAAAAAGAGAATGGATGCTGCTGATAATGCAAGAATAAGATTTCTTCTCATAATTGGGAATCGTTACCTTGTTTCCTAAGTTATTTTGTTTGTTTGAAAAATGTGCCGCGAGCGGGACTCGAACCCGCACAGCCATCACTGGCCAAGGGATTTTAAGTCCCTCGTGTCTACCAATTCCACCATTGCGGCAACGCATCGTTTGCGTTTCGAAGTGCAAAGGTACGGCAAAAAACGTGAACCACCAAAATAATTTAAGATTTTTAATATAAGGAGTGCACTTTCTTCGCGGTTTAGTTCACGCTCAGCTTGCCATAAGGACCTGTCGTGGCGGCACGATAGCGGGTGAGCTTCTTTCCGGCATCGCCTTCCACCAGATTGCCGCCGTTGTTCATGTCGTACTTCCGTTTGCAGGTGTTGCACACGGCCATGCCATTCGATGTCGTGGTCAGTGCATAGCTGCGTATAGGGATGCGGTTCGGGTCGAAGCAGTTGGGGCATTCGCGGTCGTAGGCGTAGAAGGTGACTGGATCGGACAGCACGCCATAGCCAACGATGACACCATCGTTCATGCCCATGATAAGCGTTCGCCGCGTATCAATGGCGTTGAAGATGCTCTCCGACTGAGTCTGCTGATTGCTTTTGAACACGAAGTAGCGTGCGCCTCCTTTCATGGTTTGTGTCACGGTGGTGAAAACGCCGGAGTAGGGGGTCATCGCTGCAGCCAACGTCGGGTCCAGATGTGCATCGTTGTCGAACACGAAGTAGCACGTGCATGATGAGTACTCGCTCTGCGTGTCGCCGCACGATGAGGCCACAAAGCCACAAAGCCACAAGGCCACGAAACCTGCCACTCGCCAAACTCCTCTGGTCTTTTTCAATTGTTTCATTTCTTGTCCTTTTTCTCCGCGGGCAGACACGGGAGTCTGCCCCTACGGTCTTTCCTCGGTTTATCTTTTCAGCAGCGTTCTCTCAGCCTCCTCGGCGCGTCCGAAGTGGAAGTCGGCGATGCGTTCGTTCATCAGTGCGGCTATCTTGTCGTTGCACAGGTTGCCAATACTCCCCTCGTGGGTGTGGTGAATGTCCTTATTGGCGTGGAACTTGCCCTGTTCAATCTCCATTCCCACCTGTCGGTAGGCATCGCGGAAAGGCACGCCGGCAGCAGCCCTGCTGTTCACCTCCTCCACCGAGAACATCGGCTCGTAGATGGGGTTGTCAAGGATGTGTCGATTCACCTCCATCCGCTTCACGATGTAGTGTGCCATGTTCAGGCAGTCCTTCAGCTCGTCGAAGGCAGGCAGGAACACTTCCTTGATGATCTGTAGGTCGCGGAAGTAGCCCGTCGGCAGATTGTTCATGATGAGCGTCACCTGCTGAGGCAGAGCCTGCAGCTTGTTTGACTTGCCGCGTATCAGTTCGAACACGTCGGGGTTTTTCTTATGAGGCATGATGCTCGAACCCGTCGTGCATTCCTTCGGCAGTTTGACGAACCCGAAGTTTTGCGAGCAGAACAGGCAGGCATCGAAGGCCAGTTTCGACAGCGTGCCAGCCACCGAAGCCAGTGCGAATGCCAAGTTGCGCTCGGTTTTTCCTCGTCCCATCTGTGCGTACACCACGTTGTAAGCCATCGACTCGAAGCCTAGCAGGTCGGTGGTCAGCTGACGGTTCAGCGGGAACGACGATCCATAGCCGGCTGCCGATCCCAACGGGTTGCGGTTAGCCTGTCGATAGGCTGCCAACAGCATCAGCACATCGTCGCAAAGGCTCTCGGCATGGGCGCCAAACCACAGTCCGAACGACGAGGGCATGGCCACCTGCAGGTGCGTATAGCCAGGCATCAGCACGTCTTTTGTCTCCTCGCTACGGCGCTGCAGTTCGTCGAAGAGCTGTTTCACCAGTAGCACCACTTCCTGCAGTTCATGTCGGATGAACAGCTTCAGGTCCACCAGCACCTGATCGTTGCGCGAACGGCCTGAGTGAATTTTCTTGCCCACATCGCCAAGGCGGCGCGTCAGCAGCAGTTCCACTTGCGAGTGCACGTCCTCCACGCCATCTTCAATCACGAACTCACCGCGCTCGCATTGTGCATAGACCTCTCGCAGTTCGTTCAGCAGCAAGTCGCGTTCCCCTGTTGTCAACAGGTCTATCGTCGCCAGCATCGTGGCATGCGCCATCGACCCCAGCACGTCATAGCGCGCCAGGAACAGATCCATCTCACGGTCACGCCCCACGGTGAAGCGCTCTATCTCCGACGTCATGTCGTAGTTCTTTGTCCAAAGTTTTTGTGCCATAACATGTTTATTTACGATTTTGTTATTTACGATTTACGATTTTCCAAATGCCTTAGATGGCCCCAATCATCTCAACGCCCTTGCACGACTCAGTGTGACTGAATCGTAAATCGTCAATCCGTCAATCGTCAATCCCTATAGTCTATCGCCTGCAGCACGTCTGCCATCTTTTCGATGCCCTCCTGCAAGGGTTTCTGGAGCATGCCCTTGATGAAGATGTTCAGTTCGGCCTTCAGTGTCAGCTTCATCTTGCACGTTTCTTCCGTCACGGGCAACAGCTGAATCCAGAAGTTGAACGGCACAGGACCAGCAGCCGATTCAAACTTGATAGTCTTCGGGGCCTCGCGCTCCACCACGTGCAGACTGATGCTGCCCACCATTGGAGCTTCCACGCTGAGCGAGTCGTGGTCGAACGTCATTGTCTGCAGGGCCTCCTTCGCCTTTGCCGTCATCTCGTTGTCGTCGTTGTCGGGGCTGTTGTAGCGCTCCTTCACCTTCTCAAGGTTTTGGAGGTCGCTCAGCATCTCGTATACTTTCTCTTGCGGTGCGTTGATTTGTCGCACGCTGCTTTCAAACTTACTACTCACGTTGTTCTTTATTTTTGTTATAGTTGTTCTATTGTTCGGTGGTACGGTTGTTTGGTATCTCGGTGGTATGGTGGTTCTGTGGTCAGCCTCTGTGAGGCTGAGGGTGCGAGATTACCTTTTACTTCCCCCACTCAGCAGGATTCTTGCGCCACTCGCGCAGCAGCTCCAGGTCAGCCTCCGTCACGTAGCCCGTCTCGGCGGCCTCGCTGATCACGTGCTCGTAGTCGGTCAACGTGTACAGCGTCACACCAGCCTCCTTGAAGGCCTCCTCGGCAACGGCAAAGCCATAAGTATGGCTGGCCACCATGCCCTGCACTTCCACGCCAGCCTGGCGCAGTGCCTCAACAGCCTTCAGCGACGAGCCGCCCGTTGAGATCAGGTCTTCCACCACGACCACCTTTGTGCCGGCAGCCAGCTCGCCTTCTATCTGATTTCCCATGCCGTGGTCCTTGGGCTTCGGACGCACATAGGCAAAGGGCAGTCCCAGCACATCGGCCACCAGCGCACCTTGCGAGATGGCACCCGTAGCCACGCCTGCCACGGCCTCGGCTTCGGCAAAATTCTTCAGTACCAACTGCGCCAGACGCAATTTCACGTAGGTGCGCACCTCGGGATAGGAGTTCACCTTGCGATTATCGCAGTAGATGGGCGACTTCCAGCCACTTGCCCACGTGAAGGGTTCCTGCGGCTGCAACTTGATAGCCTTGATCTTCAGCAGCTTTGCTGCCATCTCTTTCTTCTGATTGTCCATTGCTTCCTATTTATATAATTGGTGTTTCTGTTTTCGCCTGCAAATTTACAACTAATTCCGCAAAAAAGAATTCCGGAAAGAAGAAAAAAGCGCGAAATAGACTAGAAAAGCACTCAAAGATACAAAAAAATCGCCCGGCGAACGAAAAAAAGCCGAAAAATACTTGTTCATTCGGAAAAAAGCGCTACCTTTGCAACACGATATTGGGTTACTAGCCCAAATTGTGTCGTGCAATGAACTAAAAACGAATATAATAATAACAATTAAAAGCATAATGATTATGAAGAAAACATTACTTACTTTGCTCGCCTTCTTTGCCATAGGAAGTGCATGGGCAGATGAGGTGAAAGTTTCTCCTCTGGAAGTACGCCAGGGAGCAACGGGCACTATTAAAGTTGAACTAGTCAACACGTCGGGTAGAGAGTATCGCGATTTCCAGTTCGACTTGGTTTTGCCAGAAGGTATCACCGTTGTCAGCGCTAACAAAGGCTCAGCTCAAACAACGGAAGAAGGCAAGTATATGTTTGCAACTAGCGACAGATTGGAAGACGCAAGCCGTCTTGGTGTAGTTTATTCAGTCTTTGATGGTTCCACTTTTACCGGTGGTGTTATCGCTGAGATTGTAGTGCAGGCAGATGCAACGCTTGCTTTGGGCACTGTCCTGCAAGGAAAGCTTCAGGGTGATCGTGACATACGTCCAGATGGAAGTGAAAAGATGGAGTTCACCTACTATGACGGTGCAGATGGTATAGAGAGATTCGACGACGTAACGTTTGATATCAAGGTTGTTGAGAACTGCGTCATTCTTGATGAAAATGCCGAGGAACTTCCCACATTTACTGAAGGAGAGACTACAAAGGTTAGACTGATCCGTACCATTAAGGCTGGTCAGTGGAGCACTATCGTACTGCCGTTCCAGCTTAGCCAGAAGAATGCCAAGGCTGCATTCGGCGACAATGTGCAGTTTGCCGAGTATACAGGAATGGAGACCACAGTTGATGAAGAGACGCTTATTCCTACAGAAATTGCGTTCAAGTTTACTTCTTATGCGATGAGTGCTTTGAAACCACTTGGAGCTGGTAAGCCTTATCTGATCAAGACTGATGTTGATATTACAGAACCCATTGAGCTGACAAATATCAAGATGGCTGCTCCTGTTACCAACAACATTCCTATGGCAGATGCTAATTACTCAGAGGTGATAAACAGTGAGATGGTTGGAACATTCGTGAAGACCGTTATTCCTGAGAATGGTTTGTTCATCAGCGATAATAAGTTCTGGCGTTCAAAGGGCGAGACCAATACAAAGGGCATGCGTGCATGGTTCAACTCAAATGCTGTGATTGGTGAGGAATTAGACCTTGAAAGTAAAGTGACATTCGTTGTTGATGGTGAGGTTACTGCTATTGATGGCGTTAACACTCAGCGCGTTATCGAGGGTGTCTACGACCTGCAGGGCCGCAAGGTGAAGATTGAGGACAACGATCTGAACTCGTTGCAGAAGGGCGTTTACATCATCAACGGTAAGAAAGTAACAATTAAATAATAGGAGGACCAAGCAATGAAGAAATTAGCATATCAAACACCCGCACTTAAAGTAAAAGCGTTCTATATGGAGCAGCAGATTGCTGCAGGTAGTGGAGCGATAGGAACTGGCGATGTTCAAATCGGCTGGGGTGGTGACGACGACGGCACGCACGATCCTGCCTCCAAGGATGTCATCGAGACCCACAGCGTTTGGGAAGACTAAGATATCATCTATCTGAAACATACAATTCACGAGGTGTGGCACGGTACAAAAGTACTGTGCCTCACTTTTTTTAGGCAATAACATAGCTGTTCTTGCTCCATTACGCTACGCAAGCGTCCCTACGGGCCGAGCGGGCACATAATCGGCCTGCAAGGCCCATGACCACACAGCCCAGGGCTTTGCCCTGGGTGGGGTCACACGAGAGATCCTGCACCCTGTAAGGGCAGCACCTTTTTATGATGGTTTTGCCCTTGCAGGGCGACGGTGGGGTTGTTGCACCCCACCCAGGGCGCGGCCCTGGGCTAGTAGATGCTGCCCCTTTGGGGCGTTCTGTGCCCGCTCGGCCCTTCGGGACGCTTGCGTAGCTTGTCGGAGCAAGAACTGATATATCATTGCCTTTTTTTACAAGACCTCAAAAGGGGTGCACACTTTCACTAACTGTTAGCGATTCGTGGGCACCCCTTTTGAGGACAAGAACCAAGTGGAGCGTTATTGGCCACCAAGGCGTTCGAAATAGACAAGGATGTCTTCCCAGGTCTTGAACTCGTCGGATCCAAAGGCAATGACAGCACCCATCATGTCGGCATCGGCAGGACGGGCGGCGAACAGGGAGGGTTGCAAAGACGAGGCATCGACATGCTTCATGACGAAGTAGTCGCCATAGAGCAGCTGGGGCTGGTTTGTGAACACCACGTGGTCGTAAGCAGGCACGTCA